>NZ_CP047650.1:2602035-3252544 GCF_009906855.1 Xylophilus rhododendri
CTGCGGCCCGCTCTTCACCAAGTTCGCCGCCCGCTGGTTCGGCCCGGCGCCCGACCTCAATGCCGGCCCGGTCGGCGCCCGCGAGACCAGCGCCGAAGAGCTGGCCCGGGTGTCGCTGCCCGCCTCCATCGTGGCGGTGCTGCTGCCGCCGGCGCTGATGCTCATCGGCACCCTGGGCCTGGCCAACACGGCCAAGGGCACGGGCGCCTGGAACTTCTTCAGCGCGCTGAACAACCCCATCCTGTCGCTGCTGGCGGCCGTCATCTTCGCCTTCTTCGCGCTCGGCCTGCGTTCGGGCTACAGCCTGGAGCAGGTCGGCAAGATGGCCAGCAAGGGCCTGGCGCCGCTGGGCGCCATCCTGCTGATCCTGGGTGCGGGCGGCGGCTTCAAGGAGATGCTGACGCTGATCAAGGTCGATGCGCTGATCACCCACCATGCCTCGGGCTGGCCGGTGAACCCGCTGATCCTGGCCTGGGCGATCGCGGCGCTGCTGCGCATCTGCATCGGCTCGGCCACCGTCGCCACGGTGGCGGCCACCGGCATCGTCGCGCCGCTGGCGCTGGCGCATCCGGGCCTGTCGCCGGAACTGCTGGTGCTGGCCACGGCCTCGGGCGCGGTGATGCTCTCGCATGTGAACGATTCGGGCTTCTGGCTGTTCAAGGAATACTTCCAGCTTTCGGTCGCGCAGACCTTCCGCACCTGGACACTGATGCTGTCGCTGCAGTCCTTCATCGGCCTGGCGGGTGTGCTGCTGATCGAGGCTTTCATCGCTTAGAGAAAAAGGAAACGCAAATGGCTGAATCCAGGCCCGTGCTCGGCTGCATCGCCGACGACTTCACCGGCGCCACCGACCTGGCCAACAACCTGGTGCGCGGCGGCATGCGCACCGTGCAGACCATCGGGGTGCCGGCCGACGCGGCAGCGCGTGTGGATGCGGACGCCATCGTGGTGGCGCTGAAGTCGCGCACCACGGCGCCGGCCGAGGCGGTCGCCGAATCGCTGGCCGCGCTGCAGTGGCTGCGTGCGCAGGGCGTGGAGCAGGTCTACTTCAAGTACTGCTCCACCTTCGACTCCACCGCCGAGGGCAATATCGGCCCGGTGACCGACGCGCTGATGGAGGCGCTGGGCACCGGCTTCACCATCGCCACGCCGGCCTTCCCGGACAACGGGCGCACCGTCTTCAAGGGCCATCTCTTCGTCGGCGACCAGCTGCTGAGCGACAGCGGCATGCGTCACCATCCGCTGACCCCCATGACCGACGCCAACCTGGTGCGGGTGCTGCAGCCGCAGACGCGCCACCCGGTCGGGCTGGTGGCTTACGACGTGGTGGCGCGCGGCGAGGCCGCCGTGCGCGAGCGCTTCGCCGCGCTGCAGGCCGAGGGCGTGAAGATCGCCGTGGTCGATGCCGTCTCCAACCACGACCTGATGACCATAGGCGCGGCCGTCAAGGGCATGCCCCTGGTGACCGCCGGCTCGGGCGTGGCCATCGGCCTGCCGCAGAACTGGCCGGGCTTCGAGGGTGCACAGGGCAGCGCCGACCGCCTGCCGCCCGCCAGCGGCCAGCGCGCCATCGTCTCGGGCAGCTGCTCGCTGGCGACCAATGCGCAGGTGGCGGAATTCCAGAAGGCCGGCGGCGCCAGTTTCGCCATCGACCCGCTGGCGCTGGCCGAAGGCACCGACCTGGTCGGCCAGGCCCTGGCCTGGGCCGGGCGGCAGCTGCAGGAGGGGCCGGTGCTGGTCTATGCCACCGCGGAGCCCGCCGCCGTCAAGCAGGTGCAGGCGCAGCTGGGCGTGGCGCGCGCCGGCGCCATCGTGGAAGAGGCGCTCTCGCACATCGCCCTGGGCCTGGTGGAGCGCGGCGTGCGCCAGCTGGTCGTGGCCGGCGGCGAGACCTCGGGCGCGGTGGTGCAGGAGCTCGGTGTGCAGCAGATGGCCATCGGCCCGCAGATCGACCCCGGCGTGCCCTGGACCGCGGTGCAGTCGCCGGCCTGCCCGGGCGAGACGCTGCATGTGACGCTCAAGTCGGGTAACTTCGGCACTCCCGACTTCTTCACCAAGGCATTCGAGCGACTGGCATGAGCGACAGCAAACTGCGCGAAGAGATCTGCCGTGTCGGCGCCTCCCTGTATGCCCGCGGCTATGTGCATGCCACGGCCGGCAACATCAGCGTGCGCACCGAGGACGGCTACCTGATCACCCCCACCGACGCCTGCCTGGGCGCGCTCGACCCGGCCCGCCTGGCCGCCGTCGATGCCCAGGGCGTGCAGACCTCTGGCGACCGCGCATCGAAGACCCTGGTGCTGCACCGGCGCATCTACGGCGCCGACCCCGGGGCGCATTGCGTGATCCACACCCACTCCACCCACCTGGTCGCGCTGACCCTGGCCGGTGTGTGGCAGCCCGACAGCATCCTGCCGCCGATCACGCCCTACTTCGTGATGAAGGTCGGCCGGGTGCCGCTGATCCCCTACCACCGGCCGGGCGATCCGGTGGTGGGCGAACTGGTGGCGCAGCGCATCGCCGCCGCGCAGCAGGCCGGGCGCGCGATCCGCGCGGTGATGCTGGATCGGCTGGGCCCCAACGTCTGGCACCGCTCGCCGGCCGAGGCCAGCGCGGTGCTGGAAGAGCTGGAAGAAACGGCGCGGCTGTGGCTGATGACCAAGCCCGAGCCGCTGTCCGAACACAGCATCGAGGAGCTGCGCGGCAGCTTCGGCGCGAGCTGGTAAGCCCCCGCCCCGGGCGCCTAGACGTCTTCGCGGAAATGGGGCCCCGGTCCCTCGCCCGCCAGCACATCGCCCGCATTGCGCAGCGGGCAGACCTTGAGCGAGAGACAGCCGCAGCCGATGCAGCCATCGAGCTGCGAACGCAGCTGCGTCAGCGTGTGGATGCGTTCGTCCAGCTCCGCGCGCCAGGCGGTGGACATGCGCCGCCAGTCCGCCCGCGTCGGGTTGCGCCCCACCGGCAGCCGCGCCAGCGCATCGGCGATCGCCTGCAGCGGCAATCCCATGCGCTGGGCCACCTTGATCACCGCCAGCCGGCGCAGCACCGCGCGTGGATAACGCCGCTGGTTGCCGGCATTGCGTTCGCTGTCGATCAGCCCGCGGCTTTCGTAGAAATGCAGGGCCGATACCGACAGGCCGCTGCGGGCGGCGGCCTCGCCCACGGTGAGTCTTTCGCTGGCAGTGGGGCGGCTGGGTTTGAGGGACATTGGGATTCGGCGAAGGGACAGGCAGGACGCCATCTTGGCATGGACGAATAGTGCTTGACCTCAAGTGAAGTTGAGGCTCGATACTCGGCGAGGTCTTCAGCTCCTGGCGCCCCAAGCGCGTCCCGACCATGGCCTTCTCCCTGCACATGCTCAACCCCGCCGGCCTCTACGATCCGCGACCCAACGGCTATTCGCACCTGGCCTGCATCACCGGCCCGGCGCGGCTGATCTTCGTCGCCGGCCAGGGCGGCGAGGATGCCGAAGGCCGTCTGGCGCCCGGCTTCGCCGCACAGGTCGAACAGGCGCTCGACAACCTGCACACCGCCCTGGCCGCGGCCGGCGCCGGCTGGGCCGACGTGGCCGAGCTGACCGCCCTGGTGGTCGACCATTCGCAGGAGCGCCTGGGCATCTTCAGCCAGGCCCTGATGCGCCGCTGGGGCACGCTGGCCACGCCTGCCTGCACCCTGATCCCGGTGCCCCGCCTGGCGCTGGACGGCATGCTCTTCGAGATCGACGCCACCGCCGCCCTGCGGGACGAAGACCGATGACAGGCGCGCGCCCCGCCGCCCCGCTCTCCACCCCCGTCCTGCTGCTGATGGCCATGGCCTGCGGCCTGTGCGCCGGCGGCAACTACTTCAACCAGCCGCTGCTGCATTCGATCGCACGCGACCTGGGCATCGCCGAATCCCGCGCGGCGCTCACCGTCACCATCGCCCAGGTCGCTTATGCCTGCGGCCTGCTGCTGCTGGTGCCCCTGGCCGACATGCTGGAGCGCCGCGCCCTGGCCGTGTCGTTGATGCTGCTGGCGGCCGCCGGCCAGTTCGTCAGCGGATTCGCCTGCGGCTTCGGCATGCTGGCCATCGGCACCGCCATGGCCGGCCTGTTCTCGGTGGCCTCGCAGGTGCTGGTGCCCATGGCCGCCGCCCTGGCCGCGCCCGGCCGCAGCGGCCGGGCGACGGGCCTGGTGATGAGCGGCCTGCTGACCGGCATCCTGGCCGCCCGCAGCGTGGCCGGCCTGCTCTCGGGCTGGGGCGGCTGGAGCATGGTCTACCGGATCTCGGGCGCAGTGATGCTGCTGGTGGCCGCCCTGCTGTGGTGGGCGCTGCCGTCCTCGCGCAATGCCGAATCCGCGCGCTACGGCCAGATCCTGCGCTCGATGGGCACGCTGCTGCGCCGCCATCCGCGGCTGCGCAGCCGGGCCTGGCTGGGCGCCTTGTCCTTCGCCTCGGTCAGCTGCCTGTTCTCGACCATGGCCCTGCTGCTGTCCGGCCCGGCGTTCCGCATGGGCGACACCGCCATCGGCCTGGTCGGCCTGGTAGGCGTGGCCGGCGCCCTGGTCGCCAACCTGGCCGGCCGCTGGGCCGACCAGGGACGCCAGCAGGCGACCACCGGCGCATCGGCCCTGCTGCTGATCCTCGGCTGGGCCGCGCTCTACCTGGGTGGCACCCACCTCGGCTGGTTCCTGGCCGGCATGCTGATCGTGGACATGGCGCTGCAGGGCATCCACATCAGCAACCAGAGCGTGGTGTACCGATTACAGCCCTCGGCACGCGGCCGGATCAACGCCGTCTACATGACCGCCTATTTCATCGGCGCCGCCGCCGGCAGCGCCGCCGGCTCCATCGCCTGGCAACAAGCCGGCTGGCCCGCCACCTGCGCCCTGGGCGCAACACTGGCCCTGGCCACCGCCGCAGCCCGGACAGCAGACCTCCGCACCCAACAATAAGCAGGCCGAGCAAAGCGAAGGCCCGTAGCCCTGCGAAGCAGTGGCTGCCCCTGCCCCCGCTCCCGCTCCCGGGTCCCGTGAGCCCGAGAGCGAGGAACGGAGCAAAGGCGGATCAGGGCCACGACCTGTTTGAGCCGAAGGCGAGTTGTCGTGGACCCCGCCTTTGCGAGTACCGCAGCGGTGCCCGAAGGGCCTCGGGTGTCGGGTCGCCTTTCTTTGCTTACTTTCTTTGGCGAAGCAAAGAAAGTGAGCGCGGTCTGGGGCGCGCAGCCCCAGCTCCGCCCTCCGCCAGGAGACCCACCCGCAGGTCAGCCCCCAGACAGACTCCCCCCACTATCGTCAAGCCCCAATCCCACCAAAAAACAAGCCCCAAACCCATGACGAGCGCCCAGCTAGCCCAAGCCCTGCGCATGTCCCTGTCCGCCCTCCTGGCCTTCTCCCTGGCCACCCAGCTGGACATCCAGAACGCCTACTGGGCCGCCATGCCCGTCTGGGTGGTAGCCCAGTCCTCCAGAGGCCTGCTGATAGAGCGCGGCATCTACCGCCTGCTCGGCACGCTGGCCGGCGCAGCCGCAGGTTTCGCCCTGCTCGCAGCCACCAGGAACCCGCTCACCCTGCTCGCAGCGCTAGCCCTCTGGGTAGCCGCCATGGCCACCGCCACCCACCTCCTGCCCGGCGTGAAGAGCTACGCCGCCACGCTCGCCGGCATGACCGCCGCGGTGGTCCTCCTGCCCTGCCTGCATGCAGGCGAGCAACTCCTGCCCCTGGCCATCGCCCGCGTGCAATGCACCTTGATCGGCGTGCTGACCGTGACCCTGGTGACCGGCTGGTTCACCCCCGCCGCGGGACGCCGGGAGTTCTACCTGCGCATCCGGAAAATGGCCGCCGACGCCACCGACTTCGCCGCCCAGGCCGTGTCCGGCCACGACGATCCACAACAGCCAGCCCATGAACAGCGACTCCTGCTGGAGATCGCCGACGCCGAATCCGCCGCCCGCACCATGGCCGCCGGCTCGCTGCAGGGCTGGCGCCGCCTGCGCCACACCACCGCCCTGGCCGCCGCCAGCCTGGCCCTGATGTCGGCGGCGAGCGCGCTGCGCGCCCGGCGTCTGCGCGGCGATGCGGTGGACGAAACCCTGCCCCGCCGCCTGCTGGCCCAGGCGCAGGAGCTGCGCACCGATGGCAAAAGAACCGTCGGTGCGACAGCCTGGCCGGCCCACGGCGCGGAAGGCCCGGAAACACGCCTGCACGAGGCGATGCGCCAGATCGTGCAGGCCGAGGAAGCCCTGTTCGCCGACCGCCCCGTCGCCGTCACCGCCGCCATGCGCCTGCCGCCGCAGCGCGACTGGCAACGCGCCCGCATCCGCGGCCCGCTGGCCGGCCTGGCGACCTTCGTGGCCGCCCTGGCCGGCCTCTGGTCCGGCTGGGCCGCCGGCGAGCTGATGGCGCTGGGCGTGTGCATCTTCTCGATGGTGCTGGGCTCGCTGCCCTCGCCGCGCCTGGTCGCGCCCAGGCTGCTGGCCGGCGTGATCGTCGGTGTGGCGGCCGCCATGCTCTACCGCTTCTTCATCCAGCCGCAGGTGGCCGGGCCGCTCGGCCTGATCGCCAGCGTGGCGCCCTTCATCGTGCTGGGCGCGCTGGCGCGGGCATATCCCCGCACCGCCCTGCCGGCGCTGGACGCCAATATGTGTTTCATGCTCGGCAGCCAGGCCGGCATGCCGGAGGCCGGCCCGGCCGAGATCCTGGGCGGATCGCTGGCCCTGGCGCTGGCTGCTCTGCTGGTGGTTGGCGCCCTGCTGCTGTCGCCCGAACGCCGCGATGCACGGCTGCACGCGCTGCTGGCCGGCCTGCGCCGGGACATCGGCAGGCGCCAGGCCGCCGTCGCCCGGGCGGCGCTGCAGTTGCTGGGCGAATACCAGCGCCTGGGCCGTTCGGCCTCCCTGCCGGCCGGGCTGCTGTCGGCGCTAGGCTTCAGCGCCAGCCTGGGCCAGCTGCGCGAATTCGGCGAACCGACGGCGGCCGGCGTGCGTGTGCTCGAAGGCTTCGGGCAGGACCCGGCGGGGACAGCCGACGAGGCGGTGCGCCTGGCGCACCAGGCGCCCAATCCGGTGATCGGGCTGGAGTATTGCGATGCGGCCGATGCCCTGCGCAGCGGCTCGGCCTGGCTGGCCGCAGCACCCGCCTGAAGCCGGTCAGCGCGCGGGCAGCAGCACGGCCGGATCGACCGCCGCCGTGTCGAGCACCGTGCCCACCGTCACACCCAGGCCCGCCAGGCGCTTGCGCATGCAGAGCACCGCCCGGTCCTTACTCAGGAGCTGCGCGCGGTGGGCAGCCGCCAGGTCGATGAACACCTGGTCGTCCGGATCCTTGCAGGAGAAACCGATCTTGGGCGCCGGCTCGACGATGCGGGCGTGGCGGTCGAACTTCTGCAGGATGGCGGCCGGCGTCAGGCCGTAGAAGGCCAGGCGCGGCACCAGTTGGGCATAGTCCAGCACCCGCTCCAGCTCGTTGCGCATGTGGGGCGTGGCGATCCAGTCGAGCCGCCCTTCGGCCAGTCCGTCGCGCACCGGCTGCGAGGCCGGGTCGGCGAAGAGGAAGACATCGAGCACGACATTGGTGTCCAGCACCACCACCGGGGGCTGGCTCATTCCTGCGGCGGGCGCTGGCGCACCGCGCCGGCCACCATGTCGAACTTGAACAGCCGGCATTCGATGGGGCCGTTCCACATTGGCACGCGTCGCGATTCCTTCAGGCGCATGCGGCCGGGCAGCTTCAGGTCGGGGGTGAGCATCCAGGCGCTCCAGCCGGCGAAGTTGCGTTTCCAGTGGGTGGCCAGGGCGGGGAAGAAGTCGGCGCCGTCCTCGGTCTGGGCGGTTTCGCGCATCTCGCGCGGCTGCTGGGCGACGTCGCCGGCGCGCTGGCCCGCCACGCCGGCCACGGCGATGCGTTCGCCGTAGGGCGGGTTGAGCAGCATCACGCCGGTCTCGGCCGGCGGCATGCGCTGCAGGGCGTCGCCGCCGCGGAATTCGACGGCATCGGGCACACCCGCGCGGTCGGCGTTGCGCTGGGCGAAGTCGACCATGCGGTGCGACACATCGCTGCCGAACACCGGCACCGGCGGCGCGCAGACCGCTGCCTCGGCCTCGTCGAGCAGCAAGCGCCAGACATGGGGCTGGAAGGGCACCAGCTTCTCGAAGGCGAAGCGCCGGTGCGCGCCGGGCGGGATGCGGCAGGCGATCTGCGCGGCCTCGATCGAGATGGTGCCGCTGCCGCAGCAGGGGTCGTAGAGCGCGACCGGATTTTCGCCGTGAGGATTCCAGCCGCTGGCCGCGATCATGGCGGCAGCCAGCGTTTCCTTGAGCGGCGCGTCGCCCTTGTCCTCGCGCCAGCCGCGCTTGAACAGCGGCTCGCCGGAGGTGTCGATGTAGAGCGTGGCCTGGTCGGTGGTGAGGTGGGCGTGGATACGCACGTCCGGCCACTGGGTGTTGACGTCGGGCCGCACGCCGGTCTTGTTGCGGAACCGGTCGGCGACGGCATCCTTGATCTTGAGCGCGGCGAAATTCAGGCTCTGCAGCGGGCTGTGCTGGGCCGTCATCTCGATCTTGAAGGTCTGCTTGGTGCCGAACCAGATCTCCCAGGCGACTTCGGAAGCGGCCTCGTAGAGATCGCGTTCGTTGCGGTACAGGGTCTGCGACAGCTGCACCAGCACACGCTGGGCCAGGCGGCTGTGCAGGTTGAGTTGCATGGCGTCGCGCCAGGAGGCGCGCAGCAGCACGCCGCCGCGCAGGGTCTGCAGGTCCATGCCGGCCAGGCCGGTGAGCTGGTGGACTTCGTCTGCGAGATAGCCCTCGACGCCGGCGGCGCAGGGCAGGAAGAGCTGGAACTGGTTCATGGAAGTCCGCAAGGATACGCGCGCGGCCGCCGCGGTAAATCGGCAAGGCCACAATGGCGGGACATCCACCGGAGCAGCACCATGATTTCACGCAAAACCTTCGCGGCCACCGCCGCCGTCCTGGCCCTCGCCCTGGTGGGCGCTCCGGCCTCGGCCCAGGTGGGCGGATCGGCCATCAAGAGCATGCTCGGCCAGGCTTCCGACAGCGCGCTCGACCAGCTCTCCAAGCCCGGCGCCTTCTCGGCCGACCAGGCGATCGCCATCGCCCTGCCCGGCGGCAAGGGCGTGGGCGACCTGATGAACCTGGCCAGCAAGGCCGGCCTGACCGGCGACATCAACGGCAGCCTGAACCGCGCCGCCGAACAGGCAGCCGCCCAGGCCAAGCCGATCTTCCGCGCCGCCATCGACAAGGCCACCTTGAACGATGCCGTCGGCGCGCTGCGCGGCGACACGGGCGCGACCGACTACCTGAAGAAAAGTACCGGCCCGGAGATCGCCGCCCAGCTCAAGCCGCTGGTGCAGGCGGCGCTGCAGAGCAGCGGCGTGCTCAAGCAGACCTCGCAGCTGTCGGCCCTGGGTTTCAACGACGCCAAGCTGACCGACTACGTGACCGGCAAGACCTCCGACGGCATCTTCACCTATGTGGGTAGGGAGGAAACGAAGATGCGGCAGAACCCGCTGGAGACGGGCAAGAACCTGCTGCAGGGGATGAAGGGCCTGAAGTTCTGAGCTTCAGGCGCTGATGGCCTCGGCCTGGCGGGCGACGAAATCGGCCATGCGCCGGGCCAGGGCCTCGTCGCCGCCCCGCTCGGCCACAGCCGCTGCAGCACGGCGGGCCAGGGTGGCCAGGGTCGTGGAGACGATCTCTTCGGCCCGGTCGGCGTTCAGGCCGAAATGCGGCGCGGCCTCGCGGGCCAGGGCCAGGCGCGCATCGCGCTGTCCGGGCAGGATGGCCAGCTCCTGGTAGCCGGCCATGCCGCCGAACTGCGGCACCATGTCGAAAGCCGGCGCCAGGCGCCAACGGCCCTGATGGTCCTGCAGCATGCCGTGGTTCTTCACATGGTCATCGGTGTTGCCCACGGCCAGGTTGAAGACGAGGCGGCGGAACAGCTCCTGCAGGTCGTGTTCCGGCCGGAAGGACAGCCGCCGCAGCGTCTGGGCCAGCTCGACATAGCTGCCGCCGCTGGACTGGTAGGCCACGTCCAGCAGCGCCGAACACGAGAGGTAGTGCAGGCGGCGCTCTCCCTGGGGCGACATCTCCCGGTCGAAGCGCCGCACCAGCAGCGCATGGCCGCGGCTGAGCGGCTGCAGGACAAAGGCCGGCACCTCGATGCCGCACTCCGCGGCCAGGGACAGGGTCGCCGCCTCGACGACCTCCATGTCGCAGTCGTCCGCGCGCGAAGCGAACTTGGCGATGTGGCGCCGGCCCTCGTGGAAGAAGCTGGCTTTGGGCCGGGCACCGCCCAGGCTCGCGCCGCCGCGCAGCAGGGCCTGCATGGCGGGCGTGACCTCGAAGCCAGCCTCCAGCTGGCGTGAAGCCTCGGCAACGGCCTCCAGCGCCAGCAGGCTGCCCGGCGGATCGCAGGGCTGGATCGGCAGCCGCGTAGAGAACACCATGGCGCCGACCCGGTCGTCGTTGGTCAACAGCAGGGCGTCGATGTCGTCCAGCGGACCGCCGTGGCGCGCTTCCAGCACCCGGCGGCCCCAGCTGTCGGGCAGCGCGTCCTGCAAGGTCAGCGGCAAGGCGCCACCGTCGCGCAGCCTGCGCGGGGCGAGCGGGAAAGCTGCATCCTGCAATGGCAGCCAGGCGGGATTGAGCGCCAGCGCATCCGGCCGTTGCAGGTAGCGGCGGCCATACGCGAATTCGCCCGACTCCATCACGCCCTGGCGCAGCAGCTTGAGCAGGCCGACCGGCGGGATCTCCTGGCGGTCGTCGTTCCAGGCCAGGCCGACATAGACCTGGCGTTCGGCGGAGGCAGGATCAGAAATCAAGCTCGTCACCCGAGATGCGGCCCGGCACCGGCTGGCCGGCGGCACGGCGCACGCGGCGGCCGGCGGCCACCAGCGGCGCGGGCGCCAGGGCATCGAGGCCGTCGAGTTGGCCCAGCAGCCAGAGCGCATGGGCCAGCACACCGACGCTGGTGCCGGCCTTGCCGCCTTCCAGCGCGCGCCAGGTGGTGGGCGAGCAGAGCAGGCGTTCGGCCATCTCCGCGACCGTCCAGCCGCGTGAGATGCGGTGCGCGCGCAGGCGCTGGCCGAGCGACAGCAGCGATTGCTGCGCCGGCTCGGGCAGGGAAGAGAGGGAGGCTGCAGCCTTTTTCATCAATAAACTGGCGATTAAGCGGCTTAAGAACCAGTTTATTGGTTTTTTCTCGCCGCCACAATGCGGCCCGGCCGCTACAGCGACTTGCGCAAATTGGCCGGCGCGATGCGCAGGGCATCCCGGTACTTGGCCACGGTGCGCCGCGCGCATTCGATGCCCTGCTCCTTGAGCATGTCGGAGATCTGGCTGTCCGACAGCGGCTTGCGCAGGTCCTCGGAGCTGACGAACTGCTTGATCAGCGCCCGCACCGCCGTGCTCGACGCGTTGCCGCCGGTCTCGGTGCCCAGGGCCGAGCCGAAGAAATACTTCAGCTCGAAGGTGCCGAAGGGCGTGGACATGTATTTGGCGGTGGTCACCCGGCTGATGGTGGATTCGTGCAGGCCCAGCTCGTCGGCGATCTCGCGCAGCACCAGCGGGCGCATGGCCAGCTCGCCGTGCACGAAGAAGTTCTTCTGCCGCTCGACGATGGCGTTGGACACCCGCAGGATGGTGTCGAAGCGCTGCTGGATGTTCTTGATGAACCAGCGCGCCTCCTGCAGCCGCTGCTGCAGGGCGGCGCTGCCCTCGCCCTTGTGCTGCTTGAGGGCGCTGGCGTAGATGTCGTGCACCTTCAGCCGCGGCATCACGTCGGGGTTGAGCTGCACCCGGAAGCGCGGCTGCGGGCCGCGGCCGATCTTCTGCACCAGCACGTCGGGGATGACGATGTTGCGCTCCACGTCCACGAAGCGGCGCCCGGGCTTGGGTTCCAGCCGGGCGATCAGGCCCATGGCGGCGCGCACCAGCTCGTCTTCCACGCCGCAGGCGGTGACCAGGCGCTTCACGTCGCGCCGGGCCAGCAGTTCCATGGGCTGGGCGCAGATCGCCAGGGCGGCATCGACCAGCGCGGGCGGGACGGTGCCGGCCCCGCGCAGGGCCTTGAGCTGCAGCGTGAGGCATTCGCGCAAATCGCGCGCGCCCACGCCGGCCGGCTCCAGGTGCTGCAGCAGGCGCAGGGCCATGGTGAAGCGCTGCACCAGTTCCTCGACCTCCTCGGACTGCTCCTCGTCGGGGCCGGCCAGGCCGAGCGCCAGCGAGGGCAGGGAGTCTTCCAGATAGCCGTCGTCGTTGAGCGATTCGATGAGAAAACGCAGGGCAGCGCTGTCCTCGGGCGACAGGCGCAGCGACAGGGCCTGGCGGTGCAGATGGGCGGTGAGCGACTCCTGGCTGCGCGCCAGTTCGGTGGCATCGACGGCTTCGTCGCCGCCCAGGTTGTTCTGGCGCGCGGGGGCGTCGCCGCCCCATTCGCCGTCGTCGGCCACGACCTCGTTGGTGCCGCCTTCGCCGTCCCAGCTGGGTTCGGCCTCCATGCCGCCCTCGCCCTCGGACTCACCGGCGGTGTCGGCCGTGCTGGTGCTGCTGGTGTCGGCGCTGGTGTGGTAGCTGTCGTCCTCGGATGCGGGGGCTTCGGGCGTGACGGAGCCGAAGTCCTGGACCGGCTCGTCCAGGCTGGCTTCCAGGAAGGGGTTCTCGTCGAGCATCTGCTCGACTTCCTGGCTCAGTTCGAGCGTGGAAAGCTGCAGCAGCCGGATCGACTGCTGCAGTTGCGGCGTCAGCGCGAGATGCTGCGAAACCCGAAGAGACAGACCTTGCTTCAACCCAAATACCTCGTGAGGCCGTGCGCGAAGCGCACGCCGGAATCCTGGAGGCCGCCGCGCACGGCCGCCCGAAGCGGCCGGCCTGCCCCCCCGGGGGGTTGGCGGAGACACGAAGTGCGAAGCCTGGGCGGGTATCCATTTACATTCTGAAGTGCTCGCCGAGGTAGACCCGGCGCACGTCGGCGTTGTCGACGATCTGCTCGGGCGTGCCCTGGGCCAGCACCCGGCCGTCGCTGATGATGAAGGCGTGGTCGCAGATGCCCAGGGTCTCGCGCACGTTGTGGTCGGTGATCAGCACGCCGATGCCGCGGTCCTTCAGGAAGCCGATGATGCGCTGGATCTCGATCACCGCGATCGGGTCGATGCCGGCGAAGGGCTCGTCGAGCAGGATGAAGCGCGGCTGGGTGGCCAGGGCCCGGGCGATCTCCACCCGGCGGCGCTCGCCGCCCGACAATGCCATGGCCGGCGAATCGCGCAGGTGTTCCACCCGCAAATCGGCCAGCAGGGCGTTCAGGCGCTCCTCGATGGCGGCACGGGTGAGCGAGCGGCCGTTCTCGTCTTCCTGCAGTTCGAGCACCGCACGCACGTTCTCCTGCACGCTGAGCTTGCGGAAGATGGAAGCCTCCTGCGGCAGGTAGGACAGGCCCAGCCGAGAGCGCCGGTGAATCGGCAGGTTGCCGACCGGCTGGCCGTCGATGCTGATGTCGCCGCCATCGGAGCGCACCAGGCCCACGATCATGTAGAAGGAGGTGGTCTTGCCCGCGCCGTTGGGGCCCAGCAGGCCGACGACTTCGCCCTTCTGCACCGACAGGGACACGTCCTTGACCACGGTGCGGCTGCCGTAGGCCTTGCGCAGGTGGTTGGCTTCGAGCCGGCTGTTGCTCACCGCGATCGCGCCGTTCAAGGCTTGCTCCCGCCGATGGCAGGCGTGCTGCGCAGGGCCGGCGCGGGACCGCCCGGATCGACCGGCGGCGTGCTGGTGGCGGGCGACTCGCCCGGCGCGCCGCGCGGCGACAGCACGGCGCGGATGCGGCCGCCGGGCGTGCTGCCGCCGCTGGCGTTGGCGGCGCCGCTGGCATTCGGCGTGGTCGAAGTGGGGCTGCCATCGACGGTGTAGACGTCGGTCACGTTGTTGTAGACGATGACATTGCCGTGGACCTCGTCCATCACGGTGCTGGCCTGCAGGCGGTGCATCTCCGCCCTGCGGGTGAAACGCACCCGGTCGGCTTTGCCGTCGTAGTCGATCACCTCGCCCTCGCCCTCGATAAACTCATCCGGCGCACCGGGCTGGGTGTCGCGCTTCTGCTTGAAGTAGGCGCGTTTGCCCGGGTCGGCGGTGACCACGCCGAACTGGTAGCCGTCCGGGTCCTGGCGCACTTCGAGGCGGGTGCCGCGGATGATGATGGTGCCCTTGGTGAGCACCACGTTGCCGGTGAAGACGCTGGTCTGGGCCAGGTCGTCATGGCGCAGGGCATCGGCCTCCACGTTCATGGGCTTGGTGCGGTCGGCCTTCTCGGCGAAAGCGCAGGAGCCGAACAAAAGTCCGGAAATCAGCAGCAAGAGTGGCGCGGCGTTGGATGTTTTCATAGGGGCACGAATCTTGCAGGCATTGTACGGCCCATCGCCCGCCCCTTTGGACCGCCCACAAAAATGCCCGCCGAAGCGGGCATGGTTTTGGTGTGGAGCCGGAAAGCTCAGGCGCCCTTGCGGGTCTTGGCGATCAGGAAATCGGTGACCTGCAGGGCGCGGTCCATGCTGCCGGCCATCTGGCCATCGGTGTAGTAACGGCCCGCGATACCCAGGGCCGGCACGCCCTCGACCTTGTACTGGTCCTGCAGCAGCTTGGCGCGGTTCGCCTTGGAGTTGACCGAGAAGGAGTTGAAGGTTTCGGTGAACTTGGCCTTGTCCAGCCCCTGCTTGGCGGCCCAGTCGATGATGGCGGCGTCGCGGCTGATCTGCTGGCGCTCGACATGGATGGCGTTGAAGACCTTCACGTGCAGCTGCTCGACCTTGCCCATCGCTTCGAGCGTGTAGTAGAGCTTCTGCTGCGGCAGGAAGTCGTCGCGGAAGGACACCGGCACGCGGTGCACCACCACGTCCGAGGGCACGGCCTTGGCCCAGCGCTCGAATGCGGGCTCGAAGGCATTGCAGTGCGGGCAGCTGTACCAGAAGAACTCGACCACCTCGATCTTGCCGGCGGGCGCGTCCACCGGTGCGGGCTGCTTGAGCACCGCGTAGTCCTTGTCGGCCTGCGGCGCGGCCGACTGGGCGGATGCGGCCTGGGGCAGCAGCAGGCCCGGCATGGCGGCAGCGCCGATCAGGGCGGCGGTGGTGCCGGTGAATTGGCGGCGATCGAGATGCGAGAAAAGATCCATGAGAAAAGAAGCTCCTTGGGCCGGTCAGAGCGTGTCCGACGTAAAAAAGTTCAGCGCTGCACGCGCACCAGGCTCGATTCCATGCCGGAGGAGTCCAGCGTGTCCTTCAGCCGCTCGGCATCGTCGCGCCGCGTGAAGGGGCCGATGCGCACGCGGTAGACGGTGCGGCCGGCCTGTTCACGCTCGCTGACACGGGCCTCCCAGCCCATGATGGCCAGGCGGGCGCGCTGGGCTTCTGCATCGGCCTCGGTGCGGAAGGCGCCGGCCTGGATGAGGTAGTCGAAGGCATCGGCACCGCCGGACGCAGGCGCGGCGGACGCGGCGCTGGCGCTGGTCGACGGGGCTGCGGCCGAGCGGGTGCGGGCCAGGTCGCCCAGCGGATCGGAGGAGGCCGGGGCCGAGCGCGGACTGGCCGGCGTTGCCGCCGTCGCCGCAGCACTCGCGGGTGCGGCCGGGATGGTGGCATCCGGCTTGGGCGCCTGCGGTGCCACGACACCGGTGGCGGCGCCGGCCGGGGCCGCGCCGGTATCGGCCGCCTTGCCGCCGGCGGCGCGTTTGCCGAGGATGGAGTTGGGATCCCAGTCGCGGTTCTTCTGCGCCTCCATCGCGTCCTGCTCGGCACTGCGCGAGGCATTGCGGTTCATGAACGGGATCGGCACCTTGGTGACATACACCGCCACGGCCAGCGCGGCGCCCAGTCCGAGCACCACGCCGATGACGATGCCGAGGAAGGTGCCGCCGAACTGGCGTTTCATCGTACGGGCCGGAGTCACGCGTTTTCCTTTTGCTTGCATCACATCTTGGCCGGAGCGGACACGCCCAGCAGAGCCAGGCCATTGTGCAGCACCTGCGCGGTGGCCGAGACCAGCGCCAGGCGGGCGAGCTTGACGGCTTCCTCGTCCACCAGGATGCGCTCGGCGTCGTAGTAGCTGTGATAGGCCGCGGCCAGGTCGCGCAGGTAGAAGGTCAGGTCGTGCGGCGCGAAATCGCGTGCGGCGGCGGCCAGCATGTCGGGGTACTTGGCCAGCTGCAGCATCAGGGTCTGCGCGGCCGGCGTATCGAGCGCGGCCAGGTCGATGGCGGCGAGGCCGGCACGGTCGCCGCCCCAGGCCGCCAGCACCGAGCAGATGCGCGCATGGGCGTACTGCACGTAGTAGACCGGGTTGTCGTTGTTCTTGGCCACGGCCAGGTCGACGTCGAAGGTGTATTCGGTGTCGGGCTTGCGGCTGAGCAGGAAGAAGCGGACGGCATCGGTGCTGGTCCATTCGATCAGGTCGCGCAGGGTGACGTAGCTGCCGGCGCGCTTGCTGATCTTGACCTCCTCGCCGCCCTTGACCACCCGCACCATGGTGTGGAGCACGTAGGCGGGATAGTCGGCCGGAATGCCCAGGCCATCGACGCTGGAGGCGGCCTGCAGGCCCGCACGCACCCGGGCGATGGTGCCGTGGTGGTCGGTGCCCTGGATGTTGACCACGGTGTGGAAGCCGCGCTCCCACTTGGCCAGGTGGTAGGCGACGTCGGGCACGAAGTAGGTGTAGGTGCCGTCGCGCTTCTTCATGACGCGGTCCTTGTCGTCGCCGAAGTCGGTGGACTTCAGCCAGAGCGCGTCGTCGAGTTCATAGGTCTTGCCCGAAGCCTGCATCTTGCCCACGGCCGCCTCGACCCGGCCGCTGGTGTAGAGGCTGGACTCCAGGTAGTACTGGTCGAAGCGGACCTGGAAGGCCTTCAGGTCCAGGTCCTGTTCGCGGCGCAGGTAGGCGACGGCGAATTCGCGGATCGAGTCCAGGTCCTCGATGTCGCCGCTGGCGGTGGTGCTGCGGTCGTCGGCGGTGACGGTCTTCCGGGCCAGGAAGTCGGTGGCGATGTCGGCGATGTAGTCGCCGTTGTAGGCGGCCTCGGGCCAGCCTTCCACGCCGGGCTTCAGGCCCTTGGCGCGCAGCTGGGTGCTGGTGGCCAGGGTGCCGATCTGCACGCCCGCATCGTTGTAATAGAACTCGCGCCAGACCGACTTGCCCTGGCTGGCCAGCAGGTTGCAGATGGCATCGCCCAGCGCCGCCTGACGGCCATGGCCCACGTGCAGCGGACCGGTCGGGTTGGCCGAGACGAACTCGACCAGCACCTTCTCGCCGGTGGGCGCGGCGCGACCGTAGGCATCGCCGGCCGCGAGGATCTCGCGCACCGTCTGCTGCTTGGCCTCGGGCTTGAGGCGGATGTTGAGGAAGCCGGGGCCGGCGATCTCGACGGCCGAGGTCCAGCGTTCGAAGGCGGGGCTGGCCAGCAGCTTCTGGCGCAGGGTCTCGCCGAGCTGGCGCGGGTTCTGGCCCAGCGGCTTGGCCAGCTGCATGGCGGCGGTGACGGCCAGGTCGCCGTGGGCGGCGACCTTGGGCAGTTCGAAGGCGGCGCGCGCGGCGGCGCCGGGCATGAGGGATTCCAGCCCGTCGGCCAGCGCCGCGAGCAGGTCTTGTTTGACGGAGAGCATGGGCGGATTCTACGGGCCGCCACCACTGGCCCGCCCTGCGGCCCGAGGCCTTATCCGCGCCCGCCGAAGCCGCGCGCCAGGAAGGTGGCCGCCAGGGGAATCAGCGGCAGCAGATGCGCCTGCAGCATGATCAGGCGCCGGGTGGCGCGCACCTCGGCTTCGGCCGGCAAGGCCGCGCCGGCCCTCTGCGCCTTCACCCAACGGCGGATGGTGAGCGTGGGCTTGATCGAGATCAGCGCGATCACCACGAAGATGCCCACCTTGGCATGCAGCAGCCAGTTGCCGCCGTAATACGCCGGCCCCTTCACGCCCCAGACGATGCGGGCCACGCCGCTGGCCAGCACCGCCACGGCGGCGATGCCGTAGATCAGATCGAGCTTGCCCAGCCGCGCCACCGCCTTGGGATTGAGCCACTCGCTGCGGCACAGCGCTGCCTCGCTGGCGAGGAACACCACCATCGTGAGGATGGCGAGCAGGTGCAGATAGGCGAGCAGGGATTCGAGGACCATGGCGTGGGTTCCGGCGGGTGGCTTCGTGGAGAACGATTGTCGGTCAGCCCGCCGCCTGCCAGAAGGCTGGCCGGGTGTAATGGAAACGCAGGAAGTCGATCCACAGCCGCACCCGCAGCGGCAGGTGCTTGCGCTGCGGCACCACCGCATAGATGCCGTTGGGCGGCGCGGCGAAATCGGCCAGCACTTCCACCAGGCGCCCGGCGGCGATGTCGTCCTGCACCTCCCACAGGCTGCGCCAGGCGATGCCGTGTCCCGCCACGCACCAGTCGTGCAGCACCTGGCCGTCGGAGCAATCGAGCAGGCCGACCGGCCGCAGGAACTCCACCGGCCGCGTACCGCCCGCTTCGGCCGGCATGGCGAAGGCCCAGCCGCGCGCCTGCGAGGCTTCGCTCGACAGCGTCAGGCAGGCGAAGCGGGCCAGGTCGGACGGCTGCTCCGGCCGGCCGTGGCGCTGCAGGAAAGCCGGCGCGGCCACGCACAGCCGGCGGTTGTCGGCCAGCCGCAGGCTGACCAGGGACGAGTCCGGCATGTCGCCGACGCGCACCGCGCAGTCGAAGCCTTCGCCGGTCAGGTCCACCACACGGTCGCCCAGGTTGAGCGAACAGCGCAGGCCGGCGTGCTCGGCCTGGAACTGCGGCAGCAGCGGCGCCACATAACGCCGGCCGAAACCTGCCGGCGCGGTGATGCGCAGATGGCCGCTGGCGCGCAGTCCCCCGGCGCTGACGCCGGCCTCGGCTTCGGAGAGTTCGGACAGGATGCGCTGGCAGTCCTCCAGGAACGCGCTGCCCTCGTGCGTCAGCGTCAGGCGGCGGGTGGTGCGCAGCAGCAGCTTCACGCCCAGGCGCTCTTCCAGCGCATCGAGGCGCCGGCCGATGACGGCCGAGGCCACGCCCTCGGCCCGCGCCGCGGCCGTCAGGCTGCCGCGCTGCGCCACCGAGACAAAGGTCTCGACCTGCTTGAACTTGTCCATCCGGCGATTATTAGCTGCAGCGCAGTCACATAAAAACGCAGAAATCCAGGGTTAATGCCGCGCCAGCGGTGCAATACATTTGCTGGATCGGCCTGCGCCCGCCGGCCTCCACCGCTTTTTGCCCATGCCCGCCATGACCGAACGCATCGCCTCCCATCGCCTCCAGGTCGCCACGCCGCTGTACCGTTTCATCGAAGACCGCGTCCTGCCCGCCACCGGCGTGGACAGCGCCGCGTTCTGGCAGGGCTTCGACGCGATCGTGCACGACCTGGCGCCGCGCAATGCCGCACTGCTGGCCGAGCGCGATCGCCTGCAGCTCGAACTCGACGCCTGGCACAAGGCCCACCCCGGCCCGATCGCCGACATGCCGGCCTACCGCGCCTTCCTGGAAAAGATTGGCTACCTGCTGCCACAGCCTGAGGGCGTGCGGGCCACCACCGCCAATGTCGATGCCGAGCTGGCGCAGCAGGCCGGGCCGCAGCTGGTGGTGCCCATCCTGAACGCGCGGTATGCGCTCAACGCGGCCAACGCCCGCTGGGGTTCGCTGTACGACGCGCTGTACGGCACAGACGCCATCCCCGAGGACGACGGCGCGGGCAAGAGCGGCGGCTACAACCCGGTGCGCGGTGCCCGGGTGATCGCCTTCGCGCGCAAATTCCTCGATGAATCCGTGCCGCTGGCCGGCGCTTCCTATGCCGATGTCACGGCCTATTCGGTCCAGGGCGCCACCTTGCAGTTGAAGACCGCTTCCGGCACCACCGGCCTGCAGGACCCATCCCAGTTCATCGGCTTCCAGGGCACGGCCGAAGCGCCCAGCGCCATCCTGCTCAAGCACCACGGCATCCACATCGACATCCGCATCGACCGCAGCACCGCCATCGGCGGCAGCGACCCGGCCGGCGTCAGCGACGTGGTGCTGGAAGCCGCCCTGTCCACCATCCTCGACCTGGAAGACTCGGTCGCCGTGGTGGACGCCGAGGACAAGGTCCTGGCCTATGGCAACTGGCTCGGCATCCTCGAAGGCACGCTCACCGAATCGGTCAGCAAGAACGGCAGCACCTTCACCCGCGGCCTCAACCCGGACCGCGAATACACCGGCGCCGACGGCCAGCCGGTGAAGCTGCACGGCCGCTCGCTGATGTTCCTGCGTAACGTCGGCCACCTGATGACCAACCCCGCCATCCTCTGGGACGGCGGCCGCGAGATCCCCGAGGGCATCCTCGACGCCGTGGTCACCACCACCATCGCCCTGGTCGACCTGAAGCGCCGCGGCAACTCGCGCACCGGCAGCGTCTACATCGTCAAGCCCAAGATGCACGGCCCGGCCGAAGTGGCCTTCGCCAGCGAACTCTTCGGCCGCGTCGAGCAGCTGCTCGGCCTGCCGGCAGACACCGTCAAGCTCGGCATCATGGACGAGGAGCGCCGCACCAGCGTCAACCTGCAGGCCTGCATCGCCGAAGCCGCCGGCCGCGTCGCCTTCATCAACACCGGTTTCCTGGACCGCACCGGCGACGAGATGCACACCGCCATGCAGGCCGGCGCCATGCTGCGCAAGGGCGACATGAAAAGCACGCCCTGGATCGCCGCCTACGAGAAGAACAACGTGCTGGTCGGCCTGGCCTGCGGCCTGCGCGGCCGCGCCCAGATCGGCAAGGGCATGTGGGCCATGCCCGACCTGATGGCCGACATGCTCAAGGCCAAGATCGGCCACCCCAAGGCCGGCGCCAACACTGCCTGGGTGCCCTCGCCGACGGCCGCCACCCTGCATGCCATGCACTACCACCAAGTCGATGTGGCCGCGGTCCAGCAGGCGCTGGAAAAGACCGATGCGGCTGGCCAGCGCGATGCCATCCTGGCCGATCTGCTGCAGGTACCGGTCGCGCCGAATCCGGTATGGGGCGATGCCGACAAGCAGCAGGAGCTGGACAACAACGTGCAGGGCATCCTCGGTTACGTCGTGCGCTGGGTGGACCAGGGCGTGGGCTGCTCCAAGGTGCCCGACATCCACAACGTCGGCCTGATGGAAGACCGCGCCACGCTGCGCATCAGCAGCCAGCACATCGCCAACTGGCTGCTGCACGGCGTGGTGACGCGTGAGCAGGTGGTGGCCACGTTCGAGCGCATGGCGGCGGTGGTGGACCGGCAGAACGCCGGCGATGCGCTGTACCAGCCGATGGCCGGCCGCTTCACCCAATCGCCCGCCTACCAGGCTGCGCAGGACCTGGTCTTCAAGGGGATCGAGCAGCCGAGCGGCTATACCGAGCCGCTGCTGCACGCATGGCGATTGAAGGTGAAGGCTCAGGCCTGACCCCGGGCCGCTAAACTGCGGGAATGCCTGTCGCATCTCCCGAGTCCAGCGCGCTGCAGCCGTCATCGACGGATGCGGCGCGTTGTCCTTTGTGCGGCGGCGACAACGCATGCGCGCAGTGCACTCCCGGTGCCGTCGACGGTGCGGCGTGCTGGTGCATGTCCGTGCAGGTGAGCCGGGCCGCCCTGGCCCGCATACCCGATGCGCAGCGTGGAAAGGCCTGCATCTGCGCGGCCTGTGCAGGCGGCGCCTGATTTTTTCTCTCTCAACCCTGATCCAGTCCCATCCCATGCCCACTTATCACATCGAAATGATGGAAGGCCGTACGGTCGAACAAAAGCGCAAGCTCGTCGAAGAGATCACCCGCGTCACCGTCGAGGTGCTCGGCGGCTCGCCCGAATCCGTCGATATCCTGATCACCGACGTTGCCCGCCACAACTGGGCCACCGGCGGCAAGCTCTGGTCCGAGCCGCGTTAGTCTTTTTCCAGCAGGACGCCGACCGATGTGCCAATTGCTCGGCATGAACTGCAACACCCCGACCGATGCGACCTTCAGCTTCACGGGGTTCACCCAGCGCGGCGGGCGCACCGCCGATCACGTGGACGGCTGGGGTGTCGCCTTCTTCGAGGGCGCCGGCCTGCGGCACTTCGTGGATCACCTGCCGGCCGCCGAGTCTCCAGTCGCAGAACTGATTCGCAAATATCCCATCAAGAGCTGCAACGTCATTGCGCATATCCGCAAGGCCACGCAAGGCGCAGTCAACCTGCAGAACTGCCATCCCTTCGTGCGGGAACTGTGGGGTCGATATTGGGTGTTTGCCCACAACGGCAATCTTGAGAACTATGCGCCGCGGCTGCACGCGAACTTCCATCCCGTGGGCACGACGGACAGCGAACGTGCCTTCTGCTGGCTGATGCAGGAGTTGGCGAAGTCGCATGCGAGTGTTCCCAGCGTGGAGGAGCTCACCATCACGCTGCGTGAATTGGTGCCCCAGATTTCCCGGCACGGGACATTCAACTTCCTGCTGTCGAATGGAGAGGCACTCTGGGCCCACGCCTCTACGCATCTCTTCTACCTGGAAAGAGGCTTTCCTTTTGCGTCGGCAGAGTTGGCGGACGAAGATCTGACCGTCGATTTCGCGGCACAAACCTCACCGGCAGATCGTGTCACGGTGGTGGTCACTGCACCGTTGACCAAGAATGAAACCTGGACTGCCTTCCAGCCGCACGAGCTGATTGCATTCGTCGATGGACGCGCAATACGAGCTTGAAAATCCAGCAATCTTCTGATTGCGCAGCCGTACCGCACGGCTGTTTTTCGGCAATATCTACGCCCCAAAGACAAAAGCCCCTCAATCTTTCGACTGAGGGGCGTTTGCGGCTGTAAGAGCCTGACGATGACCTACTTTCACACGGGAACCCGCACTATCATCGGCGCGGAGTCGTTTCACTGTCCTGTTCGGGATGGGAAGGAGTGGTACCAACTCGCTATGGTCATCAGGCATAAAGGGTTGCCGTCCTGGTTTTGAGGTCAGGACAGCGAATTCATAGAGTCAAATCAGTTTGAGTATTTTGATTACGTCTTGGCATAACACCCTGACATCTGCGCTGGCAGTGTATCAAAGTTATAGGGTCAAGCCGCACGAGCAATTAGTATCAGTTAGCTTAACGCATTACTGCGCTTCCACACCTGACCTATCAACGTCCTGGTCTAGAACGACTCTTCAGGGGGCTCAAGGCCCCGGCAGATCTTATCTTGAAACGAGTTTCCCGCTTAGATGCTTTCAGCGGTTATCTCTTCCGCACTTAGCTACTCGGCAATGCCACTGGCGTGACAACCGATACACCAGAGGTGCGTCCACTCCGGTCCTCTCGTACTAGGAGCAGGCTTCCTCAAATCTGCAGCGCCCACGGAAGATAGGGACCAAACTGTCTCACGACGTTTTAAACCCAGCTCACGTACCTCTTTAAATGGCGAACAGCCATACCCTTGGGACCGGCTACAGCCCCAGGATGAGATGAGCCGACATCGAGGTGCCAAACACCGCCGTCGATATGAACTCTTGGGCGGTATCAGCCTGTTATCCCCAGAGTACCTTTTATCCGTTGAGCGATGGCCCTTCCATACAGAACCACCGGATCACTATGTCCTGCTTTCGCATCTGCTCGACTTGTCAGTCTCGCAGTTAAGCACGCTTATGCCATTGCACTATCGTCACGATGTCCGACCGTAACTAGCGTACCTTCGAACTCCTCCGTTACGCTTTGGGAGGAGACCGCCCCAGTCAAACTGCCTACCATGCACTGTCCCCGATCCAGATAATGGACCTAGGTTAGAACCTCAAACGCACCAGGGTGGTATTTCAACGTTGGCTCCATGCGATCTAGCGACCGCACTTCAAAGCCTCCCACCTATCCTACACAGATCCGTTCAAAGTCCAATACAAAGCTACAGTAAAGGTTCATGGGGTCTTTCCGTCTTTCCGCGGGGAGATTGCATCATCACAAACATTTCAACTTCGCTGAGTCTCGGGAGGAGACAGTGTGGCCATCGTTACGCCATTCGTGCAGGTCGGAACTTACCCGACAAGGAATTTCGCTACCTTAGGACCGTTATAGTTACGGCCGCCGTTTACTGGGACTTCAATCAAGAGCTTGCACCCCATCATTTAATCTTCCAGCACCGGGCAGGCGTCACACCCTATACGTCCACTTTCGTGTTTGCAGAGTGCTGTGTTTTTAATAAACAGTCGCAGCCACCGATTTTTTGCAACCTCATTGGGCTCCAGGAGTAAATCCCTTCACCTACTAAAGGCACACCTTCTTCCGAAGTTACGGTGTCAATTTGCCGAGTTCCTTCTCCCGAGTTCTCTCAAGCGCCTTAGAATACTCATCTCGCGCACCAGTGTCGGTTTGCGGTACGGTCGTCAATAGCTGAAGCTTAGTGGCTTTTCCTGGAAGCAGGGTATCACTCACTTCGTCTGCAAGCAGACTCGTTATCACCCCTCATCTAAGCCCGGCGGATTTGCCTACCAGGCACGACTACAGGCTTGAACCAACATGTCCAACAGTTGGCTGAGCTAACCTTCTCCGTCCCCACATCGCACTATTGATCGGTACAGGAATATTGACCTGTTTCCCATCAGCTACGCATCTCTGCCTCGCCTTAGGGGCCGACTCACTCTACGCCGATGAACGTTGCGTAGAAAACCTTGCGCTTACGGCGAGGGGGCTTTTCACCCCCTTTAACGCTACTCATGTCAGCATTCGCACTTCTGATACCTCCAGCATCCTTTACAAGACACCTTCACAGGCCTACAGAACGCTCTCCTACCACGTGCCATAAATGACACATCCGCAGCTTCGGTAACTGGCTTAGCCCCGTTACATCTTCCGCGCAGGACGACTCGATCAGTGAGCTATTACGCTTTCTTTAAATGATGGCTGCTTCTAAGCCAACATCCTGACTGTTTTAGCCTTCCCACTTCGTTTCCCACTTAGCCAATTTTAGGGACCTTAGCTGGCGGTCTGGGTTGTTTCCCTCTTGAGTCCGGACGTTAGCACCCGGTGCTCTGTCTCCCAAGCTGTACTCTGCGGTATTCGGAGTTTGCCTTGGTTTGGTAAGTCGCCATGACCCCCTAGCCAAAACAGTGCTCTACCCCCGCAGGTAATACTTGAGGCACTACCTAAATAGTTTTCGGAGAGAACCAGCTATTTCCAAGTTTGTTTAGCCTTTCACCCCTATCCACAGCTCATCCGCTAGTTTTGCAACACTAGTCGGTTCGGACCTCCAGTACCTGTTACGGCACCTTCATCCTGGCCATGGATAGATCACTTGGTTTCGGGTCTACACCCAGCGACTGGACGCCCTATTCGGACTCGATTTCTCTACGGCTTCCCTATTCGGTTAACCTTGCCACTGAATGTAAGTCGCTGACCCATTATACAAAAGGTACGCAGTCACCCTTGCGGGCTCCTACTTTTTGTAAGCATGCGGTTTCAGGATCTATTTCACTCCCCTCCCGGGGTTCTTTTCGCCTTTCCCTCACGGTACTAGTTCACTATCGGTCGATGATGAGTATTTAGCCTTGGAGGATGGTCCCCCCATATTCAGACAGGATTACACGTGTCCCGCCCTACTTGTCGCTGGCCTAGTACCACACGTCGGTTTTCGCATACAGGGCTATCACCTGCTATGGCTGACCTTTCCAGATCATTTTGCTAACCGTCGTGCTATCACCAGCAGGCTCTTCCGATTTCGCTCGCCACTACTTTCGGAATCTCGGTTGATGTCTTTTCCTCGAGCTACTGAGATGTTTCAGTTCACCCGGTTCGCCTCGCATGACTATGTATTCATCATGCGATACCCCTAAGGGTGGGTTTCCCCATTCGGAAATCTCCGGATCAAAGCTAATTTGCCAGCTCCCCGAAGCTTATCGCAGGCTATCACGTCCTTCGTCGCCTATCATCGCCAAGGCATCCACCACATGCTCTTATTCACTTGACCCTATAACTTTGACGTCTCTCATCGAAACATCGCCGCACTATCAAGGAATTGTCAGGTCTTTCACCTGACGCGTTATGCCGTATGACCCTTGCGGATCGATACTTTGAATTTCCAGACTTAGTCTGAATATTCGTTTTGACGCAATCAAAAATTCATGTCACCGGCGGCACGGTGAGGACTTGTCCTCTTTCCGCCGGCAACACTGATTAGACTCTATGAATTTTTAAAGAACAGCCGATCAATCGCACTATCACGATCAACAACAAAACAGCCTCTTGCAAAGCTGCTTTGGTATTGAACCCAGAATTTCATCCCAGAATCATAAGCATCTGTTGTTGACTTCGAAGAAGAATGGTGGAGGATGACGGGATCGAACCGACGACCCCCTGCTTGCAAAGCAGGTGCTCTCCCAGCTGAGCTAATCCCCCAATAAGGCCTCACGCCATATCTCTTCTATCCAGTCACCCGAAATGGTGGGTCTAGTTGGGCTCGAACCAACGACCCCTGCGTTATCAACACAGTGCTCTAACCAGCTGAGCTACAGACCCATTCGCCGAGTGACTCGACTTCTTCCAACAACCGATAAGTGTGGGCGTTCAATAACGCTAAACTTGCTAGTTTTTCCAGAAAGGAGGTGATCCAGCCGCACCTTCCGATACGGCTACCTTGTTACGACTTCACCCCAGTCACGAACCCTGCCGTGGTAATCGCCCTCCTTACGGTTAGGCTAACTACTTCTGGCAGAACCCGCTCCCATGGTGTGACGGGCGGTGTGTACAAGACCCGGGAACGTATTCACCGCGACATTCTGATCCGCGATTACTAGCGATTCCGACTTCACGCAGTCGAGTTGCAGACTGCGATCCGGACTACGACTGGCTTTATGGGATTAGCTCCCCCTCGCGGGTTGGCAACCCTCTGTACCAGCCATTGTATGACGTGTGTAGCCCCACCTATAAGGGCCATGAGGACTTGACGTCATCCCCACCTTCCTCCGGTTTATCACCGGCAGTCTCATTAGAGTGCCCAACTAAATGTAGCAACTAATGACAAGGGTTGCGCTCGTTGCGGGACTTAACCCAACATCTCACGACACGAGCTGACGACAGCCATGCAGCACCTGTGTTACGGTTCTCTTTCGAGCACCAAGCCATCTCTGGCGAGTTCCGTACATGTCAAAGGTGGGTAAGGTTTTTCGCGTTGCATCGAATTAAACCACATCATCCACCGCTTGTGCGGGTCCCCGTCAATTCCTTTGAGTTTCAACCTTGCGGCCGTACTCCCCAGGCGGTCAACTTCACGCGTTAGCTTCGTTACTGAGTCAATGAAGACCCAACAACCAGTTGACATCGTTTAGGGCGTGGACTACCAGGGTATCTAATCCTGTTTGCTCCCCACGCTTTCGTGCATGAGCGTCAGTGCAGGCCCAGGGGATTGCCTTCGCCATCGGTGTTCCTCCGCATATCTACGCATTTCACTGCTACACGCGGAATTCCATCCCCCTCTGCCGCACTCCAGCAATGCAGTCACAAATGCAGTTCCCAGGTTGAGCCCGGGGATTTCACATCTGTCTTACATTACCGCCTGCGCACGCTTTACGCCCAGTAATTCCGATTAACGCTTGCACCCTACGTATTACCGCGGCTGCTGGCACGTAGTTAGCCGGTGCTTATTCTTACGGTACCGTCATAGACCCATCGTATTAGGACGAGTCTTTTCGTTCCGTACAAAAGCAGTTTACAACCCGAAGGCCTTCATCCTGCACGCGGCATTGCTGGATCAGGCTTGCGCCCATTGTCCAAAATTCCCCACTGCTGCCTCCCGTAGGAGTCTGGGCCGTGTCTCAGTCCCAGTGTGGCTGGTCGTCCTCTCAGACCAGCTACAGATCGCAGGCTTGGTAGGCCTTTACCCCACCAACTACCTAATCTGCCATCGGCCGCTCCGTCCGCGCGAGGTCTTGCGATCCCCCGCTTTCATCCGTAGATCGTATGCGGTATTAGCACAGCTTTCGCTGCGTTATCCCCCACGATCGGGCACGTTCCGATGTATTACTCACCCGTTCGCCACTCGTCAGCATCCGAAGACCTGTTACCGTTCGACTTGCATGTGTAAGGCATGCCGCCAGCGTTCAATCTGAGCCAGGATCAAACTCTACAGTTCGATCTTGATTGTTTTACTCATAAAAACGGAATTGAAGTGACTTCACTTCTATTCTCATGAGCGTTTGATGAGAGTCAGTTAAGACTCTCTGGTTCTGTGAACCTTGGCAAGTCGCCTCTCAAACGCCCACGCTTATCGGCTGTAAGTTTTTAAAGATTTCCTGCAAAACCCGGCAGCGTTTGCCACCCTGTTTTACTTGCTAGCTGCGATCAGCTGAGCCTTAAATTCTACACCGTTTTTGAAGTTCGCGTCAAACTTTTTTTCACTTGCTTCGAACAACTCGCTGAATTTCTTCCAGCTCGCCGTTTTCTGCTGAGCCTCGAATTCTATACTGCTTTTTCGACTTTCGTCAAACAACCGTAAAAAACTTTTCGACCCATTCAGCGCAACCAACTTGCTGCAGATGCAGCGCACTGTGTTGTGCTGAGCCAGCGACTATAGCACAGGAAATTCAGCTTTTCATCGCTGCTTCCAGCGCATCGACAAACATGGCGGGAACATCGAATCCCGTCTGGTCATGGATCTCCTGGAAGCAGGTGGGGCTGGTCACATTGATTTCGGTGACGTTCTCGCCGATGACGTCCAGGCCGACGAGCAACAAACCACGCTGATGGAGCACGGGCGCGATGGCACGGGCGATCTCCCAGTCGCGCGCCGTCAGTTCACGGGCCACGCCCTTGCCGCCGGCCGCCAGGTTTCCGCGCACCTCGCCGCCCTGGGGAATCCGCGCCAGGCAATAAGGAGCGGGCACGCCGCCAATCAGGAGGATGCGTTTGTCGCCTTCGGCGATGGCCGGCAGGAATTTCTGCACCATGACGGTATTGGCGCCGCCCAGGTTCAAGGTCTCGATGATGGAGCCCAGGTTCATGCCGTCTTCACGCACGCGGAAGATGCCCATGCCACCCATGCCGTCGAGGGGCTTGAGGATGATGTCGCGGTGCTCCGCATGGAAGGCGCGGATCGCCGCGTCGCTGCGGGTGACGATGGTGGGGCCGATGAATTCCGGGAATTCGAGGATGGCCAGCTTCTCCGGGTGGTCACGCAGGGCGCGCGGCTTGTTGAAGACCCGCGCGCCTTCGCGCTCGGCCTGCTCCAGCAGGTGCGTGGCGTAGAAGAACTCCGAATCGAAGGGCGGATCCTTGCGCATCAGCACCGCGTCGAAGCTGTTGAGCGGCTGCAGGCCTTCGGCGGTGACGACTTCGAACCAGTCTTTCGCATCTCCGGTGAGGCGGAGATTGCGCACGGCCGCGCTGACCTTGCCGCCGCGCTGCCACACCAGGTCCTGCAGTTCGCAGGCGGCGAGCGTGTGGCCACGCCGCTGCAGCTCGCGCATCATGGAGAAGGTGGTGTCCTTGTAGATCTTGAAGGACTCGAGGGGGTCGGCGACGAAAAGAATGTGCATCGGATGCCTGGTGAATGCGGCCAAGGCGCCGACGCCATTCAGAGGCGGGCCGGCGCGCGGGATCGGTATTTTTGTACGAATAGCGCAATCGTGCCGGCAACCACGCCCCAGAAGGCCGAACCGATGCCGAACAGCACCACGCCGCTCAGGGTCACAAGGAAGGTGATGACCGCGGCTTCCCGGTAGGTGGCGTCTTCCACTGCCGCCGCCAGCCCGTTGCCGATGGTGCCCAGCAGCGCCAGACCGGCGATGCAGGCGATCAGCGCCGGCGGAAACGCGGTCAGCAAGGCGACGACCGTGGCGCCCAACAGTCCCAGCACGATATAGAGCGCTCCGCTGGTGACGGCGGCGGGGTAGCGCCGCTCCGGATCCGGATGCGCTTCCGGCCCCATGCAGATGGCGGCGGTGATCGCACTCAGGTTCAGGGCGTAGGCGCCAAAGGGTGCCAGCAGCAAGGTGGCCACGCCCGTCATGCTCACCAGGCGCGAGACGGGCAAGCGATAGCCCGCCGCCCGGATCGCCGCCACGCCGGGCAGGTTCTGCGAGGCCATGGTCACGATGAAGAGCGGCAGGCCGAGCCCGATGCAGGCCGACCAGCTGAACTCCGGCGCGACGAACACCGGCCGCGCGAACGTCAAGGGCACGGATGCGCCGGCCAGTTGGCCCTGAAGAGCTGCGCACACCACGCCGGTGACCAGGCTGGCCAGCACCGCGTATCTCGGCCAGAAACGCCGCGCCACCAGATAGGCCGCGACCATGCAGACCACCAGCAGCGGCGCATGCTCGGCCGCGGAAAACGCCTGCATGCCGAAACGCGCCAGCACGCCCGCCAGCAGGGCGGCGGCGATACCGGGCGGGATGCGGTCCATCATCTTCTCGAACCAGCCGGTCACGCCGACCAGCAGGATCAGCGCGGCCGCGGCCAGGAATGCGCCCACGGCCTGCGCCAGGGAATGGCCGCTCGCGCCCATCACCAGGACGGCGGCGCCCGGCGTGCTCCAGGCCACCATCACCGGCTTGCGCCACCAGAGCGAGGGCAGCATCGAGCACAGGCCGACGCCGATGCCGATGGCCCAGATCCACGAAGACACGACGGCTTCGTCGCCGCCCAGCGCCCGCGCCGCCTGGAAGACGATGGCGGCCGAACTGGTGAAGCCGACCAGCACCGCCACCACACCCGCCGTGAACGCCGACAGGCTGAAATCCCGGATCAGCCGCATCAGGGCCGGCGGCTATGGAAGAGAGACACGGACGCGCTCATATCTCGATCTTCGAGCCCATCTCCACCACCGAATTGCTCGGCAGGTTGAGGAAGTCCGCCGCCGCGCCGGCATTGCGGTGCATCTGGGCGAAGAGTTTTTCGCGCCAGTCGGCCATGCCGCTGCCGATGGTGGGGATCACCGTGTCGCGCGAGAGGAAGTAGCTGGTGGTCATTGGATCGAGCCCGCAGCCACGGCCGCGCAGGTTGGACAATTCCTTGGGGATGTCCGGGTCGTTCTTGAAACCGTAGTGGATGACGACCTGCCAGCAGTTGCGGCCCAGGGGCTCGACTTCCAGCCGGCGGTCCATGCCCAGCCAGGGCACCTCGTGCGAACGCACGGTGACGAACAGGTTCTGCTCGTGCAGCACCTTGTTGTGCTTGAGGTTGTGCAACAGCGCGTTGGGCACGCTGCCCGGCTCGCCGGTGAGAAAGACGGCCGTGCCTTCCACGCGGGTGGGCGGGCTGGTGAAGACGGCCTCCAGAAAGCTCGGCAGGTCGATCGCATCGCTGCGCAGCTTCTCGTTGACCAGGGCGCGGCCGTCCTTCCAGGTGATCATCAGCGTGAAGATGCCGCCGCCGATCATCAGCGGGAACCAGCCGCCGTCGACCAGCTTGAGCAGGTTCGACGTGAAGAAGGCCAGGTCCACCACGAAGAAGGCGCCGGTCGCGGCGATGCACAGGGCCAGCGGATAGTGCCAGCGGTAGCGGATCACGAAGAAGGTGAGCACCGTGGTGATGAGCATGTCCAGCGTCACTGCGATGCCGTAAGCGCCGGCCAGGTTGCTCGATGAGCGGAACATCACCACCGCCAGCACGATGGCCACGAACAGGCCCCAGTTCACGAAGGGGATGTAGATCTGGCCGGCCTCGCGCACATTGGTGTGCTGCAGGTTCAGGCGCGGCAGGTAGCCCAGCTGCACCACCTGCTTGGTGATGCTGAAGGCGCCCGAGATCAGCGCCTGCGAGGCGATGACGGTGGCCATGGTGGCCAGCAGCACCAGCGGCAGCAGCGCCCAGGCCGGCGCCATCATGAAGAAGGGGTTCTGCACCGCGCCGGGCTCGGCCAGCAGCAGCGCGCCCTGGCCGAAATAGTTGAGCGTCAGCGCGGGCATGACGATGAGGAACCAGGCCAGGCGTATCGGCTTCTTGCCGAAGTGGCCCAGGTCGGCATAGAGCGCTTCGGCACCGGTCACGCACAGCACCATCGCGCCCAGGATGATGAAGGTCACCAGCGGGTGCATGTAGATGAAGCGCAGCGCGTAGTACGGGTTGAGCGCCTTGAGGATCTCCGGATGGCCGCTGATGTGCATCACGCCCAGCACCGCGATCGTCACGAACCACACCAGGGTGATCGGCCCGAAGAACTTGCCGATGCCGGCCGTGCCGCGCTTCTGCACGGCGAAGAGGCAGAACAGCACCACCAGCGTCAGCGGGATCACGTAGCTGCGGAAGGCGGGCGACACCACCTCCAGGCCTTCTACCGACGACAGCACCGAGATGGCTGGCGTGATGACGCCGTCGCCATAGAACAGCGAGGTGCCGAAGATGCCCACCAGCAGCAGCACCTTGCGCAGCTGGGGTTTGTCCTTCACCGCCTGCGAGGCCAGGGCCAGCATGGCGACCAGGCCGCCCTCGCCGTTGTTGTCGGCCCGCAGCACCAGCACCACGTACTTCAGTGCGACGACGATGACGAGTGTCCAGAAGAACATGGACAAGACGCCATACACGTTCTCCGGCAGGAAGGGCACATGGCCGGTGTGGAAGACCTCCTTGACGGCGTACAGCACGCTGGTGCCGATATCGCCGTAGACGACACCGATGGCGCCGAGGGTCAGGGCGGGAAGCGAGGTTTTGTTGTTGGAGGACACAGGGCTCGCGGCGGCGCCATCGCCGTTGTCATGGGGTCGCTATTGTGCGCCGCAACGCATGACAGACAAGCATCGCGCACCATGACCGGGCCCTGGCGGGGCCCGCGGCGTTGCGGCGGGACAACCGCCGCAGGCCTCAGTCGTATGCCTCGGCCTCGGGGTTGGTGGCTTCGAGTTCGTAGCTCGCGGACAGCATGGCCAGGCGGCCGATGACGCCATACATGTAGAAGCGGTTCGGCGCTTCGGCCGAGCCCTTGGCCCCCGGCGCGGTGAGCCGGGCGCTGTCGTCGTAGTCCAGCGGCACGGCGCTGGCGCCGGGGCCGCTGAGGTTCTCGTCGGCGCCACGCTCGCCGTGCACCCGGTAGAAGCCGCCGACCACGTAGCGGTCCATCATGTAGACCACCGGCTCGGCATTGGCCTTGCCCACGTGCTCGTAAGTGGGCACGCCCTCCTGCACGATGATGTCGTGCACCGTCTGGCCGTCCTTGCCGCTGCTCATCTTCTGGCGGGCGCGTTCGCTGAGCGACTCCAGGTCGCGTGCGTCGTGCACCGTCATCACGCCGATGCCGCCGGTGCCGTTGTCGGTCTTGACGACGGCGAAGGCCTTTTCGTTGATGCCGTATTCCTTGTACTTGCGGCGCACCCGGGTCAGCAGGGTGTTGACGCTCTGCGCCAGCGCTTCCATGCCGCGGCCGCTGGCGAAGTCGACCTCGCCGGCATTCTCGAACAGCGGATTGACCAGCCAGGGATCGATGCCCAGCATCTTGCCGAAGCGCTTGGAGACTTCCTCGTAGCTCTGGAAATGCCGGCTCTTGCGCCGCACCGACCAGCCGGCGTGCAGCGGCGGCAGCAGGTACTGTTCATGCAGCTCTTCCAGGATGCCGGGGGCGCCCTGCGAGAGATCGTTGTTGAGCAGGATGGTGCAGGGATCGAAATGCCGCGTGGCCAGCCGCCCGCCGTTGCGCACCACCGGCTCCAGGCGCAATTGCTCGCCGCTGGCCAGGGTGAGCATGGTCACGTCCTTGATCTCCGGATCGACCGAGCCGACGCGCACGTTCAGGCCGGCCGCATGGAAGATGCGCGAGAGCTGCGCCACGTTCTCCAGGTAGTCGGGATCGCCGTGGTTCTCCGGGATCAGCAGCAGGTTGCGCGCCTCGGGGCAGATCTTCTCGATCGCCGCCATCGCCGCCTGCACCGCCAGCGGCTGCATCTGCGGGCTCAGGCGGTTCCAGCCGCCGGGAAACAGGTTGGTGTCGACCGGCGCGAGCTTGAAGCCGGCATTACGCACATCCACCGAGCTGTAGAACGGCGGCGTGTGTTCCATCCACTCCAGGCGGAACCAGCGTTCGATGGCCGGGGTGGAGTCGAGGATGCGCTGCTCGAGTTCGTTGATCGGACCGTTCAGTGCCGTGATGAGATGCGGAACCATGCGGTCCTCTATGGCTGACTAGCGAAAAACAAAGGCCCGGCCGCCCAAAGGCGGCACGGGCTGGAGGGATATAGGGTGTACCCGAGCGTCTGCAAGGGGGTTGAGGCCGGCCTTCACTGGCGAATTTCGCCCTGACCGAGCACCACCCATTTGAGCGAGGTGAGTCCTTCCAGGCCGACCGGGCCGCGGGCGTGGAACTTGTCGGTGCTGATGCCGATTTCCGCGCCCAGTCCGTATTCAAAGCCATCGGCGAAACGGGTGCTGGCATTGACCATGACGCTGGCCGAATCCACTTCACGCAGAAAGCGCTGGGCATGCATGTGGTCGCGGGTCAGGATGGCGTCGGTGTGGTGCGAGGAATAGCGGTTGATGTGGGCGATCGCCTCGTCCAGGCCTTCGACCACCTTCACGCTGATGACGGGCGCGAGGTATTCCTCGGACCAGTCCTCCTCCGTGGCGGCCTGCACTTTCGCGCCCGGCACGGCGGCCAGGAGGGCCAGCGCCTCGGCGTCGCCGCGCATCTCCACGCCCTTGTCGGCGTAGATGCGGCCGATCAGCGGCAGGAACTCGGCCGCCACGCCGCGCGCCACCAGCAGGCCTTCGGTGGCGTTGCAGGGGCTGTACTTCTGCGTCTTGGCGTTGTCGGCCACGGCGACGGCCATGGCGATGTCGCAGGGGTCGTCCACATAGGTGTGGCAGTTGCCGTCCAGGTGCTTGATGACCGGCACCCGGGCCTCGCGGCTGATGCGTTCGATCAGGCCCTTGCCGCCGCGAGGAATGATCACGTCCACGTATTCGGGCATGGCGATCAGCTGGCCGACCGCCTCGCGGTCGGTGGTGGCGACGAGCTGCACGGCTTCAGGCGGCAGGCCGGCTTCGGCGAGCGCGCGGCCCACCAACTCCGCCAGCGCCTTGTTCGATTCGATGGCCTCGGAGCCGCCGCGCAGGATGCAGGCATTGCCGCTCTTGATCGACAGGCTGGCCGCCTCGATGGTGACGTTGGGCCGGCTCTCGAAGATCATGCCGAACACCCCCAGCGGCACCCGCATGCGGCCCACGCGGATGCCGCTGGGCTGCTGCTGCAGGCCGACGATGTCGCCGATCAGCTCGGGCATGGCGGCGAGCTGGTCGCAGCCCTGGGCCACGGTCTCGATGACCTTGGGGGTCAGGCGCAGCCGGTCGACCATGGGCGGCGGCAGGCCGGCCGATTCGGCACGGGCCAGGTCGCGGGCATTGGCCTCGGCCAGCGGCGCCGGGTTCTCGCGCAGCAGGCGCGCCAGGGCACGCAGGGCGCGGTTCTTGGTGGCGGCGTCTGCACTGGCCATGCGGGCGGACGCGACCCGGGCCTGCAGCCCCAGGGTGTGGACGTATTCGGCGACGTTCAGGGCGTTCATGCCGCCATTTTCCCACGCGCCGGTGACAGCGCCGTCAAAGCCGCCTCAGGCCGTACCGGGCGTGGGTGTTCCGGCGCAGGCGCGGCACAGGCGCAGCGCCAGCCGCATCAGGGCCTGCCAGCCGTTGGCGGGCCAGCCTTCCTGGGGCAGGCCCTTGACGATGCCGTCCACCTTGTGGGCGTCCTGCAGCAGCGTGGCCAGCAGGCGGCCGTCCAGGCGCGGCAGCACCCGTTCGAAGAGGCGTTCGCGCGCGCCCCAGACCCGCTGCTCGCGCAGCGCCATCGGCAGCGGGCGGCCGGCGTTCATGGCGTCCTTCACGCGCTTGAGGCCACGGATGTCCTCGGCCAGCGTGTAGTGCACCAGCACTTCGGCCTCGCCCTCGGCGCGCAGTCCGTCGAGCATGCGCTGCACCCGGGCGGTCTGCCCGGCGAGTACGGCTTCGGAGAGCTTGAAGACGTCGTAGCGCGCCACGTTGAGCACCGCCGTCTCGACCTGCGCCCAGGTCAGCGGCCCGGGCGGATGCAGCAGCGCCAGCTTCTGGATCTCCTGGTGCGCGGCCAGCAGATTGCCTTCGACCCGGTCGGCGAAGAACTGCAGGGTGCGCTGGCCTTCCTCGCCGGGCACCACCTGCTGGCCCTGCTGCTGCAGGCGCTGGGCGATCCACTGCGGCAGCGCGCCGCGCTCCACCGGATCGACCTGGATGGTGGCGCCATGCTGTTCCAGCGCGCCGAACCAGGCGCCGGTGCGGGTGGCCTTGTCGAGCTTGGGCAGCAGCACCAGCGTCAGGGTGTCGGACTGGCCGGCCGACACCTCCGCGATCTGCTGAAGGGCCGCGCTGCCTTCCTTGCCGGGCTTGCCGGAGGGGATGCGGATCTCGACGATGCGCCGCTCGGAGAACAGCGACAGCGCGCTGCCGTCGGCCACCACCGCGCTCCAGTCGAAATGCGCGCCGGCGACCGTGTGCACCATGCGCTCGGACGCGCCCTGCGCACGCGCCGCGGCGCGGATCGCGTCGGCGGCTTCCTGCACCAGCAGCGGCTCTACACCGTGCACGGTGTAGAGCGGCCGCAGGGTCTTCTGCAGCTGCGCGGCGAGCTGGGCCGGGGCGACTTGCATCGGCCGCTCAGATCGTGCGGACCGCAGCCAAGCGGCGCAGGATCTGCTGCACCACGTCCGACTGCAGGTTGCGGTAGATCAGCTGCGCTTCCTGCTCCTTGGCCAGCGCCAGGCTTTCGTCGTAGCTCTGGTCCTGCTGCAGCAGCAGTTCGGTGGACGGCAGGATCTCCCGGTCATCGGGCGTGCGAAGCGAGAAGCGCACCCGCACCCGCAGCTGGAATTCACGCACCTGGCCGTTGGTGTTGTAGCCCAGCACGATGCGTTCGCGCTGGTCCTGCAGGATGTCCAGGATCACGTCGCTGCTGTCGCGCTGCGACAGCTCGCGGGTCACCTGCAGCCCGGTGCCGGCCTGCAGGTTGCGGCGCAGCTCGGCGGCCAGCGTGGAGGCCGGCGCGCCGTTGAGGTAGATCTTCTTGAAGGCGAAGGTCGGCGCCTGGCGCAGGTGGAAACCGCAGCCGGCGAGCGGGCCCAGCGCGGCGGCCGAGGCCAGGGACAGGACGGCGCGACGGCGGAGTGTCATGCCCAAAACCCTCAGACCACCACGTTGACCAGACGGCCCGGGACCACGATCACCTTCTTGGGTGTCGCCCCCGCGGCGAACTTGACGAAGTCCTCGCTGGCAAGGGCCGCGGCCTCGATCGCCGCCTTGTCCGCGCCGGCCGGCACGCGCAGCGATCCGCGCAGCTTGCCGTTGACCTGCAGCATCAGCTCGATCTCGTCCTGCACCAGGGCGGATTCATCGACCGTGGGCCAGGGCGCGTCGAGCAGGTCGCCCAGCTCGCCGGCATAACCGAGTTGTTTCCACAGCTGGTCGGCGATGTGTGGCGTGGCCGGATACAGCACCCGCAGCAGGATGCCGAAGCCCTCGATGGCCGCGACTTCCGCGCCCGGCACGCCTTCGCCCTTGAAGGACTCCAGCGCGTTGATCATCTTCATCGCACCGGAGACCACGGTGTTGTATTGCATGCGCTGGTAGTCGTAGTCGATCTGGCGCAGCACGTTGTGCATCTCGAAGCGCAGCGCCTTGGCGGCCGGGCCGAAGCTCACCTGCTGCAGCTTCGCCACGCCCTGGATGCTGGCGTTGGCCGCCGCGCCATCGACGCCGGCCAGCTTCACGCCGAAGTTCCACACCCGGCGCAGGAAGCGGTAGCTGCCCTCGACCGCCGCGTCGTTCCATTCGAGCGTGGCCTCCGGCGGCGCGGCGAACATGGTGTAGAGCCGGGCGGTGTCGGCGCCGTACTTCTCGATCAGGTCCTGCGGATCGACACCGTTGTTCTTGCTCTTGCTCATGGTGCCCACGCCGCCGTACTCGATGGCCGAGCCGTCGGACTTGAGCGTGGCGCCGATCACCTTGCCGGCGGCGTCGTGCACGTCCTGCACCTCGTGCGGCCAGAAGTACTCGATGCCGCCCTTGTCGGTCTTGCGGAAGTAGATGTGGTTGAGCACCATGCCCTGGGTGAGCAGCTTGGTGAAGGGCTCGTCGATCTTGACCAGGCCCAGGTCGCGCATCACCTTGGTCCAGAAGCGGGCGTAGAGCAGGTGCAGGATGGCGTGCTCGATGCCGCCGATGTACTGGTCCATCGGCATCCAGTAGGCCGCGCCCTCGCCGACCATCTGCTGCTCGTTCTTCGGATCGCAGTAGCGCATGAAGTACCAGGACGAATCCACGAAGGTGTCCATGGTGTCGGTCTCGCGGCGCGCGGCCTTGCCGCAGACCGGGCAGGTCACGCCGGCGTGGAAGCCTTCGTGCTTCGCGAGCGGATTGCCGGAGCCGTCGGGGATGCAGTCCTGCGGCAGGATCACCGGCAGGTCTTTCTCGGGCACCGGCACCGCGCCGTGTTCCTCGCAATGGATGATGGGGATGGGCGTGCCCCAGTAGCGCTGGCGGCTCACGCCCCAGTCGCGCAGGCGCCAGGTGGTCTTCTTGCCGCCCAGGCCGCGTTCTTCCAGCGCATGGGCCACCGCATCGACGGCCTCTTCATAGGCCAGGCCGCTGAAGGTGTCGGAGTTGACGGTGACGCCGTTGCGCTTGTCGCCGTACCACTCGTGCCAGTGGTGGTAGTCGTAGTGCTCGCCGTCGACCTGCACCACCTGGCGGATCGGGATGTCGTACTTCAGCGCGAAGGCGAAGTCACGCTCGTCGTGCGCCGGCACGCCCATCACGGCGCCGTCGCCGTAGCTCATCAGCACGTAGTTGCCGACCCAGACCTCGATCGGGTCCTCGATGAAGGGATGCTTCACGAAGAGGCCGGTGCGCACGCCCTTCTTCTCCTGCACGGCGAGCTCGGCCTCGGTGGTGCCGCCGGCCTTGGATTCCTCGATGAAGGCGGCCACGGCCGGGTCCAGCGTGGCGGCATGGGCGGCCAGCGGATGCTCCGGCGCCACCGCGCAGAAGGTGACACCCATGATGGTGTCGGCCCGCGTGGTGAAGACGAACATGCGGCCATCGCCGATCAGCGCGCCGGAGGCATCGCGGATGTCGTGCGGGAAGGCGAAACGCACGCCCTGGCTTTTGCCGATCCAGTTCTCCTGCATCAGCTTGACCCGCTCGGGCCAGCCGGGCAGCTGGGTCTGCACATGGCCGAGCAGCTCTTCGGCGTAGTCGGTGATCTTCAGGTAGTAGCCGGGGATCTCGCGCTTCTCGACCGGCGCGCCGGTGCGCCAGCCCTTGCCGTCGATCACCTGCTCGTTGGCCAGCACCGTCTGGTCCACCGGGTCCCAGTTCACCACCTGGGTCTTGCGGTAGGCGATGCCTTTTTCCAGCATCTTCAGGAACAGCCACTGGTTCCATTTGTAGTACTCGGGCGAGCAGGTGGCGACCTCGCGCGACCAGTCGATGGCCAGCCCCATCGCCTGCATCTGCTTCTTCATGTAGGCGATGTTGTCGTAGGTCCACTGCGCCGGCGGCACCTTGTTCTTCATGGCCGCGTTCTCGGCCGGCAGGCCGAAGGCGTCCCAGCCCATGGGCATCAGCACGTTGTAGCCGCGCATGCGCAGCTGGCGCGCCAGCATGTCGTTGATCGTGTAGTTGCGCACATGGCCCATGTGCAGCTTGCCGCTGGGGTAGGGCAGCATCGAGCAGGCGTAGAACTTGGGGCGTGCCGCGTCCTCCGTGACCCGGTAGGCGTCGCGGGCGGTCCAGTCGGCCTGAGCGGCGCTTTCGACCTCTTGATGGGAGTATTTGTCTTGCATGGGAGAAGGAAGGACGCTGGCGGATGGGCGCCGGCGAAAAGCCGGGCGCCCCGGGGGCAGAGAGCGATTTTAGGGTCGCGCGGCGGCTGGCGGCTGCGGCAGGGCGACGAAACCCACGTGGGCCAGCCCCGCCTGCTGCGCCAGGCCGAGCAGGGCGACCACCCGGCCATAGGGCACTGCCGTGTCGGCGCGCAGCTGCACTTCGGTGTCGGGATCGTCCGCGGCAATGCGCAGCAGGCGTGCCGAGAGGGCTTGGTCGTCGAGCGGCTTGTCTTCCACGAAGGCCTGGCCGGCGGCGTCCACCACCAGCTGGAGCGCGGCTTTCGCGGCCGGCGCCGGCGCGGCGGCGGCCTGCGGCAGGTCGAGGCGGATGCTGGTCGCCAGCAGCGGCGCGGTCAGCAGGAAGACCACCACCAGCACCAGCATCACGTCGACCAGGGGCGTGACGTTGATCTCGCTCAGCGGGGCGGCGTCGGGGCCGCGGGAGAGTCGTCCGAAAGCCATGGAGGGGCCTTGGGCTTCAGAAGTCGCGCAGGTCTTGCGCGAAACCTTCGAGTTCGGCCTCGATGCGCACGATGCGCCGGCCGAGCAGGTTGTAGGCGAGCACTGCCGGGATCGCCACCGCCAGCCCGGCGGCGGTCATCACCAGCGCCTCGCCGACCGGCCCGGCGATGCGTTCGATGCTGATCTGCCCGGCGCCGGCGATATCGACCAGCGCGCGGTGAATGCCCCAGACCGTGCCCAGCAGCCCGACGAAGGGCGCGACGGCGCCCACGCTGGCCAGCAGGATCTGGCCGAACTGCAGCTGCCCGGAAGCACGGTGCAGGGCATCGCGCAGGACGCGGGTGCGGCGCGACGCACGGTCGGCCTGGGCGCCCAGGCCGGGAAGGGTTTCGTCCTCCAGCGCGGCCACGAAGGGCGTGACCATGCCCTGCGGATCGAAGGCCGCCAGCCGCTGCCGCGCCTCGACCAGCGTGGCCGACTGCCAGAAGGCGGCGATGGCGCGCTGGCAATGGCCGGCCGCCGAACGCAGCAGCCAGGCCTTCCAGAGGATCAGCACCCAGCTCGCCACCGACATCAGCACCAGCACCAGCGCGACGCTGCGGGCGAGCACATCGCCGGCCAGGAAGAAATCGACTGCCTGCATGCGGTGGCCGCCGCCTTCAGCCGCGCAGGCCGAGCACGTCGAACATGTCGTAGAGGCCGCTCTTGCGGCCTGCCAGGAAACGCACCGCCCGCAGGCTGCCCTCGGCATAGGTGGCGCGGCTGGAAGACTTGTGGGTGATCTCGATGCGTTCGCCGGTGCCGGCGAACAGCACGGTGTGGTCGCCGACGATGTCGCCGCCGCGGATGGTGGCGAAACCGATGGTGGACGGGTCGCGCGGACCGGTCTCGCCTTCGCGGGTGTAGACGGCGCAGTCGTCCAGCGAACGGCCCAGGGCCTGGGCCAGCACCTCGCCCATCTTGAGCGCGGTGCCCGAAGGCGCATCCACCTTGTGGCGGTGGTGGGCCTCGATGACCTCGATGTCGTAGCCGGTGGACAGCGCCTTGGCGGCCATCTCCAGCAGCTTCATCGTGACGTTGACACCCACACTCATGTTGGGCGCCATGACGATGGCGATGTCGCGCGCCGCGGCCTCGATCTCGGCCTTCTGCTGGGCGGTGAAGCCGGTGGTGCCGATCACCGCATTGACGCCGTTCGCGCGGCAGATCTCCAGATGCCGCAGCGTGCCTTCGGGCCGGGTGAAATCGATCAGCACCGAGGCGGGCGCGATGCCGGCCTGCAGGTCGGCGGTGATCGCCACGCCGCTGGCGTAGCCGAGGAAGGCCGAGGCATCCGACGCGATCGCCGGGCTGGTGGCCTGGTCGAGGGCGCCGGCCAGCACGCAGTCGTCGTTGGCGCGGATCGCCTCGATCAGCATGCGGCCCATGCGGCCGGAGGCACCGGCGATGGCGATCTTGTGCGGGGCGGCGGGCGCCGGGGAAGAGGAGGTCGCGGTCATGGCGGATTCAATCTGCGGGAACAGTCGTGAAGACAGCCGGGCGGGCGCCCACTGCCCGGACGCTCAGCGGCTGGCGGGCGCGTTGAGCGGCGGATAGGAGGCGGTCGGCACGGCATCGGCGCCGATCGCCTTGGGGGCCGGTTCGGCATCGGCCTTGGGCCGGCCGGGGAACTTGGCCAGCTCGGCCGGCGTGGCCTCCAGCGGCGGCACCTTGCCGACCCGCTGCGCACTGCCGAGCGTGGCGACGAACTCGGCCTCGGTCGGCATGTCGTCGCCTTCGAAGCGGGCCAGTCGGTCGTTCTCGAAATACACGCTCAGATGGTGCGACTGCGGCTCCAGGCCCGGGCGCTTGATGGTGAAGACGTAGTCCCAGCGGTCGGCACGGAACAGGTTGGTGATCAGCGGCGTGCCCAGCACTTCCTTGACCTGCAGCCGGGTCATGCCCTTTTCGAGCGCGGCGACCTGCTCCTTGGAGACGAAGTTGCCCTGGACGATCTCGATCTTGTAGGGCGTGATCGCACTGACCAGGCGGTTGCTGGCGCCGTCGACCGTGCCGCAGCCGGCCGCCAATGCTGCCGACGCGGCGAGCAGGACGAGCGGCAGGCGGCGCAAAATGTGAACGGGCATGGTTGATAGCGCAGGCGATATGATCCGATGATTGTAGCGGCAGGGTTTTCGGCGACCGTCCGGCCAGCTCCGGCCGCAGCCGCCCCGGCCCGCCAGGGAAAGCCTCATGCACACCAATATCGAAGACCTCAAGAGCACTGGCCTGAAGGCCACCCTGCCCCGCCTGAAGATCCTCGAGATCTTCCAGACCGGCAAACAACGCCACATGACGGCCGAAGACGTCTTCCGCGTCCTGCTGGAAGAACGCTCCGACATCGGACTGGCCACCGTCTACCGCGTGCTGACCCAGTTCGAACAGGCCGCCATCCTCAGCCGCCGCCATTTCGAAAGCGGCAAGGCGGTCTACGAACTCAACGAAGGCTCGCACCACGACCATTTCGTCTGCACCAACTGCGGCAAGGTCGAGGAGTTCTACGACGCCGAGATCGAGCAGCGCCAGCAGGCCGTGGCCAAGGCCAAGGGCTGGCAGGTGCAGGACCATTCGATGGCGCTCTACGGCCTGTGCGCCGACTGCGGCAAGGCGCCCGCCGCACGCCGCGGCCAGTAAATACAGGTATTGGGCCCGGACGGCCCGGGGCGATCAGTGCTCGCCGCTTTCCATCGCGCGCTGGTGGCGCTCGACGAACTCCTGATAAGTGTCGATGCCGCGCAGCTGCAGGATGGTGTTGCGCACCGCGGCTTCCACCAGCACGGCGATGTTGCGGCCGGCCACCACCTGGATCACCGCCTTGCGCACCGGCACGCCCAGCACATCCTGGGTCAGCGGCTCGTAGGGCAGGCGTTCGTACTCCCGCTCCATCGTCTCCTTGCGCACCAGGTGCACGATGAGCTTGAGCCGCATCTTGCGGCGCACCGCCGTCTCGCCAAAGATCGCGCGGATGTCCAGCAGGCCGATGCCGCGCACCTCCAGCAGGTTCTGCAGCAGTTCGGGACAGCGGCCCTCGATGGACGCCTGGTTGATGCGGTAGAGGTCGACCGCATCGTCGGCCACCAGGCCGTTGCCGCGCGAGATCAGCTCCAGGCCCAGCTCGCTCTTGCCCAGGCCGGACTCGCCGGTGATCATCACGCCCAGGCCCAGGATGTCCATGAAGACGCCGTGCATGGTCGTGCGGTCGGCGAAATGCTTGGACAGGTAGGCGCGCAGCACGTCGATCACGAAGGCCGACGACTCGTAGGTGGAGAACAGCGGAATCTGCGCGCGCTCGCACATCGACACCAGCGCATCCGGCGCGGTCTGCGCATCGGCCAGCACCAGCACCGGCGGCTCCAGCGTCACGATGCGGGAGATGCGGCGGGCGCAGTCCTCGGGCGTGGCGTTGACCAGATAGGCGATCTCGCGTTCGCCCAGGATCTGCACCCGGTAGGGATGGATGTAGTTGAGATAGCCGACCAGGTCGGCGCCGGACCGCGCCGCGCGCACCACGATCTCGTCGAAGCGCCGTTCCGAAGCGCCGAGTCCGGCGATCCACTCCCAGCGCAGGGAGCCGCGGAATTCTTCAAATAGCGCGTCCGCGCTGACGACAGTAGGCTTCAAGAGGGAATTTCTTCAGCCGGGGCGACAGCTGCGCGCGCTCAGGCAGGCTGGGTGGATTGCCACTGGGCAATGGTGGCGTGGAGTTCCTGCGCACTGCCGCCGGCCTTGATCTTTTCGCGCAGGGGCGCGTCGCTGAGCAATTCGGCGATCTCGGAGAGGATTTCGAGGTGCTTCTGCGTGGCCGCTTCCGGCACCAGCAGGAAGATCAGCAGCACGACGGCCCGCTCGTCGGGCGCATCGAAACCGATGGGCTGCGCCAGCTGGAAGACGGCGGCCATCGGCGCCTTGAGGCCCTTGATGCGGCCGTGGGGGATCGCCACGCCGTGCCCGAGGCCGGTGGAACCGAGCCGCTCGCGGGCGAACAGGCTGTCGGTCACCAGTGCGCGGCTCAGCCCGTGAAGGCTTTCGAACAGCAAACCGGCTTCTTCGAAAGCCCGTTTCTTACTCGTGGCATCGAGGCTCACAAGGACCTGTTCGACAGGCAGGATGGCGGCTAGGCGGTTCATGGCAGTGGAGCGGCATTATGCGCCGCCCCAGGGCCAACACCTATTTCGCGGCGCCGCGTGGCGCGCTTAAGCAACACTTGCTCACATCATGCGCTTGGGCGCTTCGTGGTGGTGATTCTGCACCCGGTCCTTGTGGCGCACGACCTGGCGATCGAGTTTGTCCATCAGCTCATCGACCGCGGCATACAGGTCGGCATGGCAACTCTCGGCGAACATCTCATTTCCCTTGACGTGAATGCTGCATTCGGCTCTTTGCCGCAGCTGCTTTTCCTTCTGCTTGTCCACGGTCAGGATGACCTTGATATCGACCACATCTTCATAGTGACGCATGACGCGTCCGAGCTTGGTGGTGACATAGCCGCGCAGTGCGGGGGTGACATCGAGATGATGGCCGCTGATCGTCAGGTTCATGGAAGGTCCTCCAACTTGGGGTTGCACCGGTTGAAAAAGCCGTTCGGCATTGCACCGACCGGCATACGAACTTGGTTCTTCTGCGCTGGAATTCACTATGCGCCCCGCATGGCCCGATTGCAATGCGACTCGGCCGCCGCACCCGCAAACGAATGCAAGCAAAAACCCGGAATGGCTCGCAAGTTGGCGCAGGCATTGGGATTTTTTTGTCACAGATCCGTCACCAAAAAGTGCAGCGAAGGCATTCCCGCTTCGCCAGCAGGGCTGCAAGACCCCTCGCCTCAGTGGGGCGGAAGGACATGCCACGAATGCCATAATCCGCCGTCCTGCTGTCTGGAGAAAGCACCGTGGAAACCTACCCGAGTCGGTAGCTTTCTGCTCCCATGGATCGCATCGGGGGTGGAAAGCGTGCCTTACACCCCCCCGTTTTCGATGTCATCCCCCGCTTTGGGAGCACACCATGCTCAACATCTTTTCGCTCGCCAACGGCCGCCTCTTCCAGGAAGAGATCGAGTCGCTGGAAGAACTCGCACGTTTCACGCCGATCTGGGTCGATCTGGAGTCACCCACCGTCGAGGAAAAACGCTGGATCAAGCAGCACTATGAGATCTCGATCCCCGAGGACGCCACCGAGGACGACATCGAGGAATCGGCCCGCTTCTACGAGGAAGACAACGGCGACCTGCATGTCCGCAGCGACTTCCTGATCGCCGACGAGGACGAGCCGCGCTCGGTGCGCGTGGCCTTCATCCTGAACCAGCTCGACACCGGCAAGAAGAGCCGCGGCGTGCTGTTCTCGATTCACGACGAGGATGTGCCGGTTTTCCGCCTGCTGCGCCTGCGCGCACGGCGCGCGCCCGGCCTGATCGAAGACGCCAAGGACGTGCTGCTCAAGCTCTTCGACGTGGACGCCGAATACTCCGCCGACACGCTGGAAGACATCTACGACGAGCTCGAGAAGGCCAGCCGCCTGGTGCTGTCGGAGAACGTGACCGATTCGCTGGCCGGCGAGGTGCTGGGCGCCATCGCCCGCCAGGAAGACCTGAACGGCCGCATCCGCCGCAACGTGATGGATACCCGCCGCGCGGTGAGTTTCATGATGCGCAGCCGCATGCTCAACGCCGAGCAGTTCGAGGAGGCGCGCCAGATCCTGCGCGACATCGAATCGCTGGACAACCACACGGCTTTTCTCTTCGACAAGATCAACTTCCTGATGGATGCCACCGTCGGCTTCATCAACATCAACCAGAACAAGATCATCAAGATCTTCTCGGTGGCCAGCGTGGCCCTGCTGCCGCCGACGCTGATCGCCAGCATCTACGGCATGAACCTGCAGTTCCCCGAGCTGGCGGCGCTGGGCAAGGCGGCTTACCCGTATGTGATCTCGCTGATGGTCGGCAGCGCCGTCATCCCCATGCTGTACTTCCGCCGCCGCGGCTGGTTGAAGTAGCTCAGCGCAAGCCGAAGAGCGCCGCCACGATGGCCTGCGCGTAACGGCTGGCGACCACCTCGACGAAGGCGGGGAAATCCACATGCGCCGTGTCGTCGGCGCGGTCCGAGACGGTGCGCACGGCCGCGAAGGGCACGCGGTAGTCGTGGCAGACCTGCGCCACGGCCGCGCTTTCCATGTCCACCGCCAGCGCCTGCGGCAGGGCCGCGCGCAGTTCGGCCGCCTCGGCCAGGGCGCTCACGAAACGGTCGCCGCTCACCAGCAGGCCCTGGTGCACCTGCACCGCATGCAGGCCGAAGCGGGCCAGGTCGGCCGCATCGCACAGGCCGTCGACGTCGGCCAGGGCGCGGCGCGCGGCCTCGCGCAGCGCGGTCACCAGCGCCGGATCGGCGTCGAACCGGGCCCGGCCGTACAGCGGGATCTCGTGCCGGGGGAACAGCGGCGAGGCGTCCATGTCGTGCTGGATGAAGGCATCGCCGACCACCACATCACCCACCCGCACCGCAGTGCCCAGGCCGCCGGCCACGCCGGTGAAGAGCAGGCGCCGCACTTCGAAGCGCTCGATCAGCATCGCCGTGGTCGCGGCGGCCGCCACCTTGCCAATGCCGCAGAGCGCCAGCACGACCGGCTTTCCGCCCAGGCGGCCGCGCACGAATTCGCGGCCGGCGTGGGATACCGCGGGCTGGCGCTCCGCCAGCAGTTCGACCAGGCCGTGCTGCTCCTCCGGCAGGGCGCTCAACAGCCCGGTCGCAGCTTCATCCATCGCCATCAGGCCTTGTCCCGCAGTTCGCGCCGCAGCACCTTGCCGATCGGCGTCTTGGGCAGCTGATCGCGGAATTCCACCACCCGCGGGCGCTTGTAGCCGGTGAGGTTCTCCTGGCAATAGGCACGCACCTGCTGCTCGCTCACGCCTGCATCGCGGCGCACCACCACCAGCTTGACGGCCTCGCCGGTCTTGTCGTCGGGCACACCCACCACCGCGCATTCGGCCACGCCGGGCATGCTGGCCACCACGTTCTCGATCTCGTTGGGATAGACGTTGAAGCCGCTCACCAGGATCATGTCCTTCTTGCGGTCGACGATGCGGAAGAAGCCGCGCTCGTCCACCGTGGCGATGTCGCCGGTGCGCATGAAGCCATCGGATGTCATCACCTTGGCCGTGTCTTCCGGCCGCTGCCAGTAGCCGGCCATCACCTGCGGCCCGCGGATCGCGATCTCGCCGGGTTCGCCCATGGCCACCTCGTGGCCGTCGTCGTCGAGCAGCGCGAATTCGGTGGACGGCAGCGGAATGCCGATGCTGCCGCGCACCACGCCGTCCCCGGCCGTGGGATTGCAGGCCGCCGAGGGCGAGGTCTCCGACAGGCCATAGCCTTCGCGGATCTTCGAGCCGGTCTTCTGCTCCCAGAGCTCGGTGACCGCGGTGGACACCGCCGCGCCACCGGCCACGGTCAGGCGCAGGCCGCTCCAGTCGACCGTGCCGAAATCGGCATGGTTCGCCAGCCCGGCGAACAAGGTGCCGACCGCCGGAAAGACGTGGAAACGCTGCTGCGACAGCGTCTTCAGCGTGGCCTTCAGATCGCGCGGATTGGGCACCAGGATGCATTTGCTGCCGGTGCGCAGCGCCAGCATCATGATCACGGTGAAGGCGAAGATGTGATACAGCGGCAGCGCGCAGACGAAGGTGTGCTGCTCGCCGCCCGGCACCTTGCTGGTGGCCGGCGCATGCCAGGCCTCGGACTGCAGCACATTGGCGGTGACATTGCGGTGCAGCAGCATCGCGCCCTTGGCGACGCCGGTGGTGCCGCCGGTGTACTGCAGCAGCGCGAGGTCGTCCGGCCCCAGTTCCGGCGCGCGGAAGGCCAGGCGCCCGCCCCGCGCCAGCACCTCGTTGAAGCGCAGGGCCTTGGGCAGCTCGAAGGCCGGCACCATCTTCTTGAGATGCCGCACCGCCAGATTGACCAGCGTGCCCTTCAGCCAGCCCAGCCGATCGCCGGTGGCGCACAGCACGATATGTTCGATGGCGGTCCTGGCCAGGCACTTCTGCAGCGTGTGGGCGAAGTTCTCCAGCACGAAGATCGCCTTGGCGCCCGAGTCGCGCAGCTGGTGTTCCAGCTCCCGCGCGGTGTAGAGCGGATTGACGTTCACCACCACGCAGCCCGCGCGGATCACCGCGGCCACGGCGGCCGGGTACTGCGGCATGTTGGGCATCATCAGCGCCACCCGGTCGCCCCTGGAAAGGCCGAGCGACTGCAGCCAGGCGGCGATGCGGCGGCTGTCCCGGTCGGTGTCCGCGAACCGCACCTGCTCGCCCATGAAGGTGTAGGCCACCTTGTCGGCGTGTTCACGAAAGCCCTGGTCGATCAGCTCGGCCAGCGAACGGTAGGCGGAGGTGTCGATGTCGGCAGGCACGCCGGGCGGATAGGCATCGAGCCAGATTTTTTCCATGCTGTCTCCGGATGAACTGACGATTCTTTTTGGCAGGGGCCGAGCTTAGCGTCACAAGGCCCCTGGATAATCAGGGGCATGACGCATCCGGCACCGCTCCGTTGGAAACCAAACGTCACCGTCGCCGCGGTGATGGAACGGGAGGGCCGCTTCCTGCTGGTCGAGGAAGAAACCTCGGACGGGCTCAGGCTCAACAATCCCGCAGGCCATCTCGATCCGGGCGAAACCCCGGCCCAGGGCTGCGCCCGCGAGGCCATGGAAGAGTCGGCCCACGAGTTCACGCCGACGGCGCTGGTGGGTGTGTATATCTCGCGCTTCACCCGCAGCCGCGACCAGGAGGACATCACCTACCTGCGTTTCGCGTTCTCGGGAGAGGTCGGTGCCCACCATCCGGAACTGCCGCTGGACGAAGGCATCGTGCGTGCGGTGTGGATGACGGCCGACGAGATCCGGGCCTGCCCGGAGCGGCACCGCAGCCCGCTGCTGCTGCGTTGCCTGGAAGACTATCTGGCGGGCCAGCGCTTCCCGCTCTCCTCGATCTACAGCGATCCCAGCGTGACGGGGGCCTGACCCCCGCCGCCCGCCAGCGCCCTCAGACCTGGGCGCCGTTGTTGGGGTCTTTCGCGTCGCCCTTGGCGGCCTGCGGCTTGACCAGGTCTTCCCGCTTCACGCCCAGCCACATCGCGATCGCCGCTGCCACGAAGCAGGACGAGTAGATGCCGAACAGAATCCCGATGGTCAGCGCCAGCGAGAAGTAGTGCAGCGTGGCACCGCCGAAGAAGAACATCGACAGCACCATCATCTGGGTGGAGCCGTGGGTGATGATGGTGCGGCTGATGGTGGAGGTGATGGCGTGGTTGATCACCGCCTCGGTGTCCATCTTGCGCTGGCGCCGGAAGGTCTCGCGCACCCGGTCGAAGATGACCACCGACTCGTTGACCGAATAGCCCAGCACCGCCAGCACCGCCGCCAGCACCGCCAGCGAGAACTCCCACTGGAAGAAGGCGAAGAAGCCCAGGATGATGACCACGTCGTGCAGGTTGGCCAGCACGGTCGCCACGGCGAACTTCCATTCGAAGCGGAAGGCCAGGTAGATCATGATGCCGGCCACCACCACGGCCAGCGCCTTCAGGCCGTCGGTGGCCAGTTCCTCGCCCACCTGCGGGCCGACGAACTCGACCCGGCGCAGCGTGGCGCCGGCGGCCTTGTCGGCGCCCAGGGTGGCCATCACACGTTCGCTCTGCTGGGCCGAGCTGACGCCCTTCTGCGCCGGCAGGCGGATCATCACGTCGCGCGCGGTGCCGAAGTTCTGCACCTGCACATCCTGGAAGCCCAGGCCGGCCACCGCCTTGCGCACCGATTCCAGATCGGGCGACTGCGTGTAGTTGACCTCCATCACCGTGCCGCCGGTGAACTCCACCGACAGGTGCAGGCCGCGGTGCAGCAGGAAGAAGACGGCGAGCACGAAGGTGATCACCGAGACCGCGTTCAGCACCAGGGCATGGCGCATGAAGGGGATGTCGCGTCGGATGCGGAAGAATTCCATGGCTCTAGCTCCTTACTTCGCGACCGCGCGGGACGCTTCATCGGCGCCGGGGCGCCACACGGTGCCGATGGCCACGCTCTTCAACTTCTTGCGGCGGCCATACCAGAGGTTGACCAGGCCGCGCGAGAAGAACACGGCCGAGAACATCGAGGTCAGGATGCCGATGCAGTGCACCACCGCGAAGCCGCGCACCGGGCCCGAGCCGAAGGCCAGCAGGGCCAGGCCGGCGATCAGGGTGGTGACGTTCGAATCCAGGATGGTCGCCCAGGCCCGGTCGTAGCCGGCGGCAATCGCCGCCTGCGGCGAGGCGCCGTTGCGCAGTTCCTCGCGGATGCGTTCGTTGATCAGCACGTTCGAGTCGATCGCCACGCCCAGCGCCAGCGCCATGGCGGCGATGCCGGGCAGGGTCAGCGTGGCCTGCAGCATCGACAGGATGGCCACCAGCAGCATCACGTTGACCAGCAGCGCGATGGTGGAGATCACGCCGAACAGCGCGTAGTAGATGCACATGAAGACGGCGATCGCCGCCAGGCCCCAGGCCACGCTGTGGAAGCCGCGCGAGATGTTCTCGGCGCCCAGGCTCGGGCCGATGGTGCGTTCCTCGATGATTTCCATGGGCGCCGCCAGCGAGCCGGCGCGCAACAGCAGCGCGGTGTCGTTGGCTTCGGTGGTGCTCATGCTGCCGGAGATCTGCACCCGGCCGCCGCCGATTTCCGAGCGGATCACCGGGGCGGTCACGACCTCGCCCTTGCCCTTCTCGAAGAGCACGATGGCCATGCGCTTGCCGATGTTGTCGCGGGTGATGTCGCGGAAGATGCGCGAGCCCTTGGCGTCCAGCGTCAGGTTGACGGTGGGCTGCTGGGTCTGGTTCTCGAAGCCGGGCTGGGCATCGGTGAGGTTCTCGCCGGTCAGGATGACCTGCTTCTTCACCACCACGGCCTGGCCGCCGCGGTCGCTGTATTTCTCGTCGCCGAAGGGGACGCTTCCGGCGCCGCGCTCGGCCGCGCGGGCCTCGCTGCTCTCGTCGACCATGCGCACTTCCAGCGTGGCGGTGCGGCCCAGGATGTCCTTGGCCTTGGCCGTGTCCTGCACGCCGGGCAGCTGCACCACGATGCGGTCGGCGCCCTGCTGCTGGATCACCGGCTCGGCAACGCCCAGTTCGTTGATCCGGTTGTGCAGGGTGGTGATGTTCTGCTTGAGCGCCTGGTCCTGCACCTTGCGCACCGCCTCGGGCTTGATGCGGGCCACGACCCGGGCGCTTTCGCCGTCGCCGGCGTCGCTCACGACCAGGTCGGGGAACTGGTCGGCGATGACGTTCTTCACCGCGGTTACGGTGGCCGCATCGCGGGCACGGACTTCGACGGCCTGGCCGTCGCGCGAGACGCCGCCGTGGCGGATGTTCTTGTCGCGCAGCGCGCCGCGCAGGTCGCCGGCATAGGACTCGACCTTCTTGTCCAGCGCCGCGTTCATGTCGACCTGCAGCATGAAGTGCACGCCGCCGCGCAGGTCCAGGCCCAGGTACATCGGCACCGCGCCGAGCTTGGTCAGCCAGGCGGGCGAACGCGACAGCAGGTTGAGCGCCACCACATAGGGCGCGTCGTTCGCGTCGGGGATCAGCGCGCGCTGCACCGCGTCGCGGGCCTTGAGCTGCTCGTCGGTGTTCTCGAAGCGGGCGCGCACCGAGCTGCCGTCGAGCGTGACGGCATCGGCATTCAGGCCGGCGGCCTTGACCGCCTGGGCCACACGCTCGCGCACGGCCTCATCGACCTTCACCGCCGACTTGGCCGAGGAGACCTGCACCGCGGGTGCTTCGCCGAAGAAATTGGGCAGGGTGTAGAGCACGCCCACCAGCAGCACGATCACCAGGATCGTGTACTTCCAGACCGGATAACGGTTCATGATCGCGCTTCGTGCGGCCTCGGCCGCTCGGGGGACCGCGGCGCTGATGCCATGCGGTCCGGGGTTCAGACAAACGCAGGGGGCACCGGCCGCAGCGGCCGGCGCGGCCTCTGCTTACTTCAGGGTGCCCTTGGGCAGCACCTGCGCGATGGCGCTGCGCTGCAGCTGCACTTCGACGCCGGGGGAGATTTCCATCGACACGCTGCCTTCGTGCAGCTTGGTGATGCGGCCGATCAGGCCGCCGGAGGTGGCGATCTCGTCGCCCTTGGCGACGGCCTCGATCATCAGGCGATGCTCCTTCTGCTTCTTCATCTGGGGCCGAATCATGATGAAGTACAGCACCACGAACATCAGCACCAGGGGCAGCATGCCGGTGAGGGAACCCATGATGCCGCCGCCGGTGGCGGTGGCGGCGGGCGCGGTCTGGGCGAAAGCGGAAGAGATGAACACGGGTTTCGGCTCCACGGCCGTTGTCGGCCGTCGGGGTGGGGAAAAGGGCGGATCGCGCCGCGCCCGCGGCACATGGGCAGCAGGCAGGCAACCTCGGATTGTATGCGGCCACTATGTCGGGCCCACCGGGCAACCCCTGGGCCGTGCGGTTATGGGTGTAGGAGCCGGCCGATGCGGAACTGGCGACGCCCGCGTACGTCAGGCGCCGCGGCGGCACGGCAGGCTCTGGCCCAATTCAACCATCGAGGAGTCTGCCGTGTCTTTTGCCATCTACATGGTCGGTTTCGTGATCTTCCTGGGCGGCCTGATCTGGGCCGCCGTGGCAGCCCATGTGCCGCAAACCTATATCGCCATCGGCGCGGTGATCATCCTGGGCATCGGCATCTTCAGCGCCGTGGGCCGCACGCGCAGCAAAGACCCGTCCTGAGCGGACGGCGGCAGGCCGCACCTGCGGTTTTCCCGCTGAGCCGACACCTCCGATTGCGGCACACTCCCCGCCTCGCGCGCCGCGCGCGGGGGCCGCAAAGCTCCGCGCGGGCCGCATGCCGCAGCCCCGTCGGAGACACCCTCATGATTCGCAAGTTCCTGTCCTTCTCCCTGCTCGCCCTGGCGCTCGCCGCCGGCGCGCAGGCCCAGACCGCATATCCCAACCGGCCGATCCGCATGATCGTGCCCTTCCCGCCCGGCGGCGGCACCGACATCCTGGCGCGGCTGGTCTCGCAGAAGCTCACCGAGTCGGTCAAGTGGACCGTGGTGCCGGACAACCGCGCCGGCGCCGGCGGCACCATCGGCATCGCCGAGGCCGCCAAGGCCCAGCCCACCGGCTACGACATGGTGATGGGCCAGAAGGACAACATGGTCGTCGCGCCCTGGCTCTACAAGAACGTGGGTTACGACCCGACCCGCGACCTGGTCGCCGTGGCCGAGGTGGCCTACACCCCCATCATCATCGTCACCGCCGCCAACAACCCGCGCTTCAAGACCCTGGGCGACGTGGTGACCGCGGCCAAGGCGCAGCCCGACGCGATCACCTTCGGCTCGCCCGGCAACGGCACCACCATCCACCTGGCCGGCGAGATCTTCAAGAACGCCGCGGGCATCAAGATCCGCCACGTGCCCTACAAGGGCTCCAATCCGGCGTTGATGGATGTGCTGGCAGGCAATATCGACCTGATGGTGTCCTCGGTGCCGTCCGCCCTGGGCCAGATCAAGGCCGGCAAGCTGCGCCCGCTGGCCGTCACCTCGGCCAAACGCAGCAGCTCGCTGCCCGACGTGCCCACCGTGGCCGAGCTGGGCTACAAGGACGTGGACGTCAGCACCTGGTATGGCCTGTTCCTGCCGGCGGGCACGCCGGCGGCGGTGGTCACCCAGGTCAACCGCGAGGTCAACAAGCTGCTGGCCGGCAAGGAGATGCAGGCCGCCATCCACGAGCAGGGCGCCGAGCCGGAAGCGCGTTCGCCCGAGGCCTTCGGCGCGCTGGTCAAGGCCGACTACCTGAAGTGGAAGGACATCGTGAAGACGTCCGGCGCCACCATCGAATAAGGCGGCCGCCCTTCTCGCCAGGCCGGCCAGCGCTGCGCCTGGCGTCACGACGGCCGCCGAAGGGCTGCGGAGCATGGAGCGCCTGCATTTGCGCAGGTGCCACCTTTCGAGGACACCCATGCTCTCTTTTTCTTCGCCTGCGAACCGCGGTTCCGGCGTTTCCCCCGGTACGTCCATCGATCCTGTGCCGAACCATGGCCGGGACTTGCCGCCAGGCGGCGGCGAGACGATCCGCATCGATCCACAAGCCGCCACCTTGCAGATCGGCGAGCGCCGGCAGGATGCCAGCGCATCGGCCGCGGACTTCCAGGCCACCGTGTTCGCCGGCAAGCATCAGGACATGGCGCTGCACATGGCCCGCATGGTGCAGATCCGCGGCCCTGGCAACACCGACAGCCTGGGCGACTATCTGGACCCGCTCACCGGCGCGCAATACCACGTGAAGCTGGTCGAAGCGCCGGGCAAGGCCCGCAACGAAGTGATGATGGGCGAGCTGGCGCGCATCTTCGGCCTGCACGTGCCGCAGACCCAGGTCGTCGTGCACCAGGGCCGCAACTGCGTGGCCAGTGCCCTCATCGAGGGCCTGCGGACGGCCGGGCAGTTGTTCCCTGACTGCGCCATCGACATCGACCAGCTGCTGCGCATACCGGAGGAATGTCCGGAGATCGGGCTGGCCTATGTCGTCGCCGTGCTGCTCAACGTGCGCGACATCATCGGCCCGGTCTGCGACAACCTGGGATTCCTCGTCCTGCCCGATGGGCGGCTGCAACCCTACTTCCTGAATTTCGGCGGTTCCGGCGGATACCGAGCCCGCAGGGGCAGGAAAGAGTTCAACGAGAAGGCCGAGGAGTTCTTCAGCCTGGCGAATCCGCTGCTGGCGGCCGGGCCCAAGGGCATGATCTTCGGGCGCACCCCGCGCGCCATGCTGCACGAAAGCCTGCGGCGCATCCAGGCGGTTCCGGATGCGGATATCCAGGCCGTGATCGCCCGCCACATCGAGGACCCGGCCGCGGCGCGCCAGCTGTTCGAGCTGCTGATACGGCGCCGCGACGCCATCGCCGGCTACCTGGAGCGGGACCTGCCCACCCATTTCCAGTCGATCGTGGACAACACGGCCGAGTTCGGCATCGATTGCGCGTTCATCGGGCTGGCCACGGAGCGGCTGCCGGTCGCCGAATTGCGCAAGGCGCTGGAAGACGATCTGCGCCAAGCGATCGGACCCGCGCTCGCCGACTACAAGGAAAGAAATTTCCGCCTGCTGGCCACCTTCGAAGGCCAGTGGCGCTACGGCGACGGGGTCGAGGCGATGGCCCAGGCGCTGCTCGCCGAACCCGCGCGCCGATATGCCGAGGCACTGGAGGCACAGGCCGCATCGTCCTGCGCCAGCGCCGGCCCCTGAGCGCGGGCGGCCTTACTTGGCCGTCGGCATCACGAATTCGGCGCCCTTGGCCGTGCTCTCCGGCCAGCGCTGCATCACGCTCTTCTGCTTGGTGTAGAAACGCACGCCTTCCTCGCCGTAGGCGTGCATGTCGCCGAACAGGCTGCGCTTCCAGCCGCCGAAGCCGTGCCAGGCCATGGGCACCGGGATCGGCACGTTGATGCCGACCATGCCCACCTGGATGCGCCGGGCGAACTCGCGGGCGATATGGCCGTCGCGGGTGTAGCAGGCCACGCCGTTGCCGAACTCGTGGTCGTTGACCAGGTCCACCGCCTCGGCGAAATCCTTCACCCGCACGCAGGACAGCACCGGGCCGAAGATCTCTTCCTTGTAGATGCGCATCTCGGGCGTCACCTTGTCGAACAGGGTGCCGCCGGTGAAGAAGCCGGCCTCGTGGCCCGGCACGCTGAAGCCGCGGCCGTCCACCACCAGCTCGGCGCCCTCTTCCACGCCGGTGGCGATATAGCCCTCGATGCGCTCCAGGGCCTGCTTCGTCACGATCGGGCCCATCTCGGCGTCGAGTTCCATGCCGTTCTTCACGATCAGCGCCTTGGCGCGCTCGGCCAGCTTGGGGATGATCTTGTCGGCCACATCGCCCACCAGCACCGCCACCGAGATCGCCATGCAGCGCTCGCCGGCCGAGCCGTAGCCGGCGCCGACCAGTGCATCCACCGCCTGGTCCAGGTCGGCATCGGGCATCACCACCATGTGGTTCTTGGCGCCGCCCAGGGCCTGCACACGTTTGCCGTGGTGCGCGCCGGTCTCGTAGATGTAGTTGGCAATCGGCGTGGAGCCGACGAAGCTGATCGCCTTCACGTCCGGGTGTTCGAGCAGCGTATCGACCGCCAGCTTGTCGCCCTGCACCACGTTGAACACGCCGTCGGGCAGGCCGGCCTCGGTCAAAAGACGGGCCATCAACAGGGAGGCGGAAGGATCGCGCTCGCTGGGTTTGAGGATGAAGCAGTTGCCCGCGGCCAGGGCCACCGGGAACATCCAGCAGGGCACCATGACCGGGAAGTTGAAGGGTGTGATGCCGGCCACCACGCCGAGCGGCTGGCGCAGCGTCCAGTTGTCGATGCCGGTGGAGACCTGGTCGGTGAAGTCGCCCTTGAGCAGCTGCGGGATGCCGCAGGCGAACTCGATGATGTCGATGCCGCGCGAGACCTCGCCCTGCGCATCGGTGAACACCTTGCCGTGCTCGGCGGTGATGATGGCGGCGAGTTCGTCCTTGTGCTGGTTGACCAGCTCCAGGAACTTCAGCATGACCCGCGCACGGCGGATCGGCGGCGTGTCGGCCCACTTGGGGAAGGCCTTCTTGGCGCTGGCGATGGCCGCTTCGACATCGCCCTTCTCGGCCAGCTTCACCCGGCGGGCTTCCTTGCCGTGGGCCGGGTTGAAGACGGCCTGGCTGCGCTCGCCGGCGCCCTGGAACGGCTTGCCGTCGATGAAATGGACGATGTCGGCGCTGTCGGTGAATGCTGCGGTCATGGCGGAGCTGGTCTCGGTTGGAAGGTGAGAGGGCCAGTCTAGGAAGCGCCCGCGCGCCTGCCTAGGCCGCCAGGCTGAATTAATTGTTCGTTTTGCTGAACAATGACGCCATGAAATCCGAAAATATCGATGCGCTATGGTCGCACCTCCACTGGCTGACCGTGCTGCGCCAGCAGGGCAGCTTCACCGCGGCCGCGGCCCGGCTGGGCGTGAGCAAGGCGGCCATGAGCCAGCGCATCGCCGACCTGGAGCGCGCGGCCGGTGTGCCGCTGGTCCAGCGCACCACCCGCAGCGTGCGGCTGACCGAAGCCGGTGAGCGCCTGGTGGACGGCACCCGCGGGGCCTTCGACCAGATCCGCGACAGCTTCGCCAGCGTGCGCGACCTGGCGGCCGAGCCGCAGGGCCTGCTGCGGGTGACGGCGCCGGTGGCTTTTGCGCGCCAGCAGCTGCTGCCCTGTCTGCCGGATTTTCTGCGGGCGCATCCGCAGGTGCGGCTGGAGCTGGACATGTCGGACCGGCTGCGCTCCCTGGCGACCGAGGGCTTCGACCTGGCGGTGCGCCATACCGCCGCACCGCCGGAGACGCATGTGGCCTGGGCGCTGGCCTCCACCCGCACGGTGCTGGTGGCCAGCCGGGGCTATCTGCGGCGGCGGGGGACGCCTGCTGTCCCTTCTGAACTCGCTTCGCACGATTGCCTGTTCTACCCCCGGGCGCAGGAAACGCCGGCCTGGGCCTTTGTCTCTGGCGAGGAGGAGCGGGTGACGGTGCCTGTGTCCGGGCCGTTTTCGGCCAATAACAGTGAGGTGTTGCGGGATGCGGCTTCTGCGGGGGTCGGGATTGCGCTGTTGCCTGATTTCAGTGCGCAGTCTGCTTTGGGTTCGGGGCGGCTTGTCGAGATATTGCCTGGGTGGCGGAATGTGGATGCGTTTGGGGATCGGCTTTATGCGGTTCGGGCTTATTCGCCTCAAGTGCCTCGGGCTGTGGGGGCTTTTGTTGGGTTTCTTCGGGGGGTTTTTAAGGGGGGGTTTTCGGTTTGAGTTTTTTTATTTACTTCTTCTTTTGTTGTGAGGGTGGAGGTGTGTCCTGGTCTAATTTCCAAAGACAAGTCGATAGGGGATTCAAACCCCTGAGGAAAACTGGAACATGACGAACCGCCTTCCCCGCCGCAGCTTCGACGAGGCCTTCAGGCTTCAAGTCGTCAAGATGATCCGAGAGCAGAACCTGAGCGTGCCGCAGGTCTGCAGAGACATGAGCCTGACCGACAGCGCGGTGCGCCGTTGGGTCGAGCAATACGATGCAGAGAGTGCAGGCCAGCCCGGAATTGGCAAGCCTTTGACCGAGGAGCAACGGCGTATTCGTCAGCTCGAAGCAGAGCTGCGGCAACTGCGCCAGGACAACGACATCTTAAAAAAAGCATCGGCCTTCTTCGCCCGGGAACTGAAGTAATCCACCGCGTGATTGCTCAGTGGCAGAAGAAGGCCGAGACAGTTGCAGTGAGCACGCTGTGTCGTGTCTTGAGTGTCAGCCGAGCAGGTTATTACGCAGCGCTTAAACGAGCAGCTCGGCCTGCCGTAATCGAGCCCATTGAGGTGCAACTGAAGGCCGCATTTACAGCGAGCGGGCGCAGCTACGGCAGCCGTCGGTTGCGTGCTGCGCTCGAGGTCCAGGGCATTGACGTTGGCCGCTGGCGCATACGCCGACTAATGCGCGAACACCGCCTGCAGCCAAGCTGGAAGCGCAAATTCGTTCACACCACCGACAGCCGCCACACGCTGCCGGTGGCTGCAAACGTGCTGCAGCGGCAATTCGCGCCAGCCTCGGCCAATCAAGCTTGGGTGGCAGACATCACCTATATCCGGACTCGCAGCGGCTGGCTTTATCTGGCTGCCGTCCTGGACCTGTATTCACGCAAGTTGATTGGCTGGGCTACTGCACCGAGCATGCCGGCAGAGCTGGTCTGTGCGGCTTTGGAGATGGCCATTGGCCAACGAAAACCCAGCCCCGGCTTGATCGTGCATACCGACCGGGGCAGTCAATATGCCAGCGAGCTTCATCGCGACGTACTGCAACGCCACGGCCTGCTGGCCAGCATGAGCGGCAAGGGCAACTGCTGGGACAACGCGGTGATGGAGCGCTTCTTCTTGAACTTGAAGATGGAGCGCGTCTGGCAGCGCGACTACGCCAATCACGCCGAGGCTGCTGCAGACATCGGCGACTACATCGTCGGCTTCTACAACAGCACTCGACTGCATTCGACATTGGGTTATCTGCCGCCCAACGCCTTCGAGCGAAAAATGGCAGCAACACGCCCTATCGAACTGTCCGAAAATTCTTGACCAGGACAGTGGGGCTGGCGTCGCCCCACACCCCCGGTAACTTTCTTTCCATTGAAAGAAAGTCACCAAAGAAAAATTAAAAAGCGGGATCGGGGACGGGCTTTCGCCCGAGACGGGCCATTGTTTTGCTGCGCTTCACTCGGCTCTCGGCATGGCGTAGTGGGCTCAGCAACGATTGCCAATGCTCGAGGATCGGGCCGCTCGTTCGCCAAAAGCTTCACGCTCTGGCGCGCTTGGTGAGCGCTTGGTTTGGCGCACTGGCGGTTTCCAGCGGATTTGACGCGGCGCTTGATCAAACTTGTCGGACGGCAGAGCGTGAAGCTTTTGGCGAGTGGGCGGCCCGATCCTCGAGCTTTTGCAATCGTTGCTGCGATGAAATCGCCATGCGGAGAGCCGAGTGAAGCGCAGCGAAACAAAGGCCCGACCCGGGCGAAAGCCCGTCCCCGATCCCGCTTTCTAATTTTTCTTTGGTGACTTTCTTTCAATGGAAAGAAAGTTACCCGGGGTGTGGGGCGACGCCAGCCCCACCTCCACCCTCACAACAAGAGAAGAAGTAAATAAAAACCATCAAGCAGGAATAACCAGGGAAGAACCCCGAGAAACAGCAAACGCAGGCAACCCACTCAAAAGCCTCTGCCCATAAGCAGTAGAAACCAGCCGCCGGTCATAGCAATAAACCGAAGCAAAGTCATCCTCAGTCCGAATAGCCCGCCCCACCCACTGCGCCAGCCGGATCGCAGTAGCCGGCACCACCAGCTCGGTAAACGGATCCCGCCCCGCCCCCGAAGCCATTCGGCCCGCGCCTCCCCCACCGGATCATCCGGCGGCGCAAACGGCAGCTTGGTGATGAACACGGACTCACAGAGCCGCCCCGGCAGATCCAGCCCCTCCCCAAACGACTGCATCCCGAAGATGACCGAAGCCGACCCCGCCTCCACCCGAGCCCGGTGCAGGGTCAGCAACTGCGCCCGCGGCATCGCCGTCTGCACCAGGACGCGAGGCACCAGCGCAGGCGGCAAGGCAGCCACCGCCTGCCGCAGCTGTTCCCGCGAGGTGAACAACACCAGCGCACCGAAGCGCACGGACAGCAGGTCCCGCAGCAAGGCCTGCACCATCTCCGCCGTATAGGCCGCAGCATCCCGAGGATCGGCCAAGGTGCTGGCAGCGATCAGCCGCCCCTGCCGTGCATAGTCGAAGGGACTGGCCACCTCCAGCGTGGAAGCCGCCTCGTCCTCGTGCAGCCCGGCCTCCCGCAGGAAGAAGTCGAAACGCCCGCAGCTGGTCAGCGTGGCCGAGGTCAACACCGCGCCCCGCACCTGGCTCCACAGGCGATTGCGCAAAGTAGCCCCAGGCAGCAAGGGACTGGCATGCGCCTGCAGCACCGGCAGGTCGCCATCGCTCTCCAGCGTGAACCACTTGGCCGGCGGCACCGCCCCCGGCTCGGTGTCGCGCAGCAGCAGCTGGGCGGTCTCCAGCATGGCTTCCAGCCGTGGCGCCAGGGCGCCGAGCTGGGCGTACTGGGTGGACAGCCGGCGGGCCTGCTCCGGCTGCTCGCGCATCTCGGCCCGCAAGGCCTTGGCGATGCAGCGCAGCGCCACCAGAAAACCCTCGGCATGGTGCGCCACCTGGCCCAGCGGCTCGGCCAGCGCCTCGGGCAACTCGCCCTTGGGCAGGCGCACCCGGGCGGCGCCGCGGCCGCTGGCCTGCTGGGCCGCCTGCAGCGCGGGGCCGTAGAGGTCGCTCACGATGCGTTCGGTGTCCAGCAGGGCCTGGCGCATGAACTTGGCATGCACCGGCACATCGGCCACCTCGGTCACGCCCAGCAGCGAGCCGAAACGCACCGCGCGCCGCGCCAGGGTCTCGGCCCAGGCGTGGCGGGCCAGGTCCATGCGGCAGCCGAACTGCGCCAGGGCGGTGGCGGGCAGGTGATGCGCCTCGTCGAGGATCAGCAGGCTGCTGTCGAGCTCCGGCAGCAGGCGGTTGCCCAGCGAGGACAGCAGCAGGTCGTGGTTGACCACGATGACCTGGGCGCCCACCAGGGTCTTGCGCCGCTCGTAGTAGGCGCACTGGCCGAAGGACGGGCAGTGCTTGCCGGTGCAGGAGGCCGCCTCGGCCGCCATCGGCAGCCAGACATCCGGCGTGGGCGGCGATTCCAGCGTGTCGCGGTCGCCGTCCCAGGCGCCGCTGGACAGCGCCTGCGCCACGCCGGCATAGAACTTGATCCGCGCCTCCACCTCGTGCGCCGGCCGCTCCTGGTGGGCGCGGCGCTGCTGGGCGGGTTCGTCTGCGAAGAGGTCGTCCTCGGGATCGTCCTCGTCGATCTCCGGCTCGGCCAGGCCGCCCAGGCGCTCCAGCTTCAGCCGGCAGACATAACGCCCGCGTCCCTTGGCCAGGGCGAAACGGAAAGGCTGGGGCAGCAGCTTGGCCAGGGCCGGCAGGTCCTTGGCCACCAGCTGCTCCTGCAGCGCCACGGTGGCGGTGGAGATCAGCACCCGGGTGCCGCGCGCCAGCGCCAGGGCGATGGCGGGCGCGCAATAGGCCAGCGACTTGCCCACGCCGGTGCCGGCCTGGATCACGGCGATGGCGCGTTGCGGCTCCTCGTCCTCCTCCAGCTTGCCCAGCGTGGCCGCGCCCAGGGTGCGGGCGACCTTCTCGGCCATGTCGCGCTGGCCGGGCCGGCTGCGAAAGCCGCTGGCCGCGGCCACCACCTCGTCGAAGGCGCGCAGGCCGACGGCGGCCGCCTCCTCGGCGTTCAGGGGAGCGGGGCTGGGGTTTTCGGTGGCGGGGGTCGGCGAATCCGGGGAAGACATGGGCCCTAGTGTCTCAGGCCGGCTCTTCACTGGCTGCCGTGACGGTCTTCATCGCCTTGATGAAATCGGCCACCGCCTTGGGCGAACGCACGCCCTGCGGCATCAGCGCCCGCACCTCCACCGCCACCTCGGGCAGCACGGTGCGTACATGCAGGCGGTCGTTGCGCACCGCGCGGGCGGTGAAGGAATCGATGATCGCCGGGCCGAAGCCCTCCTCGGCCAGCACCATGGCGATGTGGTGGGTCTGCACCGTGATGCCGGCCTGCGGCGCGCCGCCCAGGCGCGACCACTGCTCGGCCAGCATGGTGCCGATGGGGTCGCGGTCGTCGATGCGGATGAAAGGCCCGCGCAGCACCTCCTCCAGCGTGATGGTGGTGCGGCGATCGGCCTCGGCGGCATCTGCGCGCGACACGCACATCAGCCGGCCGGTGGCGATCAGCTCCTCCTCCACCGCCGGATGCGCCTTGCTGCCGTAGACGATGCCCACATCGCCCTCCTGCAGCGCCACCGCATGGGCGATCTCGCGCGAATGCTGCACCCGCACCGACACGTTCATCTGCGGATGTTTGCGGCGGAAGAGGCGCAGCGCATCCGGCAAGGCCTTCACCGCCAGCGAGGGCACGATGAAGAGGCGCAGCTCCTGGGTCTCCGCCCGGCCCAGCGCGCTGGCGATGCGCCGCACCGCCTCCAGCTGCGCCATCAGCTGCTGGACTTCCGGATACAGCGCCTGCGCCTCCACCGTGGCCACCAGGCGCTGGCGCTGGCGGGTGAACAGGGCATAACCCAGATGCAGCTCGGCATGCTGCAGCGCCTGGGTGACGGCCGGCTGGCTCACATGCAGCAGGCGCGCGGCCGCGCCCACGCTGCCGGTCAGCATGACGGCGTTGAAAACCTCGATGTGCTTGAGTCTCATGGTGTGCCGCGGCGGCGTGCAGGAAACGTACCCGCGGCGGCGCCGCTCACATCAGCCGCCACACCGCGAAGAAACCTCCGAACACGCCCAGGAAGAGCTGCAGGGCATAAAAGGCCAGCGTGACCTTGCGGATCGCCGCCTCGGGCTCGGTGCGGGCACACCACACGGCCAGCAGGATGTCGAGCACGAAGACGAAGGTGAAGACGAGGACGAGCATGGCGCTTTCGGCAGGCTGGAAACGGGTGGGAAACAGGCGGACGGGGGCCGACATCTTGCCTCGGCGGCAAATCGCTTACCGCTGCTGACGATTTGGATGGCGGCTCCCGTATGATGATCCCGTGTCCATTCGCGCCAGTTTCGGCGCTCCGCTGGGTACCTCCGAATGAAACGCACAACGCTCCGATTGCTCGCCGCCTCGGCCCTCACGGCCACGGGCCTGGCGGCGCGGGCCCAGCGGCCGGGACCGCCGCAGCAGCCGATCCGCTGGGTCGTGCCCTACGCGCCCGACGGCACCACCGACCAGATCGCCCGCCTGCTGGCGCCGCGCATCGCCCGCGAACTGGGCGAGGAGATCGTGGTGGACAACCGCCCCGGCGCGGCCAGCATCCTCGGCGCGACCTTCGTGGCGCGCGCGGCCGCCGACGGCCACACCATCGGCAGCGCGGACTCCGGCACCCTGGCCTTCAACCCGGCGATGTACGCCTCGCTGAGCTACGACGCCGAGAAGGACTTCAGCTTCATCGGCGGCCTGGGCCGCATGCCCCTGGTGCTGGTGGTGGGGCCGCGCCAGGCGGCGCGCAACCTGCGCGAGTTCCTGGTGCTGGCGCGGCGTTCGCCCGGCGCCCTGTCGGCCGGCTCCTCCGGCCCCGGCGCGCCGCTGCACGTGGCGCTGGAGCTGTTCAAGCAGCAGAGCCGTACCGACATCCGCCATGTGCCCTACAAGGGCTCCGCCCCCGCGCTGGCCGATGTGGCCGGCGGCCAGCTCGACGCCATGTTCATCGACCTGCCGCCCAGCCTGGCCGCCATCCGCAACGGCAAGGTGCGGGTGCTGGCGGTGGCCACGCCGCAGCGGCTGGCGCTGCTGCCGGAGGTGCCGACCCTCGCCGAGACCGGCCTGGCCGGTTTCGAGGGCTATGCCTGGCAGGGGCTGGTCGGTCCGGCGCGCATGCCGGAGCTGACGGTGGCGCGGCTCAACCGGGCCCTGTCGGCCGCGCTGCGGGCGCCCGAGCTGCGCGCGCAGCTGGAAGAGCGCGGCATCGAGCCCATGCCCGCCAGCCCGAGCGAATTCGCACGGTTCGTGCGCGAGGAGCAGAAGCGCTGGGGCGCCCTCATCCGCGCCGCCGACATCCGGCTCGAATCCTGACGGGCGCCCCGCCTCATCAGGCCCGCACCCGCCGGGCGAATTCGCGCTGCCCGAACTGCTCCACCACGAAGTCGATGAAGACCCGGGTGCGCATCGGCAGCAGTTTCTTGCTGGCGTAGTAGAGCGAGATCGGCCCGCCGTCGGCCGACCAGCCCGGCAGCAATCGCAGCAGCGCGCCGCTCTCCAGGCCCGGCAGGGCGAAGGCCATGGGCACCAGGGTGACACCCAGGCCCATGGCGGCCGCCTGGCACATGGCCTCGGGGTCGTCGAAGACGATGCACGGCCGGGGCTCGGCCGCCGCCGTCTCGCCCTCGGCATTACCCAATGCGTGGCTGTAGACCCGCGCGTCGCGGCGCGAGCGGCGCACGATGCCGTCGAACTGCGCCAGCTCCGCCGGATGGCCAGGCAGCGGCCTGCCGGCGAGATAGGCCGGCGCGGCCACCGCCACCACCGCCACCCGCCCCAGTTCACGCGCCACCATGCCGGGCCGCAGCTCCAGGCCGCTGCCGATGCCGGCATCGAAACCCTCGCCCACCAGGTCGACCTGCCGGTTGTCGAAACGCCAGTCCGGCAGCACCGCCGGGTAACGCCGCAGGAACTCGCCCAGCAGCGGCAGCACATAAGCGCGTCCGAAGCCCGAGCCCATGGCCACACGCAGGGTGCCGGCGGGCTGGCGGTCCCATTCCGCCGCGCCCGCAACCGCATCGGCCACGGTCGCCAGTGGCCCCGCGATCTGCTGCAGCAGCCGCTCGCCGCCCTCGGTCAGCGTGAGCCGGCGGGTGCTGCGCTGGAACAGGCGCACGCCCAGCGATCGCTCCAGCGTGGCGATGTTCTTGCTGACCGCGGCGGGTGTCATCTCCAGCCGGCGGGCGGCGGCGGAGAAGCTGCCGGCCTCGGCGGAACGGATGAAGGATTCGAGGTGGGAGAGCGGCTGCATGGGCGCCATTTTCAACCATGAGTTGAAATTGAAAGAACCCGTCTGGCGCTACCGGCGCGCAATCGAAGTGCCGACACTGCAGGCACCGACACACACCACCCGGAGCTTTCCATGAACACCGCCTCTTCTTCCCCCACCCCGCTGGCCGGCAAGGTTGCCTTCGTCACCGGCGGCTCGCGCGGCATCGGCGCGGCCATCGTGCGCCGCCTGTCGCGGGAAGGTGCGCAGGTCGCCTTCACCTATGCGCGCTCGGCCGATACGGCGCAGGCCCTGGTCGCCGAGATCGCCGCCGCTGGCGGCAAGGCCCTGGCCCTGCAGAACGACGGCGCCGATGCCGTCGCGCTGCAGGCCGCCGTGGACGAGGCCGCCCGCTTGCTCGGCCGCATCGACATCCTGGTCAACAGCGCCGGCGTGCTGCGCATGGGGCCGCTGGAGGGTTTCTCGCTGGCCGACCTCGACGAGACCCTGGCGGTGAACGTGCGTGCGGTGTTCGTCGCCACCCAGGCGGCGGCGCGCCACATGCCCGACGGCGGCCGGGTGGTCACCATTGGCAGCATCAATGCCGAACGCATGCCGCAGGCCGGCGGCAGCGTCTACGCCATGAGCAAGGCCGCCATCGTCGGCCTGACCCGCGGGCTGGCGCGCGACCTGGGCCCGCGCGGCATCACCGTCAACAACGTGCAGCCCGGCCCCACCGGCACCGACATGAACCCGGCCGACGGCCCCTATGCCGGTGGCATGCACGGGCTGATGGCCATCCCCCGCCATGCCCATGCCGACGAGGTCGCGGGCATGGTGGCTTATCTGGTGGGACCGGAGGCCGGCATGGTGACCGGTGCCAGCCTCAGCATCGACGGCGGCTACGGCGCCTGAGGCCTGCCCTTCAGGCGGCGCGTTGCGCCAGCGACCAGGCCACGCTGCGGCGCGCCAGGGCGGCGGTGGCGTCCACCACCGGGATCGGCGCATTGCCGTTGTTCAGCACCAGCGGGATCTCGGTGCAGCCCAGCACGATGGCCTGGGCGCCGCGATCGGCCAGGGCCTGCGCCGCCTGCACCAGCAGCGCGGCGGCGCCCGGCACGTCGCCGGCCTTCACCGCGTGGATGCCGGGCGTGACCCAGCGCGCGATCTCGTCCTGGGCCGGCAGCAGCCATCGCAGGCCGGTGTGGCCGCGTCCGGTGTAGAGGCCGGATGCGAGCGTGGCCTCGGTGCCCAGCAGCCCGAGCCGGGCCTCGGGGCCGACCAGGGCCACGGCCTCGTCCAGCGCGACGTCGATCAGGTGCAGCATGGGCAAGCCCAGTGCCTGCTGCAGCGGCTCGAACCACAGGTGCGCGGTGTTGCAGGGAATGGCGATCAGCCCCGCGCCCGCGCGCACCAGCCGCTGGCCGCTGGCGACCAGCGCCGGCAGCGGCGATTCGCCCCGGCCCTGGAAGGCCGCGGTGCGGTCGGGCACCTGCGGGATGGAGCTGGTCACCACCGGCACATGGTCCTGGTCGACCTGAGCGGGCGTGGCATCGATCACCTTGCGCAGGAAATCCACCGTGGCCAGCGGACCCATGCCGCCGAGCACCCCCACCACACCCGCGTCCTGCATGCCGCTCACAGCGCGGGCTTGTCCGACAGGGCGGTCAGGTTGGCCTTGAGTTCGTCGCTCATCGGCGCGTTGAGGTTCACGCCCTTCGGGGGGATGGGCGACTGGAACCACTTCTTGTAGAGCTTCTCGAAATCGCCGCTCTTGACCAGCGAGGCGATGGTGCCGTCCACCAGCTGCTTGAAGCCGGCATCGTCGCGGCGCAGCATGATGGCGTAGGGCTCGACCTGCAGCGCCTCGCCGACCACGGCCAGCGAATCCGGCGCCTGCGCGTTGGCCTTGATGCCGTAGAGCAGGATGTCGTCCATGGCGAAGGCATCGGCCCGGCCGCTTTCCACCAGCAGGGCGGATTCGGCATGGTCCTTGGCCGACAGGATCTCCATGTCCAGGCCCTTGTCCTTGTTGACGTTGCGGATCACCAGGATGTTGGTGGTGCCGGTGGTGGAGACCACCTTCTTGCCCTTGAGGTCGGCCAGCGACTTGATCGGCGAGCTGCTCTTCACCAGGAAACGCGTGCCGGTGTAGAAGTAGTTGGTGGCGAACTGCACCTGCTTGCCGCGCTCGCTGTTGTTGGTGGTGGAGCCGCACTCGATGTCGATGGTGCCGTTCTGCAGCAGGGGCACGCGGTTGGCGGAAGTCACGGCCTGCGTCTTCACCTGCAGGTCGGCGCGGCCGGTGGCCTTCTTCACCTCATCGACGATGCGGCCGCAGATCTCCCAGGCGAAGCCGGTGGGATGCTGGCCGTCGGCCAGATAGGAGAAGGGGATGGACGACTCACGGTAAGCCACCGTGATCGCACCGCTGGACTTGACCTTGTCGAGCGTGGCCGATGCGGCCTGCTGGGCCTGGGCGGCGAAGCCCACGAAGGAGGAAGCCAGTGCGGCGACGACGAGAACCTGCTTGACCATGGACTTGCTTTCGAGGGGAAGGACAAGCCCTGCATGCTAGGCCCATGCGGCGGCCCGCGGTGATCGATTTTTCACCGCGGTTCATAAGCCCAGCTAATGGGCTATGCGATCAGGAGCGGCCCTGCTCGCCGATGAAGATCTCGACGCGGCGGTTCTGGGCGCGGCCGGCGGCGCTGTCGTTGCTGGCGATCGGCTGGTGCGAGCCACGGCCTTCGACCTCGAAGCGGCGCGAGTCGATGCCGCGCATCACGATGTAGTCGCGGGTGGCGGCGGCACGGCTGACCGACAGCGGATCGTTGACCGCATCGCTGCCGGTGTTGTCGGTGTGGCCGACGATGCGCACCGTGGCGCCGGGGTTGCCCTGCAGGCTGGTGGCGAAGCGGTCCAGTACCGGCGCGAAGTTGCTCTTGACGTTGGCCTTGCCGGTGTCGAAGGAGACATCGCTGGGCACATCGAGCTTGAGCTGGTTGTCCGAGGTCTGCGAGACCGCGATGCCGGTGCCCTGGGTGGCGGCCTGCATGTCGCGCTTCTGCTTTTCCATGCGTTCGGACCAGATGTAGGTGCCGAGGGCACCGACGCCGGCGCCGATCAGCGCGCCCTTGCCGGCATTGCCGCCGCCGGCCAGGGCACCGATCACGGCGCCGCCGGCCGCGCCTGCGCCCGCGCCGACAGCGGTGCGGCGCTGGGTATCGGACATGTTCATGTCGGCGCAGCCGGTGACGAGCAGCACGGCGGCGGCGGTTCCTGCGAGGATGAGTTTGCGCATGGCGAGAGTCCTTCTTTATGGGTTTTCGAGGCGAAAACCCATTATTCGAAAGGCCCTGGCCGGCCGCCGTTTCGTCATGTAAACCCTTTGGCCTACTGCTCCGGGTCCCGCTCGGCCGGCGGCGGCTCGCCGCGTTTGCGGCCGGCGAACATGGTCCACCAGACGATGAGCAGGAGCACCCCGAGGGCCAGCAGGGCTTCAAGCAGAATCAGCAACATGACAACAAGACTCCCGCGGCGTTCGGTGGACCGGGCCATTCTAGGAATCCTGGCGACGGCCACCGCCCTGCTGCTGGCCGCCTGTGCCGTACCCACCTTGCCGCCGGACGCATCCGCGCCCGCTGCCGTGCCCGGTGTCGGCGAACCGGCCATCGGCCGCCCGGGTGCCTTCGCGCCGGTGCCCGCCGCCCCGGTGGCAGGCCGTGGCCGCTGGGTGCCGGCGGACTGGTCGGAGCTGCCCGGTTTCGCCGACGACGACCTCTTCGAGGCCTGGAACGCCTGGACCAAGAGCTGCGAGAAACCCGGCCCCGCCTATGCCGCCCTGTGCGGCGACGTGCGCCGGCTCAGCATCGGCACGCCCGAGGAGCAGCGCGCCTGGATGATGGCCAAGCTGCAGCCCTACCGCGTCGAGTCGGCCGAAGGCAATCCCGAGGGCCTGCTCACCGCCTACTACGAGCCGGTGGTGCCGGCCAGCCGGCTGCAGGCGCCGGGCTTCAACGTGCCGCTGTACGCGCCGCCTGCCGGCCTGGGCCAGCGCAAGCCCTGGTACACCCGCCAGCAGATCGACACCCTGCCCGAGGCCCGCGCCGCGTTGCAGGGCCGCGCCCTGGCCTGGCTGGCCGACCCGGTGGAGGCCATGGTGCTGCACATCCAGGGCTCGGGCCGGCTGCGCATCAGCGAGCCCGACGGCAGCGTGCGCCTGGTGCGCCTGGCCTATGCCGGCACCAACGACCAGCCCTACCGCAGCATCGGCAGCTGGCTGCTGCAGAACGGCCAGGTGCGCGACGCCACCTGGCCCGGCATCCGCGCCTGGCTGGCGCAGAACCCGCAGCGCACCAACGAGCTGATGTGGACCAATCCGCGCTACGTGTTCTTCCGCGAGGAGCCGCTGGATGCGCTCGATGCCTCCTTCGGCCCGCGCGGCGCCCAGGGCGTGGCGCTGACGCCCGGCCGCTCGATCGCGGTGGACCGCACCAGCATCCCCTACGGCACGCCGGTCTGGCTGGCCTCGCCGGGGCCCACGGCCGCGCTGCAACGTTTGGTCATGGCCCAGGACACGGGAAGTGCCATCGTCGGAGCGGTGCGGGCCGACTACTTCGTCGGCTGGGGCGCGGATGCCGGCGAGGCCGCCGGCCGCCTCAAGCAGAGCCTGCGGCTGTGGGCCCTGTGGCCGCGTGGATTATCGGGAGGACCTTCGCCATGACATTTCTGCTGATGCCCTCAAGGCTCTCCAGGCGCGCTGCCCGCCGCACGGCCGCCCTGGCCCTGCTGCCCCTGGCCGCCGCGCTCGGCGGCTGCGCCACCGGCCCCTTCGCCAACCACTTCTCCGGCACCGCCTACCGCTGCGACAACGGCGTGGCGGTGCGGGTGAAGGAAACCGAGGGCCGGGCCACCCTGCAGACCGGCCGCGGCACCGAGGTGCTGCTGCGCGATGCCGGCGGCGTGGGCCCGCAGCAGGCGGTCTACAGCAATCCGCAGGTGCGGCTGCAGACCGGCATGGATCCGGAGGCGCGCGGCGCCTTCCTCGAAGGCATGGTGGCCGGCGGCAAGGCGCGCTGCCTGCGGGAACGCTCCTTCACCGAGTGGTTCCAGTAGGGCCTGCCGGCCCGCGGTCCGGTCGTACGGACTATTGCGTGGCGGACCGGGCGATGGTCCCCTAGCGGCTTTGCACCGCCCTCCGCTCCATGGTCCAGCGCGCCGAAGCATTCCAGACTCCGCATCCCCCGCAGCCTTCGACCGCCGTGGAAGCGGCCGCCGCATCGGCGCCGCGCCTGGTCGCCATCTCCCGCGGGCCGGAGATCATCGTGGCGGCGCTGGACCAGGTGCGTTATTTCCAGGCCGAGGGCAAGTACACCCGGGTGCTGCTGGCCCGGGAAGAGGGCATGCTCAATCTCGGCATCACCGCGGTGCAGGCGCAGCTGCCGCCAGGCCTTTTCGTGAAGGTGCACCGCAGCGTGGTGGTGAATCTGGCGCTGGTGCAGCGGGTGCGCCGCGACGAGCTCGGCCACATGTACCTGTGCCTGGATTCCCGCAACGAGCGGGTGCGGGTGGCGCGCACCTGCGAGGCTTATTTCCGCACCGGCATCTTCTGAGGCGGCGCCGCTTCACAGGCAGCGCGCCGAGGCACGGATGAAGAAGTCGTCGGGCCGCGCCGGCTCGGGCTCGAACAGCCCGATGGCGCAGCGCTGGCCGTCGGCGAGTTCGGCCGACCAGCGGTCCTGCTCGTCGCGCTGGATCACCAGCGCCCGTCCGTCGTCGTCGGACACCGTCACCAGTTCGCTGCCGTTGCGCAGGATGGCCGAGCCCGCCGGCAGGCGCGAGCCGTCGGCCAGGCGGATGGCCAGCATCCAGCGATGCACCCGCTGCAGGCCCATGTTCAGGCGCAGCACCGCGCCGCGGCCGGCCTGCACCACCTGCAGGCCGTCCTGCACCTCCACGTCCAGCGGCACCGACTTGCCCGCCAGTTCGATGCGCGAGTCGAGATAGGCCGGCAGCGCCGGCAGCGCGGCCAGGCCGTGGGGACCGGACCAGACAGGGCCCTGCGGCGTGTCGATGCGCACCAGGGCCACATCACCGGTGCGCACCGTGCCGAAGCTGTCCTGCACCGGGTAGGGCGAGAAGGCCAGGCCGTCGCCGGTCAACACCACGCCGCCGCTGGCTTCGCCATGCAGGGACTGGCTGGGGCCGCTCTGGCTGATGCCGGCCGACAAGGTGCTGAACCAGGGCGTGCCGTAGACGGTGAGGTCGCGCCCGGACGGGCCCGAGCCCTCGTCCATGCTGGCGCGCCAGCCGAACTGCGGATGCACGCGCTGCTCGACGGAGATGCCGCGCCGCGCCAGGCCGTCCTGCTGCTGCAGGGTGCTGCGGCTGGTGGCATTGCCGCCCAGCGGCCAGCTCAGGTTGACGAAGAGCGAATTCGAGCTCGCCGCGCCGGACACGGCCGAAGGCGTATGCGTGTCGCGCCGCGCCAGGCCCACATTGAGGCTGGCGCCGGCGGCGAAGCTCTTGCTCCAGGCCAGGTTCACCGTGTCGGCCGCGCCGCTGCCGGCCTGGTTCACCCGCGCCAGGCCGAGGGAGACGGCACCCGCCGCGCCCGCATGCCAGCCCAGCGCCAGCCCCAGCTGGGAGCGCTGGGCGACATCCTCCGTGTCCTGCACCGAACGGTAGCCCGGGCTGCGCAGGCTGGCCGACACACCCAGGCTCCAGGCACCGCCGACCGCGCGGCTGGCCGTGGTGCTGCCGAGCAGGCCCTGCTGCCCGCCGTGCTGCGAAACCAGCAGCTGGCCCCAGAGCTGCGACTGCAGCGACTCCAGCCGCGCGTTCACCGCGGTACCGGCCGCCGCATATCCGGCCGAGGCCAGCAGGCCGGCCACACCGGCCAGCGGGCCGTGGGTCCAGCCGCGCGAGCCGGAGGCCAGCGCCGGCCCTGCCGCCAGGCGTTCGCCGCCGGGGTCGCGCAAGGTGCCGGCCGCCAGGTTCCAGCCCTCGAACTGGGCGTTGCCGGCGGCCAGCAGCAGTGTCGCGGAGGGCACCACATAAGCCTGGCTGGCGCCGCCCTCCTCCTGCAGCTGCACCTCCAGTTCGCTGTTGCGGTCGGTCAGCACATAGTTGGACAGGGCGTAAGGGCCGGGTGGCACCACCGTGTCGAGCAGCGGCACGCCGTGCTGCAGCAGCCGCACCCGCGTCAGTGCGTTGGCCAGGCCGGTCACCGCGTAGCTGTTGCCGGCGATCAGCGTGCGTTCCGGAAAACCCTGCACCCCCAGCAGCGGCAGGCCGCCGAAGAGCGGATCCTGCAGCGACAGCAGGCCGGCCTGCAGCACCTGCTGGCGCGCTTCGAGGGTGGTCTGCGCATAGGCGCCGCGCCAGCGCAGGCGGGACGCGCTGCCGCTGCTGCCGTCCCAGTCCTGCTGGGAACGCAGCAGCCAGCCGCCGGCATTGAGGCCGGCGGTGGTGTCGACATAGCGGTTGCGCAGGCGCGGTGCATCGCCGCCGGCACCGAAATCCAGCGCATAGGCGCGGTAGTTGAAGAGCGCGCCCAGGCCGCCCGAGATGCTGCGCGACTGCGGCGCCACCGGCCGCAGCAGCTCCTGCGGCACGCCGATCTCGACCGCGCCGGCCTGCGGCCGCAGCGAGACCAGGGCGCGCGGCAGCACGCGGCGCGGGTCGGGGCAGGCATCGGGCGCGGCGGCGCCGTCCCCGGCCGCCAGCAGTCCCGCCTCGGCCAGGAAGGCGGGCAGGAAGCAGGGCTGGCCGCCGGCATCGAACAGCAGCCGGTGCACGCCGCGCGATTCGCCGTTGATGCTCAGCTGCACCGCCTGCCAGCCGGCGGCAAAACGCCCGCCGGCCGCGAAATAGCGGGCCAGCGAGGGCGGCAGGCCGCGCTCGCCCAGCAGCTGGGTGTCGAAGGTCCAGGACTCGTCGCCGACCGCTGGCGGCGGCGGGCCTGGCTGCGCCCCGGCAGGAGGGCCGGCCAGCGCCAGGCAGGCAGCGGCCAGCAGGAGGGTGCCCGGGCGCCGCCGCACATCACGTCAGCGGCGGATGGCCGCGTCGTAGGGGGCGGCGGCAAAGCCGTGCAGCGTGGTCGGGAAGAGGCGCACCGCGCTCAGGCTGGCCGGATCCAGGTCGGCCGGCAGCGCGGCATGCAGCACCTCGCCCGGCAGGATGAAGGTGCGGCCCAACAACTCCAGCGGGCGCTGCGCGGGCAGCAGCAGGGTCTCGCGCGCCAGACGCACCACGTAGGCGCTGGGATTGCGCAGCACCAGCTCGCGGCCCTCGGTGCCCAGCAGCAGGCGCCGCCAGGGCGCGTCGTCGGGCTCCAGGCCGCGCGGCGAGATCACCACCGGCAGGTCGTAGCGGATGTTGAGCTGCACCTGCGAGCGGTCCCGCGCGGTGCTGCGCGGCGGTATGCCCTCGAAGGTCACCCTCTTGAAATGCTGCGCCACCAGCGGCTGCTCCGGCCGCTCCAGCACGAAGCGCACCACCTGCCGGGCCTGCGGCTCGACCCGCGCCACCGAGGGCAGCGGCACCAGCTTGAGCGCCCGGTCGCCCTCGTCCACATCGTAGATGCGGCTGTAGAGCAGCAGCGGCCGCGGGTCGCGGTTCTGCAGGCCGATCTGGGCCTGTCCGCCGTCCTCGGAAACCAGCAGCACCGCCGCATCCGGCACCAGGCCGGAGCTGGCGTTCTGGGCGGCGGCCGCGGCCCAGCCGCAGGCCGCCAGGGCCAGCAGGGCGGCGGACCGCCTCACAGGCCGATCAGGGTGATGGTGGCCGAGCCGTCGAGCAGGATGTCGCTGGTCGCGCCATCGACCACCGCCTGCAGCGGTTCGAAGGAGAAGTCGATCGGGCCGGAAACGTCCGCCAGCGCGCCGGGCGCGGTGTCGACCGGCAGGGAGGTGAAGCCCAGCGACTTGCCCGAGGGCAGGAAGATGTCGTCGTTGCCGGTGGCCCGGGTCCAGGTGCTGGCCGCGGTGGCCGCGCCGTCCGTCAGGAACGCGCCCTGGGGTGCGATCGCGTCGGCCGAGGTGGTCGCCTTGACCACCAGCTTGGTGAAGCTGACGACATAGCGCCCGATGTTCTCCACCGGCCCGCTCGGCGATGTGTAGCTGCCCAGGCCGTAGCTGTAGCCCTGCCCCGCCGGCCCCGACACCGTGCCGGCCCGGTTGTCGACGAAGGACAGGGCGAAGCGCGTGGGCGAGGTGCAGCCCACATGCAGGTCGAGGGAGCGGACGACGTTCGCATCGAGACCGCTGTAGCGCTGCGGATTGGTCTCCACGGGCCAGGTCTTGATGGTGCCGGTGGAGATCGGGCCGAAGTCCGCCACGCCGCCGCCCGAGAGCGTCAGCACGCAGGGCGAGGGCGTGATGGTGCCGATCACCGTCCAGCCGGTGGAGCTCCGCGCCTGGGCCTGGGCACCCAGGCCGGCGGCCATCAGCAGGGCGGCTGCAGCGAAAGTTCTTTTCAACATGGCGATACCTTTTTGCGGGTGATGGAGAGGGCCATGCTAGGCAGTGTCCGGCCGCTGCGCGGGACCCATGGGCACGGACGGTCGCGGGACGCGCATCAGCGGTGCTCCAGGCGCAACGAAGGGCATGGCGGCGGCCCGCCTCACAGGCCGATCAGGGTGATGGTGGCCGAGCCGTCGAGCGACATGTCGCTGGTCGCGCCATCGACCACGGCCTTCAGCGGCTCGAACATGAAGACGAGGCCGCCCAGGACCCTGGCCAGCGCGCCGGGAGCGGTGTCGAACGCATCGGCGGTGAAGCCCAGGGACTTGCCGGCCGGCAGATAGACGGCGTCCAGGCCCGTGGCCTGGGTCCAGGTGCTGGACGGGGTGGCGGCGCCGTCGGCCAGGAAGGCGGCCTTGAACTTCGACAGGGAGTCTCCGGGGGACCGGCCGACGTAGAGATTGCTGAAGTTGACGACGTATCGGCCGATGTTCACCACCGGTTCGCCCGGCGGCGCATAGCCGCCCAGGCCGTAGCTGTAGCCCTGCCCTGCCGGCCCCGACATCGTGCCGGCCCGGTTGTCGACGAAGGACAGGGCGAAGCGGGTGGACGAGGTGCAGCTCACGCTCAGGTTCATCGACCGGCTGACGTTGGCGTCGATGCCGCTGTAGCGCGCGGGATCGGACTTCACCGGCCAGGCCTTGACGGTGGCCGTGGACAGGGGGCCGAAGTCGGCCACGCCGCCGCCGGTGAGCGTCAGCACGCAGGGCGAGGGCGTGATGGTGCCCGCCACCGACCAGCCGGTGGAGCTGCGCACCTGGGCCTGCGCCAGCAGGCAGGTCGCCAGCAGCAGGCCGGCGGCGACGACGACATTTTTTCTCGGCCACATGGCGCGCCTTTCATCGAACGATGGGAAGGCGGCCATGCTAGGCAGGGCCCGGGCCGCGCGCCGGCCCCATTGGCATGAGCCGGCGCTACGCGGCCACCAGTGGCACGGTGGCGGCCACGAAGCGCTCCGGACGGCTCAGACCGCCCGGCAGATCTTGAGCATGTTGGTGCCGCCCGGCGCGCCCATGGGCTCGCCGCAGGTGATGGCGTAGACGTCGCCGCTCTTCATGATCCCGCGGTCCTTCAGGTACTGCTCGGCCTCGGACAGCGCCATGTCGCGCTCGGCGCTCGAATCCATCAGCAGCGGCCGCACGTTGCGGTAGAGCGCCATGCGGCGCTGGGTGGCGATGCGCGGGGTCAGCGCATAGATCGGCACCTGCGTGCGGTGGCGGCTCATCCACAGCACGGTGGAGCCGCTGTCGGTCAGCGCCACGATGGCCTTGGCGCCCAGGTGGTTGGCGGTGAAGAGCGCGCCCATGGCGATGGACTGGTCGATGCGGCGGAAGGTCTGGCCGGTGAAGTCCGAGTCCAGCTCGAACTCTTCGGCGGCCTCGGCGGCCGAGCAGATGGCGGCCATCTCCTGCACCACTTCCAGCGGATAGCGGCCGGCGGCCGTCTCGCCGGACAGCATCACCGCATCGGTGCCGTCGAGCACCGCGTTGGCCACGTCGCTCACCTCGGCGCGGGTGGGCACGGCGTTGGTGATCATGCTCTCCATCATCTGGGTGGCGGTGATGACCAGCTTGTCCGACTCGCGGGCCAGCTTGATCATGCGTTTCTGCAGCGCCGGCACGGCCGCGTGGCCCACCTCCACCGCCAGGTCGCCGCGCGCCACCATGATGCCGTCGGACACCCGCAGGATCTCGTCGAGTTGCGGCAGCGCCTCGGCCCGCTCGATCTTGGCGATCAGGCCGGGCTTGTGCTTGAACTCGGCGCCGGCCACGTTGCAGAGCTGGCGGGCCATCTCCATGTCGGTGGCGTTCTTGGGGAAGCTCACCGCCACGTAGTCGGCCTGGAAGCTCATCGCGGTCTTGATGTCCTCCATGTCCTTGCCGGTGAGCGCCGGCGCGGTCAGGCCGCCGCCCTGCTTGTTGATGCCCTTGTTGTTGGACAGCTCGCCGCCGATGCGCACCACCGTGTGCACCTCCTCGCCGCGCACCGACTCCACCTTCAGCACGATCAGGCCGTCGTTGAGCAGCAGGATGTCGCCGGCCTTCACGTCGCGCGGCAACTCCTTGTAGTCGAGGCCGACGCCCTGCACGTCGCCGAGTTCGGTGCGGGAAGCGTCGAGGATGAAACTCGCGCCCTGCTCCAGCTCCACCCGGCCGGAGAGGAACTTGCCGACGCGGATCTTCGGGCCCTGCAGGTCGGCCATGATGGCCACCTCGCGGCCGGCGCGCTGGGCGGCCTCGCGCACCACGCGGGCACGCTCGACATGGTCCTCGGCCTTGCCGTGGCTGAAGTTCAGGCGCACCACGTTCACGCCGGCGCGGATCATGGCCTCGATCATCTCGGGCGTGTTGGAGGCCGGGCCCAGCGTGGCGACGATCTTGGTGGCGCGGCGCGGGCGGTTGGAAGCGGTGAGTTGGGCGGCGGCGGGAATGGCGAAGGGCAAGGTGGTCTCCATCGGATCGAAGCGGGTGATTCTGCTACCGCTCGCGCGGCAGGCCCATGACGGATACCCAAAGAAAAACCCCGCGGGGCCATGATGGCGCCGCGGGGTTCGTCCGATGGGCAGGGCCCGTATCAGGGCGTGAAGGTGTCGCCCAGCACCACGCCTTCGCGGCGCGGATCGGTGCCGCCGGTCCAGATCGGCGCGCCCTTGTAGGTCGAGGCGATGATGTTGCCCACGCCGCTGGTCTGCGCGCCGGTGGAGATGGTGTGGCCCATCGCCGTCAGGCCGGAGACCAGGGACGCCAGCTGGCCGTTCACGAAGTACGGATGCTCGCCGCCGATGGTGGTGGTGGGGCTGTTGCTGGCACCGAAATCGACCAGGCTGGCCGACTGCTGTGCATCCAGGCCCCAGTCGAGTGCACCGACCAGCGTCTTGACCACGTACTGGATGATGGTGCCGCCGCCGGGCGAGCCGGTGGCCATCACGAAGTCGCCCTTGCTGCCGTCGGCCGCGATCTTGAAGACCATGGTCGGCGCCATCGTGCTGCGCGGGCGCTTGCCGGGCGAGACCCGGTTGGCGACCAGCAGGCCGGTGGTGGTGTCGATCGGGTTGGCCGAGAAGTCGGTCAGCTGGTTGTTCAGGATGAAGCCGTTGGTCATGTGGAAGGAGCCCATGCTCGATTCCACCGTGGTGGTCATGGTGGCGACGTTGCCCTTCTTGTCGACGATGGTGAAGTGGTTGGTGCCGTGCTCGACCGTCGTGTCCACGCCCTGCGGCACCGCGCCCAGCGCACCGGCCGTGGCGGTGCGCATGCTGGTGCTGAAGCTGATCAGGTTGGCGCGGCTGCTCAGGTAGTTCTTGTTGAGCATGGTGTCCCAGGTGCCGCCGGGCAGGGGCACGAAGTCGGTGTCGGCCACGTACATGTCGCGGTCGGCATAGGCCAGGCGCTCGGCCTCGGTCACCAGGTGCACGCCCTTGACCGTCGGGATGCCGCCTTCGTCGGTGCCGGCGGGCTTGTACAGCCCCATGTTGAAGTTCTCCAGGATGCCCATGGCCGAGGCCACGCCGATGCCGCCGGAGGACGGGGGCGACATGCTGCAGACCCAGTAGGCGCGGTAGGTCACGCAGACCGGCTCGCGGCGCTTGGCCTTGTAGCCGGCCAGGTCGGCCATGGTGGTCAGGCCGGGGGTGATGGCCGTGACGCCGTCCGCGGCCAGGGTGATGCCGATCTTGGCCACGATGTCCTGGGCGATCTGGCCGGTGTAGAGGGCGTCCGCGCCCTGGGCCGCCAGCTTGGTCAGCGTGGCGGCGTACTTGGGGTTCTTCAGCACGGTGCCCAGGGCCTTGGGTGTGCCGTCGGCGTTGAAGAAGTACTCGGTGGCCTCGGCATCGCGCTTGAGGCTGGTGGCATTGCTGGAGATGGCCGCGGCCAGGCGGCCGCCGATCGGGAAGCCGTTGGTGGCCAGGGAGGTGGCGCTGCCGAACAGGTCCTTCCAGGCCATCACGCCGTGGTCCTTCTGCGCGAGTTCGAGCATGCGCACCGCGCCGATGGTGCCGATGGAGCGGCCGCTGGCGCGGGCACCGGTGGGCAAGGGGGCGGCGGTGGAGGTGCCGGTCTGGTCGATGTAGCGCAGGTAGTTGTTGGTGGCAGCGGCCGGCGCGGTCTCGCGGCCGTCGTAGGCCTGCACCGTCTTGGCGGTGGCGTCGTAGTACAGCATGAAGGCGCCGCCGCCCAGGCCGGTGGCCTCGGGCACGGTCAGGCCGAGCACGGCCTGCACGGCGACGGCCGCATCGGCGGCGCTGCCGCCGGCTTTCAGCACATCGCAGCCGGCCTTGCTGGCCAGCGGGTTGGCCGACGACACCATGAAGGTCTTGGAATAGGCCGTCTTCAGGCCGACGCGGTAGCCCGATGCGGCTTCCGGCAGCGAAGGGTCGCCGGCGGCGCCGCTGCCCACCACCACGGTGGTGCCGTCGGCATTGGTGGTGTTGCAGCTGAGGTCGGCGACCACCGGGGCGCGACGACCGCGGGCGGCGGAGGCGCCACGACGACAGGATCGTTGCCCCCGCCACAGGACGCGAGGAGCGCCGTCAGGGCGACCAAAGACCCGAGGGCCGGCTTGCTGAAACTTTGTTGCATCACGGTATAGAACTCAAACGTATAAGTTAAGAACCGTAACCGTAAGCAAGGCCCATGCCTCTCGGGGTCTTCCCCGAAAACGTTCAGCCGGCCGCGCGCTTTTCCAGGATCTCGAAGGCCGGCAGGGTCTTGCCTTCGAGGATTTCGAGGAAGGCGCCGCCGCCGGTACTGATGTAGCCGACGTCCTTCTCGATGCCGTACTTGGCGATGGCCGCCAGGGTGTCGCCGCCGCCGGCGATGCTGAAGGCGGGCGACTTGGCGATGGCGCGTGCGATGGTCTCGGTGCCATGGGCGAAGGCATCGAACTCGAACACGCCGACCGGGCCGTTCCAGACGATGGTGCCGGCGGCTTCGAGCTGCGCGGCCAGGGCCTTGGCGGTCTCCGGGCCGATGTCCAGGATCAGGTCGTCGTCGGCCACGTCTTCGGCGCGCTTGACGGTGGCGGTGGCGGTGGGGCTGAACTCCTTGGCGACCACCACGTCGGTGGGGATGGGCACGGCCGCGCCGCGCTCGCGCATGGCGTCGATCACGGCCTTGGCCTGGTCCAGCAGGTCGGGCTCGGCCAGCGACTTGCCGATCGGCAGGCCGGCGGCCAGCATGAAGGTGTTGGCGATGCCGCCGCCGACGATGAGCTGGTCCACCTTGCCGGCCAGGGCCTTCAGGATGGTGAGCTTGGTGGACACCTTGGAGCCGGCCACGATGGCGGCCAGCGGACGCTTCGGGTTGGCCAGGGCCTTGCTGATCGCATCGATCTCGGCCGACAGCAGCGGACCGGCGCAGGCCACCGGGGCGTATTGCGCGATGCCGTAGGTGGAGGCTTCGGCGCGGTGGGCGGTGCCGAAGGCGTCGTGCACGAAGATGTCGCAGAGCCTGGCCAGCTTCTGCGCCAGCGCCGGGTCGTTCTTCTTCTCGCCCTTGTTGAGGCGGCAGTTCTCCAGCAGCACCACGCTGCCCGGGGCGACCTCTACGCCATCGACCCAGTCGGACACCAGCGGCACTTCGCGGCCCAGCAGTTCGGACAGGCGCGCGGCGACGGGCGCCAGGCTGTCCTCGGGCTTGAACTCGCCTTCGGTCGGGCGGCCCAGGTGCGAGGTGACCATCACCGCCGCGCCGGCCTTCAAGGCCAGCTCGATGCAGGGCACCGAGGCGCGGATGCGGGTGTCCTCGGTGATGCGGCCGGACTTGTCCTGCGGCACGTTGAGGTCGGCACGGATGAAGACACGTTTGCCGGAGGCGTCGCCGCGGGCGCACAGATCGGAGAAGCGAAGGATGTTCATTCGAGGATTTTGAAAAGTTCGGAAAAAGGGAAAGGGATTCGCGATTCCGGGCCCGCTCCCGCCCTTGGTAACCGCCTGGTAACCGGGCGATTGTAGAAACGCCCGATGCACCCGCCGCCACTCGGCTTTTCTGAGACGGCCTAGTCCTACATCCGGTGAGCCGGTCTGCTGGCCTACTGTGCGGTCTTCGCCAATACTGCCTCGCGCTTTCCGATGCCGACGTGCCATGCTTTCCGCCTTCCTCGTTGAAGACAATCCGCTGATCCGTGAGAACCTGAGCGCGGCCTTGACGGAGCTGGCGCCGGTCCAGATGCTTGGCTGGGCCGCCGGCGAGGAGGCCGCCCGCCAGTGGTTCGCGGCGCACGACGACTGGCATCTGGCCATCGTCGATCTCTTCCTGGAAGACGGCAACGGCCTGGGTGTGCTGCGGGCGCTGCAGGCGCGCGACGAGCCGCGCCAGCATGTGGTGGTGCTGACCAACTACGCCACGCCCGACATCCGCAAACGCTGTACCGACCTGGGCGCCGACGCGGTGTTCGACAAGTCGTCCGAGATAGAGGCGCTGGCCCAGTACTGCGACGAGCTGGCGCAAGCCTCATCCTGAAATCCTCCGCTACCAGCCCAGCCCGATGTGCAGGGGCAGGTAGACCAGCATGCCCGCCACGATGGTGAACAGGATGCTGCGCCGCCAGAAATACACCGCCATGCCGACCGCCGCCGCCGGCAGTCGGGCATCGGCCCAGGTGGTGAGGAAATGGCCGTCGCGCATCAGCAGTTCCGGCGCCACCACCGCGGCCAGCGCCGCCAGCGGCGCATAACGCAGGCCGCGCTGCAGCAGCGAGGGCAGGCGCCATTCACGCTCGGGCAGCATGAAGAAGCTGCGGCTGAGCAGGGTGATGACCCCCAGGCCCACCATGGTCAGCAGGTCGAGCGCGGTATCGAGCCAGTCGCCGCCGGACATCAGGCGCCGTCCTTCTTCGAGGAAGACGCCACCCGCGCGCGGCGCACCACCCGGCTGTGCGGCGGGATGAGCTGCTCGGCCACCAGCCCGACCACCACCGCGGCCGCGATGCCGACCAGGATGTTGAGCTTGAGCGGCAGCGCGAAGGCGGCCACCGCGCCGGCCGCGGCCACCACGGCCGACAGCGCCTCCAGCCGCCCGGCCAGCATCGAGCCGGCCACGCCCAGCAGGGCCAGCACGCCGGCGAAGCCCAGGCCCCAGGCCACCGGAATCGTGTCGGCCAGGAAGATGCCGATCAGGCAGGGCACCTGCCAGAAGAACCAGTTGCAGATCGCCGCGCCCCAGAAATACGCCTCCTGGCCCGCTGCCGGCCGCTGCACCGGATAACGGCGCAGGAACAGCACGAAGACCACGTCGCCGCTGAAGTAGCCCAGCGCGCAGCGGCGCGGCCGCGGCAGGTGGCCGAAGAAGCTGCGCCACATCGAGCTGAAGATGACGAAACGCAGGTTGACGCAGCAGGCGGTCAGCCAGATCACCCAGATCGGCGAGCCCGCCGCCAGCAGCGGCAGGGTGGCGAGCTGGGCGCTGCCGGCATAGGTCAGCAGCGCCATGGTCACCGCCATGCCGGTGCCCAGGCCTGCCTTGGCCATGGCCACGCCGGTGACCAGGCCCCAGGCGCCCACGCCCAGCGAGGTGCCGAGGATGTCGATGGCGCCGCGGCGGAATTCCGGGTCGCGCGGCAGCTCGCGCCAGGGCACGGGTCCGGGTGCCGCGGCCTCGGATGCGAGGGCGGCGGCCGTCATGCCAGCAGGCTGCCGGCGGGCAAGGGATGGCCGCGCAGGAAGCCGTCGGCCGGCAGGCGTTTGCCGCCGGCGCGCTGCAGCACGCTGGCGCGCAGCACGCCCTGGCCGCAGCGCACGAAGACGCCGTCCGCGCCCGCGGCCAGCACGGTGCCGGGCGCGGCGCCGGCATCGGCCGCATGGCCTTCCAGGGCCTCGGCCGACCAGATCTTGATCGCCGTGCCGTCCAGCGCGGTGGATGCGCCCGGGAAGGGATCGAAGGCACGCACCCGGCGGGCGATCTGCACGGCGTCCTGCGACCAGTCGATGGCCGCCTCGGCCTTGTCGATCTTGGCGGCGTAGGTGACGCCTTCGGCGGGCTGGCGCTGCGGCTGCAGCGCGCCGCGTTCGGCCTGGCGCAGCACCTCGCACACCAGCGGGCCGCCGCGTGCGGCGAGTTTGTCGTGCAGGCTGCCGGTGCTGTCGTCGGGGGCGATGGGCACCGGCTCGGTCAGCAGCATGTCGCCGGTGTCCAGGCCGGCATCCATCTGCATGATGGTGTTGCCGGTCAAGGCGTCGCCGGCCTCGATGGCGCGGTGGATGGGCGCGGCGCCGCGCCAGCGCGGCAGCAGGCTGGCGTGGATGTTGAAGCAGCCCAGGCGGGGCAGGTCCAGCACCCATTGCGGCAGGATCAGACCGTAGGCGGCGACCACCATGGCATCGGCCCGCAGCGCGGCGAGCCGGGCCTGGGCGGCGGCCGCGTCCTCGGCGTAGCGGCCGTCCAGGCGCAGGCCGCGCGGCTGCGCCACCGGCAGGCCGTGGGCCTGGGCGAACTGCTTGACGGCCGAGGCCTGCAGCTGCATGCCGCGGCCGGCGGGGCGGTCGGGCTGGGTCATCACCAGGGCGATCTCGAAGCCCGCGCCATGCAGGTGTTCGAGCGCCGAGGCGGCAAAGGCGGGTGTGCCCGCGAAGACGATCTTCATGCCGCGGGGCCTAGCGGCTGTCGCGGTCGCGCGCGGCGAACTCGTCCGTGTAGATGATGCGCTGCACCACCCCGGCCGGGTCGATGTGGATGTGCACCAGGCGCGGGTTGTTCAGGTCGCTGAAGCGGTAGGTCCAGATGTCGCCCTGGAAGCTGTAGACCTTCTCCACCAGGCCGGGCCGGCCGAGCAGGCGCAGCACGTCGTCGCGGGTCCACTGGCCCAGCACGATGCGGTTGAAGTTGGTGTAGGTCAGGCCGTCGTCCACGCCCAGCAGGCGGCCGGCGGCATCGAAGTCGGCGTTCCACACATGCTGGCCGGCCGGCGCGGTGGAGTACTGCAGGCGCTGCCCGCCACCGGGCAGCGGGTACCGGGCGGTGGGCTGGCCGACGGCGGCGATCGCCGCATCCGGCGTGCTGCCGGCCGGCAGGTTGGCCGGGGAGGCGCAGCCGCCGGCGATGGCCGCGGCGGCCAGTGCCAGCACCAGGGCAGCCATGCGGCGGGGGTGGCGGGAGTGGCGGCTTGTCTCGTTCTTGTGCTTCGGGGTCATGCTTTCGCTTCGTCCTTCTGCTGCTTGAGCAGCTTGGTGCGGATGCGGTTGCGCTTCAGGGGCGACAGGTATTCGACGAAGACCTTGCCCAGCAGGTGATCGAGTTCGTGCTGGATGCAGATGGCCAGCATCTCCTCGGCCTCCAGGGTGAACTCCTTGCCGTCCAGGTCGGTGGCCTTCATGCGGATCGCGGTGGCGCGCTCCACGCCGTCGTAGATGCCGGGCACCGACAGGCAGCCCTCCTCGCCAGTCACCCGCTCGGGGCCATACCAGGTGATCTCGGGGTTGACCAGCACCAGGGGCTGGTCGCGGCCTTCGGACACATCGATCACCACCAGGCGCTCGTGCACATCGACCTGGGTGGCCGCCAGGCCGATGCCGTTGGCGTCGTACATGGTCTCCAGCATGTCGGCCACCAGGGTGCGGATGCGTTCGTCCACGGCCTGCACCGGGCGCGCGACGGTGTGGAGCCGGGCGTCGGGGAAACGGAGGATGGGAAGCAGGGCCATGGCAAAAGAACGCAGGTGTGGGGGGAAGGGGATGGCGGCCGGGACGGCATCGCCGTCGGGCGCGGATGTCGCTATTTTCGCCAATTCGGAGTGGTCCCTGACCGCCGCCGCCAATAATCGTTGTCGTCGCAAGGCCAAAGCGTAGAGAATCGGCGCGAGCTTTTGTAACCGAACCGCGAGCATTCTTCCGATGCCAGTGAGATTTCCGAGTCTGCGCCGTGCAGCCGCCCCCGCCACGATGGCCGCGGCCTGCCTGATGGCCATCGCCCAGCCCGCGGCCGCGCAGAACTATCCGGTGACGCCCACCCAGCGGGCCGTCGCCCAGGCCACCGCCGAGAGCGGCGTGCCCGAATCCGAACTCGCCCCCAACGCACCCGACATCTACACCGTCAAGCGCGGCGACACCCTCTGGGCGATCTCCGGCATGTACCTGCGCCGGCCCTGGCGCTGGCCGGAGCTCTGGGGCATGAACCTGGAGCAGATCCGCAACCCGCACCTGATCTATCCCGGCCAGCAGCTCTACCTGGAACGCAGCGGCGGCCGGGCCCGCCTGCGCACCACGCCGCCGGGCATGGGCGACGAGGCGCGCATCGAGCCGCGCATCCGCTACGACCGCATGGGCGCCAATCCGCTGCCCACGCTGCGGCCCTCGGCGATCGAGCCCTTCCTGGCCGAGCCGCTGGTGATCGACGGCCCGACGCTGGTCAACTCCGCGCGTTTTGTCGGCACCCAGGAAGACCGCGTCATGCTGGCCCGCGCCGACCGCGCCTATGTGCGCGGCGCCCCGGCCAGCCGCTGACCATGGCGCCCGGCACGCCGCGCAACTGGCGTGTGTTCCGCGACGCCACGCCGCTGAAGGACCCCAACACCGGCGAGGTGCTGGGCTACGAGGCGCAATACCTGGGCCGGGCCGAGCTGGTGCGCGGCGAGTCGGTGGAGAACAGCCTGCTGGACGGCAAGCCGCTGCAGGAAGTGGTGCCGGCCACCTTCGACATCACCGTCACCAAGGAAGAGATGCGGGTCGGCGACCGCCTGCTGCCCGAGCCGCCCACCCCCACCACCATCTACGTGCCGCGCGCGCCCACGGTGCCGGTCAGCGGCGCCCGGGTGATGTCGATCTACGGCAGCGCGGTGCTGGACGCGGCGCAGAACCAGGTCGTCTCGATCAACCGCGGCAGCCGCGACGGCTTCGAGCCCGGCTTCGTGATGGCCATCCTGTCGGAGGGCGACCGCATCGTCGACAAGACCGATCCGGACAAGGCCCGCATCAAGCTGCCCGACGAACGCAACGGCCTGCTGATGGTGTTTCGCACCTTCGACCGGGTCAGCTACGGCCTGATCCTGAACATCCGCACCGGTGTGAAGGTCGGCGACCGGCTGGTGTCGCCCGAGTAAGCACCGGGGCTTTCGGTCTGAGCATGGATCGCGCGGAACTCGCGGCCTGGCTGCGGCTCGACGTCACCCCCGGCGTGGGCCGGCATTCCGCCCGCAAGCTGCTGGCCGCCTTCGGCCTGCCGCAGGCCGTGCTGGACGCCAGCGGCGCCGCGCGGGCACAGGTGGCGGGCACGAGCGCCGCCGATGCGCTCGCCATCCCGCCGCCCGGCTTCGACAAGCTCCTCGACACCACCTGGGCCTGGCTCAACGAGGCCGAGCCCGGCGGCGCCGCCCGGCGTATCGCCACCCTGGGCGATGCGCACTACCCCGCCGCCCTGCTGAACATCGAAGACCCGCCGCTGATGCTCTACCTGCTCGGCCAGGAACTGCCCGGGCCGCGGACACCGGCGATCGCCATCGTCGGCACCCGCCACCCCACGCCGCAGGGCCTGCAGGATGCCCATGCCTTCGCGAGACATTTCGCGCAGTCCGGCATGACCGTCGTGTCCGGCCTGGCCCAGGGCATAGACGGCGCGGCGCACGAGGGCGCGCTCGACGGCGCCCTGCCGGATGCGCCCTGCGCCACCGTCGCCTTCGTCGGCACCGGGCTGGACCGCGTCTACCCGCGCCAGCACCGCGCCCTGGCGCACCGCATCGCCGCGGGCGGCTGCCTGGTCAGCGAATACGCGCTGGGCACGCCGCCGGTGGCGCACAACTTTCCGCGCCGCAACCGGCTGATCTCCGGCCTCACGCTGGGCACGCTGGTGGTGGAGGCCACCCAGCCTTCGGGCTCGCTGATCACCGCGCGGGTGGCGGCCGAGCAGGGCAAGGAGGTGTTCGCCATCCCGGGCTCCATCCATGCGCCGCAGTCGCGCGGCTGCCATGCGCTGATCCGCCAGGGCGCCAAGCTGGTCGAGAGCGCGCAGGACGTGCTGGAGGAGTTGCGCCTGCCCTCCGCATCGGTGCATGCGGCAACGGCGCAAGCGCCCGGGGAAGACGACAGCGCAGGTCCGGACCCGCTGCTCGAAGCCATCGGCCACGCCCCGGTCAGCGTGGACGCCCTGGTCGCCCGCACCGGCATCGCCGCCGCGCAGATCCAGGTGCAGCTGCTGGAACTCGAACTCGACGGCCGCATCGCCCGCCTCACCGGCGGCCTGGTGCAGCGCCTGGCCAGCGCCTGAGCTTCAGCCCCGGCGCTGGCCGGCCACCATGAAGTCGGCCAGGGTTTCGTACAGCGGCCGGGTCATCAGGCGCGACAGCAGGCTGGCCAGCATGGCCGCGGCCATCAGGCTGAGCACCATCGAATGGCCGTCGACCATCTCCATCACCACGATGAAGGAGGTCAGCGGCGCCTGCGTCACCGCCGCCAGGAAAGCCGCCATGCCCATGGCGATCAGGGCCGGGGCCAGATCGGCGCTGCCGGCGATCTGGGCCACGTCGTGGCCGATGCCCGCGCCTATCGACAGCGAAGGCGCGAAGATGCCGCCCGGCACGCCGCTCCAGGCGGTGAGCCAGGTGGCCAGGAACTTCAGCGGCACGTACAGCAGCGGCACGTCGGCATGGCCGGCCAGCATGTGTTTGACCGCCTCCGAGCCGGCGCCGAAACTCGCGCCGCCCGAGGCCAGGCCGAGCACCGCCACCGCCAGCCCGCAGCCGGCCGCGAAACGCACCGGATAGGCCGCGCGCAACCAGCCCAGGCGACCGCCGCCGCCCGTCAGGCTCATGGCGAGCAGCCGGGCGAACAGGCCGCCGGCCACGCCCGCCACCAGCACCGTCAGCAGCCCGGGCGCCAGCGCGGTCCACTGCAGGTGCGGCACCCGGATCACGCCGAAATAACTCAGGTTGCCGAAGGCCGAGACCGCCATCAGGCCGGCCAGCACGATGGCCGCGATGATCAGCCCGCTGCTGCGCGACTCCAGCTTGCGCGACAGCTCCTCGATGGCGAAGACGATGCCCGCCAGCGGCGCATTGAAGGCGGCCGCGATGCCCGCCGCGCCGCCGGCCACCAGCAGCGCATGCACCGGCACCCGCCCGCCCAGCCAGCGCTGCGCATGGGCCATGATGCCCGCGGCCACCTGCACCGAAGGCCCTTCGCGGCCCACCGACAGCCCGCCCAGCAGCCCCGCCGAGGACAGCAGGATCTTGGCCGCCGACACCCGCAGCGACACGAAACGCGGCCGGGCGGCGGCCGGCATCTCCGGGTCCAGCGCGGCGATCACCTGCGGAATGCCCGAGCCGGCCGCGCCGGGCGCGAAACGCCGGGTCAGCCAGACGATGCCGGCGGTGCACAGCGGCGTCCACAGCAGCAGCGACCAGCGGTTGAAGCCGTGCCAGGCGGCGAAGAGATCGGCGGCATATTCCGCCAGCAGGGTGAAACCGACCACCGCCAGCCCGGCGGCGACCGCATAGGCCAGCACGATGGCGCGGTCGCGCCAGATGCGGAAATCGGCGAATTCACGCCGCAGGTTCTGCAGGAGGTTCGGTTCCCGCGAATGCGGATCGGACGAAGACATGTGCGCCCGATTGTGCCTCGCATGCCGCCGCGGCCGTCCGTCGCCGGGCCCGCCCGGGACCGGATGCGGCACAATGCTGGCCTCGCGCGGGGCCGCGCCACCAGCGATTCGCCGCCCCGTCTCCCCTCCCCTTCAGGCACTGCAAAACATGGCATCCGTCAACAAAGTCATCATCGTCGGCAACCTCGGGCGCGACCCGGAAATGCGCTCCTTTCCCAGCGGCGACCAGGTGGCCAACGTGACCATCGCCACCACCGACCGCTGGCGCGACAAGACCAGCGGCGAGATGCGCGAAGCCACCGAATGGCACCGCGTGGTCTTCAACGGCAAGCTCGCCGAGATCGCCGGCCAGTACCTGCGCAAGGGCTCGCAGGTCTACGTCGAAGGCTCGCTGCGCACCCGCAAGTGGACCGGCCAGGACGGCATCGAGAAATACACCACCGAGATTCGCGCCGACCAGATGCAGATGCTCGGCAGCCGCACCGGCGCCGGCGGCGGTGGCGGCGCACCGCAAGGCGGCGGCTACGACGAAGGTGCCGGCGGCGGCTACGACAGCATGCCCGCACCGGCGCCCGCACGCCGCGCACCGGCACCGGCCGGCGCCCCCATGGCGGCACGCGCCCCGGCGCCCGCACCGCGCGCGGCGGCACCGGCGCCCAGCCGGCCGTCCTCGGGCTTCGACGACATGGACGACGACATCCCGTTCTAAGCCGACGCAGGTTCTCCCCACCGAAGACAAAGGGCTCCAGTCATCAGGCTGGAGCCCTTTTTCCATTGCCCCTTCCGAGCCGATCCACCCGCCATGAACACCAACGCCGCCACCACCGCCGCGACCTCCAGCTTCGACCAGCTGGCCCTCTCGCCCGCCACCATCGCCAACCTCACCGCCCTGGGCTACACCGCCATGACGGCGATCCAGGCCGCCGCCCTGCCGCCCGCCCTGCTCGGCAAGGACCTGATCGCCCAGGCCAAGACCGGCAGCGGCAAGACCGCCGCCTTCGGCCTGGCGCTGCTGGCCAACCTCAACCCGCGCCGCTTCGCCGTGCAATCGCTGGTGCTCTGCCCCACCCGCGAGCTGGCCGACCAGGTCACCGCCGAGATCCGCCGCCTGGCGCGCGCCGAGGAGAACATCAAGGTCGTCACCCTGTGCGGCGGTGTCGCCATGCGCGGCCAGATCGCCAGCCTGGAGCACGGCGCCCACATCGTGGTCGGCACGCCGGGCCGCATCATGGACCACCTGGAGCGCGAGACACTCGACCTGTCCGCCCTCAACACCCTGGTGCTGGACGAGGCCGACCGCATGCTCGACATGGGCTTCGTCGACGACATCGCCAAGGTGGCCGCCCGCTGCCCCGCCAACCGGCAGACGCTGCTGTTCTCGGCCACCTACCCCGAAGGCATCGCCAGGATCGCCGCCCGTTTCATGCGCGATCCGCAGCGCATCGAAGTGGCCTCGCAGCATGCCGAGGCACGCATCCGCCAGCTCTGGTACGAGGTGCGCGAGAACGAGCGCCTGCAGGCCGTCACCCAGCTGCTCGACCATTTCCGGCCGGAAAGCACCCTGGCCTTCTGCAACACCAAGCAGCAGTGCCGCGACCTGGCCGAGGTGCTGCAGGCGCGCGGCTTCTCGGCCCTGGCGCTGTACGGCGAGCTGGAACAGCGCGAGCGCGACCAGGTGCTGGTGCAGTTCTCCAACCGCAGCTGCTCGGTGCTGGTGGCCACCGACGTGGCCGCGCGCGGCCTGGACATCGCCCAGCTCGAAGCCGTCATCAACGTGGACACCACGCCGGACGCCGAAGTGCACATCCACCGCATCGGCCGCACCGGCCGCGTCGGCCAGGCCGATGCCGAGGGCCTGGCGCTGAACCTGGCCAGCCTCAACGAGATGGGCGCCGTCGGCCGCATCGAGCAGCTGCAGGGCCGCGAGTCGGACTGGCACCAACTCAGCGAGCTCACCCCCGCCCCCGGCGGCACCCTGGTGCCGCCCATGGCCACCCTGCAGATCATCGGCGGCCGCAAGGAAAAGATCCGCGCCGGCGACGTGCTGGGCGCGCTCACCGGCGACTGCGGCTACACCCGCGAGCAGGTCGGGCGCATCAACGTCAACGATTTCTCCACCTATGTGGCGGTGGATCGGAACATCGCCGCGCAGGCGGTGGAGCGGCTGTCGGCCGGCAAGGTCAAAGGACGCAGTGTGAAGGTGCGTGTTCTGGAATAAAGTCACGATCTTGCGCGCGTGTCCATTTGCGTTACCAGGTGTGACTTAATGAGTACATTCCTGCCGCAAATGTGGGAATCCACGCGTTAAAAAGTACTCGCTTGCGGTATCTTTGAAGCTCTTCGCGCGGCTGCATCGGCGTCTCCTCACCGCCAGCAGCGGCGCCAGTTCTCAAGGTTGACCCAATCGATCCTCGTGGCAACCAGGAGCTCCAGGTGGAAAGCAACGTGTTACACATTCCTTTTCGGCGCCGCATCCGGGGCCGTTCGGCCGCTTGTGCCGCCGCCTTGCTGGCGCATGCCGCGCATGCCCAGTTCGTTCCCCCGAACCCGACCGCACCGGCAGCGGCAAGCTGTTGCTGACCGGCGGCGTCTCGCAGGTCGAGGGCGCGGCCGGCGGCGGCCTGGTGCCCTGGGCCGTCGTCAGCGGCTACGACACCGGCGGCCAGTGGGGCGGCAATGTGCACGCCACCCGGGTGCGCACCGGTGAATTCAACCTCGACACCTACGGCGTGGCCGTGGGCGTGAACGACCGGCTCGAACTGACCCTGGCGCGCCAGATCTTCGACACCCGCGCCGCCGGCGCCGCGCTCGGCCTCGGCGCCAACTTCAAGTTCGAGCAGAACATCGTCGGTGCCAAGCTCAAGATCATGGGCGACACGGTGCTGGACGCCGACACCTGGATGCCCCAGGTCGCCGTCGGCATCCAGTACAAGCAGAACCAGCAAGGCGACGTAGTGCGGGCCGTGGGCGCGCGCAGCGACTCGGGCACCGATTTCTACGTGGCCGCCACCAAACTATTCCTGGCCCAGAGCGTGCTGGTCAACGGCACGGTGCGCATGACCAAGGCCAACCAGTTCGGCCTGCTGGGTTTCGGCGGGCCCAACGGCAATTCGTACAAGCCGCAGGCCGAACTCTCGGCCGCCTACCTGTTCCGCAAGGACCTGGCCGCCGGCGCCGAATTCCGCACCAAGCCCAACAACCTGGCCTTCGCCCGCGAGCAGAGCGCCAAGGACATCTTCGTGGCCTGGGCGCCCAACAAATACCTGTCGCTCACCGCGGCCTACGTCGATCTGGGCGACATCGCCACCGTGCGCAACCAGCACGGCTGGTACCTGTCCGGCCAGGCCGGCTTCTGAGCGGAGCGCACCCTGCCATGACATCCCTGTTTGCCCGTATCGCCGCCGCCTTCCTGTGCGCGGCATGCCTGGTCGCCGCGCCCCTGGCGCGTGCCGACGAAGCCCTCTACCAGCAGTTCGGCGGCGAAGAAGGCCTGCAGCGCATCGCCGACGACATGATCGCCAACTCCTTCTCCAACCCGAAGACGGCGCCCTACTTCGCCAAGGCCTCGGTCAAGCGCCTGCGGGTGCAGCTGGCCACGCACTTCTGCGAGCAGATCGGCGGCCCCTGCAAATACACCGGCAGCTCGATGAAGAACGTGCATGCGCCACTGCACATCGACCGCGCGGCCTTCAACGCGCTGGTGGAGAACCTGCAGGCCGCCATGGACAAGAACAACGTGCCCTTCCGCGCGCAGAACCAGCTGCTGGCCAAGCTCGCGCCGATGTACCGCGACATCGAGAACCCGCGCGACGCGCCTTCCGTGGTGCCGCTGCGCGAGCCCCTTCCCTCTCCCGACGAGCCGGCTGAAGCCGCGCCGGCCGACACAACCAAGCCCGCCACGCCATGAACACACAAGTCTCGTCCCGGCAGCTCGCCCGTCGGCTCGCGGCGCTGGCACTCGGCCTGATGGCCGCGGCCGCAGCGCAGGCAGCCGGTGTCGCGGTGCAGGCCGTCAACGCCCGCGGTGCGGCGCTGTCCAACGTGGTCGTCTACGCGGTGCCGGTCAACGGCAAGGCGCCGGCGCTGGAGCCCGGCAAGAAGGCCATCATCGACCAGATCGACCGCGAGTTCGTGCCCCTGGTCTCGGTGATCCAGACCGGCACCGCCGTCAGCTTCCCGAACAAGGACGACGTCGAGCACGCGGTGTATTCCTTCTCGCCGCCCAAGCGCTTCGAAATCAAGCTCTACTCGGGCGTGCCGGCCCGGCCGGTGGTGTTCGACAAGCCGGGCATGGTGACCCTGGGCTGCAACATCCACGATTCCATGGTCGCCTATGTGATGATCGTGGACACTCCGTACTTCGCCAAAACCGACAAGTCCGGCCGCGCCACTATCGAGAACCTGCCGGCCGGCGCCTACCGCATCACCGCCTGGCATCCCCAGCAGCGCGACCCCAATGCCTTAATGACGCAGAATACGGATGTCGCCGCCGGCACCGCCACCGCGCCGCCACTGAAGTTCACGCTGCCCACCGAAACCAACTGAGATCGTCTTGCCCACGCTGCGCATCCGGAGCCTTCGAACCCGCATCGCGCTGACTTTCTCCGCGCTGCTGCTGGTGGTGCAGCTGCTCGGCTTCTTCGCCGCGCGCGAAACCATCACGCACGCCGCCCGCCTGAACACCGAGACCGAGCTGCAGCAGGCCGAGAAGGTGTTCAACCAGATCATGCAGTCGCACCGCGACCAGCTCTCGCAGGCGGCGGCGGTGGTGGCGGCGGACTTCGGCTTCCGCGAGGCGGTGGCCACCCGCAACCAGGGCACCATCGTCTCGGCCCTGCGCAACACCGGCGACCGCATCAAGGCCGACCTGGTCATGCTGCTCGACCTCGATGCCCGCACCGTGGCCGACACCCGCATCAGCGACGAGGAAGGCGCCCTCTTTCCCTACCCCGACCTGATCGCCCAGGCACGCAGCAACGGCAGCGCCTCCAACATCATCCAGCTCGACGGCCGGCTCTACGAGCTGGTGGTGGTGCCGGTGAAGGCGCCGGTCACCATCGGCTGGGTGGCCATGGGCTTCGAGATCGACTCGCGTTTCATCGGCCTGCTCAACTCCACCATGGCGCTGGACGTGAGTTTCCTCGGCCAGGCCGTGGGCGGCGGCTGGGCGGTGCTGGCCAGTTCCCTGCCCGGCGGCACCGCGGCCAACCTGATCGCGCCGGCCAACGCCGGCCAGCTCGGCCGCGAAAAATCGATCCGCCTGACCCTGAACCAGGAGGAATACGGCGCCCGCACCGTGCTGCTGCACAGCGGCCCGAACGGGGTGGAGGCGGTGCTGCAGCGCTCCATCGCCGAGGCCGCCGCGCCCTTCCTGCGCATCCAGGCGGCTTTGCTGGTGCTCTCCCTGATCGGCTTGGTGGTGTCCATCGTGGTCAGCCTGCTCATCGCCCGCGGCGTGACCCGCCCGGTGGCCATGCTGACCGGCTTCGCCCGCAGCGTGGGCGAAGGCGGCAACCCGCCGCCGCTGGAGCTGGCGCGCGAGGACGAGATCGGCGCCCTGGCCCACACCTTCAACGACATGCGCGAGGCGCTCGACGAACGCGAGGCCCGCATCACCGGCCTGGCCTACCAGGACAGCCTCACCGGCCTGCCCAACCGCGCCCTGTTCCGCGAACGGGTGATGGAAGCGATCGCCCTGGCGCAGCGCGGCGAAGCGATGGTGGCGGTGATGGTGATGGACCTGGACCGCTTCAAGTACGTCAACGACACCCTGGGCCACACCATCGGCGACCAGCTGCTGGTGGAAGTGGGCCAGCGCCTGCATGCCGCCATGGGCCCGCAGTCGGCCACCGTGGCGCGCCTGGGCGGCGACGAATTCGCGGTGCTGCTGATCGACGGCAGCGAGGCCGAAGCCATGCGGGTGGCCCAGAGCCTGCTCACCCTGCTGGAGCGGCCGATGCTGCTCGAAGGCCAGGTGGTGGACGTCGGCGCCAGCATCGGCATCGTCTGCTGCCCCATGCACGGCGACGACGTCGACACCCTCATGCGCCGCGCCGACATCGCCATGTACGCCGCCAAGCGGTCCGGCTCCGGCTGCCTGCTCTACGACAGCCGGCACGACACCCAGACCCCCGAGCGGCTCTCGCTCATGGGCGAGCTGCGCCATGCGGTGGAGCACGACCACCTCACCGTCTTCTACCAACCCAAGATGGACCTGGCCACCGGCGAGGTCCGCCAGGTCGAGGCCCTGGTGCGCTGGGACCACGCCACCCGCGGCTTCATCGCGCCGGACCGCTTCATCCCCTTCGCCGAACAGACCGGCTACATCAAGGCGATCACCCGCTGGGTGGTGCGCCATGTCGTGGCCCAGACCGCCGACTGGCTGGAGCGCGGCATCGACCTGCAGACCTCGATCAACGTCTCCGCCCGCGACCTGCTGGACAACGAGCTGCCCGACTTCTTCCAGAACGTGCTCAAGGAATACCGGGTCGACCCGCGCCAGATCTGGATCGAGATCACCGAAAGCGCGGTGATGGAAGACCCGGCCCATGCACTCAGCACCCTGGAGAAGCTGCACAACCTGGGCTTTCGCCTGTCGATCGACGACTTCGGCACCGGCTACTCCTCGCTGGCCTACCTCAAACGCATGCCGGTCGACGAGATCAAGATCGACCGCTCCTTCGTCATGGGCATGGTGACCGAGCGCGACGACGAGGTGATCGTGCGCTCCACCATCGACCTGGGCCACAACATGGGCCTGAAGGTGGTCGCCGAAGGCGTGGAGACCCAGGAGATCCTGGACCGCCTGCGCGAATGCCGCTGCGACCTGGCCCAGGGCTGGCTGCTGTCGCGGCCCATGCCGGCGGCCAAGCTGGAAGACTGGCTACTGGCCTGGCGAGCGAAGAAGGCGACGGCCTGAGGCCCCGCCGGCCTGCGAGCCGGTCGAACGCAGATCGTGCTCCAGGATCGCCAGGCGCTGCTCCGGCGTGAGCGGATCCGGCCGAAGCCCCGTCGCATCGCGGAAATCGTCGATGCGCTCGATGCAGTCGGCCAGGTAGCCGCAGAAATCATCCACCGCATCGACCAGCGGCCGCGGCGCGGCGCCCCGCAGCGCGGCCTCCAGCCGCTGGCGCTGCAGCACGTTCCAGCCCAGCCGCAACAGCAGCGTGGCCAGCTCCGGCGGACTGCGGCCGAACACCTGCTCGGTGCTCCATGCCTCGGCACGGCACAGCGCCTGCGCGTAGTCGATATGCATCGCCGGCCGCAGCAGCATGAGTTCGGCCAGGCGCTGCCGGCAGGCGGCCAGCTTGTCCGGCGCCGGGCCCAGGGTCTTGCCGAACAGGGCCTGGAATTCGGTGACCGCGTCGGTATAGACCTTCTGGCGCACCGCCGCGCCATCGACCGGCTGCACGGCCACCGCAGCCGGCCTGGCAACGCTGGAGCGGGCAAAGGATTTACGCACCTGATCCCAGGCCTGCGCCACCCCGGCCTGCGCGCCGGCGCCGCCGCCGGGCCCCACCACCGTCACCTGCATGCCGGCGACCTGCGAGGGTGTCAGGCCCCGGCTCAGCAGGTCCTGCAGCGGATCGACGCAACAGCCGCGCAGGTCCGGCTGGAAGGCGTTCGAGACGCTGGTGGACGCATGTGGGTGCCAAGCGGGAAAGGTGGTGGACGATAGGGAAAGGTGCACGGCGGACCTCGAAAAAAACGCCCATGCTCGCCATTCCCCGGCCGCCGCGCCGTGCCTTGGCGAAGCCCGCGGGCGCTCAGGCGAACTCGCCCTCGGTCCCCGCGCCGAACAGGGACGGCGGGCGTTCTCCGTCGGGCTTGAGCAGGTAGAGCCGGTGCAGCACCAGCTCTATCGCCCGGTGCAGCTCGGCGGCGACCGTCCGGCATGTATCCAGCGGCGCCTGGCTGTCCAGGGCACGCGCCGCCAGTTCGTTCAGGGCCGTCTGGTAGAGATTGATCAAGGTCACCTCGATGGCGGCGGCCGGCGCGCCGAAGAAGTCCAGCGCGCTCCAGGTCGCCACGAATGCCCGGCTGCCGTTGGCGCATTGCGCCACGGCCTCGTCGATCGGCGCATCGAAAAGATAGTTGACCAGCAGTTCCTGCTTCATGGCCCTGCGCAGGACATCGGGCGTCAACTCGGCATGGGGCGGCTCCACATCCCAGGCACTGCGAAAGCGCTTCACGCAGTCTTGCCAGACCTGCAGGAACAGGGCGGCGCTTTCCGGGTCCGGCGGCGCCTGCCGCTGGCGGGGCGCCTCGGCCTCCAGCGGCGGCTGCACCGGGCTGGCGACGACACCGTGGGCGCGGCAGGCCTGCTCCCAGGCCTGCTGCACGTCGGGGGCGTCCTGCGCCGTCGGTGCGAACACCTGGTACTGGCCCAGATCCGCATCCTCCAGCCCATAGGCCATCAGCCAGGCCAGCGAACCCACCGGCAGAAAGGACACCAGGGCCTGGCTGTCCGGCCCCGGACTGGCGGCGCGGCTCACCACCGTCGAAGCGCTGGCGGCGGAACTGGAGCTGGAAGAAGAGGAACGGGCGGAGAGCACAGGCAGCATGGGAAAGATCCTTGGGCAATGGCCGCGCCGGAAGATGGCGCGATCCGCGATGCTGGCCTCGCCGCCCTGCGCATCCGCCGTCCGATCCGAATGCCTCGGGCCGGACGCGAACGCTCAGGCCTTGGAGCCGATCACCCCGCCGCCCAGGCAGATCTCGCCGTCGTACAGCACCGCCGACTGGCCCGGCGTCACCGCCCATTGGGGCTCGTCGAAGTCCAGCGCGAAGCCTTCGTCGCCCCCGGCGCTCAGCAGGCAGGCGGTGTCGGCCTGGCGGTAGCGCGTCTTGGCGGCGTAGCGGCCGGGCGGCGGCGGCGTGCCGGCCGTCCAGCTGGTGTCGGCGGCCTCCAGCTGCTGCGACAGCAGCCAGGGATGGTCATGCCCCTGCACCACCCGCAGCACGTTGCGGTCCAGATCCTTGCGGGCCACGAACCAGGGCTCGTGCTCGCCCTGGCCGCGCTGCGCGCCCTTCTCCTTCACGCCGCCGATGCCCAGCCCCTGGCGCTGCCCCAGCGTGTAGAAGGACAGCCCCTGGTGCTGGCCCAGCGTGCGCCCCCGGTCGTCCTGGATGGCGCCTGGCGCATGGGCGATATAGCGGTTGAGGAACTCGCGGAACGGCCGTTCGCCGATGAAGCAGATGCCGGTCGAATCCTTCTTCTTCGCATTGGGCAGGCCGATCTCCTCGGCGATGCGGCGCACCTCGGTCTTGTGCAGCTCGCCGACCGGGAACAGCGTCTTGCTGAGCTGCTGTTGCGTGAGCCGGTGCAGGAAATAGCTCTGGTCCTTGGACGGATCCAGCCCCTTCAGCAGCTCGAAGCGCCCTTCGCGCTCGCGCACCCGGGCGTAATGGCCGGTGGCGATCTTCTCGGCGCCCAGGCGCATCGCGTGGTCGAGAAAGGCCTTGAACTTGATCTCGGCATTGCACAGCACATCGGGATTGGGCGTGCGGCCGGCCTGGTATTCGCGCAGGAACTCGGCGAACACCCGGTCCTTGTATTCGGCCGCGAAATTCACATGCTCGATCTCGATGCCCAGCACATCGGCCACCGCCGCGGCGTCCACGAAATCGATGTTGGACGAGCAGTATTCGCTGTCGTCGTCATCCTCCCAGTTCTTCATGAAGATGCCGACCACCTCGTGGCCCTGCTGTTTCAGAAGATGGGCGGTGACGGCGGAATCCACCCCCCGCTCAGACCGACGATGACCCTTTGTGCGCACATAGGTGTGCGATTATCCCGGCGCCGCCTTCCCCTCTGCCCGCCACGGGCCATCCCCCTCCCGATCTCTCCGTTCCATGGAACTGCGCCAGCTCCGCTACTTCGTCCGCACCGTGGAACTCGGCAGCATGGGCAAGGCCGCGCTGGACCTGGGCGTGGTGCAGTCGGCGCTGAGCCAGCAGATCAGCCGCCTGGAAGGCGAACTCGCCGCCCGCCTGCTGCAGCGCAGCGCCCGCGGCGTGCTGCCCACCGAGGCCGGCGCCGCCTTCTTCCGCGAGGCCCAGCTCACCCTGCGCCATGCCGAGCAGGCCCAGCGTGCGGCGCGCGAGGCCCGGCTGTCGGGCACCGTCAGCGTGGGCCTGGCGCCCACCACCGCCGCCGTGCTGGCCCTGCCCCTGATGCGCGCCATGCGCGAGCGCTACCCGGACGTGCGCCTGCACATGGTGGAGAGCCTGTCGGGCCACCTGGCCGCCATGCTCAACGCCCGCCAGCTCGACCTGGCCATGCTGTTTTCCGACCAGCCCGGCCGGCGCTGGAGCGTGCTGCCGCTGCTGGAGGAAAAGCTGCTGCTGATCCGCGCCCGCGCCCACCTGCCGCCCGGCCCCGCGCCCAGCACCCGGCCCCTGCCCATCCGCGCACTGGCCGAGCAGCCCCTGATCCTGCCCACCGGCAGCCACGGCCTGCGCGCCACCATCGAGGCCGCCGCGCTGCGCGCCCGCATCAGCCTGCAGCTGGTGGCCGAGATCGATTCGCTGGCGATGCTGATGGATGCGGTGGACAACGGCTTTGGCGCCACCGTGCAGCCTGGGGCGGCTGTGGGGCGGTATCCGGATGCGGGGGAGCGGTTTCATCTGGTGCCGCTGGCGGACCGGCTGGCGCGGCGGCGGAATGCGGTTTGCAGTCTGTCGGATGACGAGTTGTCGCCGGCTGCGCTGGCGGTGCGGGTGGTGATGGCGGATGTGGCGCGGGGGTTGGTGGCTACGCGGCATTGGCCGGGGGCAAGCTTGGTTGGAAACGTGTGAAACTGCGGGCCTGTCGAAAATCCTCTCACGGCTGGCCGGTGAAAATCAGACCAGGACCGTTCAGCTGATTACTCACTGCCTGACGTAGGTTTCCATCGGCCGATCGTTCGGGTTATCCCATGCCGCCTTTACGTTGGCACTCATGGCCAGCCCGATCGGTTTGCCCGTAGGAGGGATAGCTTGCATGAACCACTTGTCCCAGAGTGCCGCCAGTTGGCCGCTGCGGATCTGGGCCTTGATGGCATCGTCCACCGCTTTTTTGAAGGCGACATCGTCCTTGCGGAGCATGAGAGCGTCCGGCTCGACGGAAAGCGGCTCTCCCACGATTCGATAGTCCTGGGGCGATTTCGATGCCGAAATCTGCGCCGAGAGTATTCCGGTGTCGATCACGAAACCGTCAGCCCGGTCGCTCTCCAGCAGCAGGAAGCTTTCCGAGTGGTCCTTCGCAAGAATCTGGTTGAACTGCATACCCGACAGCACAAGCCGGCGTAGATGCTGCGCCGAGGTCGTGCCGGTCGTCGTCACGATGGTCTTGCCGGCGATCTGATCGAACCCATTGATGCCCGACTTCTTCTTGACCGCCATCCTGATCTCCTCGATGAAGGTGGTCATGGCAAAGGAAACCAGTTGCGCCCGCGCAGCGGTGTTGGACGTCGATCCGCATTCGAGGTCGACCGTGCCGTTCTGCACCAGCGGTACGCGGTTGGCCGCTGTCACGTTCTGGTATTTGATTTCTATTTTTTTTCCGAACGACTGCTCCAGAGCCGCCACGATGCGCTGGCACAGCTCGACGTGAAAGCCGCCGTACTGGCCGTTGCCGTAGGAAAACGACAGACCGCCGGAGGCCTCGCGTACACCCAGCGTGATGGCGCCGGATTCGCGGATTTTGCCCAGGGTGTCCGGTGGTGAGCTCTGGCCGAAAGCGAGGGTGGCGGTCAGAAAATTGGCCGCCATCGCCAGCGCGATGAGGCCTCGTCGCTTCGGACGTGCGGGGCGGTGTTGGTCCATGGCGTCTTTCATGCGGAGACGGTTGCAGGGCTCTTCAGGGACAGCTCGGCCAGCAGCTTCTGCTGTTCGTTGCCTACGATGCTGAGCGCCTCGTCCACACCCATTCCCGGCTTGGCCAGCTGCATGTCCGCCTGGCCCGCTACAGCGACGTGCACGCAGACACGGGCCGACAAATCGGTTTCCGAGCAGCTGCCGCCCATGTGTGCGCCGACACCGTGCTCCTTGCAGAGAAGGATGGCTTCGAGGGAGCGGGTCACGCTTCCCACATCGGGGCATTTGATCTGGACGATATCGACCGCCGATGCCTCTGCATAGCGCTTGATGTCGTCCAGCGAATCGCACCATTCGTCGGCCACGATGCGCGCCTGCGAGCCGATGGATTTCAGTTCGCGCTTGATCGCCGCGAAACCGCCGATCTGCGCATCGACACTGCCGTAATCGGCCGGGCTTTCGATATTGAGCGGCATGGGCGCGACCCGTTTCTCGACCTTGGCGATGAATGCGGCGATGCGTGCCGGATCGCCATCGAACGATGCGCCGGCATTGCCGTACAGGTCGAAATGCAAGGTCGGCAAATAGCCTGGATCCTTCTCGCCCAGGACCGCATCCGCGACCCATCCGGCATATTCGAGAAACTCCGCGCCGTCCTTGCCAAATTTCGCCGGGCTGTTGATGAGCCCGTGCGGCAGGATCTCGGTGCGCTTCATGATCATCTTGCGGGCATTGGCCCGGCGGTCATCGCCGCTTTGCGCATAGATCGGCACACGCCTGGCGACCAGCGGCAGCGCGTACGCCTGGGTCAGCACCTCGGCCATGGTGCATCGCATCGAGTAGGCGAAGGCCTGCAATACCGCCTGGCTGAGACCGAACTCGGCCGCCAGCGAGATCCGCGATCCGTCAGCCAGCGGAGCGAACAGCATGTCGAGCTCGGCCCGCAGCGATTGCAGGGGCAACTGCCGCAGCCGCTCGCCAACCTCGCCTTCGAGCTGAGAACGCGTCAGTGCGATGTCCAGCAAGGGCTCGCGGCCCGCGGCGGCGGCGTACTGCACGCACATCATGTCGCCCCAGACGACGTGCCCGTCGGTCAGCTTCAACCCGACGGACAAGGCGTGCGCGGGCATACGGACGGATCGGAATCCGCGGGTCAGCGGCTCCCCCAGGTAGAGAGGGCCGTCGCTCATCCGACCGGCTCGGATGGCCGCCTGGTCGTCGTAGAAAAAGGCACCCTGAATAGGAACTGACAAGACGGAATCGATCATGGATAGACGGCTGTTGCGGTTGGAAAAAGTGAAGGGGATGGGTCGATGCCCGCCAGAAGCAGAATGCGGCGCGCCATGCGGACGTTGGCCTCGTCAATCATTCGGCCGCCCAGCTGAACGGCGCCGAGCTTCTGGGCGCTGGCTTCGGCACTCGCGGCGATGACGGCTTGCGCATCGGCCACTTCCGCCGGTCCCGGCTCGAAAGCAAGACGGGTGGCTGCGATCTGGGAGGGATGAATGACCTGCTTGCCATCGAAGCCCATCGCTGATGCCTTGCGGGCGGAAGCTTCGGTGCGAATGGCGTCGCGGAAGGCGCCGCAAGGCCCGTCGATGGCGCGCAGGCCGAAGGCGCGGGCGGCAACCAGCACACGCATCATCGGATAGGCCCACAAGTCGAGTGCCACGCTCTCGAAGCTGCCGTGCTCGTCAAAGTCGCCATGGCGGTACATCGGCGGGGATTGGCCGACGTCCCAAGTGCGGGCACCGATGGACGCGGCAAAGTCGCCGACGCCAAAATGCAGCGCCTCCAAACCCACTCCCTGGGTCGCAGCCAGGCTGTCGACCGCGACCAAGCCCCCGGCCGTCTCGATCAGGGCCTCCAGCCCAGGACAGGCATGGCCCCGGTCACGCGCAACGGGCGCTGCGATTTCATGCGCGGACCTCAGTTGCGCTTCATGCTCGACCTTCGGCAACAGGAAGGTGTCCAGCCGGGGCTCCCCGGCGAGCGCGCGCACCTCCTGCTCAAAGGTAGCGCTGCCTACGACATTGGTACGGACGCAAACGGTCTTGCCGCCCCAGTCCAACTGATGCAGGGCCTGCAACGCCCCGCCCAGCGCCTCGCCCTTTTGCTCGGGCGGCACGGAGTCCTCAAGATCCATGAAGACGGCATCGGCTTGACTCGCTGCCGCGCCTTTCACCATGGAGGCGCGGTGCGCCGGCACGGCAAGAAAGGTCCTGGTGCGCCTCATGCCGCAACTCCGGCCAGGACGGCGGCGGTGTGCTGACCGGGCGCAGGCACCGCTTTCATCACCGGCGAGACACCGCTGATCGTCAGCGACGGGAGCAGCACCCGTTGCGGCCCGAATGCGCTATCGACTTCGGCAAACCGGCCTCGCTGGACGAGTTGAGGGTGGCCGATGAAGCCTTCGACATCGTTCAACTGCGCATTGGCAATGGATGCTTCGTCGAGCAAGGCCAATGCCTCGTCTGCCGTGACGGCTGCGAGGCGTTTTTCGATGAGCAGCCGCAGTGCTTCGTGGTTATGCAGACGGGCCGGGTTGTCTTTGAACAAGGCCATGTCAGCCAGCGAATCGTCCTGCATGATGCGCGAGCAGAAGGCACGCCATTCACGCTGGTTCTGTATGCCGAAGAAAATCGTCTTGTCATCCCCTGTGCGAAATGGGCCGTAGGGCGCAATCGTCGCGTGTCGCAGTCCGCTTCGCTCTGGCGCTGCGCCGCTGCCCATGGCGTAGTACGCCGGGTAGCTCATCCATTCGGCGATCGCGTCGAACAGCGATGTTTCGAAGTGCAAGCCGGCACCGGTACGCGCCTTGCGCAGCAAGCCCATCAGGATGCCCTGCAGCAAGGCCATGCCACCAGCGATATCCACGATCGAAAGACCGCACTTGGCTGCTTGCTCGGCGCTGCCGTTGATGGAGACGAAGCCTGCCTCGCATTGCACCAGCAGGTCGTACGCCTTCTTGTCGCGGTACGGCCCAGTGCTGCCGTACCCCGACAGATCGGCCGCGACAATGCCGGGGTGGCGCGACAGCACGGCCGCGCCGTCGAGTTCCATACGGGCAGCTGCGCCGGGCGCGAGGTTTTGAACCCAGACGTCGGCGGTCGAAAGAATGCGTTCCAGCGAATCCCGCCCTTCGGACGTTTTCAGGTCGAGCGCCACGCTTTCCTTGCTGCGGTTGGCCCAGAGGAACTGGCTGGAGAGGCCGTTGTTGGCCTTGTCGTAGGCGCGGGCGAAATCTCCCCCGTCCGGTCGTTCGACCTTGATGACCCGGGCACCCCAATCGGCCAGATGGCGGCTCGCCAGCGGCGCGGCGATGGCCTGTTCGAGCGAGACGACCGTGATTCCGGATAGAGGAAGGGACATGGATTGCAGCGATAGAAAAGCGTTGCCCCGAAGGCTACGCAAACGCTGCAAATCCAGGAAATACGGAATCTCGAAAGGGGGTATGGGTAGAACCTATACCTGCGCTGGCCTTTCGGTATCGGTTCAAACGGCAGATAAGCCAGGCGGGATTTCCAGGGCGCCGTCCCATCCGCCCTCCAGCCGCAAGGAGCGGCAATGCTCGACAACCAGGTGACGCACGGCATCGATGGCGGAACTGCCGACCGCGGATGTAGTCCAGCAGAGGCTGACGGTGCGGTGCATGTCCGGATCGAGCATGGCGAAATGCTGCAATCCATGGGCGCCGGCCAAGCCGGTCAAGCCTCGCGACAACACGGTGCCGACTTCGCCACCCGATGCAAGCTCCATCAACGCAGGGAGTGAATCGACATCCGCCACCGCGTTGAGCGAGGCCCCGGCGCGTGCGAAGGCCCGCTCCAAGAGTTGGCGCAATCCGTTGCCGGGGCCAGGCAGGACGAGCGGCACACCATCGAGTTGACGAATGCTGGTGACTGCCGAGGCGGCGGCCGAGCCCCTCTTGCTGTAGAAAGCCAACGCGTCGCGCAGGAGCGGAAAGGCTGCGATGCCGCGAGACTCGGCATCGCGAAACAACACTGCGAAATCCAGCCGTCCACTGGCAAGCTGTTCGTCGAGGCTGCGACTCATGCTTTCGACCACATGCAGATGGATTCCCGGATGTCGTTGCCGGACCGCCCTGACCAATGGTGCGGCGAGCAGGGCTGCGACACTGGTCGGCAGTCCGATGGTGACCCGGCCGACCTCGTCGCCCACGCTGCTGGTGACTTCGGCGCGCAGTTGGTCGAACTGTCGGAGCAGTTGCCGAGCCCCACGGTACAGCGTATTGCCCGCCTCTGTTGGCGCAATGCCCTGCGAGTTGCGCAGAAGAAGGGCCAGACCGAGATCTGCTTCCATGGCCGCAAGCTGCTGGCTGAGAGACGGTTGCGCGATGTGCAACCTTTCCGACGCCTTCGAGAGACTTCCTGCGTCGACGATGGCAACGAAATATCGGAGTTTGCGCAGGTCCATATCGGTGCTGGTTTTAACGGCGAATTTTCGGACATCCTGGGGGGTGTGGATTGCCAGCATAGCCATGAGCTGGCCTGGCACGCGACGACCAAGTCCGCCGACGCGCTCGTGCACAAACCCGGTCCAGCCTCCGTTTGCTCGGCATTCCGCGGCAAGGCGAGCACCAGACGGCGAGCGCGCCGCGACTTGTATTCTTCGCATTCCCCACACAACGAAGACAACAAGATGCCAGCAAGCCCTTCCCTCCCCCTTCGCCACCTCTGCTGCGCCATCGGCCTGGGCCTGGCCGTGCTGGCACCGGCAGCCCACGCCCAGACACCCACCCCAGCCATCCAGCAATCGGTAGACGCAGTCCGCAAAGCCCCAACCGTCCGCCAAGTCCTGGACGACATCAAATCCGACCACGCCCGCACCGTCGATGAGTTGCGCACCCTGGTCCAAATCCCCGCCCCGCCTTTCAAGGAACAAAAGCGCGCCGAATACTTCCTCTCCCGCCTCAAGGCCCTCGGCCTGACCGACGCCTACATCGACAAGGAAGGCAACGCCATCGGCGTGCGCAAGGGCACGGGCCAGGGGCCCAAGCTGGTCGTGTCGGCCCACCTCGACACCGTCTTCCCCGAAGGCACCGATGTCACCGTGAAGGAGCGCGACGGCAAGCTCTACGCCCCGGGCATCGCCGACGACACCCGCGGCCTGAGCGTGCTGCTGTCCTGGATCAAGGCGCTCAACGAGCGCCAGCTGCAGACCGTGGGCGACATCGTCTTCGTCGGCAACGTGGGCGAGGAAGAACTCGGCAACCTGCGCGGCATGAAGGCCATCTTCCGCGACCACACCGACATCGACGGCTTCGTGGGCCTGGAGCCCGGCGTGGGCAATGTGGTGTTGAACCAGGGCACCGGCAGCCACCGTTTCGAGGTGGCCTTCAAGGGCCCGGGCGGCCACAGCTTCGGTGCCTTCGGGCAGGTGCCCAGCGCCATCCACGCCATGGGCCGGGCCATCGCGCATATCGCCGATGTGCAGGTGCCCACCGACCCCAAGACCACCTTCACCGTCGGCAAGGTCGGCGGCGGCACCTCGGTCAACGCCATCGCGGGCGATGCCAGCATGGCGATCGACATCCGCTCCAACGCGCTGCCCACGCTGCTGCAGGCCGAGAAGGACATCATGGCCGCGATCCAGCTCGGCGTGGAGGAAGAGAACCGGCGCTGGAACACGCCCGCCAAGATCACCGTGACCAGCACCCTGATCGGCGACCGCCCGGCCGGCACCACCGCGCTGGACCAGCCCATGGTGCAAACCGCCTATGCCGCCATCGCGGCGGCTGGCGACAAGCCCAGCGCACGCGCCGGCAGCACCGATGCCAACGTGCCGATGGGCCTGGGCATCCCGGCCATGATCCTGGGCAGCGGCGGCAAGAACGCCGGCTCGCATGCGCTGGGCGAGTGGTTCGATCCCACCGATGCCTGGCAGGGTGCGCAGACGGGGCTGACCACCGTGCTGTCGCTGGTCGGTGTGCAGGGTGTGAGCCAGCCGGTGCTGGCGCGGCGCACGGCGCGCTGAGCGGCCGGGGCCGGGCTTTCAGGCGCCGGGGAGCATCCAGTCCTCGGCGCTGGCGAAGGCGCCTGATTCGCCCAGCTTGCGCAGGCCCACGTCGGAGATCCAGCCGATGCGGTCCACGACCAGGCGCAGCACCTCCATGCGGGTTCGCAAGCCGTCCAGATCGTCCACGTCGGTGCTGAGGATGCCGTCTCTGGTCATACGCATGGCGGTACCGGCCAGCGAGCCGAGTTCGCGGAAAAGCTCTCGTGCCTGATCGACATCGGAGGGCGCGGGCGTGGGGAGGGACGGGGTCTGCGAGCTGTTCATTGCAACGGTTCCTGCACAGGAGATCACAAGGGAAGCAGCCGCCATTCCTTGCGAAGGAATGGCGGCGGCCCGAACAGGTTGGCGTACCGGTTGATAACTACGATGAGCCGGCAGGGCGCGAGCCCTCCCATCCGAGCCGCCATAAAGCGAATCGAATGAAAAGGCCGCATCCATGCGGTCACATGTCTACGGCCTTGACCGTAGCTAACAAATCAGGACGCCAATCCCGGCCGCGCTTTTTTTGCGCGACGGCGGACTGTAGCCCAGCGGTCAGAGGCCAACAACCCTGCCCGGCCTCGCGGAACTAGCTCCGCACGAACGCGCCCATCGCCCGCCCCAGCCGCTCGATCTCCGCGCGCATCTCGCTCGATGCCTCCGCCGAGGCGCTCGCCAGCGCGGCGTTCTCCTGCGTCATCGCCTCGATCTGCGCCACCGATTCGTTGACATGCGAGATGCCCAGCTGCTGCTCCGACGTGGCCGTGTTGACCTGGTCCATCAGCCCGGCCACCTTCTCCACCGAGGTGGCGATGCGCGCCATCGCGTCGCCCACGCCGGCCACCAGCTGGGCGCCGGAGCGCACCTGGGTGCTGGAGGTCTCGATCAGCGCCTTGATCTCGCGCGCGGCCTGGGCGCTGCGCTGCGACAGGCTGCGCACCTCGCTGGCCACCACCGCGAAACCGCGGCCCTGCTCGCCGGCCCGCGCGGCTTCCACGGCGGCGTTCAGGGCCAGGATGTTGGTCTGGAAGGCGATGCTGTCGATCATGCCGACGATGTCGCCGATGCGGCTGGAGCTCTGGCTGATCGCCTCCATGGTGGCCACCATCTCGCCCATCACCTGGCCGCCCTGGCGGGCCTCGCCGGTGGCGGCGGTGGCGACCTGGTTGGCCGCATGGGCGGCGTCGCGCGACAGGCGTGAGGTGGAGGCGATCTCCTCCAGGCTGGCCGCCGTTTCCTCCAGGCTTTCGGTGACGCGGCCGGTGCGCTCGCGCAGGCGTTCGCTGCCCTCGGCCACGCTGGCGGCGGTGCCTTCCATGTCGGTGGCCACGGCGTGTACTTCGTCCACCGCATGGCGGATGCGGCCGACGGCCTCGGCCAGGGCGCGCGGCTTGGGCATCTGCACGCGGATGCGCTCCACGTTGAGGTCTATGCCCTGGGCCGAGTTGATGGCGCTGACCAGCCGGGTCAGCTCCTGGCCGGCGCGCACCATGCGCTGCATGCGCACGCACAGCACCACCTCGATGCCGGTCTGCACCACCACGTAGAGGGCGTGCAGCAGCACCCGCTCCACGTCCGGCTGGGTGGTGCAGTAGAAGCCCAGGCCGGCGGCCTGCAGCCGGTCGAACAGCAGGTGGTGCACGGCGAACAGGGCGGCGGCGAAGACCACCACCCGCCAGTCGCGGTACACCATCAGCAGGGCCAGGGTGACGAAGACGCCGAAGTGCAGTTCGATGGCGCCGTAGGCCAGCTGGATGTGCAGGGCCACCAGCGCCACCTGCACCACCGCGATGGTGAGGCGCGAAGCCAGCGTGCCGCCGAAGAGCAGGTAGGCGGCGCCGGCCATCAGCGCCAGCAGCGCGGCGAAGCCGATGGCCGCGCCGGGCGCCGGATGGCGCAGCGCCAGCACGCCGGCGCCGGCCAGGCTGACCAGGATGGCGAAGAGCATCACCCGGTCGGCCTGGCGCAGGGACTGGTGTTCGTCCTGCACGGCAAGCGCCTTGTCGGCGGGGCCTTGCGGGCTGGACGGCGCCAGGCCCGCGCGGGTGAGGGCAAGCAATGAGGTCATGGCGGGGGCTCCGGCTGGAAACGGGCGGGGAAATCACGCGGTGAAGGCATGTTCCGGATTGCACATGATCGCGCGTTCATTCATCTTCGGAAAAGCCCTTGGTCGCGCCTTCATTTAGGCGGAACACGCTCGCTTGCGTGGTCGGGTGTGAGTACCCATCACGGATCGTGATGACCTCATGTCGAAACCGGTCTTTCCGGCGGCGGGGGGCAAACCTACAGTCGCGCCCACCCCATGAAACACACCCCACAAAAATCCGCGGGGCCGGCCGTCGATGTATTGGTCATCGGCGGCGGCAACGCTGCCCTCTGTGCCGCGCTGATGGCGCGCGAAGCCGGCGCCTCGGTGCTGCTGCTCGAATCCGCTCCGCGCGAATGGCGCGGCGGCAATTCCATGCATGTGCGCAACCTGCGCTGCATGCACGACGAGCCGCAGGACGTGCTGATCGACGCCTATCCCGAAGAGGAGTTCTGGCAGGACCTGCTGAAGGTGACCGGCGGCCTGACCGACGAGCACCTGGCCCGGCTGGTGATCCGCCACTCCAGCGGCTGCCGGCCGTGGATGCGGCGGCACGGCGTGCACTTCCAGCCGCCGCTGTCGGGCGCGCTGCATGTGGCGCGCACCAATGCCTTCTTCATGGGCGGGGGCAAGGCCCTGGTCAACGCCTATTACCGCAGCGCACAGGACCTGGGCGTGGAGGTGCGCTACGACAGCGCGGTCGAACGGCTGGAACTCGACAAGGGCCGCTTCGTGGCCGCCATCACGGCCAGCGGCGAACGCATCGCCGCACGGGCCTGCGTGATGGCCTGCGGCGGTTTCGAATCCAACATCCCCTGGCAGCGCGAGGCCTGGGGCCAGAACGAGCGCGGCGAGTGGCCGGCCGAGAATTTCCTGATCCGCGGCACCCGCTTCAACCAGGGCGTGCTGCTGAAGTTCATGCTCGAAGCCGGGGCCGACCGCATCGGCGATCCCACGCAGGCGCACTGCGTGGCGATCGATGCGCGGGCGCCGCTGTACGACGGCGGCATCTGCACACGCATCGACTGCGTGTCGCTGGGGCTGGTGGTGAATCGCGATGCGCAGCGCTTCTATGACGAGGGCGAGGATTTCTGGCCCAAGCGTTACGCCATCTGGGGCCGCCTGGTGGCGCAGCAGCCGGGGCAGGTCGCCTATTCGGTGATCGACCAGAAAGCCATCGGCCGCTTCATGCCGCCGGTGTTCGACGGCACCAAGGCCGACACCCTGGAAGAACTGGCCGCCCTGCTCGGCCTGGAGCCCGCCGCCTTCGTGAAGACCGTGCACGACTACAACGCCGCCTGCCGCGTGGGCACCTTCGACCACACCGCGCTGGACGACTGCCACACCGAGGGCCTGACACCCGCCAAGACCCACTGGGCCCTGCCTTTGGACACCCCGCCCTTCTACGGCTACCCGCTGCGCCCCGGCATCACCTTCACCTACCTGGGCATGAAGGTGGACGAGACGGCCGCCGTGCGTTTCGATGGCCTCGCCAGCCCCAACCTCTTCGTGGCCGGCGAGATGATGGCCGGCAATGTGCTGGGCAAGGGCTACACGGCCGGCGTGGGCATGAGCATAGGCACCGCCTTCGGCCGCATCGCGGGCGTGGGGGCGGCGCGGGCTTGCGGCTATACGCATCCGGAGTTCGAAGAAGAGATGTCGGAGGTGAGCCATGCAGCAGCTCACTGATCTCGTCTCACAGGTGCGCGAGGAAAGCGACCGGCCCGGCATCGGTTCGGCCCAGGCACGGGTGATCCCGATCCGGCCTGCCCTGCCGCTGTCGGCCGACGAGAAGGAAGTCGCCCGCATCCTGCAGATCTGCAATGCCTGCCGCTACTGCGAGGGCTTCTGCGCGGTCTTCCCGGCCATGACCCGCCGGCTGGAGTTTGGCCAAGCCGACACCCACTACCTGGCCAACCTCTGCCACAACTGCGGCGCCTGCCTGCATGCCTGCCAGTACGCGCCGCCGCACGAGTTCGCGGTGAACGTGCCGCAGGCCATGGCCCGGGTGCGGGTGCAGACCTATCACGACTACGCCTGGCCGCCGGCCATGGGCAAGCTCTACCAGCGCGCCGGCCTCACGGTGGCGATGGCGCTGGCCGTGGGCCTGGCGCTGTTCCTGGTGCTGGGCATGGCCATGGCCGGGCCGCTGCTGCACCAGCCGCTGGCGGGCAATTTCTATGCGATCTTTCCGCACAACTTCCTGGCCGCCGTGTTCGGGGTGGTGTTCCTCTTCGTGATCTTCGCGCTGGGCATGGGCGTGCGGCGCTTCTGGCGCGAGGTGACACCGGCCGCCGAGCCGCAGTCCAGCAAGGGCCCGACCATCGCCGAGGTGCGCGGCCCGGCCGCGGCGGAGGCGGCGCACGACGCGCTGCGGCTGAAGTACCTGGGCGGCGGCCACGGCCAGGGCTGCAACGATGCGGACGACCAGTTCACGCTGTGGCGCCGCCGTTTCCACCACTTCACCTTCTACGGCTTCATGCTGTGCTTCGCCGCCACCGCGGTGGCCACGCTGTACCACTACCTGCTGGACCTGCATGCGCCCTACCCGCTGACCAGCGCACCGGTGATCCTGGGCACGCTCGGCGGCATCGGCCTGCTGATCGGCCCCACCGGCCTCCTCTGGCTCAACCTGCGGCGCGATCCGCAGCATGGCGATACCAAACAGCGCCCGATGGACCGCGGCTTCATCGCCCTGCTGCTGCTGACCAGCGCCACCGGCCTGGCGCTGCTGGCCTGGCGCGACAGCCCGGCCATGGGCCTGCTGCTGGCGATCCACCTCGGTGTGGTGATGGCGCTGTTCCTCACCCTGCCCTACGGCAAGTTCGCGCATGGCGTTTTCCGCAGTGCCGCATTGCTCAAGTTCTCGATAGAAAAACGATTGCCCAATCGACTGCAGCTCGGCAGCGATTGAGGCCCACCACGGATGGAGACCAACCCATGTTCAAACGCCGCCTGCTGGCCGCCGCACTGCTGAGCCTCGGCGCCCTGGCCGCCAGCGCCCAGGACTTCCCGCCCAAGAAACCCGTCACCCTCGTCGTGGGCTTCGCGCCCGGCGGCGCGGCCGATGCCGCCGCGCGGCTGATCGCCAAGAAGCTGGGCGAGAACATCGGCCAGCAGGTGATCGTGGACAACCGCGGCGGCGCGGGCGGCAACATCGCCCACCAGTACGTGGCCAATGCGCCGGCCGATGGCTCGGTGCTGCTGTTCGGCTCGGTCGGTCCGCTGACCATCGCGCCGCACCTGATGAAGCTGCCTTACGACCCGTTCAAGGACCTGGCGGCCGTGTCGGGCGGGGTCAACTTCCCCAACGTGCTGGTGGTCAACAAGGCCGTCGGCGTGAGCACGCTGGCGCAGTTCGTGGAGCTGTCGAAGAAGAAGCCGGGCAGCGTGGATTTCGCGTCCACCGGCGCCGGCTCGGCCTCGCACCTGGCGGGCGAGCTGTTCAACCAGCGCGCCGGCATCGACATGACCCACATCCCCTACAAGGGCGGCGCGCCGGCCCTGCAGGACCTGCTGGGCGAGCGGGTGGCCAGCTACTTCTCGGCGCCGCCCACGGCCATGCCGCAGGTGGAAGCCGGCAAGCTGATCCCGCTGGCCACCACCGGGCCGACCCGGCCGGCCTATCTGCCCAACATTCCCACCGTGGCCGAGGCCGGCTACCCGGGCTTCGAGGCCCTGAACTGGTATGCCTTCGTCGCGCCGGGCAAGACACCGCCCGCGATCCTCGACCGCTGGAACACCGAGATCGTGAAGGTGCTGAACGACCCCGGCGTGAAGGAGGCCCTGGACAAGCACGGCCTGACGCCGCAGCCCACCACCCGCGCCGAGATGACCGCCTTCATGCACCGCGAATCCGACAAGTGGGGCAAGGTCGTGCGCGAACGCAAGATCACCGCCGAATAACCCAGACAACAGGAGTGAAGCCATGAGCGCCATCCAGATCGAATCGATGAAAGACCAATGCAGCCCCGAGGAGTGGCAGGCCCGCGTGGACCTGGCCGCCTGCTACCGGCTGATCGAGCTCTACGGCATGGCCGACATGATGGCCAACCACATCTCCTCGCGGGTGCCGGGCGAGGACGGGGCCTTCCTCATCAATGCCTACGGGATGATGTACGAGGAGATCACCGCCTCCAGCCTGATCAAGGTGGACCACGACGGCACCATCCTGGCCAAGCCCGATTTCGGCGCGCTGAACTACGGCGTGAACAAGGCCGGTTATGTGATCCACAGCGCGGTGCACCATGCGCGGCCCGAAGTGGCCTGCGTGATCCACACGCACAGCTGGGCCTCGATGGCGGTGTCGTCGCTCGCCTGCGGGCTGCTGCCGATCTCGCAGACGGCGATGCGTTTCCTGAAGATCGGCTATCACGACTACCAGGGCGTGGTGCTGGACACGGCCGAGCAGGAATCGCTGGTGGCCGACCTGGGCCAGGGCGAGGCGCTGATCCTGCGCAACCACGGCGCCCTCACCGTGGGCCGCACCATCGGCGAGGCCTTCAACTGGATGCACCGCCTGGAGCTGGCCTGCCGCTCGCAGCTGGCCGCCATGGCCTGCAACACGCCGCTGCAGCAGGTGTCCGCGCCCATCCTGGAAGAGACCTGGAACAACTACCAGCCCGGCACCCGCCGGCCCTACGGCGTGATGGAGTGGCCGGCCCTGCTGCGCAAGCTCGACCGGCTGGACCCGAGCTACGCGACCTGATCGCGGCGCCGCTATCGCATTCGAAAAAAACAGGAGACAAGACATGAACCGCAGACAACTGCTGGGCCGCACCGCGGCCCTGGCGGTGGCCGCCGCCTGCGCGGCCTCCGCGCTGGCCGCCGACCGCTTTCCTTCGAAGCCGGTGACGCTGATCGTGCCCTTCGCGCCCGGCGGCAACCTCGACGTGGTGGCACGCACCCTGGCACCGGCGCTGGAGAAGGCCCTGGGCCAGAACGTGATCGTGGACAACCGCGCCGGCGCGGGCGGCGCCATCGGCGCGAGTTTCGTGGCCCGTGCCGAGGCCGACGGCCACACCCTGCTGGTGACCACGCCCAACGCGGTGGGCGTGCTGCCGCAGATGACCAAGACGACGTACAAGCTGGCCTCCTTCCAGCCGGTGGGCCAGATCGCCACCACGCCGCTGGTGGTGATGGTGCGCAAGCAGTCGCGGTACGCCGACATCGCGGCGCTGCTGGCCGATGCACGCGCCAAACCGGGCCAGATCAGCGTGGCCCACAGCGGGCCGGGCACGACCAACCACATCGCCATCTTCCAGCTGGAAGCCGCCGCCAATATCCAGCTCAACATCGTCGCCTACAAGGGCTCCGGCCCGGCCCTGGTGGACCTGATCGGCGGGCAGGTGGACACCATGGTCGACCAGCTCAGCAGCTCCACCACCCACATCCAATCCGGCGCGCTGCGGCCGCTGGCGGTGATGTCGCGCGACCGCGATCCCACCCTGCCCGGCGTGCCGACGCTGCGGGAGGCGGGGCTGGCGGATTTCGAGGCCGTCACCGCCAGCGGCTTGCTGGCGCCGGCGGGCACGCCGGCCGCCAATGTGGAGACACTCAACGCCGCCCTGCGCAAGGCCCTGGCCGACCCGGCCGTCGCCGCCAAGCTGGTGCAGCTGGGCAGCCCGGGCAAGCCGAGTACCGCGGCCGAATGGCAGGCCCAACTGCAGCAGGAGGAAAAACGCGCCGTGGCGCTGGCCGCTTCCGGCAAGCTCAAGTCCGATTGAGGCGAAGCGCCATGACAAGACCCTGCCTGCCCGCCATCGCGCAGCCCAGCACGCCGCAGCTGAAACTGCCGGCCGGTGCCTGCGACAGCCATGCCCATGTCTTCGGGCCCTATGCGCAATTTCCGCTGGCCGAGGACCGCAGCTACACCCCCGCCGAATACCCGCCGGCCAGCTTCGTCGAACACCTGGACCAGCTGGGCCTTGCGCGCGGCGTGCTGGTCACCGCCAGCGCCTGCGGCACCGACAACGGCTCGGTGCTGGCCGCCCTGCAGGCCTACCCGCAGCGCCTGCGCGGCGTGTTCGTGGCCGATGCCGACACCACCGAAGCCGAACTCGATGCCTGGCATGCGGCCGGCGTGCGCGGCCTGCGTTTCAACCTCTACCGCCACGAAGGCAAGGCCGTCTACCGCAACGGCGTCGGCCTGGAGGTGCTGCAGGCCCTGGCGCCCCGGCTGGCCGCACGCGGCTGGCATGCGCAGATCTGGATCCATGCGCCCGACCTGGTGGAGCTGGCGCCGCGCCTGACCGCCCTGGGCGTGACGCTGGTGGTGGACCACATGGGCCGCATGTCCGCGGCGCGCGGCGTGGCCGACCCCGGCTTCCAGGAACTCTGCCGCCTGCTGGCCGAGGGCCGGGCCTGGACCAAGATCTCCGGCGCCGACCGCAACACGGCCGAAGGCCCGCCCTACCGCGACATCGATCCCTTCGCCCAGGCCCTGCTGGCCGCGAACGACGAACGGGTGGTGTGGGGCACCGACTGGCCGCATATCAACTACTTCGATCCCGCGCAGATGCCCGACGACGGCGCGCTGGTCGACCTGCTAGTGCGCTGGATGCCCGATGCGGCGCAACGCCAGCGGGTGCTGGTGGACAACCCCGCCGCGCTCTACGACTTCCCCCCATCCGAAGGAGACCGGGCATGACGACACGCCGCCACCTCATCTGCAGCGCCGCCGCCCTGGCCCTGCCCGTGCTGGGCCATGCCCAGGCCGCCTATCCGAACAAGCCGGTGAAGGTGCTGGTCGCCTTCACCGCCGGCGGCACCACCGACATCCTGGCGCGCGCCGTCACCCAGAAGATGACCGACAAGCTCGGCCAGCCCTTCCTGATCGACAACAAGCCCGGCGGCGGCGGCAACATCGGCACCGAGATGGCCGTGCGTGCGCCTGCCGACGGCTACACCCTGATCGTCAATTCGGTCGGCCCGATGGCGGTCAACCAGACGCTGTACAAGAACCTCAGCTACGACCCGCTCAAGGACCTGGTGCCGGTGGTGCAGATCGCCGACGTGCCCAATGTGCTGGTGGTCAACAACGAGATCCCCGCGAAGACGCTGGAGGAGTTCATCGCCTATGCCAAGGCCAACCCCGGCAAGCTGAGCTACGGCTCCACCGGCGTCGGCACTTCTTCGCACCTGTCGAGCTACATGCTCAGCCAGCGCATAGGCGCCGACACCCTGCATGTGCCCTACAAGGGCTCGGGCGCGCTCACCGACCTGCTGGCCGGGCGGCTGCAGTTCATGTTCGCCACCATCCCCTCGGTGATCCAGCACATCAAGGCCGGCAAGCTGCGGGCGCTGGCCGTCTCCAGCACCAAGCCCTCGCGCTCGCTGCCGGGTGTGCCGACGGTGGCGGAGAAGGGCTTTCCGGGTTTCGAGGCCGGCTCCTGGTTCGGCTTCTTCGCCCCCAAGGGAACGCCGCAAAACGTGATCGGCTTGCTCAACAGGACGGTCAACGAAATACTCCCGTCTCTCGAAGAACAGATGGTGCGCGAGGGCGCGGACCCGGTGGGCGGTTCGCCCGAGCAGTTCGGGCGCTTCACGCAGAAGGAATACGAGAAATGGGCAGCGATCGTGAAGGCCTCCGGGGCCACGGCGGAATGAACGAGGGGGCGCCGCTGCGCATCCTGATGTCGGCGAAGGCGCAGGCCCTGCATGGCGAGGCCGTCGCCCAGGTGCTGCAGGGGCGGCCGCACCAGCTGGTGCTGCCGGGCGGGGGCGATGTGGACATCGCCTTCGTGACACGCGAGGTGACCGGCCTGTCCACCAAACACCAGGTGCTGCCGGCCACCCAGGCCTTCTACGACAGCCTGCGGGCCGCCCCCTCGCTGCGCTGGGTGCAGCTGCATTCGGCGGGCGCCGACCGGCCGGTGTTCGTGGAGCTGAAGGCGCGTGGGGTGGACATCGCCACCGCCTCCGGCGCCAATGCCGAGGTGGTGGCGCAGAGCGCGGTGGCCGGGCTGCTGGCGCTGGCGCGGCGGTTCCCGCAGCTGATGGCGGCCCAGCAGGAACGGCGCTGGGCCCCCTTGATGGGCGGTGCGCTGCCGCGCGACCTGAACGGGCAGCACGCCACCATCGTCGGCTGGGGCCCCATCGGCCAGCATGTGGGGCGGCTGCTGACGGCCTTCGGCCTGCGCATCTCGGTGGTGCGCAGCAGTGCGTCGGCGCCGGGCGCCGAGCCGGCGGCCGTGGCCTTCGAATCATTGAAGGAACTGCTGCCCGCCACCGACTGGCTGGTGCTGGCCTGTCCCTTGAGCGAACGCACCCGCGGTCTGGTCGATGCAGAGGCGCTGGCCCTGCTGCCGGCCAGCGCCCATCTGGTCAATGTGGCGCGCGGCGAGATCGTGGACGAAGCCGCGCTGATCGAGGCCCTGCAGCAGCAGCGGCTGGCCGGCGCCTTTCTCGATGTGTTCCACCAGGAGCCGCTGCCGGCCGAATCGCCGCTGTGGAGCCTGCCCAACGTGATCGCCACGCCGCACAGCGCGGGTTTCTCGGACGGCAATGCGGCACGGGTGGCGGCCATGTTCCTGGAGAACCTGGGCCGCTGGGCGGCCGGCGAGCCGCTGCTGCGGCTGGCGGCCTGAGCCTCAGCGTGCGGTGGGCTTCAGGCCCCAGGTGACGGCCAGCCAGAGCAGCGACAGCGCCAGCGTCACGCCGAACAGCCCGGTGGCGCCCGCCGCCTTCACCAGTTCGCCGCCGAGCGCACCGCCCGCGAACAGCCCCAGCGACTGCAGCGTGTTGTAGACCCCCAGCGCCGATCCCCGCAGCGCCCCCGGCGCCATGCGCGAGACGAGGCTGGGCTGGCTCGCCTCCAGCGCATTGAAGCCGCAGAAGAACACCAGCAGCAGCAACGCCAGCGGCGCCACGCCCCAGGCCGCCGCCTGGGCGCCGTCCAGCGCCAGGCCCAGCAGCCCGGCCTGCACCAGGGCGATCAGGCCGACCGAGCCCAGCAGCGCGGCACGCAGCCGGCCCTTGCGCTCCATCGGAAACAGCACCGCGCCCATCACCACGAAGGAGGCGACCACCGCCGGCAGGTACACCCACCAGTGGCGCTCCTTGGGCAGCCCGGCCTGCACCAGCAGCGCGGGCACGGCCACCCACATCGACATCTGCACCGTGTGCAGCACGAAGACGCCGAAGTTCAGCCGCAGCAGGTCGCGACGGCCCCACAGGGCGCTGAGCGGCGCGCGCTGCGCATGGGCCGCGCGCACCGGCTCGGGCGGCACCCACCAGCAGGTGGCGGCGATGCCGGCCAGGGCCAGCACCCCGGTCAGCGCGAACAGGCCCGACAGTCCGATATGGGCCGACAGCACCGGCGCGCCCACCAGCGCCAGCGCGAACATCAGGCCGATGCTGCCGCCGACCAGGGCCATGGCCTTGGTGCGCACCTGGTCGCGGGTGAGGTCGGCCAGCAGCGCCGTGACCGCCGCCGACACCGCACCGGCGCCCTGCAGCGCACGGCCGATCAGCAGGCCGTGCAGGCTGTCCGCGAAGGCGGCGAAGAAGCTGCCGATGGCGAACACCGCCAGCCCCAGCACGATCACCCGCTTCCTGCCGAAGCGGTCCGAGGCCAGGCCGAAGGGCATCTGCAGAAAGGCCTGGGTCAGGCCGTAGATGCCCATGGCCAGGCCGACCAGGGCCGGGTCGTCGCCGCCCGGATAACGCCGCGCCTCCAGCGCGAACACCGGCAGCACCAGGAACAGCCCCAGCAGCCGCAGCCCGAAGATGGACGCGAGCGAGACACCCGCGCGCCTTTCGCTGGGCGTCATGCGGCTGGAGGGTTCGGCAAAAGCCTGGAGATCGGGGGTGGAGGGCTCGGCGGACACGAATGCAGGGGGCGACGGGACACGCGGACGGCGCGCGCAAGCCCCGGATTGTCCGCGATCGCCCGCCGCTCTGCAGCGCCACGCCCCCGCCACGTAAGACAGCGCCGCGAACCCGCTGCGCTTTTGTCGGAAAAACGTTTGCGCGTGCTGTAATTTTCCGAATGAACGCCTTGCCCCCCGATGTAGAGGCGGTCTGGTCCAGCCTGGGCCAATCCTGGTCCGAATTGCGTGGCCGGCCCGACGACGCCGATCTCTGGGCGCAGTTCATCCTGCGCTGCGACAAACTGATGTCGATCTCCGGCGAGCACGGCCTGACCAGTGCCGCCGTGGCCATGGGGCCGCTGCTCAACCGCCTGGAGTCGCTGCAGGCGCCCGGTCCGGCCCATCTGCCCGAGATCGAGAACCTGCTGCTCACCATCCACGCGGCGCTGCAGCATCCGCAGCACCACCTCAGCGAGCCCGCCGGCCGCCAGACCGGGCAGTCGTCTCCGCTGGTACTGCTCTACAGCGCCGACGCCGCCAGCGGCAGCGAGATCGAGCCGCACATGGCCCAGTACGGCCTGCGGCTGGAACGCCATGGCGATGCCGAGTCGGTACTGGGCGCGGCCCAGGCCGGCCGCGCGGCGGCGGTGCTGGTGGATGTGGAGCAGGGTTTCGACAGCACGGTCGATGCCGCCGTCACCGAGTTCGCGCGCCTGGGCGTGCCCTGGTGCGCCGTCGCCAGCCAGATCGATTTCGCGCTGCGGCTGCAGGCGCTGCGGCGCGGCGCGCATTTCTTCTTCAACGCGCCGCTGACGGTGGAGGCGCTGATCCCGGTGATCGATCCGCTGGCCTTTCCGGTGAAGGAGCCGCCCTTTCGGGTGCTGATCCTGGACGACTCGCGCACCGTGCTCTCGGGCATACGCCGGGCCATGGCGCCTTTCGAGGACATCCAGCTGGGCATCCTCAGCCAGCCGCACAAGCTGCTGGAGGTGCTGCAGTTCTTCGCGCCCGACGTGCTGCTGCTCGACATCCACATGCAGGGCTGCACCGGCCTGGAAGTGGCGCAGATGATCCGCCAGCACAAGGCCTTCGAATCCATCCCCATCGTCTTCCTGACCGCCGAGACCGACCCCAAGGCGCAGAACGAGGCGATGCGGGTGGGCGCCGACGACCTGCTGCTGAAGCCGGTGGCCACCGAGCTGCTCTACAACGTGCTGACGCAAAAGGCCAGGCGCTACCGCGGCCTGCGCCGGCTGATGGAAGAAGACAGCATGACGGGGCTGTACAACCACGGCAAGACCAAGGCCCTGCTGCTGCAGCTGCTGCAGCAGGCCGCGCGGCTGACGCTGCCCATGGCCTATGCGCTGCTGGACATCGACCACTTCAAGCGCATCAACGACACCTACGGCCACGGCATGGGCGACAAGGTCATCATGTCGCTGTCGCGCCACCTGCGCCAGCGCCTGCGCGGCACCGACGTGGTGGGCCGCTACGGCGGCGAGGAGTTCGCCCTGCTGCTGTTCAACTGCTCTCCGGCCGAGGCGGTGCAGCTGGTCGACGAGCTGCGCGAGAGCTTCTCGAAGATGGTGCACGGGCCGACCGGCGACCGCTTCTCGGCCACCTTCAGCGGCGGTGTGGCCTTCTTTCCCAACTGCCAGAGCGTGCCGCTGCTGATGGTGCGGGCCGACGAGAGCCTGTACGAGGCCAAGCGCGCCGGCCGCAACCGGGTGATGGCCCACATGCCGCCCGCCGCCCTGCCCCTGGCCCCGGCCGGGGAGGCCGGCGAGCCCGCCAAGCGGCACGCCGCGTGAACCGTCCCGCCGCCGGGGGCTCGCCGGCTATCATGGCCGGTTAGTCTCAGCACGCCCGAAGCGCCTTCTCTTGAGCCCGCCCAGCCCCACCGATACAGCAGCGCCCGCACCCGCCTACCTCGGCCAGCTGCTGCGCGAGCAGCGCATCAGCATCCGCGGCGCCCGCACCCACAACCTCAAGAACATCGACCTGGACCTGCCGCGCAACGCGCTGGTGGTGATCACCGGTCTGTCGGGCTCGGGCAAATCGAGCCTGGCCTTCGACACCCTGTATGCCGAAGGCCAGCGCCGCTACGTGGAGAGCCTGTCGGCCTATGCGCGGCAGTTCCTGCAGCTGATGGACAAGCCCGATGTGGACCTGATCGAGGGCCTGTCGCCCGCCATCAGCATCGAGCAGAAGGCCACCAGCCACAACCCGCGCTCCACCGTGGGCACGGTCACCGAGATCCACGACTACCTGCGCCTGCTCTACGCCCGCGCCGGCACGCCGCATTGCCCGGACCACGGCGTGCCGCTGACCTCGCAGACGGTCAGCCAGATGGTGGACATGGTGCTGGCCCTGCCCACCGATACCCGGCTGATGATCCTGGCGCCGGTGGCGCGCGAGAAGAAGGGCGAGTTCGCCGATGTCTTCACCGAGATGCAGTCGCAGGGCTATGTGCGCTTCCGGGTCGATGGCCAGGTCTACGAGCACGAGAACCTGCCGGCGCTCAAGAAGACCGAGAAGCACGACATCGACGTGGTGATCGACCGGCTCAAGGTGCGGCCCGACACCGACCCGCAGGCCCGCGCCGAATTCCGCCAGCGCTTGGCCGAGAGCTTCGAGGCGGCGCTGCGTGTCGGCGGCGTCGAGGGCGCCGGGCGTGTCATCGCGCTGGAGATGGACGGCGGGCACGAACACCTCTTCAACGCCCGTTTCGCCTGCCCGATCTGCGGCTGGTCGATCAGCGAGCTGGAGCCGCGCCTGTTCTCCTTCAACTCGCCGGTGGGCGCCTGCCCGAGCTGCGACGGCCTGGGCGTGCTGGAGGTGTTCGAGGAAGAACGCGTGGTGGCCTTCCCCACGCTGAGCCTGGCGGCCGGCGCCATCAAGGGCTGGGACCGGCGCAACGCCTTCTACTTCACCATGATCGAGAGCCTGGCGGCCCACTACGGCTTCGAGGTGGACACGCCTTTCGAGACCCTGCCCGCCCCCGTGCGCCAGGTGGTGCTGCACGGCTCGGGCAGCGAGGAGATCGCCTTCCATTATTCGGAGGGCAAGCGCCGGCTCAGCCGCAAGCATCCCTTCGAGGGCATCATCCCCAATATGCAGCGGCGCTGGCGCGAGACCGATTCGCCGGCCGTGCGCGAGGAGCTGGCCCGCTCGCGCGGCACCCGGTCCTGCCCGTCCTGCGGCGGCGCGCGCCTGCGCATCGAAGCGCGCCATGTGCGCCTGGGCGAAGGCCCCGAGGCCCTGGCCATCCAGGACGTGAGCCGCATGACGCTGCGCGACAGCCAGGCCTGGTCGGGCACGCTGACGCTGACCGGCGCCAAGGCCGAGATCGCCGGCAAGATCGTGCGCGAGATCGGCCTGCGCCTGCAGTTCCTGAACGACGTGGGCCTGGGCTATCTGAGCCTGGACCGCAGCGCCGAGACGCTCTCCGGCGGCGAGGCCCAGCGCATCCGCCTGGCCTCGCAGATCGGCTCGGGCCTGACCGGCGTGATGTATGTGCTGGACGAGCCCAGCATCGGCCTGCACCAGCGCGACAACGACCGCCTGATCGAGACCCTGCGCCACCTGCGCGACATCGGCAACAGCGTGATCGTGGTGGAGCACGACGAGGACATGATCCGCGCCGCCGACCATGTCGTGGACATGGGCCCGGGCGCCGGCGTGCACGGCGGCCAGGTGATGGCGCAGGGCACCTACCAGCAGGTGGCGGACGACCCGCGCTCGCTGACCGGCGACTATCTCTCCGGCCGCCGCTCCATCGCGGTGCCGCCGCACCGCACGCCCTGGCTGCCGGTGGGCGCCGCGCCGGCCGCGCCGCGCGCCGACGATGTGCCCGCGCGTTTCCGCAAGGCGCTGCCCACCAGCAGCCGCGACGGGCTGCAATCCCTGCGGGTCGTCGGCGCCCGCGGGCACAGCCTGCAGGGCGTGACGGTGGATTTCCCGGTGGGCCTGTTCACCTGCGTGACGGGTGTCTCCGGCTCCGGCAAGAGCACCCTGGTCAACGACACGCTCTACACCGCCGCTGCCCACCAGATCCACCGCGCGCACGACGAGGCCGCGCCGCACGAGGCCATCGAGGGGCTGGACTATTTCGACAAGGTGATCAACGTCGACCAGTCGCCGATCGGCCGCACGCCGCGCAGCAACCCGGCCACCTACACCGGCCTGTTCACGCCGATCCGCGAGCTGATGGCCGAGACCAACACCGCGCGCGAACGCGGCTACGGCCCGGGGCGCTTCTCCTTCAACATCGCCGGCGGCCGCTGCGAGGCCTGCCAGGGCGACGGCATGGTGAAGGTGGAGATGCATTTCCTGCCCGATGTGTATGTGCCCTGCGACGTCTGCCGCGGCGCCCGCTACAACCGCGAGACGCTGGAAGTGCAGTGGAAGGGCCGCAACATCGCCCAGGTGCTGGCGATGACGGTGGAGGAGGCCAACGGCTTCTTCACCGCCGTGCCCACCATCAAACGCAAGCTGCAGACGCTGCTGGACGTGGGCCTGTCGTACATCACGCTGGGCCAGGCCGCGACCACGCTGTCGGGCGGCGAGGCGCAGCGGGTGAAGCTGGCGCTGGAACTCTCCAAGCGCGACACCGGCCGCACGCTCTACATCCTGGACGAGCCCACCACCGGCCTGCATTTCGCCGACATCGACCTGCTGCTGAAGGTGCTGCACCAGCTGCGCGACGCGGGCAACACCATCGTGGTGATCGAGCACAACCTCGATGTGATCAAGACCGCCGACTGGGTGATCGACATGGGCCCCGAGGGCGGTGCCGGCGGCGGCATGGTGGTGGCGCAGGGCACGCCGGAAGAGGTGGCGGCCCATCCGCGCAGCCATACCGGGCGTTATCTGAAGCCTTACCTGGGCTGAGGCTTCGCCGCCGCGGCGCTTCTTGCGCCCGGCATGTTTCGCTGCCGGCCGGGGACGGCATGGTGACGGGCTTTATCTCCGCCTTCGGTCATCCATGCTGTCTCGTGTTCCGCCGCCGTCCTCGCCCCCGCGGGCGCCCCTGCCGAAGGTCGGCACCGCCCTTATCGTGGCGCCGCAGCGCCGGCTGGAATACCTGCCCAACGAGCTGCTGCAGGAGCTGTTCCTCACCGGCATGGAGCAGAACGCGGTCTGGGGCTGCCTGGGCATCGATGCGACCCGCGTGGTCGCCGGCCTCAACGCCCGGATGGCGGCGGCGCTGGCGCAGGCGGCACCGGCCAGCGAGGCGATGCGCCAGCTGACCACCGCGCGCGACACACCCGCCTTCGCCGCCGCGCTGGCGCTGCTGCCCCGGGTGGCGCCCCAGTACCGGCAGCGTTGCCGGGAAGCGGCCTGGTGGGCGGTCGTGCACCGGGCGCCGGCACCGGTGCAGCGTTCGCAGGAGGACTGGCTGCACTGCCTGCTCGATGCCGAAGCCAGCAGCGGCAAGCTGCATCCGCCGCTGTGGCAGCGCGCGGTGCGCCTGCTGGCGCGGCCGGAGATGGATGCACCGGGCTCGGCGCTGGTCGGCCGGCTGCTGGCTTGCGCCGCAGCGGCGCGCACCATGGCGCCAGCGGACTGGCGCCGCCTGCTGCGACTGGTCGCGCGCTCCATGGAAGGCCGCGGCCCCGACGCAAGCTGCTTCGACGCCAAAGGCCTGAATACGCCGCAGCAGGCCGAACTGGACACCGTGCTGGCCTGCTGCGCCCTGTCCTGGCAGCGCTGCGACCGCACGACGGTGCGGGCCATGATCGCCCGCATCGAGGCCAGCGTGTCGCCGGACAGCCGCTGCGAAGTGCTGGTGGCGCTGAGCCGCAGCTGGCCGTGGAACCTGTCGCTCGACGCCGTGGCCCTGGAGCCGCTGCGCGATGCACTGCTGCGGGTGCCCGATGGCGACCTGGAGCGGGCCCTGGAGGAACTGCCGCCGATCGGCGACCCGGCATCACGCCAGCGGATGTTCCTGGACCAGTGCGCCCGGCTGCCCCCGGACAGCGCCCTGCGGGTGCTGGACCGGCAAAGCTACGACTTCGATCGGGACACGCAGGGCCGCGACCTGCTGCAGGCAGGCAGCATCGCGCTGCTGAACGCGGCGCTGGCGCAGCCGGCCATACGCTGCCAGGCGCTGCAGGCCTTTGCCCGCCTGAGCGCGCGGCTCAAGCCCGGAGCCGACACCTCCGGACTGAGCACCCTGGCCTTGCGGGCCTGCGGCAATCTGCCGGCAGCCGAGCGCATCGCCGTGCTGGCCCGGCTGAAACCCGATGCGCCGAACGCGCAGCCATGGGCCGCCGCCTGGCAGGCCGCGTTGGCCGAACTGGCCGACGACGAAACACCGGGCAAGCCCTGGCGCGACGTTCGGGCGCTGACATCGGGCCTGTGGTCGCGTTGCGGACGGGCCGCCGTGCTGCCGCGGCTGGAGGCCGCGCTGCAAGGGCTGACCGTGCAGGACCGGTCGCGTGCCCTGGCCGAACTGGCCGCGCTCTGGAACCGCTGCCCGGGCGGATGCACCGAAGCGGAATTCGACGGCCTGCTGCGCTGGTGCGAGGCCCTGCCCTTCTACCTGCGCCAGCCGCCGTTGCAGGTGCTGCGGCAGACCGCCGCAACGCTTCCCCCGTATTGCGCGCACGAACTGGAGGCCCTGTTCACCGCCAGCGACGAGGCCCACGCGGCCTGGGCGGCCGGACTGCCGCCGCTTTCCTGAAAGGATGCATTCCATGGCTTTCCCCACCCTACCCGCGCCTGGCCAGCCCCTGCTGCCGCCGCCGCCACCCCGCCTGCAACAGACACCGTCGGAACTCGTGCTCCCGATGTTCGAGTTCGCCAGCTGGCGCGAATGCTGCCGCCACAGTTCGGTGATCGATCCGGTGACGGTCGTCTTCGGCCTCCATCCCCGGCTGGATGCCGCGCTGCGCGAGCTCACGCCGGCCAGCCGCACCATGCAGGCGCTGGATGCCGCGCGCGACATCGCCGACTTCTCCGCCGCGCTCGACCGCATCGACCAGGTGGCGCTGCAGTACCGGGACCGCTGCCGGGAGGCCGCCTGGTCGGCCTTTGTGCAGCAGTCGGTCGGTGCGCATCAGGCGCGGCGTGAGGCCTGGCTGGCCTGTCTGCTGGAGCGTCGGCTGCCGCTGGCACGCGGGCGTGCGCCGCTGTGGGACCGTGCGGCGCGTTTCCTCCTGCAACACCGCCAGACCGACCCGCCGCCACGTCGCGCGCCCTCGCCCTGGTGCGTGCGGCTGGTGCTGGAAACCGCGGCCGCGGAACCGGCCTTGACGCCCGCGGCCTGGCGCCGCCTGCTCCAGCTGGCCGGCGAGGCGGGAAGGTACCGAGGGCTGGACCCGGCGTTTTTCGAAGTGCCCGGCCTCGATGCACAGCAGCGCCTGGACCTGGCCGCCATGCACGCCTGCGTGGCCATCGAGGGCCAGGACATCGGCCTGCCGGCGCTGCAGGCCTTGATCGCCCGCATCGAGGACACCGTCAGCCCGGCATGCCGCTGGCCGGTACTGTCGATGCTGCGCGACTGCCTGCGCCTGGACGAGGGCGGCGCCCCCGTCCGCCAACCGCTGGTCGAAGCTTTGCTGCGGGTACGTCCCGCCGATCTGGAAGCGGCCATCAAGGCCATGCCCGCCGTAGGCACCGATGCGCAGTGGCGGGAGTTCCTGCTGAAGGAAAGCGCCCGGCTGCCACCCGCCTCCGCCTTGCGGGCGCTGGCCCGCCATGCCAGCCATTTCAACCGGCCGCCGGCCGCACGCGAACTGCTGCTGACGCGCTGCCGGCAGCTGCTGGCCGACGCGCAGGCGCAGCCGGCGGGCTGTCGCGATGCGGTGGACGCGATCAGCATGATGACCCAGTGGGTGTACGAACCGCTGGAGAGCGAGCTGCAGGCCCTGGCGCTGCAGGCCTGCACGGCGCTGCCGCGGCTCTGGACCCTGCTGCCGGCGCTGGGCCGGCTGCGGCCCGGGACGCTGCCGCCCGGCGCCTGGGAGCGGGCCTGGGAGCAGGCATTGAACAGCGCACCGGGCGGCACCACGCCCCTGGCGGCACGGCAGCGGATCCGCGCCCTGCTGCCCGGCCTGCCCTGCCGCGCGGGCCGCGACAGCCTGCGGCCCCTGCTCGACGCCACGCTGCGCTGCCTGGCGCCGGACGACCTGGCGCTGGCCCTGGTCGAGATGGCCGGCATCCTCGGCCATCCGGGCCGGGTCTGCATGCCGGCGGACGCCCGACTCGTGCTGGCGCTGTGCGGCGAGCTGCCCTTCTACCTGCGCGAGCGGCCGCTGGCCGCATGGCGAGCGCTGGGCAGCGCCCTGCCGGCCGGCGCCGCGGAGCGGCTGGACACGCTGCTTGCCACCACGACCGGGGAGCGCGAGGCCTGGACCGCCGCACTTCCACGGGCCGAGCCGCCGGCGTCCTGAAGCGCCGCCGGCGCCGCCGAATCCTGCGCCCGCAGGGCCAACGCCACACCCAGCACCCCGAGCGCCATCAAACCGCCGAAAGCCGCCACCGCCGGCCAGTGGCCGAAGCGCCAGAGCGCCCCGGCGGCCGAGCCGAGCACACTCGATCCGGCGTAGTAGCACAGCAGGTAGATCGCCGAGGCATGGCCCTTGTGGCCCTGCGCCAGCCGGCCCACCGCGCCGCTGGCCACCGAATGGACCATGAAGAAGCCCACCGTCACCAGGCTGATGCCGGCGATCACCAGCGGCAGCCCGTCGGCCAGCGTCAGCGCCAGCCCGAAGAAGGACACCAGCGCGCCGCAGCCGATCACCCGCGCGCGGCCCAGCCGGTCCACCAGCGCACCGGCGGCCGAGGAGGTGAAGATGCCGAAGACATAGGCCAGGAAGATCAGCCCCAGCGCCGTCTGCCCCAGCCGGTAGGGCGCGGCCACCAGGCGGTAGCCGATGTAGTTGTAGACGGCGATGAAAGTGCCCATGCAGAGCACGCCCACCAGGAAGAAGGGCCGCAGCCGCGCATCCTGCAGGTGCTTCTTCCAGGCCGCCAGGTGGTAGGGCAGGTTCAGCCCCGGCTGGCGCTGGAAATGGCGCGAGGGCGGCAGCAGCCAGATGAAGGCCAGGGCCGACAGCGCCGCCACCACCGACAGCGTGCCCATGGCCGCGCGCCAGGACAGGAACTCGGTCAGCGCCCCCATGGCGACCCGGCCCATCATGCCGCCGAAGGCGGTGCCGCCCACGTACAGGCCCATCACCTTGCCCAGGCGCCGCTGCGGCACTTCCTCGGCCAGGTAGGCCATGGCCACCGCCGGCACCCCGCCCAGCACCAGCCCCTCCAGCGCGCGGGCGACCAGCAGGGTCTGCCAGTTCGGCGCGAAGGAGGCCAGCAGGTTGAGCAGAGCCGCCGAGCCCATCGAGACGAACATCAGCCCGCGCCGCCCCACCGCTTCCGACACCATGCCGGCGCAGACGATGGACAGCGCCAGCAGCGCCGTGGTGAGCGACAGCGCCAGCGAGCTGCTGGCCGGGGTGAGGCCGAACTCCACCGAGAACTCCGGCAGCAGCGGCTGCACGCAGTAGATCAGGGAGAAGGTGGAGAAGCCGGCCAGGAACAGGGCCAGGCTGATGCGGGGGATGTCGTGGCGCTCGCCATCCGCGGTCGCAATATCAGGGTTAACCATGATGCGAGCGTAACGGCTAAGTCCGCTCAGCGCCGGGTCGGCCGGCGCTTCCCCGACGCAGATGCCCGGATTTAGCCGGCCACCAGCTCCCGGAACGGCGCGCCATTGAGCGGCCGCGCCGCCATGGTCTTCACCGCCGTGTTGATCGCGCCGATATGGTCCGGCGTGGTGCCGCAGCAGCCGCCGACGATATTGACCAGCCCCTCGGCCGCGAACTCGTGCAGCAGGCGGGCGGTGACGTCCGGCGTCTCGTCGAAGCCGGTGTCGCTCATCGGATTGGGCAGGCCGGCGTTGGGATAGCAGCAGATGAAAGTGTCGGCCGCGGCCTTGTGCAGCTCCTGGATGTAGGGCCGCATCAGGGTGGCGCCCAGGGCGCAGTTCAGGCCGATGGCCAGCGGTTCGGCATGGCGCACGCTGTGCCAGAAGGCGGTGACGGTCTGGCCCGACAGGATGCGGCCGGAGGCGTCGGTGACGGTGCCGCTGATGATCAGCGGCAGGCGCTCGCCGCTGTTCTCGAACCATTCGGCGATGGCGAAGAGCGCGGCCTTGGCGTTGAGTGTGTCGAAGATGGTCTCGACCAGGAACAGGTCGCAGCCGCCCTCGGCCAGGGCCTCGGCCTGCTCGTAGTAGGCCTGGCGCAGGGTTTCGAAATCGACGTTGCGGGCGCCGGGGTCGTTCACGTCGGGGCTGATCGAGGCGGTCTTGGGCGTGGGGCCGAAGGCGCCGGCGACGAAGCGGGGTTTGTCGGGGGTGCTGAACTTGTCGCAGGCGGCGCGCGCCAGGCGGGCCGAGGCCAGGTTCATCTCGCGCGCCAGGGCGGCCATGTCGTAGTCCTCCTGCGCGATGGTGGTGGCGCCGAAGGTGTTGGTCTCGATCATGTCGGCGCCGGCGGCGAGGTAGCCCTCGTGGATGGCGGAGATCACGTCCGGCCGGGTCAGCGAGAGCAGCTCGTTGTTGCCCTTCACGTCGCGGTGGAAGTCGGTGAAGCGGCTGCCCGCGCCGTCCGCGCCGCCATAGCCCTCGCCGCGGTACTGGGCTTCGCCGAGCTTGAAGCGCTGGATCATGGTGCCCATGGCGCCGTCGAGGATGGCGATGCGTTCGGACAGGATGGCCGGCAGAGCGGCGGCTCGGGTGTAGCGGGGGTGGCGGGCGGTGGGGCTGGGCATGGGGCATTGTAGGAAAAAGGCAATGGCCGGGCCCGGGCGGGGCGGTCCGCCTCCCGCACCCGCTGCCGAAGACCTGCGCATCCTGGTCCAGGGCCCGGGCACCGGCGCCCGACTGACGGCGCGGCCCGGCGCTGCCCGGTAGAGGACAATCGCGCCTTTCCTCCAACCGTCCCGCAGACGGCCGCCCGATGCGGACCGTCTCAGCGCCTCGATGGCTCTCCAAGCTCCGGCCACTCTCTCATCCGACCCCCAGGACATCCTGCAGGAGGTCTTCGGCTACGACGCCTTCCGCGGCGAACAGCAGGACATCGTCGAACATGTCTGCTCCGGCGGCGACGCCCTGGTGCTGATGCCGACGGGCGGCGGCAAGTCGCTGTGCTACCAGGTGCCGGCGATCGCCCTGCAGCGGGCGGGGCAGGGCATCAGCATCGTGGTCTCGCCGCTGATCGCGCTGATGCACGACCAGGTCGGCGCCCTGCACGAGGCCGGCGTGGCGGCCGAGTTCCTCAACTCCACCCTGGACTGGAACCAGACCCTGGCCATCGAAGGCCGCATGCAGCGCGGCGAGATCACCATGGTCTACGTCGCGCCCGAGCGCCTGAGCACGCCGCGTTTCCTGGAGCTGCTCGACGGCCTGCGCGACAGCGGCCGGCTGGCCCTCTTCGCCATCGACGAGGCGCATTGCGTGAGCCAGTGGGGCCACGACTTCCGGCCGGAATACCGCAGCCTGTCGATCCTGCACGAGCGCTATCCCACCGTGCCGCGCATCGCGCTGACGGCCACCGCCGACACGCTGACCCGGGCCGACATCGTCGAGCGCCTGCGCCTGGAAGACGCACGCCAGTTCGTCAGCAGCTTCGACCGGCCCAACATCCGCTACGCCATCGTCGAGAAGAAGGATCCGACCCAGCAGCTGCTGCGTTTCATCCAGAACGAACACCCCGAGGATGCGGGCGTGGTCTATTGCCAGTCGCGCAAGCGTGTGGAGGAGATGGCCCAGACGCTGAACGACGCCGGCCTCAACGCCCTGCCCTACCACGCCGGGCTGGACGCCTCGGTGCGCCAGCGCCACCAGGACCGCTTCCTGCGCGAGGACGGCATCGTGATGTGCGCCACCATCGCCTTCGGCATGGGCATCGACAAGCCCGACGTGCGTTTCGTCGCCCACATCGACATGCCCAAGAACATCGAGGGCTACTACCAGGAGACCGGCCGCGCCGGCCGCGACGGCCAGCCGGCCGATGCCTGGATGGCCTACGGCCTGGCCGACGTGGTGAACCAGCGGCGCATGATCGACGAGAGCCCCGCCGGCGAGGAATTCAAGCAGGCCATGCGCGGCAAGCTCGACGCCCTGCTGGCCCTGGCCGAGGCCACCGACTGCCGCCGGGTGCGGCTGCTGGGCTATTTCGGCGAACCCAGCCAGCCCTGCGGCAACTGCGACAACTGCCTGAACCCGCCCGAGGTCTGGGACGGCACCGACGCGGCGCGCAAGCTGCTGTCCACCATCTACTGGATCCGCAAGCAGCAGGGCATCGGCTTCGGCGCCGGCCAGATCATGGACATCGTGCGCGGCAAGCCCACCGAGAAGGTGCTGCAGCACGGGCACGACAAGCTCTCCACCTACGGCCTGTGCGCCGAGCTGTCCGAAGCCCAGCTGCGCGGCGTGCTGCGCCAGCTGATCGCCATCGGCGCGCTGCAGGTGGATGCCGCGGCCTTCAACACGCTGGTGCTGACCGACGCCTCGCGCGCGGTGCTCAAGGGCGAGGTGCCGGTGCAGCTGCGCGCCTCGATCTCCTCGCCGACGCCGCGCGCCAGCCGCAAGGAACGCGCGGTGAAAGCCGGCCGGGCGCCTTCGGCGGCCGCCGGGCTGGATGCCGGCGGACAGGCGCGTTTCACCGCCCTCAAGGCCTGGCGCTCGGAAGTCGCCAAGGAACACAACCTGCCGGCCTATGTGATCTTCCACGACGCCACGCTGGCGGCGATTGCCGAGCGGGATCCGCAGTCGCTGGACGACCTGCACGGCATCACCGGCATCGGCGGCAAGAAGCTCGAAGCCTATGGCGCCGAGGTGCTGCGGGTGAGCCAGGCGGCCGGCTGAGGGGCCGCCGGGCTCATCGCAAACCCGGTTCCCCCGGGGCGGCCGGCGCTCCTAGAATGGCCGGGCCCCCTCACCGCCCGCGAACGGCCCCGCCATGACACTGCCCGTCGACGCCTCCACCAACGCGCCCGCCCCCGACAACTCGCACGATCCGCGCGCCCATATCGCCGGTTCGCCCGACGCGCGGCCGCACGATCCGATCGAGGAGGTGACCAAGGTGATTCCGCTGGTGCTGCCCTTGGCCGGCGGCGTTCTCATGTTCCTGCTGGCCTTCATCGCCATCTACATGGCGTGAGTCAATCCCGGGTGGCGATGTCCGCCCGCACCCGCTTGAGGTGGCCTTCGATGTAGAAGGCCGCCGCATCCCCATCCCCGGACACCACGGCTTCGTAGATCAGCCGATGCTCCGCCACATAGAGCTGGATGCGCTGCGCGTCGTAGATGCCGTCGTCGCGCAGGCGCTGCCACAAGGGCTGGTCCATCGACTTGGCGATCTCGTCGGCGATCTTCACCACCAGGGCGTCGCGGGTCATCACCGCCAGCTGGCGGTGGAACATCGAGTCGGCGGTGTTCCAGGCGGCCTGCTGGGCGGGGTCGCCGATGTCCTGCACGTCACTCATCTGCTGCAGGTAGCGCTCGGCCAGCGGGTCGCGCGCCTTGTGGCGGGCCGCCAGGCGGGCGATGGCCGGCTCGATCAGCATGCGTACGTCGAGGATGGAACTGGGGCTGATGTCGGCGTCGCGCGGCGGTGCCGGCGGGGCCTGGTCATCGGGCGGCGCGCCGGCATCGGCGGCGGTGGTGACATAGGTGCCGGAGCCGTGCCGCGTCAGCACATGGCCCTCGTTCTGCAGCGCGCCTATGGCTTCCCGCACCGCCGGGCGGCTGACACCGAAACGCAGCGCCAGCTCCCGCTCGGACGGCAGGCGCGAGCCGCCGGGAAAGGCGCCGCTGACGATGCCCGAGCGGATCGCGTCGGCGATCTGCTCGTAGACCTGCTTGGCCCTGAAACCCGGCGCGGCGATGAGGGGCTCGACTGAATTCATCCGCGGATTGTGCGGCCCATCCGCCCGCCGCAAAACAGTGCAGGGATTTCCCGCGAACCACTTTCGGCACCATTCTGGTTTCATTGCAACCACTTCTTCAGACCAAAAGCGTAACCAATTCGGCGAAAACCGAGGTTGGCACGGATTTGGCTAATAAAACTTACCAAAGTGGTTCTAACCCGGGAGTTGTCGTCATGAAGTCCTTTGCTCCGTTCGCCCTGGCCCTGTCCTGCCTCGCCGCGCTCGTGCCGGCGGTTTCCGTCGCCGAGGCCTATCCCACCAAGCCGGTGGAAATCGTGGTCGCCTACCCGCCCGGCGGCGGCAGCGACATGACGGCGCGCACCATCGCCGACGCGGCGCGTCCGCTGATGAGCATTCCGCCGCTGGTCATCAACCGGCCCGGCGCCAGCGGCTCGATCGGCTGGGCCTATGTGGCCACCGGCGCGCCGGACGGCTACCGGGTGATCGTCGTCACGCCCGAGATCCTGGTCGTGCCGCTGATGGGCATCGGCAAGACGACCGTGCAGGACTTCCAGCCGATCGCCCGGTTCTCGGACGACCCGCTGTCGCTCACCGTGCGCGCCGACGCGCCCTGGAAGACGATCGACGAGTTCATCGCCTATGCCAAGGCGCATCCGGGCGAGGTCACCATCTCCAACGCCGGCAACGGCACGCTCTCGCACATCGCCACCGCCGCCATGGGCGACAAGCTGGGCACCGCCTTCCAGCCCGTGCCCTACCAGGGCACCACGCCAGCGGTGATGGGCGTGCTGACCGGCGACGTGATGGCCACCACCATCCCCAACGCCGAACTGCGCGAACATGTGAAAGCCGGCAAGATGCGCACCCTGGCGGTGATGTCCGAGAAGGCCGCGCCCGGCATGGACGGCATCCCCACCTTCAAGGAGAAAGGCTACGACCTGCAGTTCAGCGGCTGGCGCGGCATTGCGCTGCCCAAGGCCGCGCCCAAGGAGGTGGTGGACTACTGGCGCGACGTGGCGCGGCGCATCTCCGAATCGCCCGCCTTCCGCACCACCGTCATCAAGCAGAACCTGACACCCGCCTTCGCCGACGCGCCGGAATTCACCGCCGCCATCGCCAAACAGGACGACAGCTTCAAGAAGATGTGGCCCGGCCTGAAACTCGACAAGCAGTAAGGAACCCATGGCAGTGCACGATGCCCTGCAGGTGATAGACGGCCCCGCGACGGCCGCCGCCCTGCCCTTCGCCCCCCTGATCGCCGCGCTGCGCCAGGCCTTCGCCACGCCGATGGAGGTGCCGCTGCGGCATCACCACCACATCGAGCAGCCCGACGGCAAGACCGCCACGGTGCTGCTGATGCCGGGCTGGGCCGATGGCTATATCGGCATCAAGCTGGTGACGATCTTCCCGGGCAATTCGGCGCGCTCGCTGCCGGGGCTGTTCGCCACCTACCTGCTCTGCGACGGCCAGACCGGCCAGCACCTGGCGCTGATCGACGGCAACCAGATCACCGCGCGGCGCACGGTGGCCGTGTCGGCGCTGGCGGCCTCCTATCTCGCTCGCACCGATGCGAAGCGGCTGCTGATCCTGGGCGCGGGCCGCATCGCGCGGCTGGTGTGCGAGGCCTATCGCGCGGTGCGCGATATCGAAGAAGTGCGGGTATGGAACCCGACGCCGTCGCGCGCGCAGGCGCTGGTCGCCGAGCTGCGTGCGGCGGGGGTGCGGGCGGAACTCGCCGGGCCGCTGGAGGACGAGGTGCGCCAGGCCGACATCGTGAGTTGCGCCACCCTGTCCACCCAGGCGCTGGTGCGCGGCTCATGGCTGCGGCCGGGCACCCATGTGGACCTGATCGGCGGCTTCACGCCCGGCATGCGCGAGAGCGACGACGCGGTGTTCGCGGGTGCCACGGTGGTGGTCGATTCGCTGGACGCGCTGGCCGAGGCGGGCGACCTGATCTCGCCGATCGCCAGCGGGGTGCTCTCGCCCTCCAGCATCCGCACCCTGCCGATGCTGTGCGACGGCAGCGCTACAGGACGGGTGTCGGCCGAGGAGATCACCGTCTTCAAGGCGGTGGGCACGGCGCTGTCGGACCTGACCTCGGCCGCGCTGGTCTACCGCGCCACCGGCGCAAGGGCCGAAGCCCCCGCCGAAGCGCTGGCCTGAGGCTTCGATGGGCGGCACCGCGTTCAAGCCCGGCTTCTGCACCCTGTGCCGTTCGCGCTGCGGCACGATCCACGAGGTGCGGGACGACCGGCTGATCGCCGTGCGGCCCGACCCGACGCATCCCACCGGCGAGGCCATGTGCATGAAGGGCCGCGCCGCGCCCGAACTGGTGCACAGCCCGCACCGGGTGCTGACGCCGCTGCGGCGCACGGCGCCCAAGGGCGCGGCCGATCCGGGCTGGGTGCCGATCGGCTGGGAAGAGGCGCTGTCGGAGACCGCGCGGCGGCTGTCCCAGGTGCGCGAGGAGTCCGGCGCGGAGGCGGTCGTCTTCGCGGTCACCACGCCCAGCGGCACACCGCTGTCCGACAGCATCGACTGGATCGAGCGTTTCGTGCGCGGCTTCGGCAGCCCCAACCTCTGCTACGCCACCGAGATCTGCAACTGGCACAAGGATTTCGCCCATGCCTTCACCTTCGGCAGCGGCATGCCGGTGGCGGACTACGAAAACGCCGAACTGATCCTGCTGTGGGGACACAACCCGGCCAATACCTGGCTGGCGCAGTCGGGCGCCATCGGCAAGGGCCGTGCTGCGGGCGCCAGGATGCTGGTGGTCGATCCGCGTCCTACCGCGCTGGCCCGCCAGGCCGATGTGTGGCTGCCGGTGCGGCCGGGCACGGATGCCGCGCTGGCGATGGGCCTCGTGCGGCTGCTGCTGCGTTCGGAGCGTTTCGACCGGGACTTCGTGCGCGACTGGACCAACGGCCCGCTGCTGGTGCGCGGCGACAACGGCCTGTTCCTGCGTGAATCGGATGTGTGGCCGGGCGGCGGCGAACGCTTCGTCGCCTGGCAGGACGGCCCTGTGCCGTATGACCCAGACACGCCGGACCAAACCGGCCTGCTGCTGCGTGGCACCGTCCAGGTCACGCTGGCCGATGGCCGAACACTGGCCTGCGACACCGCCTTCGAACTGATGGCCCGGGGCGCCGAAAGCTACGACCCGGCCACGGTCGAGGCCCTGACCGGCGTCGCACCCGACGCCCTGCAGAAGGCAGCCGACCTGCTCGGCGAAAGCCGGCGTGCGGCCTACCACTCCTGGACCGGCATCGGCCAGCACACCAACGCCACCCAGGCCGAGCGGGCGGTGGCGACGCTGTATGCCCTGACCGGCGCCTACGACCGCATCGGCGGCAACCGGGTGCGCAAGGCGCAGCCGACACGCGGCGTCAACCTCTTCGGCCAGATCGCACCGGAGCAGCGGGCCAAGGCGCTAGGCCTGGCCGAACGGCCGCTGGGGCCGCCCTCGCAAGGCTGGGTCACCGCGCGCGATGTGTACCGCGCCGTGCTGGAGGGCGAGCCCTACCGGCTGCGGGCGATGGTGGCCTTCGGCACCAACCCGCCCGTCTCGCAAGGCGATACCGAACGCGCGCGCGAGGCCTTGAAGGCACTGGAATTCCACGTCCACTGCGACCTGTTCATGACCCCGGCGGCCGAGTACGCCGACATTTTTTTGCCGGTCAACACGCCCTGGGAGCGCGAGGGCCTGCGCATCGGCTTCGAGATCAACGACGAGGCCGCCTCGCTGGTGCAGCTGCGCCAGCGCATGGTGAGCCCGCGCGGCGATTCGCGCTCGGACAACGACATCGTGTTCGACCTGGCGCGGCGACTCGGCCTGGACGAACTGTTCTTCGGCGGCAGCCTGGAGGCCGGCTGGAACCACATGCTGGAGCCGCTGGGCATCACCGTGGCCGAACTGCGCGCGAATCCCCAGGGCCTGCGTTTTCCGGTCGATGGCAGCGAGGCCAAGTACCGCACGGGCGGCTTCGCCACGCAGACCCGCCGGGTCGAGCTGTATTCCGAACTGCTGCTGCGCCACGGCCAGCCCGCCGTGGCCACCCATGTGGCGCCGGCCGAGCCGGCGGGCGATGCCTTCCCGCTGGTGCTGAGTTCGGCCAAGAACGGCTACTACTGCCACAGCCAGCACCGCAGCCTGGTGTCGCTGCGCAAGCGCGCGCCCGATCCGGTGGCCGAGATCGCGCCGGCCCTGGCGGCGGCGAGCGGCATCCGCGAAGGCGACTGGGTGCGCATCAGCACCCGGGTCGGCACCGCGCGATTCGTGGCGCGGCTGGCGCCGGGGCTGGCCGGGGATGTCGTCGTGGCCGAGTTCGGCTGGTGGCAGCCCTGCCCCGAACTCGACCGCGCGGGCGACAGCCTGGCGAGCAATTTCAACGGCCTGATCGATGCTCGGGCCTGCGACCCGGTGAGCGGCTCGGTGGCCCACCGGTCCTTTCGCTGCGAGCTGGCGCTGGACGCCGCCTGGGCGCAGAGCCAGCGCCGCTGGGAGGGCTGGAAGACCTTCCGGGTGGCCGAGCTGCGCCAGGAAGCCATCGGCGTGCTGGGCATCCACTTCGAGGCGCTGGAGCCCGGCCCGCTGCCGGACTACCGGCCCGGCCAGCACATCGAGACCCGCCACGACCTGGACGGCACACCCACCAGCCGGGCCTATTCCCTGACCGGCGCCGCGGTGGTCCAGGACCGGCGCGGCTACCGCATCGCGGTGCGCCACCAACGCGGGCAGTCGGCCGAGGGCATCGCCTACGAAGGCCTGGTGTCGGGCCATCTGCACCGGCAGCTGCGGGTGGGCGACCGGGTGGAGCTGCGGGCGCCTTCGGGCAGCTTCGTCCTTCCCCGGCACAGCGAGCAGCCGCTGGTGCTGGTGGCGGGCGGCATCGGCATCACGCCCTTCGTCTCGCTGCTGGAGTCGCTGCCCGATGGCGATCCGCTGGAGATGCTGCTGCTGTATGCCAACCAGAACAGCGGCACCCATGCCTTCGCCGAGCGACTGGCCTTCCACGCGGCGCGGCTGCCGGGGCTGGTCATCCGCAATCACTACAACGCGCCCTTGCCGCAGGACCGGTTCGACTCCGGCGAGCGGCTCAACGGCGCGCATATCGCCGACGAGTGGATCGCCCGACGTGCCCGCGTCTATATGTGCGGCCCGGGTCCGCTGATGGATGCCGTGCGGGCCGACCTGGTCGCACGCGGCATGCCGGCCTTCGACATCTTCAGCGAGGTGTTCCGCTCGCCGCCCAGGCCGCTGGCCGGGGGCACGCAGTCCTTCGGCGTGACCTTCGCCCGCTCCGGCCGCCAGGTGCGCTGGTCGCCGCGCGACGGCACGCTGCTGGCCTTCGCCGAATCGCTCGGCGTGACCATGGCCAGCGGCTGCCGGGTGGGCCAGTGCGAGTCCTGCGCCACGACCGTGCTCTCCGGCGAGGTGCGCCACCTGCACGGCGCCGAGCCGGAAGATGCCAGGGTCTGCCTGAGCTGCCAGGCCGTGCCGGCCAGCGAACTGGTGCTGGACGCATGACGGCGCTGCACCTGCAGGCCCAGTCCTGGACCGAAGGCAGGGCGGCGGGCGAACTGCTCTGGTCCGACACGCCGCTGAGTTTCTGGGGCGGCATAGACCCCGCCACCGGCACCGTCATCGACCAGCACCACCCCCTGTGCGGCCAGAGCGTGCGCGACCGCGTCCTGGCCCTGCCCAGCGGCCGCGGCTCCTGCACCGGCAGCAGCGTGATGCTGGAGCTGCTGCTGAGCGGCAACGCACCGCGCGCCCTGGTGCTGGCGGGCGTGGACGACATCCTGCTGCTGGGCGTGCTGGTGGCGCAGCGCATGTTCGGCCGGAGCATTCCGGTGCTCAGCCTGTCGCCGCAGGATTACGCGGCGCTGGAGGGCGCGGCTACGGTCCACGTCGGGCCGGATGCGGGCGATGCACCGGGCGCCAGCCTGATCACCCGAACGGCAGCCGTGCCGCCACTGGCGCTCACCGCCCGCGACCAGGCCCTGCTCGCAGGCGCCGAAGGCCGCGCGCGGCAGGTGGCGATGGAGATCATCGTGCGTATGGCCGGCGTGGCCGGCGCCCCCCGGCTGATCGACATCCGGCAGGTGCATGTCGACGGCTGCATCTACACGGGCGACGCCTGCCTGCGTTTCGCGCAGCAGCTGGTGGACTGGCAGGGGCGGGTGGCGGTGCCGACCAGCCTCAACGCCATCTCGGTGGACCGCTGCGGCTGGCGCGGGCAAGGCGTGGCGCCGGCCTTCGGCGAGCCGGCCGAAGCCCTGGCCCAGGCCTATGTGGACCTGGGCGCCGCGCCCACCTACACCTGCGCGCCCTATCTGCTGAACGGCGCGCCGCGCCTGGGCGAGCAGATCGCCTGGGCCGAGTCGAACGCGGTCATCTACGCCAACAGCGTGATCGGCGCCCGCACCGCCAAGTATCCCGATTTCCTCGACATCCTGATGGCGCTGACCGGCCGCGCGCCCGAAGCCGGCTGCCACCTGGACCAGGGACGCAAGGCCGCCATGCGCATCGCCGTGGACCTTCCCGAGGGATTCGACGACTCCCTCTACCCGCTGCTCGGCTACCAGGCCGGCTTGCAGAGCGGCCGGGAGATTCCGCTGCTGGCCGGCATGGAATCGACCCGGCCCGTCGCGGACGACCTGCGGGCCTTCGGCGCGGCTTTCGCCACCAGTTCGGCCGCGCCCATGTTCCACATCGCCGGCATCACGCCGGAGGCACGCGATGCGCAGGCGGTGATGGCCGCGGGCCTCGCCATTCCCACGCAGCGCATCGACCGCGCGGCGCTGCTGAATGCCTGGCACGAACTCAACCCGGCCAGGACCCGTCAGGTCGAGCTGGTCGCCCTGGGCAATCCGCATTTCTCGATCCGCGAGATCGTGTGGCTGGCCGCCCTCTGCGCCGGGCGTACCCGGCATGCGGATACCGATGTGGTCGTCACCACCAGCCGCTTCGTGCTCGACAGCCCGGAGGCCGCCGGCAGCGTGGCCGCCCTGCGGGCCTTCGGCGTGCGATTCGTGGTCGATACCTGCTGGTGCATGGTGCAGGAGCCGGTGATCGCGCCGCGGGTGCGCACGGTGATGACCAACTCCGGCAAATACGCCCATTACGCGCCCGGCCTCACCGGCCGGCAGACCCGCTTCGGCAGCCTGGCCGATTGCGTCGATGCGGCCTGCACCGGCCAGGCCCCGGAGGGCCCGCCGGACTGGCTGCGCTGAGGGGTCCGATGAAGCTACGGGTAGACCCGTAACACGCATAGTTCAATGCATATTTTGCATGAAACTGGCCCGAAACTTCGTGCGTCGAAAAGCGCGGATTCATAGAATCGTCATCCGGGCGGCCGAAGAGCCGTCTGCTGAGTCGTTTTTTCAGAGCCCGAAAGCCGCCAGCCGCAGGCCGATCCCCTTCGCAGGGGGGCTCCGACAAGACGATTTTTCAACTCGGAGATTCCCCATGAACGCACCCGTGATGCAAGGCATCGAGCTGCAAGCCCCGGCCTACGTCCGCAACGCCAAACTGATCGCCTGGGTCGCCGACATGGTCGCCCTGTGCAAGCCCAAGGACATCTACTGGTGCGACGGCAGCGACGAAGAGTACGCCCGCCTGTGCCAGCAGCTGGTCGACGCCGGCACCTTCCAGAAGCTCAACCCCGCCAAGCGCCCCAACAGCTTCCTGGCCCTGTCCGACCCGAGCGACGTGGCCCGCGTGGAAGACCGCACCTACATCTGCTCCCAGGAAAAGGCCGACGCCGGTGCCACCAACAACTGGATGGACCCGGCCGAGATGCGCGCCACGCTGCATCCGCTGTTCGACGGCTGCATGGCCGGCCGCACCATGTACGTGGTGCCGTTCTCGATGGGCCCGCTGGGCTCGCCCATCGCCCACATCGGCGTGGAACTCTCCGACAGCCCCTACGTGGCCGTCAGCATGCGCACCATGACCCGCATGGGCAAGGGCGTGTATGACGTGCTGGGCGTGGAAGGCGAGTTCGTGCCCTGCGTGCACACCGTCGGCGCACCGCTGGCCGAGGGCCAGGCCGATGTGAAGTGGCCCTGCAACAAGACCAAGTACATCGTCCACTATCCGGAAACCCGCGAGATCTGGTCCTATGGCTCCGGCTACGGCGGCAACGCGCTGCTGGGCAAGAAGTGCTTCGCCCTGCGCATCGCCTCCACCATGGGCCGCGACGAAGGCTGGCTGGCCGAACACATGCTGATCCTGGGCGTGACCTCGCCCGAGGGCAAGAAGTACCACGTGGCCGCCGCCTTCCCGTCCGCCTGCGGCAAGACCAACTTCTCGATGCTGGTGCCGCCCGAAGGCTTCAATGGCTGGAAGGTCACCACCATCGGCGACGACATCGCCTGGATCAAGCCCTCGGCCGACGGCAAGCTCTACGCCATCAATCCCGAGGCCGGCTATTTCGGCGTGGCCCCCGGCACCAACATGCTGACCAACCCGAACTGCATGCGCAGCCTGGACCGCGACGTGGTGTTCACCAACGTGGCCCTGACCGACGACGGCGACGTCTGGTGGGAAGGCATGGAATACGACGCACCGGGCAAGCAGCTGCCGGCGCACCTGATCGACTGGCAAGGCAAGGACTGGACCCCGGAAATCGCCCAGACCACCGGCGCCAAGGCCGCCCACCCGAACTCGCGTTTCACCGTGGCCGCCACCAACAACCCGGCGCTGGACGAGGCCTGGAACGACCCGGCCGGCGTGGCGATCGACGCCTTCATCTTCGGCGGCCGCCGCTCCAACACCGTGCCCCTGGTGACCGAGGCGCGCGACTGGCTCGAAGGCGTCTACATGGCCGCCACCATGGGCTCGGAAACCACCGCTGCCGCCTTTGGCCAGCAGGGCGTGGTGCGCCGCGACCCCTTCGCCATGCTGCCCTTCGCCGGCTACAACATGGGTGACTACTTCCAGCACTGGATCGCCCTGGGCCAGAAGCTCCAAGCCTCCGGCGCCAAGCTGCCCAAGATCTTCCAGACCAACTGGTTCCGCAAGGGCGCCGACGGCAAGTTCGTCTGGCCCGGCTACGGCGAGAACATGCGGGTGCTGGCCTGGATCATCGACCGCATCGAAGGCAAGGCCGCCGCCGGCGTGGACCACATCACCGGCACCAGCCCGGCCTACGGCGACCTGAACTGGACCGGCCTGAACTTCAGCCAGGAGCAGTTCGACATCGTCAACCGTTGCGACGCCGCCACCTGGAAGGCCGAACTCGAACTGCACGAAGCCCTGTTCGACCAGATCGGCGAGCGCCTGCCGCAAGGCCTGCGCGACACCAAGGCCGCGCTGGAAAAGCGCCTCGAAGCCGCCTGATCGGCAGCCGTCTGGACAAAGAAAAAGCCGCCTGAATCAGGCGGCTTTTTTCATGGTCTCGGGGTGCGCGTCTCGCGGTCGAAAAAAAGCCGTGGCCAAAACCACGGCGAGAGAGGAGACACGCAATCCGGTATCAGTAGAACGCGACCTTGTTCGGTGCGCCTTGCTTCATCGCGCGGCTGATGTCGGCCATCACGCGGGCATCGGCCAGAGCCATTTCCCACATCTTGTGGTCTTCGGCGGCGGTGCGGTGGTCGGCCATGTAGGCGGCGACACGTTCAGCCAGGCGGCGCAGCGGCGCACCGATCGCACGGACGATCTTGGCGGCGCGGTCGGCACCGGCTTGTTGGCTGTCGAAGGAGGAAAAAGAGGGGTGAACAAAAGCGGTCATGGTGAACTCTCGGTGGTTACCGGACAACTCCGTCCGGCGGGATAGGGGTAATACTAGGGTTTACCCACCTGCCATTCAACTTTATTTAGGTGATTGATATCATTCACCGCAGTGATGTCTGAACTCAATTTCCGCAGCTTCGACCTGAATCTCCTGCGTGTCTTCGACGAGGTGATGGCCGAGCGCAGCCTCACCCGGGCCGCCCACAACCTCTCGCTGACCCAGCCGGCGGTGAGCAATGCACTGAGGCGTTTACGCGACAGCCTGGGCGACGAGCTGGTGCGCCGCCACGGCCAGGGCATGGAGCCCACACCGCGCGCGCTGGCCATCTGGCCGGGCGTGCGGGAGGCCTTGCGGCAGATGCAGCGCTCCCTGTCGCCGCAGAGTTTCTCGCCGGCCACGGCCGATCAGTCCTTCACCCTGTCCATGGCCGACGCCACCGCCACCGTGCTGATGCCCGGGCTGGTGCAGATCCTGGAGACCGAGGCGCCCGGCGTGCAGCTGCGTGCCCTGCCGCTGTCCACCCGCGACCCGCGCCAGCTGCTGGCCGACGAGAACGCCGACCTGGCCGTGGGTTATTTCCCCGCCGTGCTGGCCGACCTCACCGCCCGCAGCCAGGCCGGCGAAGACCAGACCTATGCCTTCCAGCGCCTCTACCACGGCGAATACGTGTGTGTGATGCGGCAGGGCCATCCGCTGTCGCTGCTGTCGGATGCCGAATTCACCACCGAGCGCTTCTGCGCCGCGCGCCACATGCTGGTGAGTTTCTCGGGCCGGCCCTATGGCTTCATCGACGAGGCGCTGGCGCTGCTCAACCGGCAGCGGCGCGTCACCGTGACGGTCAACCAGTTCTTCACCGCCGGCCGGGTGGTGGCGCAGTCCGACCTGCTGACGGTGCTGCCGCGCCATTTCGTCGGCGCCACGGGGCTGGCCGACCGCATCGTCTGGCGGCCGCTGCCCTTTCCCGTGCCCACGGTGCATGTGGATGCGCTGTGGCACCGGCGCCACCAGAATTCCGCCGCGCACGAATGGCTGCGCAACTCGGTGACGCGGGCGGCCGAACTGGCAGGGCCGATGGCATGAACGGCGGCAAACGCATGATGGCGGCATGAAACTGCAGCTGCTGTCCGATCTGCACCTCGAAGTGCAGCCCGATTCCGTCTTCGAACCCCTGCCCGATGCCGACCTGCTGGTGCTGGCCGGCGACATCGGCGCCGACAAGCCCGGCTCCCTGCTGCCCGAGCCCGATTTCGGCCTGACCCGTTTCTCGCCCCTGCCGCAATACGGCGCCTGGCCGAAGCCCGTGGTCTTCGTGCCCGGCAACCACGAATACGACGCGCAGGATTTCGACGCCGCCCACGGCCGCCTGCGCCGCCTCTGCGACCGCCTGGGCATCGCCTGGCTGGAGCGCGAATCCATGGTGATCGATGGCGTGCGTTTCCTCGGCAGCACGCTGTGGACCGATTTCGACGCGCTGACGCCGGCAAAGGCCACGCCGCAGCAGGCCGACGCCGCGCGCAGCAAGGCGATGCGGGCGGCCGACTTCTATCTCTCCAAGACCGGCAGCTCGCGCCAGGGCCAGCCCTGGCTGGCCTCTTCCGTGCGGGCGCAGAGCCTCGTCTGCCAGCAGTGGCTGCGCAGCATGCTGGAGCGCGAATTCGACGGCCCGACCGTGGTGGTCAGCCATTTCGCGCCCAGCCTGCGCAGCGCCGACCCGCGCTACGGCCTGGTGCCGGGCACCGCCGGTTTCTGCAACCGGCTCGACGGCCTGCTGGCCCATGCACGGCTGTGGCTGCACGGCCATCTGCATGCGCCGAGCGACTATGTGGAGAACGGCTGCCGCGTCGTCGCCAACCCGCTGGGTTATGCCCACAAGGACGAACAGCAGGGTTTCCGGCCGCGCCTGCTCGTCGATGTGCCGGGGGCTGGATAATCCGCTTCCCGCAGTGCTCACTGCCGCCCCGGCGGCGCCGAACTTGATGCCATCCGCTCCACCGGCGCTCCAGGCCCGTGCCCCCTCCTTCTCCGCGCCGGAATTCCGCACCGCGCTCGGCATGTTCGCCACCGGCGTCACCATCGTCACCGCCCGCACGCCCGAGGGTGCGCTGGTCGGGCTGACGGCCAATTCCTTCAACTCGGTGTCGCTGGCACCGCCGCTGGTGCTGTGGAGCCTGTCGCACGCGTCGAGCTCGATGGCGGCCTTCCTGCAGGGCACGCACTACGCCATCCATGTGCTGGCGGCCGAGCAGAAGGACCTGGCCATGCAGTTCGCCAGCCGCGGCGCGGACCGCTGGGCCGGCGTGGAATTCAGCGAAGGCACGAGCGGCGCGCCGCTGATCCGGGGCGCCGCCGCCACCTTCGAATGCTTCAGCCGCAGCCGCCATGTGGAGGGCGACCACACCATCTTCGTCGGCGAGGTGGAGGCCTGCCACCACCGCGCCGACGCCCGGCCGCTGCTTTTCCACGGGGGGCGCTTCTTCACCGAACTGCCGCTCTGAGACTTCCAGAACAACGACCCCACGGAGCCCCGCCCATGTCCAGCATCACCCTGCGATTCCTCGCCGAGCCCAGCACCGTCAACTTCGGCGGCAAGGTGCACGGCGGCACCGTCATGAAATGGATCGACGAGGCCGGCTATGCCTGCGCCACCAGCTGGTCCAAGCGCTATTGCGTGACGGTGTTCCTGGGCAGCATCCGCTTCCACCGGCCGATCATGATCGGCGACCTGGTCGAGGTGGAGGCGCGCATGGCCTACACCGGCCGCACCAGCATGAACATCTCGGTGGAGGTGCGCAGCGGCGACATGAAGAGCGGCACCATGGAGAAGACCACCGAATGCCTGATCGTGTTCGTGTCGGTGGACTCGCACGGCCGGCCCATCGTGGCGCCCAGCTTCAATCCCGAGACGCCCGGCGACATCGCCCTGGCCCAGCGCGCCAAGGCGCACCTGGACGCGGCGCGCGCCACCTCGAACTGAGGCGCCCGGCGGCTCAGGCCGTGGCGGTGCGCAGCAGGTTGGCCAGTTCCACCGCCGAGCGCACGCTCATCTTGTCGAACACCCGCGCGCGGTGCACTTCCACCGTGCGCACGCTGATGTCGAGCTGGTCGGCGATCAGCTTGTTGGGCAGGCCCTCGACCACCAGGCGCATCACGTCGCGTTCGCGGTCGGTGAGTTCGGTGAGCTGCTTCTGCACCACCTGGGCCTCGCTGCGCCGCACCAGCACCTCGGCCGAATGCTGCAGGGCGCGTTCGATCCGGTCGACGAGCGCGTTGTCCGAGAAGGGCTTCTCGCAGAAGTCGAAGGCGCCGCGGCGCACCGCATCCACCGCCGTGGGCACGTCGCCATGGCCGGTGAGGAAGATCACCGGCATCACCGTGTGCAGGCCGCGCGCCACCAGGGTGTCGAAGAGCGCCAGGCCGCTCATGCCGGGCATGCGCACGTCGAGCAGCAGGCAGCAGGGGCGCGACAGCGGCGACAGGCCGACGCCGCTCTCGGCCTGCTGCAGCAGCTGGTCGAAGGCTTCGGCGCTGGCGTAGGTTTCGCTCATCAGGCGGCGCGAGCGCAGCAGCCAGGCCAGGGCGTCGCGCACGCCGGAATCGTCGTCGACGATGAAGACGGTCGCATCGAGTGCCAGAACCACGTGGATTAACCTTTCTTGCCCGCGGGCAGGGTGAAGAAGAAGACGGTGCCCGCGCCCGGCTGGGGCGCGTGGCCGAGCTGGCCGCCGTGCTGCTCGATGACGGTGCGGCACAGGCTCAGGCCCAGGCCCATGCCTTCGCTCTTGGTGGTGAAGAAGGGGGTGAAGAGCTGGGCCTCGACGTCCGGCGCGATGCCGGGGCCGCGGTCGCACACGCGAAATTCGAGCCAGTCCCCGCGCGCATCGGGCACGGCCGGGCGGGCGCCGATCTCCAGGATGCGCTGCGGGATCGGCATCTGCGCCATCGCCTGCATGCCGTTGCGCGCCAGGTTGAGCAGCACCTGCTCGACCATGGTGCGGTCGCACAGCACCGGCGGCAGTCCCGCATCGACCCGGATGCGCACCTCCACGTTGAGCTTGCGCGCCTGCAGGCCGATCAGCGGCATGACCGCGTCGATCACCGCGCGCGGCGTGATGGCCTCGCGCGACTGGTCGCGCCGCCGCACGAAGTCGTTGACGCTGCGGATCACCCGTCCCGCCCGCTCGGCCTGCTCGGCGATGCGGTTCATGGCCATGGAGATGTCCTGCACCGTGCCCTGGTCGGGCGCGGCGCCGCGCGCGTTTTCGTGCGAGAGCAGGTTGAGCGAGCCGGTGGCATAGCTGGAGATGGCCGCCAGCGGCTGGTTGAGTTCGTGGCTCAGCAGCGAGGCCATCTCGCCCACCGTGGCCAGGCGCGCCGTGGCCTGCAGCCGCTCGGCGCTGGCGCGCGACAGCTCCTCGATGCGGCGCTGCTCGCTCAGGTCCAGGAAGGCGCCCATCCAGCCGGTGTGCAGGCCCTGGGCGTTGATCAGCGGCGCCTCGATGATCAGCACCGGAAAACGCGTGCCGTCGCGCCGCATGAAGACCGATTCCACGCCCTCCTGCGGCGGCGGCGGGGCGTCGCCCGAGATGCGGTAGGCCTGGCGCCGGCGGTTCTCCTCGGCGCGTTCGGGCGGCCAGTAGGGCAGGTCGCCGTCGTGGCCCAGCAGTTCGTGCGAATCGAAGCCCACCATCTTGCAGAAGGCCGGATTGATGTAGGTGATGCGGCCCTGCAGGTCGCGCGCGCGCAGGCCGGTGACCAGCGAATCTTCCATCGCCTTGCGAAAGGCCAGGGCCTCGGCCAGGTCGTGCTCGGCCTGCAGGCGGCGCCGGTTGTCCTTGGACAGCAGCACCAGCACCGATACCAGGGCGATCGACATGAAGGTGACCAGCGCCGTCAGCACATTGGGGAACACGCTGGGCGCGCCGTGCCAGCTGTCCATGCGCAGCACCAGGGCGGTGCCCGGCAGGTCGAGCAGCTGGTGCGCGGTGAACAGTCGCGTGCCGCGCCTGGTCGAGCCATGGCGCGCGGCCAGGCGGGTGCCGTCGGGCTCGGTGAAGGAGATGTCCTGGTGGCGGATGATGTTGGGCCCGACCAGGTCCGACAGGATCTCCTGCAGCGCGAAAGTGGCCACCACATAGCCCGCCGGCTGCAGGCCGCGCTGCACCGGCACGCAGAGTTCGACCACCTCGAAGCCCAGGCCGTCCTGGCGGCGCATGAAGTAGCTGGGCGAATACATCGGCGTGCCGGTGCGCCGCGCGGTGGCGCAGGTGAGCGATTCCTCGATGCTGCTGAGCCTTTCGGACTCGCTGCGCAGCGGCGGCGGCCGGTAGGGGCTGTCGATGCCCGAGAGCAGGCGCAGCGAGCGGTCGCGCGACTCGATGCGCACCAGCTCCCGGCGTTCGCGCAGCAGCTGCCGGGCGGCATCGCTCCAGGCCTCCGGCGGCGCGGCGGCGCTGGCCGGGCCGGCCGAGGACTGCAGGGCCTGAAGGCTCTGCATGTCGCGGCCCAGGCCCAGGCGGATGTCGGCCACCGCATCGGCCACGTCGCGCTCCACCCGGCCCTGCACCTGGCTGGCCTCGTAGCGGCCGGCCAGCCAGACCAGGGTGACCAGCATGGACACCACCAGCACGATCAGCACCGGCCACAGCGACCAGCGGCGCCAGGCCATGGGCCGGCCGACCGGGAAGAACACTCCCGGCTTCAGACGCGGCAGGCTGATCGGCGAGAAGTTCATGGTGGCAGGCGCGGCCCGGCGATCGGCCATGCCTACAGCCGGCGGTGGGCCAGCGCCGGCAGGCGCCCGCGCACCGCGGCGAGTTCGGCGATATCGAGTTCGGCCGAGGCGACGCCCGCGCCGTCCTCGCCGCGTTCGGCCAGCAGACCGCCCCAGGGCCCGATCAGCATCGAATGGCCCCAGGTGCGCCGGCCGTTGGCATGCACGCCGCCCTGGGCCGCGGCGGCGACGAAGGCCAGGTTCTCCACCGCCCGCGCGCGCAGCAGCAGCTCCCAGTGCGCCTGGCCGGTGACATGGGTGAAGGCCGAGGGCACCAGCAGCAGATCGCAGCCGGCGGCCGAGTACGCGCGGTAGAGCTCGGGAAACCGCAGGTCGTAGCAGATCGACAGTCCCACCCGCCAGGTGTGGCCGTCGCGCGAGGGCAGGTCGAACCAGGCCGGTGCGGCGCCGGGCAGCAGGGTGCGGGATTCGTCGTAGGCCTTCTGGCCATCGTCGAAACAAAACAGGTGCATCTTGTCGTAGCGCGCCACCGCCCGGCCTTCGGGGTTGAACACGGCCAGGGTGTTGGACACCCGTGCCGGCTCGCCGGTGCTCACCGGGAAGCTGCCGCCGGCGATCCACAGGCCGAGCTCACGCGCCGCCTCGGAGAGGAATTCCTGGATCTCGCCGCCCTCGCCCCAGGTCTCCTGGATCGCCAGCTTGTCGGTGTCCTGCTGGCCGAACAGGCAGAAGTATTCGGGCAGCACGGCCAGCTCGGCGCCCTGGCGCGCCGCCTGTTCGAGCAGGCCGCGGGCGCTGGCGAGATTGGCCGGCAGATCGGGGCCGGAAACCATTTGCAGGGTGGCGACTTGCATGGCGAACTCGGTGGGGTGGAAGGGATGGGGCGGCAGGCGCGATTGTCGCGCGCGCCGGGCGTGGGGCCTTTCGGCTGCACGGGCGGCCTTGCGCGCGCGGGCCGCGGCCCTGCCGCCGGGGCAGCACACCATGGCCGATTTCGCTGCAGCACACCATGCATCCATTGCCACCACCCCGGACTCTCAGCGTGTGGCCCGCCGGCCATCCCGCGCATACGACGATCGACCGCACGGCCCGGGCGGCCCGCCGGCCGACGACCCCGGCAGCAGCGCACCACGGCCTGCCGCGCGTGCTCGACTGCCTGCTGGGCCTGTGTCCGCGCCGGCCGCGCGGCACGACGGCGCCGGCCCGGTCGCCCGACCTGGCGACGATCCCGGTGCCGGCGGCGTCCATCGAACTCAAGGACTTCAGCCCGCCAAGCGGCCCGGCGCCGCAGACCCGCTCCATCCAGGCCACGCGCCTGCGGGCACCGGCGGGCGATGCCATGTACCGGCTGCTGCCCGCGGGTTTTCGCGAGCGCGACGAACTGCTGGCCTACAGCCTGCCGGGCGTGGATGGCCGCAAGCGCTATCACGAGCAGCAGAAACCCACGGCCCCGGCCGGACTGGAGATGCTCAACATCCTGACCATGGACTTCAGCGGCCAGGACTTCCGCACCCTCGGCAGCCGCGGCGAACTCGACACCTTCGTGCTCGCCCGGCACGGCCAGCCCGCCGCCCGCAACTACCGGGACGAGGACCTGCGCGACTTCCACAACCAGCCCCACGCCGGCCGCACGGAACTCCGCCTGGCCACCGGCAGCCTGCAGCCCGACGGCTCGATGGTCTTCGGCAAGCCCTGCGGCAACGAGCTGGTGCCCGCGATCAATGCCTCGTCCTCGGTCGGTCTGCGTTTCCTGGTGCGGACGGCCGATGGCCAGCCGCAGCGGCATGCGGTGGTGGTGCGCTGCAACGGCGGCCCGCTCTACGAGTTGACCGATCCGCGCCAGCGTGTGCCGCGCTACCGCTCGGCAGGTTCGATGCTGACCGCCATCAAGGCCTGGCTGCACGAACTGGGCCTGCCCGGAGAAACCACCCAGCCCTTCAGCCTGTTCTACCGGGCGCCCCGGCCGGCCTCGCCCGAGCCGGCGGGCCCTGCAGCGACCCTGGCGCGCGCTGGCCGGTTCTGAGCTGCCTGGATCAGGGCGTGGCCGCGGGCCGGGCCACCTTGACGATGTGCGGCGTCGTCCAGCCGCCGGTGATGTCGAACTCCTGCGTGGCCGCCTCAATCAGCGGGCCGCGCAGCACCGCCTGGGCCAGGAAGGTGCTCAGGCCGATGGCCGGATTCACCATGGCCGCCAGCAGCGAGGCGGTGCCGGCATTGATCTCGGGCACCACCACCACCCGCAGGTTCTGGGTCTCACGGCGGATGTCGGCGCTGCCGTCCATCTGCACGGTGGCGGCCACGCCCTTCATCTCCAGCTGGTCGGTATGGGCGATGCCGTCGGCGATCTGCACGTCGCCGCGCACATGGTCGAAGGCGAAGCCCTCGCTGAAGACGTCGCGGAAGTCCAGCGTCAGGCGGCGCGGCAGCGACTGCAGCGAGAGCACGCCCAGCAGCTTGGCCAGGCCGGGATCGGCCTTGAGGAACTGGCCGCTGGCCACATCCAGGTGCAGCTTGCCGTCCATGGAGGCGTAGTCCGGACTGAAGGGCGAGCCCTGCCAGTCGACCTGGCCGCTCAGCTGGCCGACGCCGCGCGCGATCACGCCGGGCATGCCGAGCCGGCCGAGCAGCGCGCCGCTGTCGCGCAGGTCGAGGCGGAAATCGAATTCGGTGCGGCGTGGCGTGCCCGGCGCGCGCCGGCCCCAGCGGCCGGTGGCGGCGAAGGTGGCTTCGGGCATGGCCAGCTGGAGCTTGTCCAGGCGCCATTCGGCGTCGCGGTTGACCGCCTGCACTTCCAGGCGGCCGAGGCGGCGGTCCTTGAGCTGGAAGTCGTCCACCACGATGTCCAGCGCCGGCAGCGGGCCGGCGGCGGCGGACGAGGCGGGCTGCACGCTGCTGTCGGTGAGGGATTCCACATCCTGCGCCGCCGTCTCCGGCACCTGCAGCCGCGCCAGCCGGGCATAGACGCGGGCCGGCGCCGCATCGGCCGCCTGGCGGTATTCGAGGTAGCCGCCGAGTTCGCGTGCGTCGACATTGGCTCGCCACAGTCCGGCCTCGTGCGAACCGCCGACCACCACCTGGTGCAGGGTGCGCCCGGCGGCGGTGAACTCGTCGGCACGCAGGGCCAGGGTGTCGGGCAGGTAGTCGGCGGATTCCGAACGCTGCGTGGCGGCGGCCGCATCGGCCGTGCCGGTGCCGGTGCCCGCCTGCTCCGCCACCCTGCGCAGCACGGCCCGCCAGGCATCCACGTCCAGCTGCGCCAGATGCACATTGGCGGCCACGCCTTCCGTGGGCAGCGGCTGCTCCTCGCCCGGCTGCAGGCCGATGGCCAGGCTGCCGGCGATCACCCGCGGCTTGTCGCCTTCGAGCGAGCGCAGGTAACGCACGGCCACCACATCGCCCAGGTCCATGGTGAGTTCGTCGCGCCGCGTGGCCTCGCCCGGCGCGGCCGGCAGCAGCCGGGTCTGGAAACGCAGCGGCAGGCTGGCTTCTGCGCTCTTGCCCAGGGGGGCGGGCAGGTCCAGCGCCAGGCCCTGCAGGCTGCTGCTGACGCTGACCTGGGGATGGCCGTCCTCGCTCTCCACCGTCACGCTGTAGCTGGTGCCGCCCTGCGCCGCCGCCGCCAGCCGGGGCACGGCGCCCAGCTCCGGCGCATCGCGCAGGCCCTCGGCCGTCAGCGTGCCCCGGGCCTGCAGGGACAGCCGGTGCAATGGGGCGCCCTGGCCATCGACCGCGCCAGGCACCGGCTGCAGGCCGCCTTCGACCTGCAGATCGCCGCCCAGCATGCGCGCCTGCGTGCCGAAGAGCGAGAAGCCGCCCTCGCTGAAGGCCACCGTGCCGCGCGCCTGGCCCAGCAGCGGCAGCTGCGGCGCCAGGCGCAGGTCGTTGCCGCCCAGCACCACCTCGCCGCGCACCCGGCTGTCGTGCAGCGCGGCGACCGGCAGCGACAGGCCCAGTTGCAGCTCGGCATTGCCGTCGGCCGTGGCATGCGAAAGGGCGTGGCGTGTCATGCCGGCCAGCGGCGCCGCGTCCACGATGGCCAGCATCTCGGCCAGCGGACCGCGCGCCCGCGCCTGCACATTCACCACCGTGCGCGACAGGTCGGGAATACGCACGTCGGCGCGCAGCACCTGCACTTCGCCGGCCAGCAGGGGAGGCGTCTTCGCACTGCGCGGCGCCGGCGGCTCGGCCCCGCGCGCACCGGTCGCCCGCATGGATTCGGGGGACTCCAGCCGTCCCGAGGCATTGCGGATCTCCATGCCGCGGCCTTCGAACACCAGCTCGCCCGCCAGCCGCACCAGGGCCGGCCAGGGCAGCGCGCCTTCATGCTCGATCTCGGGCGGGGCATAGGCGTAGGTCACGTCGCGCAGCCTGGCGGCGATGCGGAACTGGCCCAGCTTGGGATCGTCGAAGGGCATGTGCCGCAGGTCGCCCTGGACGCGGAAATCGGCCGAGGTGGCCACGCCGGCGCTGACCGATTCACGCACGTAGTCGCGCGCCTCGGGGGCTATCGATTGCGGCAGGTAGCGCCAGACGCGGGTGCCGTCGGCGCGTGTCATGTGGCCGGTGAGGTCGAGCACGCCGGGCAGGCGCTGGGCGGGATCGGCCTCGTCGCCGCTGCGCCAGCTGGCCTGCAGCGCGCCGGCGGCGTCGGCGTTGGCGAACTCCGCATGCGGGACCTGCACCGCCAGGCGGCCGTCGGCGCCGTGCTGCCAGCGCAGCTCGGCCCTCAGGCTGTCCAGCGGCACGACCGGGTCGGCGAACACACCCGGCACATCGAGCGCACCCGAGCGCACCGCCAGGCTGGCCTTGCCGCCCGTCTGGTCCAGATCGAAATCGAGGTCCGCGCCGCGGATGCCGGGACGGCCCAGGGGCGGATGCACATGGCGGTGGCCGTGCGGGTCCTGCGCCCGCAGGGCGGCCTCGACGGCGGCGGCGGCGGCCAGGTGATCGGCGTCGGGCGGGATGCTGGAGACACTCAGGCCGGTGACGCGGCCGCGCGCCGCATAGCGGGTGGCCGCGCCCTCCCCGCCTTCCCAATGCGCCGTCAACGATTCGACCAGGCCTTGCGGCGCCCGCTCGGCCAGCAGGCGCTGCGCCTGGGCGCCCAGCGGCAAGCCGCTGGCGATGCGGGCCAGCTCGGCCAGGTCAAGCCGGTCGGCGCCGATCTCGGTGCGTCCCGGCGCGGCGTTGAGGTGGCGCAGGGACAGGTTGCCGCCGGGCCATGCATCGCCGTCCGTGGAGACGAAGGCCAGCCGCTCGGTGGCTAGCTCGAAACCCGCCTCGTCACGCCGGCCGGACAGGCGGGCGCTGAACTGCCGCAGGGCCAGCGGCGCGGGGGCTTCGGCAAAACGCAGGGCCAGGTCCTGCAGCGCGACGTCGGCCGTCACGCCGGAAACGGCGCCGGCATCCAGATCCGCCCAGGCTTGCAGCGAACCCTTGCCGGCCGCCTCGGACAGGCCGAAGAGCGGCGCGGGCGATGACAGCGAACCCAGGATGCCGGCCAGCTGCGCATGCAGCCGGCCCAGGTCCACATCCGGCATCCCGGCATAGAACGGCCCCTGCCAGTCGCGCCACTGCCCGGGTCGCAACGACAGCAGCGGCTGGCTGAACTGGCCGACGAGCGTGACACGGCCGCCCAGTTCGGCCGGCGGCGTCGCGGCGATCCGCATGGCATGGCGCCAGCCGCCGTTGCGCAGCAGCAGTTCGATGTCGGTGAGGGATTGCGGCGCGGCAGCGCCGGCTTCGTCGGTCCAGCGCAGGGTGCCGTGGCGCACCACCACCTCGGTCTGCGAGAACAGCCAGTCGGCGCCGCGGCCGCCGCCGGACGGGTCCGGGTGCAGCTCCTGGCCGGCGACGAAAAGCCGGCCATCGGCCGTGCGGCGCACATCGAGTTCGGGGCCCTCGAGATAGAGCTGCTCGAATCCCAGATGCAGCAGCGAGCGCGGCGACAGCGCGGCCACCACCAGCGGCAGCCTCAACGCGGTTCGGCCTTCGCGGTCCAGCACGGTCACGTCCGACAGCGCAAAACTCGGCACCAGCCAGCCCGAACGCGCGGTGATCGTGGCGATGCGCACGGGCGCCCCTACAAGGCGCGAGGCCTGCGCCTCGATGCGGGGACGGTAATCGGCGATTCGCGGCACAATCCAGCCGTGGATCACGCACCATGCGGCCACCAGAGACAACCAGGCGGCCAATAACGACCAGAAGATCCCGCTTGCCACGGCAGATGCTGCCCTCCAGGCCCGCGCAGGGTTCTTCTTATCGGTCGGTTCAGTCATGTAGATGGGCAGTCGCTCGGCATGTCGGAACCGTTTTTTTAGACACTCACGCGTTAGTCGTCGTCAAAAAAGTGCATGGCATGTCCTCAGGAATTATGACCGCCCGATCCGAGCTGGCACCCACGGTGCAAGACGCCGTCGCGCCGTCGGACAGAACGCACGACAGCGACCAGGCCGGCTATTCGCGCTTCGTGCAGCGCCTGCGCCGGCGTTATGCCGACTCCCTGCACCTGCTGCAGGCCGGCGAACCCACCCGGGCCAGCATGGCCGAGGCCCTGGCCGCCCTGCGCGCCCAGGGCGAGGAATGCGGCGCGGCCTTGCGCATCCTGCGCCAGCTGGTGCTGGAGCGCCTCGCCACCCTGGACTGCGACGAACTCGCTCCTTTGGCAGTGGTGATCCGCGGCATGACGGAGCTGGCCGAGCTGGCGCTGGACGCCGCCTGCGCCGAAGCCTTCGCCCAGCTCGACGCCCGCCACGGCGCCCCCACCAACCCCGACGGCAGCCGCTGCGAGTTCTGGGTGGTCGGCATGGGCAAGCTGGGCGGGCGCGAACTCAATGTCTCCAGCGACATCGACCTGATCTACGTCTACGAAGCCGAGGGCGACACGCCCGGCGGCCCGGAAGGCCGCGGCCGCATCACCCACCACGAGTACTTCGCCGGTGTCGTCAAGCTCATCACCCAGCTGATCGGCGACGTGACCGAGCACGGCTTCGTCTTCCGGGTCGACCTGATGCTGCGGCCCAACGGGCGCTCCGGCCCGGCCGCCGTCTCGCTGCCCGCGCTGGAGGAGTACTTCGTGGTGCAGGGCCGCGAATGGGAGCGTTTCGCCTGGCTCAAGAGCCGCGTCGTGGCCCCGCGCGCCTGCCTGGGCGGCACGGCGGTGACCGCGCTGCGCCAGGTGGTGCTGCCCTTCGTCTTCCGCCGCTACCTCGACTACAGCGTGTTCGACGGCCTGCGCAGCCTGCACCGGCAGATCCGCGAACACGCCACCCGCCGCAGCGCCGGCAAGCCCGAACGGGCCAACGACGTGAAACTCTCGCGCGGCGGCATCCGCGAGATCGAGTTCACCGTGCAGCTGCTGCAGCTGGTGCGCGGCGGCCAGTTTCCCGAACTGCGCCACCGCGCCACACTGGAGGCACTGCGCCGGCTGACACACGCCGGCCTGATGGACGCCGAAACCTCCGGCGCCCTGGCCGAGGCCTACACCTTCCTGCGCCGGGTGGAGCACCGCATCCAGTACCTGGACGACCAGCAGACCCATGCCCTGCCCCATGCCGATGCCGACCTCGACTGGGTCGCGCGCAGCATGGGCTACCGGGAGACCTGCCCCTTCCTGCACGCCCTGGACGCCCACCGCGAACGTGTCGCCCAGGAGTTCGACACCCTGCTCGGCGGCAATGCCCCGGGCGGCTGCAACGGCAAGGGCAGCTGCTCGCGCGGCGCCAGCGCGCCGCCGGATTTCGACACCCTGCTCGAACGCCTGCCCGAGCGGCTGCGCGAACGCATCCGAGAGTGGCGCGACCATCCACGCATCAACGCCCTGCGCGAGGAAGACCGCGGCCGGCTGATCAAGCTGATCCAGCGCACCGCGCAATGGCTCAACGACGGCTCCGTCACCGAAGCCTCCGCGGTGGAGATGGTCGAATGGATGGAGCCCCTGCTGCGCCGCCAGAACTACCTGGCCCTGCTGCTGGAGCGCCCGCCGGTGCACCGCCGGCTGCTGCAGCTGCTGGGCGCGGCCAAGTGGCCGGCGCGCTACCTGCGCCAGCATCCGGGCGTGATCGACGAACTGGCCGGCCCCTTCCTGCTGGCCGAGCGCTTCGACGCCGCCGAATACGAAGGCGAGCTGGAACGCCGCCTGACCTCGGTGCAGAACACCGCCGAGGACGACGACGAGACCCTGCTCAACCTGCTGCGCCGCGCCCACCACGCGGAAGTCTTCCGCACGCTGGCACGCGACATCGAAGGCGTGATCGGCGTCGAACAGGTGGCCGACGACCTGAGCGCGCTGGCCGATGCCACGCTGCGCATCACCGCCCGCTGGTGCTGGCAGCGCCTGAAGAACCGCCACCGCGACGACGCCGAGCCGCCCTTCGCCGTCATCGGCTACGGCAAGCTCGGCGGCAAGGAGCTGGGCTACGGCAGCGACCTGGACATCGTCTTCGTCTACCACGACGAGGACGAGCGGGCCGGCGAGGTGTACTCGGCCTTCGTGCGCAAGCTGATCAACTGGCTGACGGTGAAGACGGCCGAGGGCGACATCTACGAGATCGACACCGCCCTGCGGCCCAATGGCAACTCCGGCATGCTGGTGACGAGTTTCGAGGCCTACGCCAAATACCAGCAGCAGCGCGGCAGCAATACCGCCTGGACCTGGGAACACCAGGCCATGACCCGGGCGCGCTGCGTGCTGGCGCCGTCCATGTCGGACGACGGCTTCGACTGGCGCGCGCGTTTCGACGCGGTGCGCGAGGCGGTCATCACCGCGCCGCGCGACGACGCCGCGCTGGCGCGCGAGATCGTCGCCATGCGCGAGAAGGTGCGCGCCGCCCATCCGGTGAAGGCCGGGCGCTTCGACGTCAAGCACAGCAAGGGCGGCATGGTGGATGCCGAGTTCGCGGTGCAGTACCTGGTGCTGTCGGCCTCGGGCCGCTGCGCCGAGCTGCGCGACAACGTCGGCAACATCGCCCTGCTGCAGCGCGCCGAGGCGGCCGGCCTGCTGCCCGAAGGCGTGGGCCAGCGTGCGGCCGATGCCTACCGCGACCTGCGCCGGGCCCAGCACCATGCGCGGCTGAACGAGGCCTCGCCGCAGTTCGCGGAGGATGCGATGTCGGCCGACCGCGATGCGATCCAGGCCTTGTGGAGCGCCGTCTTTGGCTAGTGCGCGCTGGCCGTACCGCTCCGCTGGCCTGATGGCGGCGGTGCTGGCGGCCCTGCTGGCCGGCTGCGCCAGCAAGCCCGGCGGCGGAGCCCGGCCGGGGCGCGACGGGCCGGACGCGAATCCGCCGACCAACCTCTCTTCGGTGCCCGATGCCGAGCCGCGCAGCGAAGCCATCCGCGCCGGCGGCCCCAACAAGCCCTATGTGGTGCTGGGCCGCGCCTACAGCCCGCTGGACCCCAACGCCAGCTACCGCGAAAGCGGCCTGGCCTCCTGGTACGGCCGCAAGTTCCACGGCGCCTCCACCAGCAGCGGCGAGCCCTACGACATGTACGCCATGACGGCGGCCCACACCACCCTGCCCATTCCCAGCTACGCCCGGGTGCGCAACCCGGCCAACGGGCGCGAGGTGATCGTGCGGGTGAACGACCGCGGCCCCTTCCACGACGGCCGCATCATCGACCTGAGCTACACCGCCGCCTACAAACTCGACCTGCTGCGCGGCGTGGCGCCGGTGGAGGTGGAACGCATCACGCCGGTGGAGATCGCCTCGGGCAGCTGGCGGCGGGGCAACACGGGCACCGCCTTGGCCCAGGCGGCGCCGCCACCGCCCGCTCCGATGGTGCAGGTGCCCTCCTCGGCCGTGGCTTCGGTCGCCTATGCGCAGCCGGCACCACCACCGCCGCCGGCGCCTGCACAGTCACTGACCGTCTACACGCCCCCGGCCGTCGAGCCGGGCGACACAGCCGGCTTCACCGCCGTGCCCCTGCCGGCCGAAGCCCGCAGCGCCGACCAGGACGGCGCCAGCCCGCCGCCCCCACGCAGCATCGTCGTGACCACCCTGCCGGCCCTGGCGCCGGCAAGCCCTGCGGCGGCAAGCCCCGCACCTGCCCCGGTCGCCGGCCCTGCCGACATGGCCGCAGCACCGCCGCCCGCCGAATCCGGCTTCTGGGTGCAACTCGGCGCCTTCGCCCGCCCCGAGGGCGCCAGCGCCCTGGCACGCCGCGCCGGCGATGCCGGCACCACCGTCTCCGTCCTGCAGGACGGCGCCTTGAAACGCGTGCAGGCCGGCCCCTATCCCAGCCGCGAAGCCGCCCGCGATGCGGCCCGCCGCCTGGGCGAGGCGCTGCAGCTCGCGCCGGTCGTGGTGGAGCGCCACTGAACCCCTCACGGCGGCACGGCCATATGCATATGGGTGATGACCCGGAGGCAGGCGGCTAACATCGGCGGTTTCGCCGCGCCTTTTCTGCGGCTTCTCCCCATCACAGCAGACCGCATATGAGCGCTTTCAACGAAGAACGTGTTCTCAGTGTCCACCACTGGACCGACCGTCTTTTCACCTTCACCACCACGCGCGATGCCTCGCTGCGTTTCTCCAACGGCCACTTCACCATGATCGGCCTGAAGGTGAACGACAAGCCGCTGCTGCGCGCCTACAGCATCGCCAGCGCCAACTACGAGGAGCACCTGGAGTTCCTCAGCATCAAGGTGGACGACGGCCCGCTGACCTCGCGCCTGCAGCACATCCAGGTGGGCGATTCGATCATCGTCGGCCGCAAGCCCACCGGCACCCTGCTGTGCGACTACCTGCTGCCCGGCAAGCACCTCTACCTGCTGGGCACCGGCACCGGCCTGGCGCCCTTCCTGTCGATCATCCGCGACCCGGAAACCTACGAGCGCTTCGAGAAGGTCATCCTGGTGCACGGCGTGCGCCAGGTCGACGAGCTGGCCTACCACGACATGGTCACCGAGCACCTGCCTCAGCACGAGTTCCTGGGCGAGATGGTGAAGAACCAGCTGCTCTACTACCCGACGGTGACGCGCGAGAGCTACCGCAACATGGGCCGCATCACCGAGCTGATGGAGAACGGCAAGATGTTCGCGGACCTGGGCCTGCCTCCGCTGAACCCGGCCGACGACCGGGTGATGCTCTGCGGCAGCCCGGCCATGCTCGCCGACCTGAAGCACATGCTGGAAACGCGTGGCTTCAAAGAGGGCAACACGTCGAAGCCCGGTGACTTCGTCATCGAGCGAGCCTTCGCCGAAAAGTAAGCCGCAGCCAAGTCAGGCCGGGTGATCCCCCGGCTCGGCCAGCGCCTGCGCGCATCCGGCGGAAAACAGCAGCACCGCCGACGAGAAATAGATCCACACCAGCACCACCACCAGCGACCCCGCCGCGCCATAGGCCGACACCACGGCGGCGGTCGACAGGTAGAAGGCCAGCACATGCTTGCCCACCGCGAACAGCGCGGCGCCCAGGCAGGCCCCCGTCACCAGGAAACGCATGGGCGGCTTCGGTCCGCCCGACATGCGCATCAGCCCGGTGTAGAGCAGCGCGGTGAAGACGAAGGACAGCGACTCGTTGGCCAGCTTGAGCACCGGCGCCAGCACATGCCAGCGCGCCACCTGCACCTCGACCATCTGGAAGGCCGTGGTGACCACCAGCGACACCAGCAGCAGGAAGCCGAAGGCCAGCACATAGGCCACGCCCCGCAGCCGCAGCTTGGCGGTGTTCCACCAGGGTGTATCGGGCGGCTTGCGGCCCTGCAGCCACATGCGTTCCATGGCGGACTCGAGTTCGGCGAACACGCCGGTCGCACCGATCACCAGCAGCACCGTGGCGATCAGCGATGCACGCAGGCCCTGGGACGGCTGCCTGGCGCTTTCCATGGCCTGGCGCACCACCTCCGCGCCACGCTCGCCGACCACACTCTGGATTTGCGAGACCAGGCTGTTCTCCAGCAGGTTGCGGTCCACCCACCAGCCGAACACCGCCACGATCAGCACCAGCAGCGGCGCCAGGCTCAGCATGCCGTAAAAGGACATGGCGGCGCTCATGCGCAGGCCTTCGGCCTCGGTCCACAGCACGGCGGCCTTCCAGAGCGGCGTGACGACGGTCCGCACCGGCCACCACAGCACCTTGAACAGGATCCACAGCCGCCCCGCCAAGGTGGTCGGCGACTGGGTGGAGGGGTGCGCGAACATGGAGCGAGCATGAACCGCCTCGGGCCGGGCCCAAGGCGGACGATCCCCGCTGAATCGGTAGGCGGATGCCGACGCCTCGCGACGCCGACGCCCGCTCAGTAACGGCCGGTGGAGTACTGGCCCTGCGGCTCGTTGACCGTCTGGTAGGCCGGATCGCGCGCCGCCTGCGTGGAATAGGTGTGGCCCTGGCCCAGGCGGAAGCCGTTGCCCTCCACCGTCACCCGTTCGCCCACAGGCACCGGAGCGGTGTGGTTGTAGGTACGCACGGTGCCGTTGTCCATGCGGACCTTGATCTGGTAGGTCGTCGTGGTGCGGGTCCGTTTCTCGACCGTATTGCCCAGGTACGCGCCACCACCCGCGCCCAGCAGCGTGGCCGCCATGCGCCCGTTGCCATGGCCGACCTGGTTGCCCAGCACGGCCCCCAGCACGCCACCGGCGACCGCGCCCACACCGCTGGCCGGCGCGGCCTGCTGGATCGGCGTGACGGATTCGATGCGGCCGCAATCGGCACAGACCGGCGCACGGGCCACGGGCGCCGCGGCCGGCTGCGCATAGCTGCCGGTATAGCCCGTGCCCGAACTACGCGGGGCCGGCGCGGGCGCGGTGACCACCGGGCGGGATGCGGCGACGGCCGGCGGCGCGGTGACCACCGGTGCGGCGGAAGCCACGACAGGCGCCTTCTCCGAAAGCACATCTTCCCGCGTCAGCGCCTGGGCCGATGGATTGCCCGCCGCCGAAGCCAGCGACTGAGGCTGCGCAGCATCGTCGCGATGTACGTTTTGCCACAACAAGGTGCCCCCAGAGCAGCCACCGCCACGGTCAGCACGCCGACGGCAGCCCACAGCGGGCGGTTGACCGGACCGGATGTCGCGCCGGGCGGCGGGGCACTCACGGGGGCGTGGCGGTTGGGCTGGCCGGGGGAGGTGTCGAAGACGGGGTCCATGATGAGAGTCCTTTCGCTGCGGGGCGTTGCCCCTGAAGGGGCCAACGCGCCGATGGGCACCACGGTACACAGGACGGCGGTACCGTCTGTATAGGCTTTGTAAGAGTGGGTAAGGATCGGCCAGGCCCCCTATTGGGTCAATGCGAGGCCGCCGCCCAGTCTTTCGCCCACGCTGCGGCGCACCGCGTCCGGCGCGGATTCCAGCACTGCGGGCCATTCGGCCTGGGCCTGCCGAACCAGCAGCCGTGCCTGACGAAGGTGATTGGGCACGCGCCTCAGGCCTGCCGCCTTCAGCAACGCTTCCAGGTCTCCCCAGCCGAAGGCGCGCAGTTTTTTGTCGATCGCACGATTCACGCCGTAATCTCCCGGCGCCACCGCGTCGAACAGCGCACTGACGCACACCGGGTCGTACAGGGGCGACAGCTGCGGCTGGCGGCCATCCGGATACACCAGCGCCCAGTTCTTGAAATGCGCGTCGGTATTGCCCATCAGCACGAAGGCCACAAAACGGCCGATGAATTCCCGCACGTCCACCACAGGACGCAGCGACAGCGTATCGAGCAGCGCCAGCATGTTGGCGTAGTCGCCCACCAGGTCGCGGCCGTACTTGTGCCGGGGCTCGTATTGCAGCACCTGGGCGAACTCCTCCATGTGCACCCGCAGTCCGTCCGGGCCCCGGTCGAAGCGCTCCACCGCCAGGATCTGCTCGCACGGCAGCGTTTCGGGCAGATCTGCATCCGCGCGGGAGATGACTGTGGCCCGTGCGCAATCCAGCCCCAGGGCCGCGCAGAGCCGGTAGCCAGTGGCTTCGTTGGCGACCAGGTCGGGATGGCGGACGCTGGGAAGCTTGAGGATGGTGGAGCCTGCCGCGCCGTGCTTCTTCACCACGTAACGTCGGCCGTCCTGGATCGCCGAAAACTTGGTCACCACGCCGGGCAGGGAGGCGGCATCCTCCACCGGATATTCGACGAAGCCGGGCTCCAGCACGTCCAGCCCCAGCGCGGTATGCCAGTGCCGCACCGTATCGGGAATGCCCTCCTGCGCGGGGACCGGCTCCACTTCGATCGCCCCCATCAGGTCGTGGCCGGCGGCGGCCAGCAGTTCGAACTCGTCGTCCGGGCCGCAGTGGCGCTCGGCCGCCAGCCGCTCCCGGTTGTGGCCTTCGGGCAGCAGGTTGGCGAACCAGGTCGGCCAGCGTCCGTTGTTGCGCACCAGGCGCTCGTCGCGGGTGGATTGCAGGATCGCGCGGGTGGCCGCATCGTCCCGGCCCTGGTAGGCCAGCGAGAGCGTGGGCCGCTGCGCATCCTCGATGTATTCGCGGTCGAAGGAGGCGCGCAGGATGTCGCCGTACTGCGAGAGATAGCCGATGGGCCGCCGGCTGCGGTCCGGCAGATGCAGGTACATCCGCAGGTATTTGATCGAAGTGCTCACGGCTTGCGGCGCGTGATGTGGTCGACGACGGAAAGCGGCGCACTGGCGCCCGGTGGCTGGCCCAGCAGCCGTCCACCCGAGCGCACGAAAGCCTGGACCTCGGCCTGCAAGGTGCTGGGCACCAGCATCAACTCCATGCCCAGCGCGCGCGCCATTTCTTCCACGCTCGACAGCCGCGGATCGACAGCGCCGGACTCGGTCTTGTTTACCGTCATGCGGGTCAGGCCGGCGGCATCCGCGAGCTGCTCCTGACTGAGTCCTGCTGTTTTCCGGGTACTCGACAGGTCTTGGACAATGCTCATGGGAACGTGCTTTTCGACAATTTTGCTAACGAACATTAGCAATCAGCTGCCGGTCGCGCAAGCTCCATGCACATCAAAGCAATCATTTATAAAATAAAGATCACTATAGTTATCTTAGACGTTGGCGGTGTTCGGCCTTACGGTCGAACGCGCCTCGCGCCAGAGGCCGGCTCAGCTCAGATTCGGCGCCAGCATCCGCGCCACTTCCGCCTCTTCCAGGCCCCGCCTTTTCGCGATGTCCTGCACCTGGTCTTCCCCGATCTTGCCCACGTTGAAATACGTGCTCTCGGGATGCGCCAGGAAGAAGCCGCTGACACTCGCCGCAGGCGTCATCGCCAGCGAATCGGTCAGGCCCATGCCGATCTCATCGCAGCGCAGCACGTCGAACATGGCGCGCTTGACGCTGTGGTCCGGGCAGGCCGGGTAGCCGGGCGCGGGGCGGATGCCGCGGTACTCTTCCTTGACCAGGGCCTCGACCGACAGGGACTCGTCGGCCGCGTAGCCCCACAGGTCCTTGCGCACCCGCTCGTGCAGGTATTCGGCGAAGGCTTCGGCCAGGCGGTCGGCCAGGGCCTTGAGCATGATGGCGGAGTAGTCGTCGAGGTCGTCGGTGAAGAACTTCTCCTTCTTCTCCACGCCCAGGCCGGCCGTCACGGCGAACATGCCGACGTAGTCCTGCCGGCCGCTGTCCCGGGGCGCGACGAAGTCGGCCAGGCAGCGGCTGGGGCGCATCACGCCGTCCACCGCCTGCTTCTCGGTCTGCTGGCGCATGCCGTACCAGGTGAGTTCGGCCTGGCTGCGGCTCTCGTCGGTGTAGAGCACGATGTCGTCGTCGCCCACGGTGTTCGCGGGCCAGAAGCCCATCACCGCGCTGGCCTGCAGCCAGCGGCCTTCGATCAGCCGTTTCAACATGCGCTGGCCGTCGGCATACACCCGCACGGCTTCGGCGCCGACGACCTCGTCCTTGAGGATCTGCGGGAAGGGGCCGGCCAGGTCCCAGGTCTGGAAGAAGGGGCCCCAGTCGATGTACTTGGCCAGTTCGGTCAGGTCGAAATTCCTGAAGACACGGCGGCCGATGAACTTGGGCACGGCGGGGGTGTAGCCGGACCAGTCCAGCGGGGTCTTGTTGGCGCGCGCCTTCGAGAGCGGCCACATCGGCGTCTGCTTGCGGTTGGCGTGCTGCAAACGCACCTTGTCGTAGTCGGCGTTGATCTCGGCGATGTACTGGGCGGCCTGGTCGGACAGCAGGCTCTGCGCCACGCTCACGCTGCGCGAGGCGTCGGGCACGTAGACGACGGGGCCTTCGTAGTGCGGCGCGATCTTCACGGCCGTGTGCACCCGGCTGGTGGTGGCGCCGCCGATCAGCAGCGGGATCTTGGCCATGCGGAAATGCGGGTCCTTCTGCATCTCGCCGGCCACGTACTGCATCTCCTCCAGGCTGGGGGTGATGAGGCCGGAGAGGCCGACGATGTCCGCGCCCTCCACCTTGGCGCGCGCCAGGATCTCGTGGCAGGGCACCATCACGCCCATGTTCACCACCTCGAAGTTGTTGCACTGCAGGACCACGGTGACGATGTTCTTGCCGATGTCGTGCACATCGCCCTTGACGGTGGCGATGATGATCTTGCCCTTGCTGCGCACGTCGCGGCCGGCGGCTTCGTCGAGGCGCTTTTCCTCCTCGATGTAGGGCAGCAGGTGGGCCACGGCGGACTTCATCACCCGCGCCGACTTCACCACCTGCGGCAGGAACATCTTGCCGGCGCCGAACAGGTCGCCGACCACGTTCATGCCGTCCATCAGCGGGCCTTCGATCACATGCAGCGGGCGGCCGCCCTTGGCCAGGATGTTGCGGTAGACCTCCTCGGTGTCCTCGACGATGAAGTCGGTGATGCCGTGCACCAGGGCGTGCGACAGGCGCTGCTCCACGCTGACCGGCGCTTCGGGCGTGCCGCGCCATTCGAGTTTCTTGCTCTCGTCCTTGGCGCCGCTCCTGGCGGTTTCCGCGACCTCGACCAGGCGTTCGCCGGCATCCGGGCGGCGGTTGAGCACCACGTCCTCGACCCGCTCGCGCAGCACCGGCTCCAGGTCGTCGTACACGCCGACCATGCCGGCGTTGACGATGCCCATGTCCATGCCCGCCTGGATCGCGTGGTAGAGGAACACGGTGTGGATGGCCTCGCGCACCGGGTCGTTGCCGCGGAAGGAGAAACTCACATTGCTGACGCCGCCCGAGACCTTGGCGCCCGGCAGGTTCTGCTTGATCCAGCGCACCGCCTCGATGAAGTCGACGGCGTAGTTGTTGTGCTCCTCGATGCCGGTGGCGACCGCGAAGATGTTGGGGTCGAAGATGATGTCCTCGGGCGGGAAACCCACCTCGTCGACCAGGATGCGGTAGGCGCGTTCGCAGATCTCGATCTTGCGGGCGAAGGTGTCGGCCTGGCCCTGTTCGTCGAAGGCCATGACGACGGCGGCGGCGCCGTAGCGGCGCACGAGTTTGGCCTCGTGCTTGAACTTGTCCACGCCCTCCTTCATGGAGATGGAGTTGACGATGCCCTTGCCCTGCACGCAGCGCAGGCCGGCCTCGATGACCTCCCACTTGGAGCTGTCGACCATGATGGGCACGCGGGCGATGTCGGGCTCGGAAGCGATCAGGTTGAGGAACCGCACCATGGCGGCCTTGCTGTCGAGCATGGCCTCGTCCATGTTGATGTCGATGACCTGGGCGCCGTTCTCGACCTGCTGGCGGGCCACCGCCAGGGCCTGTTCGAACTCGCCGTTCAGGATCATGCGGGCGAAGGCCTTGGACCCGGTGACGTTGGTGCGCTCGCCGACGTTGACGAAGAGCGATCCCGCGCCGATGCGCACCGGCTCCAGGCCGGAAAGCTTCATGTCGGGGACGGGGGTGGCGGAAGACGTCATGGAACTCACCTGAGGGGTCGCGGTACTACAGGTGAGCGTCGTTGCGGCGGAACCGGGTTTCCGAGCCTGACGGGGCGCTGGGCCGCCGCTGCAACGCTCCTCGGAAACAACAGGGCATTTTAACGGCGAGGCACCCGCGAACGGCGAAACGGTTGAAATAGCCGCCACCGCGCCGCAACTGCGGTGCAGAAAGCGATGCCCACCATGTCCGTCACCGACACCTCCGCTCCCACCCTGCCCGCCGTGCTGGCCCTGCGCCCGCTGGGCGCGCCGCCCTGGGAGACCGCCGACCCCTTCCTCTTCTGCGTGCACCACGACGACGAGTACCCGCGCGCCAACGGCCGCATGGGGCCGGATGCGTCCCTGGCCGGCCGCGCCATCGGCCAGGACTTCAGCCGCAAGGACGGCTGGAGCATGTACCACGGCCAGCAGGTCCCGGGCTTTCCCGGCCATCCGCACCGCGGCTTCGAGACGGTGACCATCGTGCGCCGCGGCCTGATCGACCATGCCGACTCGCTGGGCGCCGCCGCCCGCTTCGGCCGCGGCGACGTGCAGTGGCTGACCGCCGGCGACGGCGTGGTGCATTCGGAGATGTTTCCGCTGCTCGACGATGCCCAGCCCAACCCGCTGGAGCTGTTCCAGATCTGGCTCAACCTGCCCGCGAAGAGCAAGCGCTCGCCGGCCCACTTCACCATGTTCTGGGGGCCGGACATTCCGAGCCTGATCGCCACCGATGCGGCCGGCCGCAAGACCGGGATCTCGGTGATCGCCGGCCATCTCGACGGCGCGGCCGAGCCGCTGGCGCCGCCGCCGGATTCCTGGGCCGCGCAGGCCGATGCGGATGTCGCGATCTGGACCTTGCGGCTCGAACCCGGCGCCCGCTGGACGCTGCCGGCCGCGAAAGCCGGCATCAACCGCCGCCTCTATTTCTTCGCCGGCCAGGGCCTGCAGATCGAAGGCCAGCGGGTGGACCGGCATGCGGTGGCCGAGTTGCGTCCGGACGCCTCGCCCGAGCTGGTCAACACCGGCGACGAAGTCATCGAATGCCTGCTGCTGCAGGGCCGCCCCATTGGCGAGCCGGTCGTGCAGTACGGCCCCTTCGTGATGAACAGCCAGGCCGAGATCGCCCAGACCATGGCCGACTTCCGCCGCACCGGCTTCGGCGGATGGCCCTGGCCGGACGATTCGCCCACGCACGGCCGCGATCCGGCGCGTTTCGCGGTGCATGTGGGCGGGCGCCGGGAGACGCCGCCCGAGGCCTGATCAGCCGAGGAAGGCGAGATTGGCGGCGGCAATCGCGCGGAAGTCCGCCGAGATGCGTTCGTCGGTAGCCGCCGCCCGCCAGAAGCTGCGGGCCAGGGCCAGCGCGGCCGGCCACTGGTCCAGCGTGGCGCTGGTGGGCCGGGGCTGGCGGGCGGCGAAGTCCTGCGCCACCAGCTCGCCGCCGATCGGTGCGTACAGCATGGGCAGCATGTCGTAGGTGGGCGACAGGGCCCAGTCGTCGCGGTCCAGCAGCAGGGAGATGTTGCCGTAGTGCCGGTCGGTGTTGGCGATGAGCTGGCCGTAGGCCTCCAGCAGCCGCAGGTGTTCGGCGTCGCCGGGGCGCAGCAGGCCGCGCGCAGCCATGCGGGCCGCGGTGGCGGCCCAGTTGTCCATCTCGCCGATGTATTCGGCGTCGTAGGCCAGCAGGGAGACCATGCCGATGCGGCCTGCCCGCGTGCGGTCGAAACGCTCGGACTCCAGGAACACCCGGCCGCCGCCCATGCAGATCTGCGTGCGGGCGGCCGGCAGGCCGGCGCTGGCCAGGGTGTACAGCGCCAGGTGCTCGCAGACCAGCAGGTCACGCACCCGCTGGTCGACCGGCGTGGCGCCGGCCGGCGAGAACTTCACCAGCACATGGCGGTCCACCGAACGCACGCAGAACTTGGGCTGTTCGCCGCCGGCCGAGGAGCCGGGCAGGGTGCCGGACATGGCGCGTTCGGCCAGCGCGGGGTAATCGGCCGGCGAGTCGGCCCGGGCGGCGCGCGCGGCCAGGGTGTGGAAACGCTGGAAGGCCGGCTCGCCCACGATCAGGTTGCCGGGCAGGTCGTCGCCGAAGAGCACCAGGGCGCGCAGCACGTCGTCCTCGCTCCAGTGGCGCGGATCGTTGCCCAGGGCCAGTTCGGGATGGGCATTGGCGAAGGTGCGGCCCATGAAGCCCTGGGGCCGCATGTCGGCCAGGAACCAGGGCAGGCCGTCGTGGCGCTGGCTGACGCCGTCGGCCTCGTCCACCCAGGTGGCGCCGCCCTCCAGCGGCACGAGGCTGGCGAAGGGCGTGGCGGCGCCCTGCCCGTCGATGCGCACCACCGGCACCGCGTCGCCCACGCCGGGCACCCGGCGCGGCAGCACATAACGCTGGCTGCGCGCCGCACCCACCTTGCGCACCGTGCCGGCCTGCAGCAGCGGCGCCAGCGCGCGCGACACCGTTGGCTGGCTGGCGCCCAGCTGCTGCTGCAGTTCCGCGCTGGACAGCACGCCGCCCTGGCGGCGCAGGGCGGCTAGGATGTCGTTTGCCGTGCGGGGAGCGAGCTTGCTTGCCATGAATTGATTTATGAATAGATAATTTTAGGAGAAATTTCTTTCATATCAATGATCTACCTTTATTCATGAATAGATACTGGATAGATCAGGCGTGGCAGTTGCGGGGACAGGCGAACGCCTTTGGCAGCCAGGCCATGCGCTTCGCGGGACAATCGCGGATTCCACCCTTTCCTGCTTCAGCAAAATGAAAATCGCCAAAGACTCGGTCGTCACCCTCCGCTTCACCGTCACAGACGCCAAGGGCCAGGTGCTCGACAAGGGCAGCGAACCCATGGCCTATCTGCACGGCGGCTACGGCAACACCTTCCCCAAGATCGAGGAAGCGCTCGAAGGCCAGGAAACCGGCTTTTCCACCACTCTCTCCCTGGCCCCGGCCGATGCCTTCGGCGAGCGCGACGAATCCCTGGTGCGCACCATCCCCAAGAGCGAGTTCCCGCCCGGCGTGAAGGTCGGCGGCCAGCTGCGCGGCAGCAACGACGAAGGCGGCGAGCAGGTCTACCGCGTGGTCAAGATCAAGGGCCCCGAGGTGCTGCTCGACGGCAACCATGCGCTGGCCGGCCAGGCCCTGCGTTTCGGCCTGAAGGTCGAAGGCGTGCGCGCCGCCACGGCCGAGGAACTGGCCCACGGCCACGTGCACGGCGAGCACGGCCACCAGCACTGATCGTTCGATGGCGCTCGTCTATTCCACAGAAGCCGGTCGCGTCTGCCCCGATTGCCGCCAGCCGATGGCCGGCTGCACCTGCCGCCAGCAGGCCCAGGAGCAGGCCAGGCGCGGCGACGGCACCGTGCGCCTGGCCTACGAGACCAAGGGCCGCGGCGGCAAGGGCGTGACCGTGCTGCGCGGGCTGGCGCTGGATCCCGAGGAGATCGCCAAACTCGGCAAGACCCTGCGCAGCGCCTGCGGTGCCGGCGGCGCGGTCAAGGACGGCGGCACGCTGGAGATCCAGGGCGACCACCGCGACACCGTCTCGCGCCTGCTGGAACAGCGCGGCATCGCTTTCAAACGCACAGGCGGCTGAGCGGCACCTGACCGAAAAGCGCATCCGCCACGCGCGCATGCCGCGCCCACTGGGGCAGGAATACGCCAGAAGCCGCCTGGCGGATTCAATGCGTTGCGCCCATGCCGCGCGCGGCCTTGGCGACGTCACGGGAATGCTGCAAATTGTTGCAATCCCCGTTAACGTCGGCGTTCGGCGCAATCCGCGCCCTCCCCCCCCCGGACCCAAGCCATGAAAAACCAGCGTGTCAAATCGCAGGGCGTACTGGGCAGCCTGCTGAACGCCGTTTCGATGCGTCGCCAGCTCGATGCGCTCTACCGCAACCAGGCGGTGATCGAATTCAGCCCCGAGGGCGTGATCCTCGCGGCCAACGGTGTTTTCGAGGAGACCATCGCTTATTCCGAGGCCTCGCTGAAGGGCCAGCACCACCGGCTGCTGGTGGATCCGGGCGAGGCGCAGTCGCGCGATTACGCACAATTCTGGGAGCGGCTGCGCTCCGGCGAGGCCTTCGTGGGCCGCTGCCGGCGCATCCGCGGCGACGGGCGCGACATCTGGCTGCAGGCCAACTACAGCCCGGTCGTCACCCGCAGCGGCAAGGTGACGCGGGTCGTCAAGTACGCGATGGACATCACCGAGCAGGTGCTGCGCGAAGCCGAGGCGCAGAGCCAGCTGACCGCTGTCGGCCGCAGCCAGGCGGTGATCGAGTTCGCGCTCGACGGCACCATCCTGCGCGCCAACCGCAACTTCCTCGACACCCTGGGTTATGCCGACGAGCGCGAGATCGTCGGCAAGCACCACCGCATCTTCGTGCTGCCCTCGGAGCGCAACTCCCTGACCTACACCCAGTTCTGGCACGAGCTGGCTTCCGGCCATTTCCACCAGGGCCAGTTCTGCCGCCAGGCGCGCGACGGCCGCGAGATCTGGATCGAGGCCAGCTACAACCCGGTGATGGACGAGACCGGCCGGCCCTTCAAGGTGGTGAAGTACGCCACCGACATCACCGCCCGCTTCGAGGCCACCCGCACGCTGCAGGGCGCCTTCGAGCAGCTCACCGCGCTGGTGCAGCAGAGCGCCGAGAAGGCCGCCGAGGCGCACCGGCAGACGCAGGACGTGCTGTCCACCGCCGTCAGCGGCACCGCCGCCACCGAGCGTGCGGTGGAGGCCATGGGGGCGATCCGCCAGGATTCGCAACGCATCTCCGACATCGTCGGCCTGATCGACGGCATCGCCTTCCAGACCAATCTGCTGGCGCTCAATGCGGCGGTGGAAGCCGCGCGGGCCGGCGAGCAGGGCCGGGGTTTCGCGGTGGTGGCGGGCGAGGTGCGCACCCTGTCGCAGCGCAGCGCGGGGGCGGCGCACGAGATCAAGTCGCTGATCGCCGATTCCAGCCAGCGGGTGCGCGAGGGCGACAGCCATGTGCAGGAAACCGGCAAGGTGATGGCCGGCATCCGCAGCTCGGCCTCGCAGGTGTCGGACATCATGGGCGGCATCGCCGAGGCGGCGCAGACGCAGCACGCCCGCATGGGCGCGGTGCACCAGGCGATGTCGCTGCTGGAGGCGGCCGTCGTCCGCAACTGAGCGCCAGGCTCAGTAGGGCGCGCTCCAGCGCTGGCCGTGGCCGCGCAGCACCACCTGGTGCGGCGCGATGGATTCCAGGATCACGCCGGGGGCGGCCAGATCGCCCTCGTGCAGCACCTGGCCGTTGACGATCACCATGCGGTAGGCCGGATTGCTGGAGTAGCTGGCGCCGGAGACGCTGAGCTGCGGCAACTGCTGGCGGGCGGAGGCGGGCAGGTCCTGCAGTTGCGGCACCGGGGCTGGCGCTGCGCTTGCTGCAGGGGTCGGGGCTGGCGCCGGTGCCGCAACGGGGGCCGGCGTTGCGGTCGGCGCAGGCTTTGCGGCTGACGCGGCGGGCGCCGGGGGAGGCGGAGGCGCGAGCACATCGACCGGCTGCGCCTCCACCACCGGCGGCGGCACCGCAGGCGGGGGCGCGGGCGCAGGAACCGGCGCGGTCACCGCAGCGACGGGCGCCACCGGTGCAGGTGCCACAGGTGCCACAGGTGCGACAGGTGCGGCAGGCACGGCCGCCGCAGGCGCCGGCGGCACGGGCACGGCGGCCGGCGATGCACCGCCCGCCCGGCCCGTCCACCAGACACCGGCACCCACCGCCGCCAGCACGGCGACCAGGGCCACCGCGCCCGCCAGCGGCAGGCGCGAACGTTCTTCGGCGAGCGGCGCCACCGGCACGGCCTGCGGCGTATGCAGCCCCGGCACGGCGCCACGGCCGCGTTCGGCATCGGCGCGCCGCAGGGCATCGAGGATCAGGGACATGGGATTTCAGTTTCCTTGCAGACGCGGCTCTTGCACGCCGCTGGCGCGGTTGAGCCGCATGGCGGTGAGCGGTCCGGCCATGCCGTCGGGCGGCAGGCCGTGGGCCAGCTGGAAGCGGGAGATGCGTTCGGCGCGCGGCATGGCCGCGGGCAGATCGGGCAGGGCCTGGGCCAGGCGGGCGTCGAGGGTCGTGCTGTCCTTGGCCGAGGCCCGCCACAGGGTCAGCAGCTCGCCGCGCCACCAGCGCGCCAGTTCGGCGGCGGTGACGCTGCGCGGCTGGCCGTCCAGTTCCAGGATCACGCCCCTGGCATCGAGCCCGCGCAGCAGCACATAGGCCTGGCGCCGGCTGCTGCCGACGCTGAAATGCAGGGTGAGCACGGCGGGCCTGTCGAGCTGGTGCAGCAGGTCCAGGCCGGCGCGGCTGGCGCGGAAGCAGCGCAGGTCGCGGGCGGCGAGCGTGTTGCAGTTCACGGCGGCCGGCGGCAGGCCGGCATCCCAGGCGCCGGCCAGTTCGCGCAGGGCGGTGTCTTCGCTGCCGGCCAGGCCCGGCAGGACGGCGGCGAGGCGGAAATCGGAAGCCGGCGGCGCAGTGGCGGCATCGGGCGCCGCTGCGGTGGCAGCAGGCTCGGGAACGCCGGCCGCCGAGGTCGGCACCGCTTCGATCGCCGGCGCAGCGGCCGCCGCGGCCGGGCTCGCCGCCGCGACGGCATGGGGCCGGTTGGTCCACACCGCGAAAGCCGCCGCGCAGGCCAGGCCGGCGACCGCCACCACGGTCGCCCCGGCACGCAGCATCCGCTGCCCGGCCGGACGTGCCGCACGCTGCGGCATGGCGCCGAAGACTTCGAGCGCCGCACGTCCGAGCATGCGGCGGTCCACGCTGCGCACGCCCGCCGAATAGGCGCCCAGCAGCGCCCGGTCGCACAGCAGGTTGATGCGGCGCGGCACACCGCCGGTCAGCTGGTGGATGCGGGCGAGCACCCGCCGGTCGAACGGCAGCGCGCCGCTCCAGCCGGCCACCGCGAGGCGGTGGCTCACATAGGCCTCGACCTCGGGCAGCGACAGCGCATCCAGATGGAAACGCGCCACCACCCGCTGCGCCAGCTGCTCCAGCTCGGGCCGCGCCAGCAGCTCGCGCAGCTCGGGCTGGCCGATCAGCACGATCTGCAGCAGCTTGCGTTCGGTGGTCTCCAGGTTGGTCAGCAGGCGCAGCTGCTCCAGCACGTCGATCGACAGGTTCTGCGCCTCGTCGATCACCAGCACCGTGTTGCGCCCGGCCGCGTGCGAGGCCAGCAGGAAGGCATTGAGCGGATCGATGCAGTCCTTGATCGTCTCGGCCGAGCCCGGCGCGGCCGGCGCGTGCGGCACCCCGAACTCGTCGTTGATGGTGCGCAGCAGCTCGATCGCGCTCTGCTTGGGGTTGTAGACGTAGGCGACCTGGCAGTGCTCGGGCATCTGCTCCAGGAAGCAGCGGCAGACCGTGGTCTTGCCGGTGCCGATCTCGCCGGTCAGCAGCACGAAGCCGCCGCTGGCGCCCAGGCCGTAGAGCAGATGGGCGAGCGCCTCGCGGTGGCGCTCGCTCATGAAGAGATAGCGCGGGTCCGGCGCGATGGAGAACGGCGCCTGCTGCAGGCCGAAGGCGGATGCGTACATGGCGGCTAGCTCCGGGCGCGGGGCGCGATGGGTGAGATGGCCGCGCCCACCAGCAGTATCAGCAGCCGCCGCAGGCCCCACAGGAAGACCAGCGGAATCACCACCGTCTGCAGGATGAACACGGCCAGCAGGCGCAGCAGGTGGTCGGCCGCGTGGGCGGCGATATCGCGGGCGCGGGCGGCGACTTCGGGCGCCTTGGCGGTCCAGGCGGCGGCTTCGGCGGGCAGGTCGCGCAGGGTCTTCATCCAGCGGCCGAACCAGCCGGTGTCGGCCTGCGGCGCGGCCGCCGGCGTGGGCTCCAGCAGGTCGGGCGCGCCGGCCGTGCCGCCCAGCGCGGCCTGCGCCTGGGTGTATTCGCCCGCCAGGAAAGCGCGGTAGACCAGTTCGTTGCCCGCCGCGATCACCGGCAGCCCGAAACGCAGCAGCAGCAAGCCCACCAGCAGCGGCGCCAGCCGGGCCGCCGCCGGGCGCCGCTGCCAGCGCAGCAGCGCCCAGGCCGCCACCACCAGGCTGAGCGCCAGCGACACCGACCAGTGCGACGCGATCGGCAGCAGCAGCCACTGCACACCGAAGGCCAGGCAGGCCGCCAGCATCAGCGTGGAGAACTGCTCGACCAGCTCGCTCACCGGCTGCAACGCCTGCCCCGGCGCCAGCACCACGCCGACCCCCGCCGGCTCCACCGCCACCTGCGTGCCCTGGGCCACCGCCAGCACCGCATGGATGGCGCGCGCGGTGGCATAGGTGGCGACGGCGCGGGTGAGCCCTTGCTCGGTATCGCGGCGGGCCGCCTGGTCGGGCGGAAACACCCAGGCCAGCAGCAGCACGGCCAGCAGGACGGTGGCAAGAAAGGCGGGACGTAGACGTTGCATGCGCCAAGGATAAAGCGAGGCAGTGACAGCCGGTGCCGGGCGCGCCGCTTAGGCCGGGCTTAAACGCCCTGTCCGCGAAGCCGAAATACACACGCGCGGCCATTCGCGGGTTTATCGTGGCGTCCACGCTTTTCGACCGAAGGAGCCGATTCATGACCCCCCAAGAACACACATTGCTGGACACCTTCCTGGCCCGCCTGCAGGCCGCCGGCCCGGTGGCCAAGGACGCGGAGGCCGACGCGCTGATCCGCTCGCGCCTGGAAGGCCACCCCGACGCCGGCTACCTGCTGGTGCAGCGCTGCCTGCTGGTGGAGCGGGCGCTGGCCGAGGCCAACACCCAGATCGCCGCCCTGCGCCAGCAGGCGCAAGCCTCCGGCGGCGGCAGCTTCCTCGGCGGCGGCGTGCCGGAAGGCTTCGGCCGCCAGCCCTCGCAGGCCTACAACCCCGAGCCGCGCTGGGATGCCCGCCAGGACGCACCGCCGCCGCAGGCCCCGGTGCAGGCCCAGCCGCAGGGCTGGCGCGATCGCCTCTTCGGCGGCGGCGCCGCGCAGCAGGCGGCACCCGCTGCCGCCGGCCCGAGCTTCCTCGGCACCGCGGCCACCACAGCCGCCGGCGTGGCCGGCGGCATGTTCCTCTTCAACGGCATCGAGCACCTGCTCGGCGGCAACCACGGTGGCGGCCTGGGCAACAGCAACAGCCTTTTCGGCGCCAACGATGCGGGCTCGCTCGGCGGTCCGATGACGCAGAACATCACGGAGAACGTGTTTCTGGAAGACGACCGCGCAGGCGGCGACAAGCGCCAGGGCTTTCTGGACGGAGACCTGGACGACAGCGGCGGCAACGCCGACAACTGGGCCGACAACGATGCCGGCAACTACCCGGACGACGGCGACAACTTCATCTGATCCTGTCGCCGACCGGTCGGCCCACCATGCCCGCGAGGTTCCGCCTCGCGGGCATTTTTCTTGGGCTTCAACCCTCCGCCGTCATCCGGATTTCACGGCTTCGTCATCGTTCACAAATACGGTACATGCGCTTGAAGAACCGCATACAAAACAGCCGCGCATTCCTACCCACGTGAACGACGACGTATCCATGACCAAGATCCACGAAGCCTCCGCTACTTCCGCTCATTCCGCTCCCACCCGCCGCGCCGCCCTGCGCCTGTTCGGCGCCGCCCCGATGCTGCCCCTGGGCACCGTGGCCTTCCTGTCCGGCTGCGGCGGCGGCAACGATGCCGTCGTTGTGCCGCCCGCAGGCGGTGGCGTGCCGGTGCAGGCCGCCAACTTCCAGTCCGCCGAATTCATGGCCATGGCCGCGCCCAGCCTGGCCACGCCCGCCGCGATGGCCACGACCACGGTCGGCTCCACGATGCGGATCAGCTACGACAACGGCAGCACCACCGATTTCGCCCTGGCCTACCAGCCCTTCTTCATGACCGGCGACATGGTGCCCAACGGCAGCGGCGGCACCATCCTGGCCGGCGGCTATGTGGATGCCTACAACCAGCCGATCATGGACAACTCGGTGGCCGGCAAGTCGCGCCAGTTCTTCTCCGACTCGCCCGACGGCACCTCGCTGCTGACCCTGGCCAACCCCACCGTGCCGGGCATCAAGGGCAAGGCCGTGTTCGCGGTCGTGCAGTTCGAATACACCACCCGCGACCAGTCCGGCGCCGGCACTTACGGCACCCTGCCCTCGCCGATCGCCGTGCTCACGCTCGATCAGGACCAGGCCACCGGCAAACTCACCCTGGTGAAGTACCACAACGTGGACATGTCGGCCGCCCACGGCCTGTGGATCACCTGCGGCGCCAGCCTCTCGCCCTGGAACACCCACCTGTCCAGCGAAGAGTACGAGCCCGACGCCTACGTCGCCGCCAGCACCACCATGTTCAAGGCCTTCAGCAAGAACGTGTTCGGCAGCGAGACGGTCGCCAATCCCTACCACTACGGCCACCTGCCGGAAGTCACCGTCAACCCCGACGGCACCGGCACCTGCAAGAAGCATTACTGCCTGGGCCGCATCTCGCACGAGCTGGTGCAGGTGATGCCGGACAACCGCACCGTCATCATGGGTGACGACTACACCAACGGCGGCTTCTTCATGTTCATCGCCGACAAGGAAAAGGACCTGTCGGCCGGCACGCTGTACGTGGCCCGCTACGACGCCGGCTACTCGATCGACCCGGCCGCCGCCGCCACCAGGATCAACTGGATCAAGCTCGGCCACGCCACCAGCGCCGAGATCGAACGCCTGGCCAACACCCTCAAGGCCACCGACATCCTGGAAGTCGTCTACGCCGTGCAGAACGGCAGCAACGACGCCGTGCCGCTGACCCCCGCCGGCACCATCGACAGCAGCTTCACGCTGATGTACTGCGACGGCAAGGCCAACTGGGTGAAGTTGAAGCCCGGCATGGAGAAGGCGGCCGCCTTCCTGGAGACCCACCGCTACGCCAACCTGAAGAACGGCTCCATGGCCTTCACCAAGATGGAAGGCACCACCGTCAACATCAAGGACAAGATCGCCTACTCGGCCCTGCAGAACATCCAGGACTCGATGGTCGTCAACGGCAAGGGCTGGCTGGCCCGCAACAACATCGCCCTGCCCACACGTCTGAGTGCAGGCGGCGTGATGGCCCACAACCTGGCAGGCGCGCAGAAGGACAGCGACGCCGCCGCCATCAACAGCGAATGGGTGCCCACGCAGACCCGCGCGCTGCTGGTCGGCGAGGACATCACGGCCGACGCCCTGGGCAACACCTCCAACCCCAACAAGATCGGCAACCCCGACAACCTGAAGTTCTCCGAGAAGATGCGCACCCTCTTCATCGGCGAGGACAGCAGCAGCCACGTGAACAACTTCCTGTGGGCCTACAACGTGGACACCAAGAAGCTGTCGCGTGTGATGTCCATCCCGGCGGGCGGCGAATCCACCGGCCTGCATGCGGTCGACGAGATCAACGGCTGGACCTACATCATGAGCAACTTCCAGCACGCCGGCGACTGGGGCAGCATCCACAGCGTCGTGCAGCCCACGCTGGACCCGCTGATCCGCGCCAACTACAAGGACCGCTTCGGCGCCTCGGTGGGCTACCTCACCGGCGCGGCCACGCAGTTCTCGGTGGGCGCCCGCAAGGCCTGACGACCAGGGGCTGCGGCCCCATGAAAAAAGCCCCGCATCCGCGGGGCTTTTTCGTTGAGGCGCGAGCCGCTTACTTGGCCGCGACCACGCGCACCATCTCCAGGCACTTGTTCGAGTAGCCCCATTCGTTGTCGTACCAGGACACCAGCTTGACGAAGGTGCCGTCCAGCGCGATCGATGCGTCGGCGTCGAAGATCGAGGTGCGGGTATCGCCGCGGAAGTCGGTGGCGACCACCTTGTCCTCGGTGTAGCCCAGGATGCCCTTCAGGGCGCCTTCGGACTGGGCCTTGATCTCGGCCTTGATCTCGTCGAGCGTGGCCGGCGAGTTCAGCTCGGCGGTCAGGTCGACCACCGACACGTCGGAGGTCGGCACGCGGAAGGACATGCCGGTCAGCTTCTTGTTCAGCTCGGGGATCACCACACCCACGGCCTTGGCGGCGCCGGTGGAGGACGGGATGATGTTCTCGAGGATGCCGCGGCCGCCGCGCCAGTCCTTGTTGCTCGGGCCGTCCACCGTCTTCTGGGTGGCGGTGGTGGCGTGCACCGTGGTCATCAGGCCGCGCTTGATGCCCCACTTGTCGTGGATCACCTTGGCCAGCGGGGCCAGGCAGTTGGTGGTGCAGGAGGCGTTGGAGATGATGTCCTGGCCGGCGTAGGTCTTGCAGTTCACGCCGAAGACGAACATCGGGGTGTCGTCCTTCGACGGTGCCGAGATGATGACCTTCTTGGCGCCCGCGGCCAGATGCTTGCCGGCGCCGGCCTTGTCCAGGAACAGGCCGGTGGATTCGATGACGATGTCGGCACCGACCTCGTTCCACTTCAGGTTGGCGGGATCGCGCTCCTGGGTCAGGCGGATCTTCTTGCCGTTGACGATCAGGGTGTTGCCCTCGACCGAGACGTCACCCTTGAAACGGCCGTGCACGCTGTCGTACTGCAGCATGTAGGCCAGGTAGTCGGGCTCCAGCAGGTCGTTGATGCCGACGATCTCGATGTCCGAGAAGTTCTGCACGGCCGAGCGCAGCACGTTGCGGCCGATGCGGCCGAAGCCGTTGATACCGATCTTGATGGTCATGTCTAAGAGTCCTTCAGGGATGATGGGAAACCAGGGGGCGGAAATGAATTCCGGCTTCAGCAATGACAGTTGCAGCACGTCCTGCGGCTGTTCGTTCCAGACCAGGGCCTGGCGCAGCGTGCCTTCCACTTCGAAACCCAGGCCGCGCGCCAGGCGCAGCGAGGCGGTGTTGGTGGGATGGATCTCGGCGCCGATGCGGTTGATCTGCATCGGCCCGAACAGCCAGTCCAGCACCACGACCAGCGCTTCGCGCATATAGCCCAGGCCCCAGGCGAAGCTGGCCAGCGCATAGCCTACCGAGCAACGGCGCCAGGCCGGTACCCATTCGTGCATGCCGCAGGTGCCGATGAAGGCGCCGTCGGACTTGCGCTCCATGCCCCAGCGCAGCGAAGGCGTGGGCGCGCGGCGGTCGGCGGCGAAACGGCTGACCCAGCCGTGCGAGTCTTCCAGATCGCGCATCGGCTCGCAGAACATGTAGTGCATCGCCCGGCTGTCGCCATGGATGCCCAGCAGGGCCGGCGCGTCGGCGTGCACGATCTCGCGCAGCACCAGACGCTCGGTCTGCAGCACGGGGAAGTCGCTCATGCCGGCGGCGCCTGCCGTGTTCAGCGGGACTTTTGCGAGAGCACCTTGCGCACCGTGTCCGCCAGGTTCTCGGCGGTGAAGCCGAACAGCGGGAACAGCACATTGGCCGGCGCCGATTCGCCGTAGCGGTCCAGGCCGATGACGGCGTCGCAGCCGTATTTCCACCAGCCGTCGGTGACACCGGCTTCGATGGCCACACGCGGAATGCCGGCCGGCAGCACGGACTTCTTGTAGGCCACGTCCTGGCGGTCGAACACGGTGGTGCTGGGCACCGAGACGACCCGCACGGCGATCTTGGCGCGCGCCAGGATCTCCTGCGCCTTGATGGCCAGGTGCACTTCGGAGCCGGTGGCGACGATCACCGCCTGCGCCTTCTTCTTGATGCCGACATCCGAAGGCTCGGACAGCACATAGGCGCCGCGGCTGATGTCGCCCAGGTCGCGCTTGGGCAGGTAGGGCAGGTTCTGGCGCGAGAGCAGCAGGGCGCTGGGGCGCGTCGTGTTCTCCAGCGACACGGCCCAGGCCACGGTGGTCTCGGCGGTGTCGGCCGGGCGCCAGACGTCCAGGTTGGGGATCAGGCGCAGGCTGGCCGCATGTTCCACCGACTGGTGGGTGGGGCCGTCCTCGCCCAGGCCGATGGAATCGTGGGTGAAGACATGGATGACCCGCTGCTTCATCAGCGCGGCCATGCGGATCGCATTGCGGCTGTAGTCGCTGAAGGTCAGGAAGGTGCCGCCGTAGGGGATGTAGCCGCCGTGCAGGGCCACGCCGTTCATGATCGCGGCCATGCCGAATTCACGCACGCCGTAGTTGATGTGGCGGCCGATGACCGGCAGGCCGGCGGCCGTGTTGCCCAGCACCACGGCACCGGTCTCGTCGATGCGCAGCGGCGGGGTGCTGCTGGTGTTGGTGAGGTTGGAGCCGGTCAGGTCAGCGCTGCCGCCGAGCAGTTCGGGAAGCGCGGCCGTGAAGGCTTCCAGCGCGATCTGGCTGGCCTTGCGGCTGGCGACGGTCTCGGCCTTGGTGTGCGCGGCCACGGCGGCATCGACCGCGGTCTGCGCGAAGTGCTTGGGCAGTTCGCCCTTCATGCGGCGGGTGAATTCGGCGGCCAGGGCGGGATGGGCGGCCGTGTAGGCGTCGAAACGCTTCTGCCATTCGGCTTCGGCCTTGGCGCCGGCTTCCTTGGCGTCCCAGGCGGCCTGGATGTCGGCCGGGATGTCGAAGGGCACCGAGGTCCATTCCAGGGCGGCGCGGGTCAGTTCGATCTCGGCGGCGCCGAGCGGCTCGCCGTGCGCCTTGGCGGTGCCGGCGCGGTTGGGCGAGCCCTTGCCGATGGCCGTCTTGCAGACGATCAGCGTGGGTGCGGTGGCCGAGGTCTTGGCGCTGGTCAGCGCGGCGGCAATGGCTTCGGCATCGTGGCCGTCGACCGGGCCGATGACGTTCCAGCCGTAGGCGCGGAAACGCGCCGGGGTGTCGTCCACGAACCAGGGCGAGACCGGGCCGTCGATCGAGATGCCGTTGTCGTCGTACAGGGCGACCAGCTTGTTGAGCTTCCAGGCACTGGCCAGGGCGGCGGCCTCGTGGCTGATGCCTTCCATCAGGCAGCCGTCGCCCAGGAAGGCGTAGGTGTGGTGGTCGACGATGGCGTGGCCGTCGCGGTTGAATTCGGCGGCCATCAGCTTCTCGGCCAGCGCGAAGCCGACCGCGTTGGTGATGCCCTGGCCCAGCGGGCCGGTGGTGGTTTCCACGCCGGCGGTATAGCCGAACTCGGGATGGCCGGGCGTCTTGCTGTGCAGCTGGCGGAAGTTCTTCAGCTCGGCCACCGGCAGGTCGTAGCCCGACAGGTGCAGCACCGCGTACAGCAGCATCGAGGCATGGCCGTTGGACAGCACGAAGCGGTCGCGGTCGAACCACTGCGGGTTCGAAGGGTTGTGCTTGAGGTGGCGGGTCCAGAGCGCGGCGGCCATGTCGGCCATGCCCATGGGCGCGCCCGGGTGGCCGGAGTTGGCCTGTTGAACTGCGTCCATTGCCAGGGCGCGGATCGCGTTGGCCAGTTGCGAGGAAGAGACCATGGGAGGGGGTTCCGGCTGTTGGGAGATCGTCGAAGAGCCGGCGATTTTACCCGCCGGGCCCAGGCCGGCGCACGAATCAGGGCGGATGCCAGCCGTCGTTCAATGTTTTCAGGAAGACGACCACGTCGCGGATGTCGGCCTCGCTCCATACCGGACGCTGGCCGGGGCGGCGGCCGTCGAAGGGCGCGTCGGTGTTGAGGTTGGCGTGGTACCGGGCGGGCAGGTCGTCGAACTTGGCCGGTTTGCCGTCCTTGCCGCGCGGATAGAAGCGCCCGGGGTGGGTGTCGCGCTGCACATAGAAGCGTAAGACTTCGTCGAGCGAATGGAACACGCCGTTGTGCATGAAGACCTGGCGGGTGGCCACGTTGCGCAGCGAGGGCGTGCGGAACAGGCCGCAGTACTCGGGCCGGTCCTTCAGGTCGGTGCGCAGCGGGCCGCACAGGCCCAGGTCGAAATAGGCGGGGTCGGCATTGGCCGGGATGGCCGCATTGCGCGGCACGCCGATGGCGATCAGGCCGAAGTCGGAGAACAGCGGAAAACCGCCGTCCGGCGTGATGCGGCTGATGTGGCAGGAGGCGCAGTTGCCCTTCTTCTCGTCCTCGAACAGCGCCAGGCCGCGCGCCTCCTGCGGCGTGAATTTCGCCTGCTTCCGCAGCACCGCATCGAACTTGCTGTCGAAGGGATAGAACTCCTCCGGCGTCTCCTGGAACACCTCCAGCGCCATGCCGGCCCAGCGGAAGGCCTTGGCCTCGTCGTCGAAGATGTCCTGGCCGAAGGTGGCGCGGAACTGCCCGGCGTAGGACGCCTGGCGCAGCTTGGCGACGACGGCGGCGGGCGATGCGTTGGCCATCTCGTAGGCGGACAGCAGCGGCACCGCGGACTGGGCATGGGTGGAATCGGCGCGGCCATCCCAGGTGTGGCCGCCGGTGGGGCCGGCGTCCACGCTGTCGTCGCCGTCGTTGTCGAAATGGTGTTCGCTGAAGGCGGTGACGGTCTGCACATAACGCAGCGAGGGCACGGCACGCACGCCGGGCTGCTGGCCGTCGGGGCCGCCGAGCTGCACCGACAGCGCGTTGGGCGGACCGTATGCGTGCTGCGGACTGTGGCAGCTGGCGCAGGACATCTGGCCGGAGGCCGACAGGCCCTTGTCCGAGAACATCGCCCGGCCCACGGCGGCCATCTCGGCGGCGCTGGGCTGGCGCGCCAGGGTCAGGGCGTAGGTGGCATCGGCCGATGGCGGCTTGGCCTGCGCGACGGGTGCCGCAGGGGCGGCCGGTGCGGCCGCGGGTTCAGCCGGCCGCTGGCAGCCATGCAGCGCCAGGGCGAACAGGACGGGAAGAAGGGAAAGCAGGCGGCGGTTCGGCATGGAGCGCCGCAGGCTATGACGGTTTCATGGCAGTTGCGTGACAGCCGTTGCGGGCAACAGAACGGATACAAAAGGCCATGAATGTGTCATGTCTGCGAAGGACCATGCGCGCCGGCCCATATTCAACATCCAACAGGTCCAGAGCCCATGAACTTCCAAGCCCCTTCGCGCCTCCTGCCCATCGCGGCACTGGTCGCAGGCCTCTCCGCCTGCGGCGGCAGCAACTCGCCCACCGTCGTCAGCACCACCAGCGGCGTGGTCACCGGCAGCTACTACCAGAACGCCCTGGTCTGCCTGGACGCCAACAACAACAGCCGCTGCGACACCGGCGAGACCAGCGCCCGCACCGATGCCAACGGCGCCTTCAGCCTGACGGCCAACGGCACGGCCGCCACCGCCGTGGTCGCCGAGATCGGCACCGACGCCAAGCGCTACGACCCGGACACCAAGGCCACCACCGCCGTGACCTCGGCCCTGGTCTTCCGTGCACCGGCCCAGGCCAATGGCGTGGTCAGCGCGCTCAGCACCGAACTCGTCGCCCTGATGGACCGCGGCCAGGACTTCGCCACCGCCAAGGCCACGCTGGCTGCCCGCCTGGGCGTGTCGGCCGACCTGCTGCTGGCCAACCACAACACCATGACCGATGCCGTCGCCAAGGGCACGATCAAGGGTGAGATCGACCAGATGACCGTGCGCATCGCCGCCGCCGTGGCCGCCGCCGGCACCGGCGACCGCGTGGCCGCGCTCTCCAAGAGCCTGGCGGTGGATGCGGATCTGTCCAACGTGAAGACCGTGGTCGTGATCTACGCGGAAAACCGCGGCTTCGACAACCTCTACGGCCTCTACCCCGGAGCCAACGGCGTGCCCGGCGTGAACCCCACGTCGGACGGCGTCATCACCGCCCAGAAGGACTTCGACAACTCCACCCTGGCCACCCTGCCGCCGGTGTGGAGCGGCGTCACCGCCAGCGGCCAGACCCCCGTCATCACCCAGGCCGAGACCGTGGGCTGGGCCAACAAGCCCTTCCAGATCGACGCCGCCGCGGGCATCCAGGCCACCGGCAAGGTGGTGCCGCAGTCGGTCATCACGCGTGACCTGGTGCACCGCTTCTACAACAACCAGATGCAGATCAACGGCGGCGCCAACGACAAGTTCGCGGCCTACTCCGATGCCGGCGCCCTCTCCATGGGCTACTACGACGGCAGCAAGATGCAGATGTGGAAGCTGGCGCAGGAAGGCGTGCTGGCCGACAACTTCTTCATGGGTGCGTTCGGCGGTTCCTTCCTGAACCACCAGTACCTGATCTGCGCCTGCGCGCCGGAGTACCCGAACGCCGACACCGCCACGGCCAAGCCGACCATCTCGGCCATCGACACCGACGCCAACGGCAACTTCGTGCGCCTGACCCCGGCCAGCAACAACCCGACCAGCGTGCTCAACGGCGCGGCCACCTACAGCGCCGACGGCACCATCACGCCCAAGGACGCGGCCGGCAAGTTCTATGCGGTCAACACCATGCAGCCGCCCTACCAGCCGAGCAGCAACGCACCGGCCTCGACGGACAGCACCCGCCTGTTCGCCACCACGACCAGCGCCACCACCCTGCCGCCGCAGACCGCCGCCAACATCGGCGACCTGCTGACCGCCAAGGGCGTGAACTGGGCCTGGTACGCCGGCGCCTGGAACAGCACCCTGGCCAACGCCACCTCGGCCACGCGCACCAGCTTCGCCAGCCCGCCGAACTTCCAGTTCCACCACCAGCCCTTCAACTACTTCGCCGACCTGGACCCGAGCACCCACGCCGCCGACCGCGTGGCCCACCTGCGCGACTTCGACACCCAGTTCCTGGCCGACGCCGCCGCCGGCACCCTGCCCGCCGTCACCTTCTACAAGCCGCAGGGCAACCTGAACCAGCACGCCGGTTATGCCGACGTGGCCTCGGGCGACCAGCACATCTACGACGTGATCCAGAAGCTCAAGGCCAGCCCGCAGTGGAAGAACATGGTCGTGGTCGTCACCTATGACGAAAACGGCGGCTTCTACGACCACGCCAAGGTGCCGAAGGCCGACCGTTGGGGTCCGGGCACCCGTATCCCCGCGCTGATCGTCTCGCCGTATGCACGCAAGGGCTACGTCGACAAGACCCAGTACGACACCGCTTCCATCCTGCGCCTGATCACCCGCCGCTTCGGCCTGAGCAAGCTGCCGGGCCTGGTGCAGCGGGACAATGCGCTGATCGCCAACGGCTTCGTGCCGATGGGCGACCTGACCGCCGCCCTGGACTTCTCGCAATAACGATAAAGCGCTACGCGGGACCCCGGTCCCGACAGCCTGAGGCCCGCGACCCCGCGGGCCTTTTTTGTGCCCGGATAATGTTGGCGTGCCCTTCACGCCCGCCGACATCCCCCACCTTCAAGCCCCCGCCATGCTGCTGGCCGCCGGCCGCGGATCACGCATGCGGCCGCTCACCGACCGCTGCCCCAAACCCCTGCTGGAACTGCGCGGCAAGCCGCTGATGCAGTGGGCGCTGGAAGCCATGGCGCGTGACGGCATCGAGCGTGTGGTGGTCAACACCGGCTGGCTGGGCGAGTTGATTCCGGCGCGGCTGGGCGATGGCTCGGCGCTGGGACTGGCGCTCGAATATTCCGAGGAGACCCGCGACTTCGGCGATGCCCTGGAGACGGCCGGCGGCATCGCCCGCGCCCTGCCGCGGCTGGGCGAGGTCTTCTGGCTGGCCGCGGGCGATGTGTTCGCGCCCGACTTCGTCTTCGATCCCGCGGCAGTGGCACGTTTTACGGCCGGCGACGCCCTGGCCCATCTCTGGCTGGTGCCCAACCCGCCGCAGCATCCGCGCGGCGACTTCCACCTGGCCGAAGACGGCCGCGCCAGTTCGCCACCCGCCGACGACCCGGCCCCGCGCCTGACCTATTCCACCATCGGCCTGTTCCGCGCCGCCCTGTTCGCGCCGCCGTGGTGCGACATCCCCGCCGGCAACCCGAACGGCGTGGCTGCACCGCTGGCTCCCCTGCTGCGCGCCGCGATGGCGCAGGGCCGCATCACCGCCGAACGCTACGACGGCCGCTGGGCCGACGTGGGCACACCCGAGCGCCTGGACCAGCTCAACCGATCCGACTGAACATCCCACGAACGGAAGCCACCGCACATGACCGAAGCCTTCGACCCCTCGATCTACGCCGCCCGCCGCGCCCGCCTGGCCGCCCAGCTGGGCGCCGACGGCATCGCCATCGTGCCGACCGCGCCGGAGCGCCCGCGCAACCGCGACAGCGACTTCCTGTTCCGCCACGACAGCTACTTCTACTACCTCACCGGTTTCACCGAGCCCAACGCCTGGCTGGTGCTGGCGGGCGATGGCCGCAGCACCCTGTTCTGCCAGCCCAAGGACGTGGAACGCGAGATCTGGGACGGCCTGCGCCTGGGCCCCGACGCCGCGCCGGAAACACTCGGCGTGGACGAAGCCGTGTCGGTCGCCGAACTCGACAGCCGCCTGCCGCGCCTGCTGGAGAACCGCGACACCGTCTGGTACCCCTTCGCCACCCATGCCGGGCTGGAGACCCGCGTCGACGGCTGGCTCTCCAAGGTGCGTGCGCGAGTACGCATGGGCGCCCTGGTGCCGGAGCAGCAGCGCGACCTCTGCGGCCCGCTCGACGAGATGCGGCTCTTCAAGGACGCCTACGAGATCGACGTGATGCGCCGCGCCTGCCGGATCAGCGCCGAGGCCCATATCCGCGCCATGCAGGCCAGCGCCCGGCTGCTGCGCCAGGGCGTGGACCTGCGTGAATACCACCTGGACGCCGAGCTGCTGCACGCCTTCCGCATGGGCGGCTCGCAATACCCCGCCTACAGCTCCATCGTGGCGGCCGGCGGCAATGCCTGCGTGCTGCACTACCGCGCCGATGCCGCGCCGGTGCGCGACGGCGAGCTGGTGCTGATCGACGCCGGCTGCGAACTCGACGGCTATGCCAGCGACATCACGCGCACCTTCCCCGCCAACGGCCGCTTCAGCGGGCCGCAGCGCGCGCTCTACGACCTGGTGCTGCAGAGCCAGTACGCGGCGGTGGATGCCACGAAGCCCGGCGCGCGTTTCAACGACCCGCACGAGGCCACCGTCAAGGTGCTGGCGCAGGGCCTGCTGGACCTGGGCCTGCTCGATGCCGGCAAGGTCGGCGGCGTGGACGACGTGATCGAGAAACGCGCCTACTTCCGCTACTACATGCACCGCACCGGCCACTGGCTGGGCATGGACGTGCACGATTGCGGCAGTTATGTGGAGCCGAGCGAGGCGCACACGCTGATCGAGCGGCGCGATCCGCTGTCGGGCGAGATCGTGAAGAGCCGGCCCAGCCGCATCCTGCAGCCGGGCATGGTCACCACCATCGAGCCGGGCCTCTATGTGCGGCCGGGGGAGGATGTACCCGAGGCCTTCTGGAACATCGGCATCCGCATCGAGGACGATGCTCTGCTGACAGCTTCCGGCAACGAGCTGCTGACCCGTGGCGTGCCCGTGGACGGCGACGAAATCGAATCCTTGATGAAGTAGCCCCGGTTACTCCCCCAGCTGCGCATTGCGCTGCTGCCGCCCCCAGCCGCCGCGCCCGGTCAGGAACATCACCCAGCCCAGCGCAGCGCCGGTATGGCGCAGCAGCTGGAAGGTGAAGGGCTCGGCCAGCGCCGCCAGCAGTCCGCGCGCGAAATCCACCCGCTGGCCGCCGCCGGCCCAGCGCCGGTACAGGTGGATGGACCAGAGGTGGAACACCAGGTCGATCGCCAGCTTGATGCCGATCACCGCGCCGGCGGCCGCCAGCAGGCTGATGCGGCCGCTGGCCAGGTCCCAGACCAGCAGGCCGAAGGCGGTGAGGCCGAACAGGGGCTGCAGGGTGTCGATGGCCTTGACCGGCAGCATCAACGTGCCCATCCAGCCGTAGCGCCGGTCGCCCACCATCTCGCGGTAGCGCAGCTGGGTCTGCAGGAAACCGCCGAACCAGCGGCGGCGCTGGCGCAGGAAGGCGCCCAGGCTGGCCGGCGCATCGGTGCGGGCGCGGGCATCGCCCAGCACCCGCACACGCCAGTCCAGGCCCTTGTGCACGGCGTGCCGGCGCATGCGGTGGGTGAGTTCGTAGTCCTCGACCAGGCTGGCCGCATCGAAGCCGCCCACCTCGATCAGCTCGGCGCGGCGGTAGGCGGCGAAGGCGCCGGAGACCAGCAGCAGGCTGTCCATCCGCATCCAGGCGAAACGCGAGAGGAAGTTGCGCAGGTACTCATAGGTCTGGAACCACTGGAACAGCCGGCCCTGCCAGCCGGCGCGGCAGACGGGGGTGATGACGCCGGTGGCGATCATCAATTCAGGCTCGGCCGCGAAGGCCCGGCGCACGGCGGCGATGGCGCCGGGCTCCAGCAGGGTGTCGCCATCGACGGTGAGCACGATGTCGCAGTCGGCCAGCGGCAGCGCGGCGTTCAGCGCGACGGCCTTGCCGCCGTGGGGCAGCGGCAGCCAGCGCAGCGAGGGATGCAGGCTGCCCGCGCCGCTGCTGCGGCCCGGCTGCGTGGACGGCACGCCGTAGCGGCAGGTGAGCAGCGCGGCGGTGGCGTCGGTGGAGCCGTCGTCCACCACCACGATGCGCTCGGGCGGGTCGGTCTGGCCCAGCAGCGCGGACAGGGTCACCGGCAGCACCGCCGCCTCGTTGTGCGCCGCCACCAGCACCGCCACCGTGGCCGTGCCGCGCGGGGCCGGCAGGGCGGCGGGTTCGCGCGGCGGCAGGCGCAGCATCCAGGTCTGCGTGGCGACGAAGACCAGCAGCAGTGTGTCGTAGCTCACATAGGCCACGCCCACCGACCAGGCCAGCACGCCGCCGTGCGAGAAGGCCATGGCGAACAGCGCCACCCACACCAGCAGCACCGCGCCGTGGATGGCGAGGCTGCGCCAGGGCGTGGGACCGAAACCGGCGGCGGGCTGGGCGCGGGCACGCGCGAGACGGAGCGGATCGTCGGGCATGGAGGGGGGAGGGTTGGTGCTGCGGAACAACCGGTGCGCGCCCCCGGCCACCGGGCGCCATCGCAGCGATCTGAGAGCTTACGCGGCAAAAGGTTCGGCGGATTCCGCGGTCAGCCACTACAGTGCGGTCCCATGTCCCCGGCACCCTCCTCCACCCTCTTGCAGGCCGGCTACACCCGGCCCGCCATCGTGCTGCACTGGCTGATCGCGGCGGCCATGGTGGCCAACGTGGCCATCATCCTGTCGGTCGAGCACCTGCCCGACGACTGGGTGCGGCCCGCCGTCGACACCCACAAGTCGTTCGGCATCACCGTGCTGGGGCTGGCGCTGCTGCGGCTGCTCTGGCGCATCGGCCATAGGCCGCCCGCGCTGCCCGGCGCCTGCGCCCGTTGGGAGGTGGTGGCCGCGCACATCGTGCATGTGCTGCTCTACCTGGTGATGTTCTGGATGCCGCTGTCGGGCTGGCTGCACGACTCGGCCTGGAACGAGGCGGCCACGCATCCGATGAAACTCTTCGGCACCATCGGCTGGCCGCGGGTGGGTTTCATCGAGAACCTGGCGCCGGATGTGAAGGAGCCGCTGCACACCCTTTTCGGCCAGCTGCACACCTGGGGCGCCTATGTGCTCTACGGACTGCTGTTCCTGCACATCGCCGGCGCCCTCAAGCACCAGTTCTTCGACCGCGAGGCGGTGCTGCGCCGCATGTGGTTCAAGCGCGCCTGAGGGCCAGCCCTTCCGACATCGCCCAGCGCAGCAGCGCCAGCACGCAGACCGCCGCGCCGACGATGCAGACGCCGTCCCATTCGGCCGCCGAATAGGCCCAGGCGCCCAGCGCCGAACCCGCCGCGCCGCCCAGGAAATACGAGGACATGTAGCAGGTGGTCAGCCGGCTGCGCGCCGCTGGGTCCAGCGCATAGATCGCGCTCTGGTTGGAGATGTGGGTGCCCTGCACGCCCAAATCCAGCAGCAGGATGCCGCCGACCAGCGCGATCTGCGAATGCCCGCCCAGCCACAGCAGGCCCCAGCCCAGCACCCCCAGCAGGATGAAGCCGCCGGTGGCCTGGCGGTTGTAGCCGGCATCGGACAGCCGCCCCGCCGCCTGCGCGCACAGCGCGCCCGCCGCCCCGATCAGCCCGAAGAGCCCGATGGCGGCCTCGCCGTAGCCGTACTCCTTCTTGAGCAGGAAGGCCAGCGTGGTCCACAGCGCCGCGAAGGCCGCGAAATTGAGCCCGCCGATCAGCGCCCTGCGCCGCAGCACCGGCTGCTGCCCGAACAGGCGCGCCACCGAGCCCAGCAGCGCCGCATAGCTGCCGGTGGACGTCGGCGCGATGGCCGGCAGCAGCCGCCAGCACAGCAGCGCGAAGACCGCCATCAGGCCCGAGGCCAGCAGGTACACCGCGCGCCAGCCGGCGCCGTCGGCGATCAGGCCGGCGAAGGTGCGCGCCAGCAGGATGCCCAGCAGCAGCCCGCTCATCACCAGGCTCACCGTGCGGCCGCGCCGCTCGGGCGTGGCCAGGTGCGCGGCCAGCGGCACCAGGATCTGCGCCGTGACGCTGGTGAACCCCACGCAGACCGAGGCCGCCAGCAGCAGCGAGAAACCCGGCGCCAGCCCCATGCCCAGCAGCCCCGCCGAGGTCAGCGCCGCCGTGCCGGTGATGAGCTTGCGCCGCTCCAGCCGGTCGCCCAGCGGCACCAGGAAAACCAGGCCGCAGATGTAGCCGATCTGCGAGCAGGTCACCAGCAGGCCGGCATGGCCGATGCTGACGTGGAAGACCTGCACGAAGAGCGCCAGCAGCGGCTGCGCGTAGTAGTTGCTGGCGACGGAGAGGCCGCTGCCGACCGCCATCAGGGCGGTCAGCGCGGGGGTCATGCGGGGGGCGGCGGTGGATGTCATCGCCCCGGACGATAGCCGCTGCGCCGCTTTCCTGCCGGCGCGGCGGCTGGCCGGGTCAGGGCTGCACGTAGGACTTGGTGCTGTAGAAGCCGTCGGCCAGCTTGTTGAGGATGGGCAGTCCGCTGGTGCCGTCCTTGGCCTGTTTGTCGATGTAGGTCTGGAACACATCGGCGTCGAGCACGCCGATGTCCAGGCGGCGAGCGGCGGGAACGTCGCGCAGGGTGGTGTAGCCGTCGCCGCCGGTGGCGTTGAAGCTCAGCACGAAGAGCTTGTAGGTCTTGCTCAGGTCCAGCGCACCCCAGCTGCCGGTGGTGGCGGAGGTGGCGGTATAGACCTCCAGGTTGCTGGCGCGCGAACCCTTGGCCTTGGTCGCATCGACGTCGTAGCGCAGGCCGCCGGTGTACGGGTAGGGACCGCTGGTGCCGCCAGGGCCGTAGACCGCTTCCAGGCCGTCCTCGATCATGGCCTTGGCCTCCGCGCCGGTGACATCCAGCCGGTTGAGCATGTTGCCGAAGGGCAGCACCTCGATCACATTGGCCGCGGTGACGGTGCCTTGCAAGGGCACACGCACGCCGCCGCCGCTCTGCAGCGAGATGTCGGCACCGCCGTAGTTGGCCCGGGCTACTTCCAGGTAGGCCTGGGCGACCAGCTGCTGGATGTCGCCGCCGCGGCGGCTCACCTCGCCCAGCGCGTTGCAGCTGGCGCTGGAGCGGCCGTAGTCGGTGCTGGCCGAGTTGCCGGGCACGCGGCGCGAGCACAGCTCCGTGGGCACGCTCGCGACCGTCGTGCGGCTGAAGGCCGCGATCTTGTCCTTGAAAGGCTGCAGCACGGTGGCGGCGGTGGCGTTGGGCGTGGCCACGGTGAGGAAGCCGCTCTTGGCGATGTCCGACAGGATGGCGGCCTTCTGCGTGGCGGTCGCAGCCGTGCCGCCCACGGTGAAGCTGTCGCCGATCAACACGTGCGGAGTGCCGCTGCAGCTGGTGACGTCGCCCTTGGCGTCGAAGGACACCTTGAGCTCGCCGACCACCTGGCTGTACTCCCAGGCATGCACCAGGCAGACCTGCTTGCCGTCCTTGTCGGTCAGCTTGGTGGGATAGGCGCCGGCGGGCGAGCCCACGCCGTAGGTGCTCAGGCTGTCGGGGCCGAGCAGGGTGTGCGAGTCGCCGCCCACCACAACATCGACGCCGCTGAGCTTGGCGATGACGGTCTTGTCGTAGTCGTAGCCGATGTGGCTCATCAGGATGATCTTGTTGACGCCCTTGGCACGCAGCGCATCGATCTCGCGCTGGGCGGCGGTGGCTTCGTCATCGAAGGTGGTGCCGGCGTCGGGGCTGGACGAGGCCTTGGTCTTGCCGGCGATGGTCAGGCCGATCAGGCCGATGTTCTGGCCGCCGCGCTGCACGACGATGGACTTGTTGACGGTGCCGGTGGCGTTGGCGGTGGCCAGCGCCGAGGTGGCCGCGAAATTGACGTTGGCGCTGAGAACCGGGGTCTTGCACGCTCCCTTGTGCAGCAGGTCGATGAAGCCCTTCAGGCCGCTGTCGCCCTTGTCGAACTCGTGGTTACCGAGCGTGAACGCGTCGAAGCAGACCGTGTTCATCATGGCCGCATCGGCCTCGCCGTCGGCGCCGGCGCGGTTGAAGTACAGGGTGCCGGTGAGCGCGTCGCCCGCATGCAGCTTGAGCACGTTGGCCGACTGCGCGGCCAGGGTCTGCATCGCGGCGGTCACGCGCGGGAAGCCGGCTGCGTCGGCCACGACGGCCACGGGGGCGGCACCGGTGGTGGCCTGCAGCTGCAAGGTCTTGCTCTTGCTGTCGAGGTTGGAATGGTGGTCGTCGATGTGCAGGATGGTCAGCTCCAGCGGCTGCGCGGTCGGCACTGTCTGCGAGACGTCGTTGCTGGAGCCGGCCGGGGTGCCGGGTGCGACGATGCTGTTGCCGCCACCGCCGCAAGCGGCGAGCGAGATCGAGAAAGCGGCCGCCCAGGCGGTGGTTCGTAAAGACACTGTCACTAGAATTCCTTTGCTTGTAACAAGAGGAAATGCTGGCCGTAAACCATGAAACGCGAATGACACCGGGCGCGCGGGCCGGCTGCGGTAGTGCTTACAACGGGCCGACCTACAATCGTCTTTCATTCGCGTGAGCGGCAGTCACCAGCCGCCGACCCGGTTGGTCGATTCCAGCCGCGCATCAGGAAAGACGGATCCCGCATGGCCACTACGCCCCCGACCAACATCGAAGAACGCCGCGCCGAACTGCGCCGTGCCGCGCTCGACTATCACGAGTTCCCCAAGCCGGGCAAGATCGCCATCGCCGCGACCAAGCAGCTGGTCAACCAGCGCGACCTGGCCCTGGCCTACTCGCCCGGCGTGGCCGCGCCCTGCGAGGAAATCGTCAAGGATCCGAACAACGCGTTCAAGTACACCGCCCGCGGCAACCTGGTGGCCGTCATCTCCAACGGCACCGCGGTGCTGGGCCTGGGCGACATCGGCCCGCTGGCCTCCAAGCCGGTGATGGAGGGCAAGGGCGTGCTCTTCAAGAAGTTCGCAGGCGTCGATGTGTTCGACATCGAGATCGACCAGAAGGACCCGGTCAAGCTCGTCGAGGTGATCGCCGCGCTGGAGCCCACCTTCGGCGCGATCAACCTGGAAGACATCAAGGCGCCCGACTGCTTCTACGTGGAGCGCGAGCTGCGCAAGCGCATGAAGATCCCGGTCTTCCACGACGACCAGCACGGCACCGCGATCACCGTGGCCGCCGCCATGCTCAACGGCCTGAAGGTGGTGGGCAAGGACATCGGCGTAGTCAAGCTGGTGGCCTCTGGCGCCGGTGCCGCTTCGCTGGCCTGCCTGACGCTGTTGCTGAAGGTCGGCCTGAAGCGCGAGAACGTGTTCGTGACCGACCTCGCGGGCGTGGTCTACGAAGGCCGCACCGAGCTGATGGACGAGGACAAGATCCTCTGGGCCCAGAAGACCGAACTGCGCACGCTCGGCGAAGTGATCGACGGCGCGGACGTGTTCCTGGGCCTTTCCGCTGGCGGCGTACTCAAGCCCGCCATGGTGGCCAAGATGGCGGCCAACCCGGTGATCTTCGCGCTGGCCAACCCCAACCCCGAGATCAACCCCGACGACGCCCACGCGGTGCGCGGCGATGTGGTGATGGCCACCGGACGCAGCGACTATCCGAACCAGGTCAACAACGTCCTGTGTTTCCCCTACATCTTCCGCGGCGCGCTGGATGCGGGCGCGACCACCATCACCGACGAGATGGAGATCGCCGCGGTGCATGCCATCGCCGAGCTGGCCCAGGCCGAGCAGAGCGAAGTCGTGGCCGCCGCCTACGTGGGCGAGCCGCTGGCCTTCGGCAAGGATTACCTGATCCCCAAGCCCTTCGATCCGCGCCTGATGATCAAGATCGCGCCGGCCGTGGCCCAGGCCGCCGCCGACAGCGGCGTGGCCCTGCGCCCGATCCAGGACATGGACGCCTACCGCGACACGCTGCAGAGCTTCGTCTACGCCTCGGGCACGACGATGAAGCCGATCTTCCAGGCGGCCAAGGCCGCCACGAAAAAGCGCGTGGCCTATGCCGAGGGCGAGGAAGAACGCATCCTGCGCGCCGCGCAGATCGTGGTGGACGAGAACATCGCCCGCCCGACGCTGATCGGCCGGCCGGCCATCATCGCCCGCCGCATCGAGCAGTTCGGCCTGCGCCTGGCCGAGGGCCGCGACTACGACGTGGTCAACGTCGAGCATGACGAGCGCTACCGCGACTTCTGGCAGACCTACCACCGCATGACCGAACGCAAGGGCGTGACGGTGCAGATCGCCAAGATCGAGATGCGCCGGCGCCTGTCGCTGATCGGCTCGATGCTGCTGCACAAGGAGCAGGTCGACGGCATGATCTGCGGCACCTGGGGCGGCACCCACATGCACCTGCAGTACATCGACCAGGTGATCGGCAAGCGGCCGGGCGCCAACGTCTATGCCTGCATGAACGGCCTGCTGCTGCCCGAGCGCCAGGTCTTCCTGGTCGACACCCACGTCAACTACGACCCCACCGCCGAACAGCTGGCCGAGATCACCGTGATGGCCGCGGAAGAGATGCTGCGTTTCGGCTTCAAGCCCAAGGCCGCCCTGCTCTCGCACAGCAACTTCGGCAGCAGCAACGAGCCCAGCGCGGTGAAGATGCGCCGCACGCTGGACCTGCTGCGCCTGCAGGCGCCCTGGCTGGAAGTCGACGGCGAGATGCACGGCGACGTGGCGCTCGACGGCGCGCAGCGCATGCAGGTCATGCCGCACAGCGCGCTGACCGGCGACGCCAACCTGCTGGTGCTGCCCAATATCGACGCGGCCAACATCTCCTACAACCTGCTGAAGACGGCCGCCGGCGGCAACATCGCCATCGGCCCGGTGCTGCTGGGCGCGGCCAAGCCGCTGCACATCCTGACGGCGAGCGCCACCGTGCGCCGCATCGTCAACATGACGGCTCTGACCGTCGCCGACGCCAACGCCGTGCGTTGAGCTCACGCTTACCAGGCCTTACCAGGTGAGCGCACGCTCACCGTAGGCGAGGCCTGGATCGGCCGCATGACCGCTGGTGCGTCGGTCCATACTTGCGCGGGCGAGCGCTTTCGGTCACACTAGCGGATTGAAATTTTGGGGGTTAACCCGGTATTTATCGCCTGTTTCGGGGATGAAAACCGGTCGATCAGACAAAATTTCCGGCTAGTGATTTCCGAAAGGTACTGTGCATGTTGCGAAGGTTGGCGCAAATTGCGTTTGACCTGCGGGCCGGCGCCCGCAGCACGGTTGGTTCAGCACCTCCACACGGATTCACCGGGTTTGCCGCAGCGACGCTGCTTTGCGCCTTTGCTTTCACAGGGCTGTTCACCACGACGGCAGCGGCGCGAACGCCGGTGCCACAGGCGCAATCGGCCCCGCAGGCGGGAACGGTCGGCCTGGCTGAACTTCCCCCGAAGGACAGAAGACGTATGGCTTGATCCGCTCCGGCGGCCCCTTCCCTTTCGAAAAGGATGGCGTGGTGTTCGGCAATCGTGAGAAGCAGCTGCCGCTCTATCGACGCGGCTACTACCGCGAATACACGGTGGTGACGCCACAGTCGCGCGATCGGGGAGCCCGGCGCATCGTCTGCGGCGGAGAAGCCCGCAATCCCGAACGCTGCTACTACACGGCCGATCACTACACAAGTTTCCGGGAGATCGTCCAATGATGCTCTTCCAGCCCATTCCGGTGGATAACCGGGCCGATACCCCAGCGAGTCTCGACGACCGCGCATTACAGAATTCTGGCCCCTTGAAGAAAGAAAGAGCAACGGAGATGGACACGCCACTTCGTACGAAAGAACACAACGACACGCCCCTTCGCGGCGTGCGTAGCAACATCGTGCAATCCATCCGCGCGCATCGGGTGTCGGATCTGCAGGAGGCGGCCCTGTCCATGGGCCAGCACTTCCTGTATGCCAACCTGGCCGAGGCCCAGTCCAAACAGGACGTGCTGGATCTGATCGCCAACCAGTTCACCTTCCCGTCGCACTTCGGCAAGAATTTCGACGCGTTGTACGACTGCATGACGGATCCGTTGCATAAATCGGGCCCGCAGCCCGGCTTCATCGTGGTGCTCGAACAGATTCCCGCGCATGCCAAGTTCGACAAGGAAGCGCGCGAACAGCTGCTGGACATCTTCCGCGATGCGTCGGACTACTGGGGCGACCGCAAGGTGGCGTTCCGGTGCTTCTATTCTTTTCTGTAGCCCGTTCTGCATCCACCAGCCAAGCAGAACGGGCGAACGAGGCTACGGCGCCCGAGGCCGTCTCCGGTATCGCGATCGATGCCGAATCAGAGGAAAAGATGCCGACCGACAAGCTCGTCGATGTGTCGCCGCTGGCGCTGCGCATGAGCAGCCCGTTCAACTCGGGCTACTGGCTCAACGCGGCCTGAGAAGCGCCTTCGCCGGGTGCGCCCGGCCCATGAAAAAACCCGCCTCGGCGGGTTTTTTCATTTGGCGACCGCCTGGGCCAGGGCCACGTATTCGTCGACCGATACCTCTTCGGCGCGGCGGGTCAGGTCGAAGGAATGGGCGTGTTCCCGGGCTTCCAGCCAGCGGCCCAGGGTATGTCGCAGCAGTTTCCGGCGCTGGCTGAAGGCCACCTGCACCAGTTCTTGCAGCAAAGGCTGGTTCACGGCGGCAGGCTCGGCGCGCGGGACCATGCGGACCACCGCGCTGTCGACCCGGGGCGGCGGATCGAAACTCTCCGGCGGCACGAAGAGCACGTCTTCCATGGCATAGCGCCACTGCAGCATGACCGACAGCCGGCCGTAGGCCGCCGTCGAAGGCCGGGCGACCATGCGGTCGATGACCTCCTTCTGCAGCATGAAGTGCTGGTCTTCCACCACGCCGACATGGTCGAGCAAGTGGAACAGGATGGGCGTGGAGATGTTGTAGGGCAGATTGCCCGCAACACGCAGCTTGGGCACCTCCATGCGGGCGGCCAGGGCGGTGAAGTCGACCTTCAGCACATCGGACTCGACCACGTCGAGCTGGCTGTGCAGGCGCAGGCGGATGGCCAGGTCGCGGTCGAGTTCGATCACCGTCAGGCGGCCCAGGCGCTCGACCAGGGGCTGGGTCAGCGCCGCCAGGCCCGGTCCGATCTCGACCATGGGCTGGCCGGGCTTCGGATCGATCGCATCGACGATGTCCTCGATGATGCCGCGGTCCGACAGGAAATGCTGGCCGAAGCGCTTGCGCGCGATGTGCTTCACTGCGGCACTTCTCGCAGTTCGACGTAGGCCCGGCCGCGCACTTCCTGCGCCCAGGTGGTGTAGGCCTCGTCGAGCTTCTTCTCGCGGGCGGCGGCACGCACCATGTCGCGCTGTTCGCGCTGGGTCAGGGTGTGCTTGCGGCGCTCCAGCAGCTGGATCAGGTGCACACCGAACCGGCTGACGATGGGGTCGCTGATCTGGCCGGGCTGCAGGGCCTCGATGGCTTCCTCGAACTCGGGCACGAACTGGCCGGGGTTGGCCCAGCCCAGGTCGCCGCCCTGCTTGGCGCTGCCGTCCACCGAGTTCTCGGTGGCCAGCACGGCGAAGTCGGCCTGGCCGTTGTTGACGCGGCGCTTGTAGTCGGCCAGGCGCTGGATGGCGGCGGCCTCGGTCAGCTGCGGCGTGGGGCGCAGCAGGATGTGGCGCGCGTGGTTCTGCATCACCTCGGTGGGAACGGCGCTGCCGTTGATCCGTTCCGCCACCTTCAGGATGTGGAAGCCGGCAGGCGAGCGGATCGGGCCGACGATGCCGCCGACCGGCAGGTCCTGGGTGGCTTCCAGGAACAGGTTCGGATAACGGTCGGCCGGACGCAGGCCCAGCAGGCCGCCGTTGCGGCCTTCGGGCGCGTCGGAGTTCTCGCGCGCCAGCACGGTGAAGTCGGCGCCGCCCTTGGCGCGGTCGGCGATGCCCTGGGCGCGTGCCTGCAGGCTGGCGATCTGCTGCGGCGTGGCGTTTTCCGGCACCAGCACCAGCACGTGCTGCAGGTTGATCTGCGCGGTCTCGGCGGCGTCGCCGCCCTGCTGGTCGCGGATGAACTGGTCGATGTCCTGGTCGGTCACCCGCACGCGGGATTCGACGTCGCGCTCGCGCAGGCGCAGCAGCGTCAGCTGGTTGCGCAGGTCGTGGCGGAAGCGGTCGAGCGAGATGCCGTCGGCGGCCATGCGGCGGTGCAGGCCGGCCAGGTCGGTGTTGTTCTGGCGGGCGACGTTCTCCTCGGCCTGGTCGACGGTGGCTTCGTCGATCTTGATGCCGGCCTCGGTGGCCTGCTGCAGCTGCGCCTTCTCGTTGATCAGGCGCGAGAGCACCTGGCGCAGCAGCTGGTCGCGCGGCGGCTGGGCGGCGCCCTGCTGCTGGATCTGCTGGGCGGTGCGGTCGGCCCGCATGTTGACTTCGCTGTTGGTGATCGGCTCGGAGTTGACGATGGCGACGATGTAGTCGGCCTGCTGCACCTGCGGCGCGGCCGCCGGCGGCGGCGTCAGGCTGCCCGGTGCCGTCAGGCTGTTGGACAGGCGCAGGCCCTGGGCGTTGGCGCCGGTCCCCAGCAGCGCGCAGAGCACGCCGATGGCCAGGGACAGGAAACGGGCATGGTGATTCTTCATGGTGGTGGACGCTCGTCCGTGACGATGGTTGATGGGCTGCCGCCGCAAGGCCGCGGCCACTTAGTCGTAGTTGCTGAACCGGCTCGGGGTGGCCACCTGTTCGTTGAGGAACTGGTAACGCGGGATGTTGCGACGCAACACTTCGAGGGGACTGGATCCGACTCGGGAGAAGCCGAAAAATTCGATCTGGAACAGCACGCGTTTGGTGGCGGTGGTGGTGCTGCTCTGCAGGCGTTCGAACACCACGCGGGCCACCCAGCAGTCGCCTTCGTACTCGACGCCGGCGACGGCATCGACGAGTTTGCTGTCGTACATACTGTAGTTCACCCGGCCGACGCTGTAGAAACGGCCCGGCCCCTGGCCCCGGCCGCGGCCCAGGTCTTCGCCGAAATCGCCCCAGAGGTCGTTGATCGGCCACTGCCAGCCGACGTCGATCAGTTCGCTGGTGCCGCGCTGCAGCCGGTAGGCGGCGCTGATCAGGCGGTAGTTGCTGGGGTTGTAGCGGCCGCCGACGCTGGAGCGGATCGAGCGGTCGGTCTTGGGGTTGTACTGGACGGTGGAGTCGAAGGCCCACTTCTCGGTCCAGTTGACCGAGCCGCCGACCATGATGTCGCTCAGGCGGTCGGTGGTGGGCGTCTCGCCCGGCAGGATGACGTTCTGGTCCTTGAAGCGCAGGCGCTGCGCGATGCCGAACTTGGCCGCCTCGGCGCCGGTGGCCGCGTCGATCAGGCGGCTGGTGACGCCGAGCGTCAGCAGGTTGTTGTCGGAGATGCGGTCGTTGCCGACGAAGGCGTTCTCGGTATAGATCGAGGCGAAGTTGAAGTCGCTGCGCGCCGTGTCGTAGTTGGGCAGGTTGTTCTGGTCGCGGAAGGGCGTGCGCACGTAGAAGGCGCGCGGCTCCAGGGTCTGGATCAGGCTGCGGCCGAGGAAGCTGGTGTCGCGCTCGTAGACCAGGCCGCTGTCCAGGCTGAAGGTGGGTACGGTGACCGAGGCCTGCGTCTGGTTGGTGGAAGCCAGGGCGTAGTCGAACTCGTAGTGGCGGCTGTGCAGCTGCACCTTGGGCGTGACGAACCAGCCGGGCGCCAGGAAGGGCCGGCTGATCTGGCCCAGCAGGTATTCGCGGCGCGCATTGGGCTGGTTGGTCAGCGCGGGGTTGGATTCGAACTGGGTGTAGTCGCCTTCGAGCGAGTAGTCGAAACCGTTGCTGTCGAGCTTGCTGTAGCGCGCCACCAGCTGCGGCAGGCGGTCGTAGGGCGGCACGATGGGCGAGCTGACGTCCTGCAGCACCTGCCACTTGAGCGAGCGGGCGTTGACGTAGAAGTCGCCCTTGCCCCAGGTCAGATTCAGGTCGGTGGGCAGCAGACGCTGAGTCAGCGAAGGACTGGTGCGCGGGAAGTCTTTCCAGTAGTTGTCGTCGCTCGCGCGGTTGATGTTGACGCCCACGCCGAGGTTGCCGATGGCCGGGATGCCGGTTTCCAGGGATCCGCTGTGGGTGGCCGCGATGCCCCAGCGGTCGTTGTTGTCGCGCAGCTTGTCCTCGGGCATGTAGTCGCCCCGGATCTGGCCGCGGTAGCCGTTCTCCAGGTAGCGGAACTCGCCGGCCAGGTCGATGCCGCGCTTGCTCAGCAGCGAGGGGTACAGCGTCGCATCGCGGTTGGGTGCGATGTTCCAGTAGTACGGCAGGATGGTCTCGACGCCGCTGGTGCTGTTGAGCCCGATCACCGGCGGCAGCAGGCCGGACTGGCGGGCTTCGGTCAGCGGGAAGGGCATCGAGGGGATGGCCGGCGTGCTCACGCCCTTGAAGCTCAGCACCGCGTCCTGCGCGATGCCCTGGCCGCTGCCCTGGTCCACCGCGATGGAGCGGGCGGTGATCATCCAGTCCGGCATCCAGCTCGGGCCCGGCCGGCGCTGGCAGGTGGTGTAGGTGACGTCGTGGATGACCATGTGCTGGTCGTCGATGAAGTCGATGCGCGAGGAGTCGCCGTAGGCCTTGGTGCCCAGGAAGCGGTAGCTGGCGCGGTTGAAGAAGCCCTGCATCGCATCGACCTGCAGTTCCAGCTGCGGGCCGGTGAAGACGTCGCCGGCGCGGTTGATGTAGACGTTGCCCAGGGCCTTGGCCAGGTCGTCGGGCTGGGTGTAGTCGAGCTGGTCGGCGCGGATCACCATGTCGGCGCGGCGCATCTCGGCGTTGCCTTCGACGGTGGTGCGGTAGTCGGTCTGGCCGACGGTGTGGTCGCCGGTCACGAAACTCGGCAGCCGGGGCCGTTCGGCCTCGGGGATCTTGTCGCGCAGCAGGGGTGTCCGGCGCAACATCAGGGGTGCGTCGGCCGCGGCGGCGTCGGCGGTCTGGGCCCAGGCCGCGGCGCCCTGCAGCAGGGTGGCGGCGATCAGGCTGCGACTGGCCCAGGCCGTGGCGCGCAGGGAGAACGAAGCGCGTGCCGCACGCAGCCGGGGCTTGGTGCGGGCGGACTGGGCAGATGTCGGGCTATGCATCGGAGCGGCAGGGCCGTGGCGTTTCAGGCGTACAGCAGGAAGAATCGGGAATCGGCGGGAAGCAGACGCGAAAGAACACGTCGACGGACGACGAAGCCGCCTGCGCGGACGGCTTTGTAGAATCGATTATCCATGACCCCAACCCAAACCCCGCCGGCATCGCCCGCCGCCATCGACTGGGCGGATCCGGCCCGGGCCGAGTCCTTCGCCCGCTGGCTGGCCGCCGTCGCCCCCGCCCACGGCCTGCTGCCGGCCAGCCTGCGGCCCGCCTCGGCCGACGCGAGTTTCCGCCGCTACTTCCGCATCGACGCCGCTGGCGAGCCCGCCGGCAGCGCCATCGTGATGGACGCCCCGCCGGACAAGGAAGACAGCCGCCCCTTCGTGCAGGTCGCCGAACTGATGGCGCAGGCCGGCGTGCATGCGCCGCGGGTGCTGGAGTGGGATCGTGAGCACGGCTTCCTGCTGCTCGACGACCTGGGCAGCCGCACCCTGCTCGAAACCCTGGATCCGGCCGACAGCGCAGCCGCCCTGCCCCGCTACCTGCAGGCGACCGAGGCGCTGATCGCCTGGCAGCTGTCCTCCCGCCCGGACGTGCTGCCGGTCTACGACGAGGCTCTGCTGCGCCGCGAACTGGCGCTGTTTCCGGACTGGTACCTGGGCCGCCACCGCGGTGTCGTGCTGGAGGGCCAGGAGGCCGCCACGCTGGCGTCGGCCTTCGACCAGATCGTGGCGCGCAACCTGGCCTCGCCCTCGGTCTTCGTGCACCGCGACTTCATGCCGCGCAACCTGATGGTGAACGACCGCGATCCCTCGGCGCCGCTGGGCGTGCTGGATTTCCAGGACGCGGTTTACGGCCCGATCACCTACGACATCGCCTGCCTGATGCGCGATGCCTTCCTGAGCTGGGACGAGGACATGGTGCTCGACGTCACCGTGCGCTACTGGCAGGCCGCGCGCAAGGCCGGGCTGCCGGTGGGCGACGATTTCGGCGCCTTCTACGCCGATGTCGAATGGATGGGCCTGCAGCGCCACCTGAAGGTGGCCGGCATCTTCGCCCGGCTGACGCTGCGCGACGGCAAACCCAAATACCTGGCCGACACGCCGCGTTTCCTGGCCTACATCCGGCGCACCTGCGACCGCTACCGCGCGCTCGGGCCGATGCTGAAGGTGCTGGACCGGATCGAGGGCACGGAGGCGGCCACCGGCTTCGCCTTCGGCCGCGTCTGAGTCCGCGGCCCATGCCACGCATCTTCTGCCCGCAGCCGCTGGCCAGCGGCGCCGCCTTCGACCTGCCGCCCGGCCCGGCCCGCCATGTGCAGGTGCTGCGCCTGCAGCCCGGCGACACCATCACCCTCTTCGACGGCCGCGGCGGCGAATACGAGGCCACGGTGCGGCGCATGGGCCGCAGCGACGTGGGCATCGAGGTCGGCAGCTTCGACCCGGTCGAACGCGAGGCGCCGCGCACCATCCACCTGGCGCTGGGCATGCCGGCCAACGACCGCATGGACTGGCTGGTGGAAAAAGCGGCCGAACTGGGCGCCGCCAGCATCCAGCCGCTGATGAGCGCCCGCACGGTGCTGCGCCTGTCGGGCGAGCGCGCGGAGAAGAAGGCGGCGCACTGGCAGGCGGTGGCGGTGGCGGCCTGCGAGCAGTGTGGACGCAACCGGGTACCGGTGGTGCATCCGCTGCTGACGCTGTCCGACTGGCTGGGCCAGCATGCCCCGGCGCCCGCGGTGCGGCGCTATCTGCTGTCGCTGTCGGAGCCCTCGCAGCCGCTGCGGGCCGAGGCGCAGGACGAGGCCTGTTTCCTGTCGGGCCCTGAAGGCGGCCTCACGCCGCAGGAAGAGGAAGCCGCGATCGCCGCCGGCTTCCAGCCCGTACGGCTGGGGCCGCAGATCCTGCGCGCCGAAACGGCGCCGCTGGCGGCGCTGATGCGGCTGCTGGGCTGAGCGCCCTCAGGGCATGCGTGCGATGACCTCGGCGACCGCCGCGGTCAGCCGCTTGGCATAGGGCACGTGCAGGAACTCGTTCGGACCGTGCGCATTGCTGCGCGGGCCGAGCACGCCGCAGACCATCATCTGCGCCGTCGGGAAACCCTGGCTCAGCAGGTTCATCAGCGGAATGGTGCCGCCCTGGCCGATATGGCCGCAGGGCGCGCCGAAATGCGCCAGCGAGGCGGCGTCCAGCGCCTGCTCGAACCAGGGCGCGGTGTCGGGCGCATTCCAGCCGGTGGCGCCGCCGCCGTTGAAGGTGACCTTGGCCTGGTAGGGCGCGTTGTCCTCCAGCAGGCGCTTGAGTTCCTGCACCGCATGGCCGGCATCGATCAGGGGCGGCAGCCGCAGGCTGAGCTTGAAGGCGGTGAAGGGCCGCAGCACGTTGCCGGCGTCCTGCAGCGCCGGGAAGCCCTCGGCGCCGGTCACCGACAGCGTGGGCCGCCAGGTGCGGTTGAGCAGGGCCTCCACCGGGTCGGACGTCGTCGGCAGCACCTGCAGCGTGGAGCCGCCGCAGTCGTAATGCGCCCAGGGAAAGCGCTTGGTGACTTCCTCGCCCAGGATGGCGGCGGTGGCGCGGGTCTGCTCCAGGCGCGCGGGCGGGATCTCGCAGTGGAAGCTGGCGGGCAGCAGCCGGCCGGTGGCGCTGTCTTCCAGCCGGTCGAGCAGATGGCGCAGGATGCGGAAGGACGAAGGCACCAGGCCCGAGGCATCGCCCGAATGCACGCCCTCGGTCAGCACCTCCACCCGCAGCGTGCCGCCGGCCATGCCGCGCAGGCTGTTGGTGAGCCAGAGCTGGTCGTAATTGCCGGCGCCCGAATCCAGGCAGACCACCAGGCCGACATCGCCCAGGCGCGGGCGCAGCATGTCGACATAGGGCAGCAGGTCGTAGGAGCCGGATTCCTCGCAGGTCTCGATCAGGCCGACGATGCGCGGATGGGCCGCGCCCTGGCGCTTCAGGGCCTGCACGGCGGCGATGGAGGCGTAGACGGCATAACCATCGTCCGCGCCGCCACGGCCGTAGAGCTTGCCGTCCTCGTACTTGGGTGTCCAGGGGCCGAGGTCGCTGCGCCAGCCGTTGAATTCGGGTTGTTTGTCCAGGTGGCCGTACATCAGCACCGTCTGGGTGCCGGTGCGCGGCGTGCCTGCATCGCCGCTGGAGGCGGCCACCTCGAAGAACAGCACCGGCGTGCGGCCGGGCAGGCGCACGATCTCCAGCGTCAGGCCCTCGACCTTCTGGCGCCCCACCCATTCAGCGGCGTCGCGTACCACCCGGTCGATGTAGCCGGCCGCGGCCCAGTCCTTGTCGAAACCGGGGGACTTGGCCGGCACCGCGATGTAGTCGCTGACCTGGCGCACGATGTCGCCGTCCCACTGGGCGGCGATCTCGGACTGGAGCCGGGCGGAATCGAGCAGCCCGGCGGGCATTTCACGGTGCAGTGGTGCGTTCATGGGGGAATGTCCTTCTTGGCTGGGCGCCATTTTCCGGCGCCAATCGGCAACTCTACGCCCATCATGGAATCCCCACCGCACACCTGAGGAAGCCGCCCCGCCCATGGAAACCAGGCATCGCATACGCACCGGCATCGGCGGATGGACCTTCGAGCCCTGGCGCGGCGGCAACTTCTATCCCGAGGGCCTGCCGCAGAGCCAGGAGCTGCACTGGGCCAGCCGCCGGCTGCCGGCCATCGAGATCAACGGCACCTTCTACAGCAGCCAGAAGCCCGCGACCTTCGCCAAATGGCGCGACGAGACGCCAGCGGGCTTCATGTTCTCGCTCAAGGCCTCGCGCTACTGCACCCACCGGCGGGTGCTGGCCGAAGCGGGGGAGTCGGTGCAGCGCTTTGTCTCCAGCGGCATTGCCGAACTGGGCGAGAAGCTGGGGCCGGTGGTCTGGCAGATGATGCCGACCAAGGCCTTCGATGCGGACGACATGGACGCCTTCCTGAAGCTCCTGCCGCGCCGGCAGGACGGCATCGCGCTGCGCCATGTGCTGGACGTACGCCATGCCTCCTTCCGCGACCCGGCCTTCATCGCCCTGGCGCGCCGCCATGGCTGCGCGGTGGTGTTCACCGATTCGGACAAGTTCCCGTCGATCGCGGACGTCACGGCGGACTTCGTCTACGCACGGCTGCTGATGGCCTCGGCCGACCAGCCGACCGGCTACGACGATCGGCAGCTGGACCACTGGGCCGATTGCGCCCGCAGCTGGAGCCAGGGCCACCGCCCCGCCGGACTGGACGCGGTGACCGAAGAAGACAGCGCCGCACCGGAAGGCCGCGACGTGTTCGTCTATTTCATCAACGGTGCCAAGGAGCGTGCACCCGCGGCGGCCGGCGCGCTCCTGCAGCGGCTCGGCCTGGCGCCGCTCATCTGAGTGTCCGGCGTGTCAGGCGGCGACCACCCGCTCCAGCCGCGCCGGGGAGCTTGTCGCGATGATGGCGCTGGCCGCGGCCGCGGGGCCGAACTGCACCTCGCCGCCGAGCTGCCCGCCCTCCTCGATCACCACGCTGCCGTAGCGCACATGGCCGGTGACCTTGCCGGTGGCGCGGATCACCAGGCGGGTGCGTGCATTGAGCGTGCCTTCGAAGCTGCCGCGGATCTCGGCGAAATCGACCTCGGCCGAACCCTTGAAGGCGCCCTCTTGCTCGACCTGCATGACACGGGAATCCATGGTCGCCTCGACCAGGCCCTCCACCACCAGGGTGTCGCAGTCGGTGATTTCGACGCCCTTGAGCTTGATGCGCGGGCCGACGGTGAGTTTGCTGGGATTGCCCTGCTCGGTCTTGTCGGGCGCCGCGCTCGTCGCCGATGCGGCGGCCGGCTCTCGCACCGTGGCCGTCGTGGCCGTAGCGCTCAGGGGATGGCCGGCCGCAGCGCCGGAAGGCATGGTGACGGAGGCCGCGCCGCTCACATTGCTACGGGCCAATGGTGCGTCGGACTCGCGTTTGTTTCCGAAAAAGTTCGATTGCAATGCCATGGGTACTCCGAGGTAGAAGGGAATGGCAATGCTAGGGAGCACTTACGCGCAAAGCTTCAAGGGAAATCGCAAGATAGGTAACGTCGTTTAACAGAGGCCAAAGCCCGTCCTGCACCGCGTTTCACCCGGCGGCGGCACGATATGAAGCTCCCAAACCGCAAAAGTCCCGACGCATTCATTTACCCGGGCATGGCCTCGAAGCGGAATACGGCTGTGCCCGCGCGTGCGTTTGGCAACCACCGCACCTCGCGGCCGTCCTGCAGGCCGAAGGCGTCGAGAATGCGCAGCTGGTTGCGCCGCGCCAGCGCATCGAAATCCTTGAAGGTGCCGACGCGGATGTTGGGCGTGTCGTACCACTGGTAGGGCAGGCGCCGGGTGACGGGCATGCGGCCGCGCAGGATGGCCATGCGGTTGGGCCAATGGGCGAAATTGGGAAAGGCCACGATGCCGATGCGGCCCACCCGGGCGGTCTCGCGCAGCATGGTCTCGGCATTGCGCAGGTGCTGCAGGGTGTCGAGCTGCAGCACCACGTCGAAGGCACGGTCGTCGAACAGGTCGAGGCCGTCTTCCAGGTTGCGCTGGATCACGTTGACGCCGCGCCGCGCACAGGCCAGCACATTCGCGTCGTCGATCTCGATGCCGTAGCCGGTGCAGCCGCGCTCGCGCGCCAGCAGATCGAGCATGGTGCCGTCGCCGCAGCCCAGGTCGAGCACCCGGGCGCCGCGCGGGATCATCTGGGACAGCAGGCGGTAGGTGGAGATATCGCTCATGCGGCCCCCACTTCGGCGGCAACGCGGCCGAAATAGGCGCGCACCAGGTTCAGGTAGCGCGGGTCGTCGAGCAGGAAGGCATCGTGGCCGTGCGGCGCGTCGATCTCGGCGTAGCTCACGTCCAGGCGGTTGTCGAGCAGGGCCCGCACGATCTCGCGGCTGCGCGCGGGGGCGAAGCGCCAGTCGGTGGTGAAGCTGGCCAGCAGGAACCTGGTCTGGCAGCCGGCCAGCGCGTCGGCCAGCCGGCCGCCGTAGGCCGCGGCCGGATCGAAATAGTCCAGCGCACGGGTGATCAGCAGGTAGGTGTTGGCGTCGAAATACTCGCTGAACTTGTCGCCCTGGTAGCGCAGATAGCTCTCGATCTGGAACTCGACGTCCTGCGTGGTGTATTTGTAGGCCACCGCATCGCGCAGCTCGCGGCCGAAGCGGGTGTTCATCACGTCGTCGCTGAGGTAGGTGATGTGGCCGATCATGCGGGCGATGCGCAGGCCGCGCTTGGGCACCGTGCCGTGTTCGTAGAAGTGGCCGCCGTGGAAGTCGGGGTCGGTGACGATGGCGCGGCGCGCCACCTCGTTGAAGGCGATGTTCTCGGCATTGAGGTTGGGCGCGCTGGCGATCACCACCGCATGCGCCACCCGGTCGGGATACTGGATCGGCCAGGACAGCGCCTGCATGCCGCCCAGGCTGCCGCCCATGACGGCGGCCAGCCGGGTGATGCCCAGGCGGTCGAGCAGCAGGGCTTGCGCCTCGACCCAGTCCTCCACCGTGACGACCGGGAAGTCGGCGCCGCGCGAACGGCCGGTGGCCGGATCGATGTCGGCCGGCCCGGTCGAGCCGAAACAGGAACCCAGGTTGTTGATGCCGATCACGAAGAAGCGGTCGGTATCCAGGGGCTTGCCGGGACCGACCATGTTGTCCCACCAGCCCTCGGAGCCCGGCTGCCCCTCGTAGACGCCGGCCACGTGATGCGACGCATTGAGCGCATGGCAGACCAGCACCGCGTTCGAGCGCGCCGCGTTGAGCGCGCCGTAGGTTTCATAGGCCAGGGTGTAGCCGGAAATGCTGGCGCCGCTGCGCAGGGCGAGCGGGCCATCGAAGTGCATGGCCTGGGGCTGGACGACAAATGACATGACGGAGGATCGAGGGGGCCAACGGAGAAACCGGCTTCGCTGCAACGAGGCCGGATCCGTGGGGCAACGGGCCGGTCCGTCTTTAGCAGGATTTGTTAAGCGCCCGCAAGCTGGAGCAAATCGGCGCGTGGGATAAGTATAGCGGCGCACCAGGGCGGAGCCTGCCTGCAGATTCGTGAGTGCCAGCCACCCACTGCCGCAATGCGGGAATATATACAAGGGCCCGCAAGCGCCCCTGTTTGCCGATTTGCGCACCATCACGCATCACTTATGCATGCGAGGATGCGAACCGCGCACCATGAATGCGAGTATTCCATTGCGGTGCATGGCCGGTTGAATGTGATTGCCCGCCTCGGCCCGTCCCTGGGTTATCCCGGAGCAGATACGGCTATAGGTAAAACGGCGTAATAACTGCTTGCCTTTTTAAGGAAGCTATGAACCATAATGTGCTTGCGAGCGTGTAGCGTTCGGTTCGCGGTGTTTCGTCGGGTTTGCGTAGTCGGTTGCTGATTGCGTTGCAGACTCCATCGCTTTTTTATCTCTTGTGTTTTTAGGAGTCCCTTCAATGGGCAACAAACTCTACGTCGGCAACCTGCCGTACTCGGTTCGCGACGACGACCTGCAACAGGCTTTCAGCGAATTCGGTGCCGTCACCAGCGCCAAGGTCATGATGGAACGCGACACCGGCCGCTCCAAGGGCTTCGGCTTCGTGGAAATGGGCAGCGACGAGGAAGCGCAAAAGGCCATCGAAGGCATGAACGGCCAGCCCCTGGGCGGCCGCAGTGTCGTGGTGAACGAAGCGCGCCCGATGGAAGCACGCCCCCCCGTAGCGGCGGTGGCGGCTACGGCGGCGGCGGCGGCGGCAGTGGTGGTGGTGGCGGCGGTTACGGCGGCGGCGGTGGTGGCGGCTACGGCGGCGGCGGTGGCCGCAGCGGTGGTGGCGGCGGCTACGGCGGCGGCGGTGGTGGCCGCAGCGGCGGCGGTGGCGGCAGCGACGGCGGCTTCCGCAGCCCGTACGGCTCCGGCCCCCGTGGCGGCGGCGGCGGTGGTGGTGGCGGCTACGGCGGTGGTGGCGGTGGCCGCAGCGGCGGTGGCGGCGGCTACGGCGGCGGCGGTTACTGAACCCCTGCGTTTTTGCGCAAAACAAAAGGCCCTTCGGGGCCTTTTTGCTTTCTCAGGGCGGCTTTACTCGCTGCGCCGGTGTTTGCGCGGGCGGCCTGCCAGGAGCCGGTCGAAGATCGACGTCGGCAACAGACGCAGGACAGAGGCCACGATGCCCATCTGCCAGGGGATCACGCGCCGCGCCGCGCCCGCCGCGATCACGGGAACGGCCTTGGCGGCGAAGGCTTCGGGTGTCATCAAGAAAGGCATGCCGTAGCGGTTCTGCCGGGTCAGCGGCGTATCCACATAACCCGGACAGATCGTGACCACCCGCACGCCGCTGCCGCGCAATTCGCCGCGCAGGCTTTCGCAATAGGCGATCGCCGCGGCCTTGCTGCCGCAATAGGCGCCGTGGCCCGGCAGTCCGCGGATGCCCGCCACGCTGGCCATGCCCACCAGCCGTCCGGCGCCGCGCTGCACCATGGGCGCGACGAAGGCGTGGAAGGTGGCGGCCATGCCGACCGTGTTGACGGCAAGGCTCTCGGCCAGCACGTCGATGTCGGCACGCTCGGCGGTATCGATGCCGATGCTGATGCCCGCGTTGGCGATCACCACGTCCGGCAGGCCCTGGGCGGCGATGCAGGCCCGCGCGGCCGCGACGATGCTGTCGATGACGGACACATCGGCCCGGTAGCTGGCCCAGCGGCCGGCTTCAAGACCCTGCTCGCCGGCCCAGGCGTCGATCTGCTCCTGGCGCCGCGCGACCAGCGCCAGCCGCCAGCCCTGCCGGTAATACCGAAGGGCGAGCGCCTGGCCGATGCCGCTCGATGCACCGGTGATGAAGACGAGCGGCAGAGCCTGCTGTTGGATCACGGCGGCCTCCGGCTCAACGCGCAGCAGCGCCCTGGCGCGGCTGCAGCGTGCCGTGCACGCGGCCGCGCAACACCATCACCTGCTGCAGGTTGTCGTAGTCCATGGCGTCGCCGGTGAAGACGTCGTCGCCGCGGGTGAGGATGACCGGGCGGTCCGAGCGCACCCGTTCGATGTTGGTATAGGCATGCAGGAATTCGCCGCGGAACTGCATGCGCGGCAGGGCCTGGCCGGAGCGGCCTGTCGTCGGCTCGCGGGTGACGACGGCATTGCCGATCAGCTGCACCTCCGAGCCGTCGCCGTTGGACAGGCCGCGTTCCGCCGTGGCGACGGTGATGGCCCCGGTTTCGCTGATGGCGCGGATGCGGGGCTTGTCGATCTCCAGCGTGTCGGTGTCGGGATAGTGGCGGCCTTCCACACCGAAGATCTCGCGTTGCAGCCGGCCGGTTTCATCGAAGGTCCGCACGGCGAAGTCGCGCATGAAATAGTCGGCGTCGTGGCGCGGCGGACGCACGACTTCCGGCGCCTGCACCGAGGGCGCGTTGCGCACCAGGTAGTAGCTGCCCAGGGCCAGCAGGCTCATCAGCAGGATGGGCAGGTAGATCGACAGCCGGTCGAGCACGCCGCGCAGCAGCGCCATCGGACTCGGCCGCGAACGGGCCTGCTGCGCGGGCAGGATGGCGGCGCCGCCGGTGGGCTTCATCCGGCGAAGGCCTGCAGCAGCGCGTCGTAGCGGCCGGTGGCGGCCAGCAGCAGATCGCAGCATTCACGCACCGCGCCGTGGCCGGCCGCGGCGGTGGTGGTGTAGTGCGCCACCGCACGCACCTCGGCATGGGCGGTGGCCGGCACGCAGGCGAAAGCGGCGCGGCGCAGTACCGGCAGGTCGGGCCAGTCGTCGCCCATGGCGGCCACCTGGTGCCACTTCAGGCCCAGGGCGGCCAGCGTGGCCTCGGCGGCGGGGCGCTTGTTCTCGGTGCCGAAATGCACGTGTTCGATGCCCAGGGCCGTGAGGCGCGCGCGCAGCGGACGCGAATCGCGCCCGGTGATCACCGCCGGGACGATGCCCGCCTGCTGCAGCAGCTTCAGGCCGTGGCCGTCGAGCGTGTTGAAGCGCTTGATCTGTTCGCCGCCGATGCGCGGGTCGTCCTCGGGATATTCGGCGAAGTACAGGCCGCCGTCGGTCAGCACGCCGTCGACGTCGAAGAAGGCCACACGCACGTCCTGCGCACGCAGCAGCAGTTCGGGCGCCCAGCGCTGTATGGGGGAGAGGCCAGGCAGTGTGTTGTCCATGTTCTTGTTCTAGACGACCTTCGAGCGCATGAGTTCGCCGATGTGGACGACGCCCTGCAAGAGGCCATCGGTGTCGGCCACCAGCAGGGTCGTGATGCGGTGCTGCTCCATGCGTTCGGCGGCGTCGGCCGCCAGGGCGCTGGCGGCGATGGTGCGGGGATTCTGCTTCATGACGTCGGCCGCGCGCAGGGCGCGCAGGTCGGCGCCGGTCTCGACCAGGCGGCGCAGGTCGCCGTCGGTGAACACACCCAGCAGCCGGCCGGCATCGTCGGTGACGGCGGCCACGCCCAGGCCCTTGGCGGACATCTCGTGCATCAGCTCGGCGAAACCGGCGTCGGGCCTCACGGTCGGCACCGCGGCGCCGGTGGCCATCACGTCGCTGACATGGGTCAGCAGGCGCCGGCCGAGCGAGCCGCCGGGATGCGAGCGGGCGAAATCCTCGGCGCGGAATCCACGGATGTCGAGCAGCGCCACGGCCAGGGCATCGCCCATCGCCATCTGGGCGGTGGTGCTGGCGGTGGGCGCCAGCTGCAGGGGGCAGGCTTCCTGGGCGACGGCGGAGTCCAGCACGATGTCGGCGTGGCGCGCCAGCGAGGAGCGCATGTTGCCGGTGATGGCGATCAGCGTGGCGCCCAGGCGCTTGACCAGCGGCAGCAGAACCGTCAGCTCGGCCACCTCGCCGCTGTTGGACAGGCCCAGCACCACGTCGTCGCCGGTGATCATGCCCAGGTCGCCATGGCTGGCCTCGGCCGGGTGCACGAACATCGCCGGCGTGCCGGTGGAGGCCAGGGTGGCGGCGATCTTGCGCGCCACATGGCCGCTCTTGCCCATGCCCATCACCACCACGCGGCCGCGGCAGTCGAGGATGGCGCGCACCGCCTGCACGAAACGGTCGTCGAGCCGGCTCTTGAGGCCCAGCACGCCGGCGGCCTCGATGTCGAGCGTCTGGCGCGCCAGGCGCAGTGCCTCGGCGGCATCGAATCGGATGGCGGTGCCGGGCGCGGCAGGAAGTGGGACGACAGTCATCCGGCCGATTTTATCGGCTGGCTTCGGGCCGGGCGCCGGTACGGGCTTGGCGCTTGCTAGCATGTGACGATGTCCTCGCTCGCCCTGACGCTGCTCTTCCTGGTCGCCGCCGTGGTGGGCGTGGTCGCCTGCCGCAGCCTGCGCCTGCCGCCGATGCTCGGTTACCTGGCCGCGGGGGTGCTGATCGGGCCGCATGCCTTCGCGCTGGCGCAGGATTCCGAAGGCGTGCGCCATCTGGGCGAATTCGGCGTCGTGTTCCTCATGTTCGTGATCGGACTGGAGTTCAGCCTGCCCAAGCTGCGCGCCATGCGCCAGCATGTGTTCGGCCTGGGCCTGGCGCAGGTGGCGCTGACCATGGCGGTGGGCACCGCCGGCGGGCTGATCGCCGCGCGCCTGCTCACCGCTTTCGCCGGCCTGGACTGGCGTGCCGCCCTGGCCCTGTCGGGCGCGCTGGCCATGAGCAGCACGGCCATCGTCGTCAAGCTGATGGCCGAGCGCATCGAACTGGAAAGCGAACATGGCAAACGCGTGATGGGCGTGCTGCTGTTCCAGGACCTGGCCGTGGTGCCGCTGCTGGTGATGGTGCCGGCGCTGGCCGCCTCGCCGGAGCAGCTGCTGCCGGCCCTGGCCATCGCCATGGTCAAGGCGGTCGTGCTGGTGGGCATCCTGCTGGCGGGCGGGCAGCGGGTGATGCGCTGGTGGCTGACCAAGGTGGCGCGGCTGCGCAGCGAGGAGCTGTTCATGCTCAACCTGCTGCTGATCGCGCTCGGCCTGGCCTGGCTGACCGAGCTGGCCGGCCTGAGCCTGGCGCTGGGCGCCTTCATCGCCGGCATGCTGGTGTCGGAGACCGAGTTCAAGCACCAGGTGGAGACCGACATCCGGCCCTTCCACGACGTGCTGCTGGGTCTGTTCTTCATCACCGTGGGCATGATGCTGGACTGGCACATCCTGCTCGACCAGTGGGCGCTGGTGCTCCTGCTGCTGGCCGCGCCGCTGGCCCTCAAGCTGGTGCTGGTGATGGGGCTGGCGCGGGCCTTCGGCGGCACCACCGGCGTATCGCTGCGCACCGCGCTCTACCTGGCGCAGGCCGGCGAATTCGGCTTCGTGCTGCTGCAGCTGACGCAAGCCCACCAGCTGATGCCGCCCGAGCTGCTCAACCCGGTGCTGGCGGCCATGGTGCTGTCGATGCTGGCGGCGCCCTTCATCATCCTGTCGGCCAACCGCATCGTGATGAAGCTGGTGGCCAGCGACTGGCTGCAGCAGTCGCTGCAGATGACCAGCATCGCGCGCAAGTCGATCAACGCCAACCGCCACGTGATCATCTGCGGCTACGGCCGCTGCGGCCAGAACCTGGCGCGCATGCTGGAGCGCGAGGGCATCGCCTACATCGCGCTCGACCTCGACCCCGACCGGGTGCGCCAGGCCGCCGCCGCCGGCGACTCCGTGGTCTTCGGCGACGCCGCCCGGCTGCAGGCGCTGATGGCCGCCGGCCTGGCGCGCGCCAGCGCCATGGTCATCACCTATCTCGACGTGCCCTCGGCCCTGAAGGTGCTCGACCATTCCCGCTCGCATGCGGCGCAGGTGCCGGTGATCGTGCGCACCCAGGACGACCGCGACTTGGAGCGCCTGCAGAAGGCCGGCGCCACCGAAGTCGTGCCCGAAGCCATCGAAGGCTCGCTGATGCTGGCCAGCCATGCGCTGGCCCTGGTGGGTGTGCCGATGCGCCGGGTGATCCGGGTGGTGCAGGACCAGCGCGATGCTCGCTACGACCTGCTGCGCGGCTATTTCCACGGCATCGACGATGCGCCGCAGGACGGCGATACCGAACGCCTGGCGCCCTTCACCCTGCCGGAGGGTTCGCAGTCGGCCGGCCGCAGCATCGGCGCCCTGGCGCTGCACACCATCGGGGTGCGGGTGGTGAGCCTGCGGCGCGCCGACGGCCGGCAGACCGAACACGCGGGCGACAGCCTGGTCGAGGCCGGCGACACCCTGGTGCTGTCGGGCCGCGCATCGGCGCTGGCGATCGCCGAAGAGCTGCTTTCGCGGCGCTGAAGCCGCCGCCTCAGGACTCCGGCAGCTGGTCCACCGGCACCGGCCGGCCGAACAGATAACCCTGGAACAGCTCGCAGCCGTTGGCCATCAGGTATTCGCGCTGGCCCTCGGTCTCCACGCCCTCGGCCACCACCGTCAGGCCGAAGCTGCGCGCCAGCTGGATGATGGTGCAGGCGACCGCCGCATCGTGCGGATCGACCAGCACGCCGCGCACGAAGGACTGGTCGATCTTCAGCTGGTCGAAGGGCAGCTTCTTGAGGTAGCTGAGCGAGGAGTAGCCGGTGCCGAAGTCGTCCAGCGACAAGGCCAGCCCGTGGCTGCGCAGCGCGGCCATCTTGGCGATGGTGTCCTGCACGTCGTGCAGCAGCAGGCTTTCGGTGATCTCGAGCTTGAGCAGGCGCGGGTTGGCGCCCTCCTGCTCCACCACCGACAGCATCTGGCTGACGAACTGCGGATGGCGGAATTCGCGCGCGCTGACGTTGACCGAGATCGTGAGGTGGGCCCGCCGCGGATCGCCCGCCCACACCGCCAGCTGCCGGCAGGCCATGCACAGCACCTGCCGGCCCAGGGTGACGATCAAGCCGGTGCGTTCAGCCACCGGGATGAATTCGGCCGGCGACACCATGCCGCCCGGCGGCCGCGGCCAGCGCACCAGGGCTTCCACGCCGGACATGCGGCCCTTCCTGTCCACCACCGGCTGGTAATAGACCAGCAGCAGCTGCCGGGCCAGCGCCTGGCGCAGGTCGCTCTCCAGCCGCATGCGCACCAGGGCGCCCTCCTGCATGCTCGGATCGAAGAAGCAGTAGGTGTTGCGGCCGGCCGCCTTGGCCTCGTACATGGCCAGATCGGCGCGTTTGATGAGTTCGTGCGCCAGCAGCTGGTGGTCGGCGAACACCGCGATGCCGATGCTGGGCGTGCTGACCACGTCGCCGTCGTCGATCGAATAGGCCCGGCCCAGCGTGGCCAGCACCGCCTGCGCCAGGGCTTCGGCCTGGGCGCTGGCCGCGGCGATATCGGAGGGCAGGCCCTGCACCAGCACCACGAATTCGTCGCCGCCGAAACGCGCCACCGTGTCGTGCGGCCGCACGCAGCCGCGCAGCCGGCTGGCCACCTGGGTCAGCAGGCGGTCGCCGCCGGCCGGGCCCAGGGTGTCGTTGGCATCCTTGAAGTTGTCCAGGTCCAGCAGCAGCAGCGCGCCGCAGCGGCCCAGCCGGGTGCTGTCGCCCAGCGCCTGCTCCAGGCGGTCGAGCAGCAGGCGGCGGTTGGGCAGGCCGGTGAGGTCGTCGATGAAGGCCAGCCATTCGACCCGCGCCTCGGCGTGTTTGCGGGCGCTGATGTCGCGGCCCACGCCGCGGTAGCCGCGAAAGACACCCTCGTCGAACACCGGCCGGCCGCTGATCGACATCCACTGGCTGTCGCCGCCGTCGTTGCGCAGCTCGAGTTCGAAGTCGTGGAACTCCTGGTGCGACTCCAGCAGCTTGCGGTGCGCACGCCAGTGGTTCTCGTTGAGGTTGAGGGTCTCCATCTCCCAGGGATGCATGCCGAGCTGCAGCGGGTTGGGTAGATAGCCTTCGCTCTGCCCGACCATGCCTTCGGTGCGCGCCAGGCGCAGCTCGCTGTCGGTCTCCCAGTACCAGCCATAGGACAGCGCGGTCAGGTCGCGCCAGCGCGCCTCGCTCTCGCGCAGGCGCTTTTCGGTGCTCATGCGCTCGGCGATGGTGCGGCTCACCAGCGACAGCTGCGCCACCGTGCTGACCAGCGGCTCCAGCAGCTCGATCTGCTGCTGGGCATAGCCGCCCGGCCGGTTGGCCAGGCCGACGAAGGCCACCACCCGCCCGGCCGCGCGCACCGGCAGGCCCAGGAAAGCCTCCAGCGGCGGATGGCCCGGCGGCAGGCCGAGCGGTCCGTGCTGCTCGGGCGAGACGTTGAGGGCCACTGCCCGGCCCTTGTCGGTGCCGGCCTCCAGCAGGCGATCGAGGTCGGCGAAGACGGTGCCGCTTTCCAGCCGGTCGGCCAGGCGCGCGCGCTCCTCGTTGTCCGAGCGGGTGTCGGCGATCGCCTGGCAGCGCAGGCGCGGCGCGCCCTCGCCTTCGGCCACCACTTCGCCCAGGAAACCGTAGGCGCTGTGGCTGAGCGACATGAAGCTGCTGAGCAGGCGATCGAAGGCCAGCGGCTGCGTGGGCGCGGCCATGAAGGCGGCCTGCGCCTGCGAGATCGACTGCAGCACCCGGTTCTGGCTGGCCAGCCGGGCATTGACGGTGTTGCGCTGGCTGTCCTGCTGGCGGCGCTGGGCGATGCGCATGATCCGCGTCGGCAGCGTCAGGGCGAAACGGCCCGCGGCGTCATGCACCCAGGAACCGACAAACCCCTGGCGCAGGGCCCGCAGGCCCACCACCTCCTGGCCGGGCTCCACGCCGATGAGCAGCGCGGCGCCGCCGGCCGCCCGGCGCAGATCGAAGGCCGTGCCGTCGGGCAGGCGGTGGCGCAGGGCGACGACCTCGAAAGCCTGTTGCTGGAGAAGCCCCCGAGCCTGTGCGACGGAAGTGGCCCGCAACACGTGCCAGTCCAGGCGCTGGCGTTCGGCGACATCCAGGACACGCTGGAACAGCGCGTCGTCAGGGTCGACCAGAAGAACGGAATAGGGCATTGCGGGGGATGGGTGCACTCCGGCTCAAGGAAACCGGTTGTTGCGTTTGAAGAATATTATGCGTTGCGAATGGCCGCGTGCCCATGGACCGAATCCATCGGATTTCGGCCGTGTGCGTTTCCTATTTGCCGATGCAGAAACGCGAAAAGATGACGCCGAGCAATTCGTCCGCGCCGAATTCGCCGGTGATCGCATTGAGCGCGTTTTGCGCCAGCCGGAGTTCCTCGGCCAGCAGGTCGAGCGCCGCGTTGCCGTGCGAGAGCCGGCGGTCGGCCTCCTGCAGGTGCTCGTCGACCTGGCGCAGCGCCTGCAGGTGGCGCTCGCGCGCCAGGTATAGGCCTTCGGGGGCGGATTGCCAGCCGGCGATCTCCAGCAGCTGGCGCCGCAGGGCTTCCAGGCCGTCGCCGGTACGGGCCGACAGGGCGATGCCGGCCTCGGGGGCGGCACCGTCCGCCGCATCCTGCTTGTTCCAGACATGCAGCACCGGCAGCTCGCGGCTGGGCAGGCGTTCCTGCATGGTGCGGGCGATGGCGGCGTCGCCGGCTTCGTAGCCGGCTTCGCCGCGCCGCGTCAGGTCGTGCAGGAAGAGCACCGCGTCGGCGCGGGCGATCTCGTCCCAGGCGCGGGCGATGCCGATGCGCTCGACCTCGTCCTCGCTGTCGCGCAGGCCGGCGGTATCCACCACATGCAGCGGCACGCCTTCGATCTGGATGGTCTGCGTGACCTTGTCGCGGGTGGTGCCGGCGATGGGTGTGACGATGGCCAGCTCGGCGCCGGCCAGGGCATTGAGCAGGGAGGACTTGCCGGCATTGGGCTGGCCGGCGATCACCACCGTGATGCCTTCGCGCAGCAAGGCGCCCTGGCGCGCCCGCTGGCGCACGGCTTCGAGCCGGGCGCGCAGGCGGTCGAGCTGGCCCTGGGCATCGGCCTGCTGCAGGAAGTCGATCTCCTCTTCAGGGAAGTCGAGCGTGGCTTCGACCAGCATGCGCAGGTGGATCAGCGCATCGCGCAGCCCGGCGATCTCCTGCGAGAAGGCACCCGAGAGCGAACGGCCGGCGCTGCGGGCCGCGGCTTCGGTGCTGGCGTCGATCAGGTCGGCCACCGCCTCGGCCTGGGCCAGGTCGAGCTTGTCATTCAAGAAGGCGCGTTCGGTGAACTCGCCCGGCCGGGCCAGGCGCAGCCGCGGCAGCAAGGGCCGGCCGCCGGCCACATCGGCCTGCGCCGCCGCTTCGAGGCAACGCGCCAGCAGCAGCTGCAGCACCACCGGGCCGCCGTGGCCCTGCAGCTCCAGCACATGCTCGCCGGTATAGGAATGCGGCGCCGGGAAACGCAGCGCCAGGCCGTGGTCGATCGGCTGGCCCGCCCCGTCGCGAAAAGGCACATAGCAGGCCTCGCGCGCCGGCAGCGCCCGGCCGCACAGCGCCAGGGCCAGCGGCGCCAGGTCGGCCGGGCTGCTGATGCGCACGATGCCGACACCGCCGCGCCCGGGAGCGGTGGCGATGGCGGCGATGGGGTCCTGGCGATCTGCTGACATGGGCGGGGATTGTGCGTCGGGAATAAAAAAAAGCCGCCGGACGGATCCAGCGGCTCGTTCGCGGGGCGCGGCCCTTATTTGGTGACGCCGAGTCTCTTGTTGATCACGTACTGCTGCGTGATCGACAGGATGTTGTTCGTCAGCCAGTACAGCACCAGGCCGGCCGGGAAGAAGAAGAACATCACGCTGAAGGCCAGCGGCATGATCCACATCAGGCGCGCCTGGACCGGGTCCGGCGGCGTGGGGTTGAGCGCGGTCTGCAGCAGCGAGGTCAGCGTCATCAGCAGCGGCATGATGAAGTAGGGATCGGGCGTGGACAGGTCGGTGATCCACAGGATCCACGGCGCGCCGCGCATCTCGACGCTGGACAGCAGCACCCAGTACAGCGAGATGAAGACCGGGATCTGGATCACGATGGGGAAGCAGCCGCCCATGGGGTTGACCTTCTCCTCGCGGTAGATCCGCATCATCTCCTTCTGCATCTCCTGGGGCTTGTCCTTCAGCCGCTCGCGCATGGCCTGGATCTTGGGATTCAGGGCCTTCATCTTGGCCATGCTGGCGTAGGCCTTGGCGTTGAGCCAGAAGAAGGCCGCCTTCAGCAGCACCACCAGGGCGACGATGGACCAGCCCCAGTTGTGCAGGAAGCCGTGCAGCTTGTCGAGCAGCCAGTACAGCGGCTTGGCCAGGATGGTCAGCCAGCCGTAGTCCTTGACCAGCTCCAGGCCGGGCATCAGGGCTTCGAGCTTGTTCTCGTCCTGCGGGCCGGCGAAGAGGGTGGCGTCCACCGTCTTCGAGGCACCCGGGGCCAGCTGGCCCAGCGAGGTGATCATGCCGACGGCGTAGAGGTTGTTGTCCACCTTGCGCATGAACAGGTCGCGCTGGATGCCGTTGCCCAGCAGCCAGGCGGTGGCGAAGTAGTGCTGCACCATGGCCACGTAGCCGGTGTCGGACTGCTTTTCGATGTCGACCTTGTTCTCTTCGATCTTCTTGAAGTCGACCTTCTGGTATTTCTTCTCGGTGGTGTAGATCGCCGGGCCGGTGAAGGTCGAATAGAAGGAGGGCATGTGGTCCATGCCGAAGAACTGCAGCGCCTTCGGGGCGGGGATCTTCTGCGCCTCGGTATTGCCGTCGCGCACCAGCTGCAGGTAGAGCTGCGGGCTGACCGGGGCGGCGCCGACGTTCTGCACTTCCTGCTTGACGTCGATGGCGTAGCTGCCGCGGGTCAGCGTGTAGGTCTTAACCAGCTTCACGCCGCCGACTTCGGGCGATTCGAAACGCACCTGCAGGGTGTTCTGGCCGTCGGCCAGGGCACGCGGGCCGGGCACGGCCGTCATCACCGTCTTGTGGGTGGGGAAGGCGCCGCCGATCAGGCCGGTCTGGGCGACGTAGACATGCGTCGGGTTGTCTTCCAGCAGGGTGAACTTCTGCTGGTGGTGCTCCATGTCCAGGTGTTCGAGCAGGTCGCCCTGCACCAGCGTGCCGCCGGCCGCGTCGAAGACCAGGCGGTAGACGTCGGTGCGCACCTCGATGCGTTCGGACGGCGTGGTGGTGACGGCCGGCGGCAGCACCGTGCCGCCCGCGGTGACCGCGGCGCCGGAGGCGGCGGGCGTGGAAGCCACGGTCGGCACCGAGGAGGCGCCTTCCTGCTTGCCGGCGGCCGGGCTGGGCGTGGTCGCGACCGAGGTGGTCGAGGGGAAGAAGGTGGGTGCGTGGCCGTTGTAGATCTGCCATTTGTCCCACAACAGGACCATGGAGAAGCCAAAGATCACCCACAGGATGGTGCGGCGGATGTCGGTCATGAGGTTTTCTTTGCGGGAGAGAGAAGTCCGCCCAGGCGCGTGAAGAGCCGCGGCGGCGATTCGGGAACGGGGTCGCAGCCGCCTGCGCACCAGGGCTGGCAACGCGCGATGCGCGCCGCCATCAGATAAGTGCCGGCCGCCGCGCCATGCCGCTCCAGCGCCTGCAGCGCATAGACCGAGCAGCTGGGCTCGAAGCGGCACTGGTTGCCCAGCCAAGGCGACAGCAGCAGCCGGTAGCCGCGCACGGCGGCCATCAGGGCGCGCCGCGGCAGCAGCGCCAGGGTGCGGGCGGCGGAGGATTTCATGCGGGACGCGGCTTGCCCAGCCGTTCGAGCAGCAGCTGCAGCTCCTGGCGCACGGCCGCCTTCAGCACATCCGACGAGGCGCTGAGGAACTGCTTGCGGTCGAAGGTGCTCTTCAGGCGCAGCACATAGGCGGCCTGCGGCAGCTGGCCCTGCGCGGCGGTGCAGATCGTATAGATCTGGCGCTTGATCGCATTGCGGGTCACCGCCCGCTTGGCCCAGCGCTTGGGCACCATGGCCCCCACCCAGGTCTGGTCGGCGGGCGCGAACAGGGGCGGCGCCACGAAGGCCCCGCCTTCCGGGCAATCTTGCGGGTTATCCACAGCAGGCGCGACGACACCGGCCGATCCGAGGACCAGCCGGTGCAATGCGAAGTGCGAGGTGCGGGCGACAATGCCGCCCGCGAGGACGGCCTGGAACTGCGGCCGAGTCTTCAGCCGCAACACACGATCACCATGGGACACCAGCGGACGAGAAATCCGCGCGGCCCTTAGACGGCCAGGCGCTTGCGGCCCTTGGCGCGGCGGGCGTTGATGACGGCACGGCCGCCGCGGGTCTTCATGCGGACCAGAAAACCGTGGGTGCGCGCACGGCGGATCTTGGAAGGCTGGTAGGTGCGCTTCATGGCAAATTTTCCTAGGCAAAGATGAGTTGAGGCGGCCGCGGATCGCCATGGGAGGTCTGGAGGCCGCGAGCCGTGTCCCCCACGCACTCCGAAAAGATGCTGCCGTAAAGCCGGGGGCCGGTGATTTCTTCCATCCCCCGAAAAAGAGTTTTCAGGGAAACCCAAGATTATCGCTGAGACTGGCCCGATCTGGCAAGCCGTCCGCCCGGCAAGGCGGGACGGACCGGTCGGCGGGGATGTGGACAAGGTCTTGATAATCTAGAATCTGGCGGTTTCGCACCTCGTGCCTGTCCACAGAGCACCCACACCCATCCATGATTCCGGGACTTCCCGCCGGCTCCGCGCCGGCCGCTGCTGACAACGCGGGCCAAAGCCTCTGGCAGGCCTGCGCCGAGCAACTGGCACAAGAGCTGCCGGAACAGCAGTTCAACACCTGGATCAAGCCCCTCGTCGCCCATGTGGCGGAGGACTTCTCCAAGGTCACGCTCTACGTGGCCAACCGCTTCAAGCTCGACTGGATCCGCGCGCAGTACTCGGGCCGCATCGCCCAGTTGCTCGAACACATCTACGGCCATCCGGTGCCGGTGGAGCTGACCATCGCCGCCCGGGAGGCGCCGGTGCGCGTGGCCGCCCCGCTGCCGCCGCCGGCCCAGCCGGAAGTGCAGGTGGCGGAACCCGTGCCGGTGGCCGAGACGGGCGACAACGGCCAGCCCGGCGGCTTCCGCAGCCGGCTCAACCCCGCGCTCACCTTCGACACCCTGGTCGAGGGCACCGCCAACCGCATGGCGCGCGCCGCCGCCATGCATGTGGCGGGCACGCCGGGCCATCTGTACAACCCGTTGTTCATCTACGGCGGCGTGGGCCTGGGCAAGACCCACCTGGTGCATGCCGTGGGCAACAAGCTGCTGGCCGACAAGCCCGACTCCAAGGTTCTCTACATCCATGCCGAGCAGTTCGTCTCGGATGTGGTCAAGGCCTACCAGAGGAAGACCTTCGACGAGTTCAAGGAGCGCTACCACTCGCTCGACCTGCTGCTGATCGACGACGTGCAGTTCTTCGCCAACAAGGACCGCACCCAGGAGGAGTTCTTCAACGCCTTCGAGGCCCTGCTGGCCAAGAAGTCGCACATCGTGATGACCTCGGACACCTACCCCAAGGGCCTGGCCGACATCCACGAGCGCCTGGTCTCGCGTTTCGACTCGGGCCTGACGGTGGCCATCGAGCCGCCCGAGCTGGAAATGCGCGTCGCCATCCTGATCAACAAGGCCCGCAGCGAAGCCGCCGAGATGCCCGAGGAAGTCGCCTTCTTCGTGGCCAAGAACGTGCGCTCCAACGTGCGCGAACTCGAAGGCGCGCTGCGCAAGATCCTGGCCTATTCGCGCTTCAACCAGAAGGAAGTCTCGATCCAGCTGGCGCGCGAAGCCCTGCGCGACCTGCTGTCGATCCAGAACCGCCAGATCGGCGTGGAGAACATCCAGAAGACCGTCGCCGACTACTACAAGATCAAGGTGGCGGACATGTACTCGAAGAAGCGCCCGGCCAGCATCGCCCGCCCGCGCCAGATCGCGATGTACCTGGCCAAGGAACTCACGCAAAAAAGCCTGCCCGAGATCGGCGAACTGTTCGGCGGACGCGACCACACGACCGTGCTGCACGCGGTGCGCAAGATCGCCGCGGAGCGCCAGCAGATCACCGAGCTGAACCAGCAACTGCACGTGCTGGAGCAGACGCTGAAGGGCTGAGCCCAAACACAGGTCAAAATGCGGTGTTTGCCCGCTGCAACACCGTCGGCAGGGATTGAAATGGAGAAGAGGTTGTCATGATCGTTTGGAAGGCACCGCAAGAAAAGCTGCTGTCGGCACTGCAATCGGTGGCGGGCATCGTGGAGCGTCGTCACACGCTGCCGATCCTGGCCAACGTGCTGGTGCAGAAGACCGGCCCGCAGCTGCAGCTCACCACCAGCGACCTGGAGATCCAGATCCGCACCCAGGCGGAACTCGGCGGCGATGAAGGCAACTTCACCACCACCATCGGCGCACGCAAGCTGATCGACATCCTGCGCACCCTGCCCTCGGACCAGACGGTGTCGCTGGAATCCTCCGGCGGCAAGCTGATCCTGAAGGGCGGCAAGAGCCGCTTCACGCTGCAGTCGCTGCCGGCGGAAGATTTCCCGCTGGTGCAGGAAGCGGCCAACTTCGGCCCCTCCTTCAGCGTGCCGCAGAAGACGCTCAAGTCGCTGCTGGCCCAGGTGTCCTTCGCGATGGCGGTGCACGACATCCGGTATTACCTCAACGGCATCCTCTTCGTCGCCGAAGGCAAGCAGCTGGCACTCGTCGCCACCGACGGCCATCGCCTGGCCTACGCCTCGGCCACGCTGGACGTGGAAGTGCCCAAGCAGGAAGTCATCCTGCCGAGGAAGACCGTGCTGGAACTGCAGCGCCTCTTGTCCGACGGCGGCAATGCCGAGAACCCGCCGGCCATCACCATGCAGTTCGCCAACAACCAGGCGCGCTTTTCCTTCGACGGCATGGAGTTCGTCACCAAGCTGGTCGAGGGCAAGTTCCCCGACTACAACCGGGTGATTCCGAAGAACCACAAGAACAGCATCACGCTCGGCCGCGCGCCGCTGATGTCCACCCTGCAGCGCACCGCCATCCTGACTTCCGAGAAGTTCAAGGGCGTGCGCCTGAACCTGGACCCCGGCACCCTGCGGGTGGCCAGCAACAACGCCGAGCAGGAAGAAGCGGTCGACGAACTCGACATCGACTACGGCGGCGACTCCATCGAGATCGGCTTCAACGTGGGCTACCTGATCGACGTGCTGGCCAATATGTCGCAGGACATGGTGACCTTCGAGCTGTCGGACTCCAACAGCTCGGCGCTCATCACCATCCCCGGCAACAGCGAATTCAAGTACGTGGTCATGCCGATGCGGATCTAGCCGCAGCACCATCAGCCCGCCAGCCCCCGACCCGCGCGACCCGCGGGTTTGGTGCTTCTAAGACACCCGAGAAATGCCGCGACAGCGAGCGGCAAACGACCAGCGGAAGCCCGATATGAGCGCAGAAAACAGCAACCCGCCCCACACCGAACCCGTCTACGAAGCCGAGGTCGAGAACGCGGTACCGGTCGAGATCGCAGCACCGGACGGCAGCTATGGCGCGGGCTCCATCACCATCCTCGAAGGCCTGGAAGCCGTGCGCAAGCGCCCCGGCATGTACATCGGCGACACCAGCGACGGCACCGGCCTGCACCACCTGGTCTTCGAGGTGGTGGACAACTCGATCGACGAGGCCCTGGCGGGCTACTGCGACGACATCGTCGTCACCATCCATTCCGACAACTCGATCAGCGTCACCGACAACGGCCGCGGCATCCCCACCGGCATCAAGTTCGACGACAAGCACGAGCCCCGGCGCAGCGCCGCCGAGATCGCGCTGACCGAGCTGCATGCCGGCGGCAAGTTCAACCAGAACAGCTACAAGGTCTCGGGCGGCCTGCACGGCGTGGGCGTGTCCTGCGTGAACGCGCTCAGCAAGATGCTGCGCCTGACGGTGCGCCGCGAAGGCAAGGTGCATTCGCTGGAATTCAGCCGCGGCTTCGTGCAGAACCGCCTGCTGGAGCAGCAGCAGGGCGTGGAAGTCTCGCCGATGAAGATCACCGGCGACACCGACAAGCGCGGCACCGAGGTGCACTTCCTGCCGGACACCGAAATCTTCAAGGAAAACCACGACTTCCATTACGAGATCCTGGCCAAGCGCCTGCGCGAGCTGAGCTTTTTGAACAACGGCGTGCGCATCCGCCTGAAGGACGAACGCAGCGGCAAGGAGGACGACTTCTCCGGCGCCGGCGGCGTGCGCGGCTTCGTGGAGTTCATCAACAAGGGCAAGACCGTCCTGCACCCCACCTCCTTCTACGCCGCCGGCGAGAAGCCGGCCGAGACCTATGGCGGCATCCCCGGCACCCACATCGGCGTGGAAGTGGCGATGCAGTGGAACAGCAGCTTCTCCGAACAGGTGCTCTGCTTCACCAACAACATCCCGCAGCGCGACGGCGGCACCCACCTCACCGGCCTGCGCGCCGCGATGACCCGGGTCATCAACAAATACATCGAAGAGCACGAGTTCGCCAAGAAGGCCAAGGTCGAAGTCACCGGCGACGACATGCGCGAAGGCCTGTGCTGCGTGCTGAGCGTGAAGGTGCCCGAGCCCAAGTTCAGCAGCCAGACCAAGGACAAGCTGGTCTCCAGCGAAGTGCGCGCGCCGGTGGAAGACATCGTCGGCCGCCTGCTCACCGACTACCTGCTGGAGCGCCCCAACGACGCCAAGATCATCTGCGGCAAGATCATCGAAGCCGCCCGTGCCCGCGAAGCCGCCCGCAAGGCGCGCGACATGACCCGCCGCAAGGGCGTGCTCGACGGCATGGGCCTGCCCGGCAAGCTGGCCGACTGCCAGGAGAAGGATCCGGCCGGCTGCGAGATCTACCTGGTCGAGGGCGACTCCGCCGGCGGCAGCGCCAAGCAGGGCCGCGACCGCAAGTTCCAGGCGATCCTGCCGCTGCGCGGCAAGATCCTGAACGTGGAGAAGGCCCGCTACGAGAAGCTGCTGACCTCCAACGAAATCCTGACCCTGATCACGGCACTCGGCACCGGCATCGGCAAGGCAACCGGCATCGGCGGCACGGCCGGCGTGGACGACTTCAACGTCGCCAAGCTGCGCTACCACCGCATCATCATCATGACCGACGCCGACGTGGACGGCGCCCACATCCGCACCCTGCTGCTGACCTTCTTCTACCGCCAGATGCCCGAGCTGGTGGAACGCGGCCACATCTACATCGCCCAGCCGCCGCTCTACAAGGTGAAGGTCGGCAAGGAGGAGCAATACCTCAAGGACGGCAGCGAACTCGACAGCTTCCTGCTGCGCGTGGCCCTGAAGGACGCCCGTGTGGAAACCGGCGGCGCCACCACCCGCACGCTCGAAGGCGACACCCTGCGTGAACTGGCCGCCAAGCACCAGGTCGCCGAAGGCGTCATCGCGCGCCTGGGCGGCTTCATGGACGTGGAGGCCCTGCGCGCCATCGCCGACGGCGTGGCCCTGGACCTGGACACGGTCGAATCGGCCGAAGCCAGCGCCGTCAAGCTGCAGGTCTACCTGCGCGAGCTGCAGACCACCGGCGTGCCGGCGGAAGTGGCCGGCGAATTCGACGTGCGCACCGACAAGCCGGTGCTGCGCATCAGCCGCCGCCACCACGGCAACGTCAAGAGCAGCGTGATCACCCAGGACTTCGTGCACGGCGCCGACTACGAGGCCCTGGCCCTGGCCGCCGCCACCTTCAACGGCCTGCTGGCCGACGGCGCCCTGGTGCGCCGCGGCGAAGGCGAGCGGGCCAAGGAAGAAAAGGTCGGCGACTTCCGCAGCGCCATGCGCTGGCTGCTGTCCGAAGCCGAACGCGCCACCGCGCGCCAGCGCTACAAGGGCCTGGGCGAGATGAACCCCGAGCAGCTGTGGGAGACCACCATGGATCCAAACGTGCGGCGCCTGCTGCGGGTGCAGATCGACGATGCGATCGAGGCGGATCGCGTCTTCACCATGCTGATGGGCGACGAGGTGGAGCCGCGCAGGGAGTTCATCGAGACGAATGCCTTGCGGGCGTCGAATATCGACGTTTGAGCTTGCAAGCCCATGGCCCGAAGTAGCCACTCGGCCGGAAGTCAGTGACGGCAAACATCCCTAAAGTCAAAGCGCCCGCCCGTGCATGGTGCACGGCCGGCCACTCGACCAAAGGAGTTCGCCATGCACACCACACACGCCCCTGCATTCGCCACGCGCTCTTTGTTGACCGCGCTGGTCCTCGTTGCCGTCGGCGCGGCGACCCAGGTTCAGGCTGCCGGCACAGCGAACGACAACCTGTCCGTCGTTGCCACCGTCGCGGCCACCTGCACCATCACGGCCACCGGCGGAACCCTGAACTTCGGCCCCTATGACCCGGTGGGCAACAACGCAGCGACGGCGCTGACCGGCACCGGCAGCGTCTCCACCACCTGCACCACCGGTTCCGATGTCAAGGTGACCCTGGGAGAAGGCCTGAACAAGGACTCCGGCTCGACCGCCTCCTCTCCCCTGCGCCGCATGACCGACGGCAGCAGCCACTACCTGACCTACACGCTGTTCTCGGACGCGGGCATGGGCACCGTCTGGGGCAATGACACCAACACCGGCCTGAGCACGACCGGCACCGGCGCGCCCAGCTCGCTGACGGTCTACGGCAGCATCCCGGCCGGACAGAACGTGCCCGCCGGCTCCTACGCCGACACCGTCATCGCCACCGTCACCTTCTGATGCGGGGCCGCCGTCCGTGCGCGGCGGCGTGGGGCCTGTGCCTGGTGCTGGCGGGGTCGGCGGGGGCCGGCTCGCTGGCCGTGAACCCGGTGCGGCTGACGCTGGCGACAGGGCAGACCGCAGCCGCGCTGACGGTGCGCAACGACGGCGCCGCACCGGCGCTCGTCCAGCTGGAGACGCTGGACTGGTCGCAGCAGGACGGCAGCGAGGTGCTGGCACCGAGCCGCGAACTGCTCGCCACGCCGCCGATCTTCACCGTGGCCCCGGGCGCTTCCCAGGTGGTGCGGGTGGGCTTGCGCTCGGCGGCGGTGCCCCGGGCGGTGGAGCGCAGCTTCCGCCTGCTGCTCAAGGAGATTCCACCGCCGCCCCAGGCCGATGCGCGCGGGCTGCAGATGGCGCTGCACCTGAGCCTGCCGGTCTTCCTGCAGCCGGTCGGAACGGCCAAGCCGATCCTGCAGTGGGAAGCCGCGCGACAGGGCGCGCAACTGCGGCTGAGCGCGCGCAATGCGGGCAACACGCATGTCCAGATCAGCAAGGTCGCGCTGCAGGGCATCGATTGGCCGCCCAAGACCGCCGCGGCGTACCTGCTGGCCGGCCAGCGGCGCGAATGGCTGATCGCGCGCGAAGTGCCGGTCGGCAGCGAACTCCTGCTGACCGCCCAGACCGATGCCGGCGATCTCTCCGCCCGCCTCGTCGTTGCTGCACCTTAGGGCGCCGGGTGCTGCGCGCGCGGATCGTCACGCCGCTGGCGGGCTGCATGGCGCTGTGCCTGGCGCCCTGCGTTGCCGCCCCCGCCGCGGCACCGGTGGAACTGCTGCTGGCCGTGCGCCTGAACCAGGTCGATACCGGCGAAACCGCCTTGCTGCTGCAGGAGCCCGACGGCCGGCTGCTGGTGCGCGATGCCGACCTGCGGCGCTGGCGGCTGCTGGTGCCCGATGCGCCCGCGCAGCAGCAGGACGGCCAAGCCTTCCACCACCTGGACGACATCGCCGGCGCATCCTGGCAGCTCGATGCCGCCAGCCAGACGCTGTCGCTGCAGGCCGATGCGGCGCGCTTCGAATCCACCACGCTGAATCTGGACCGGCGTGACAGCGTCCTGCCCGGCCCGATCGCCACCGGCATGTTCCTGAACTACGACTTGTCCGCCACACGCGCCGGCCAGCAGAAGCAGGGCGGCGCCCTGCTGGAGCTGGGCAGTTTCCAGCCGGCCGGCGTGGGCCTGGGCAGCTTCGCCGTGCGCAGCGGCGATCTCGCCGGCCCTCGCCTCTTGCGCCTGGAAACCACCTGGACCCATGACCTGCCGGCCCGGCGCGCCAGCCTGAGGCTGGGCGACATGGTCGGCCGCGGCGGCGCCTGGGGCCTTCCGGTGCGCATGGGCGGTGTGCAATGGGCGACGAATTTCGATACGCAGCCAGGCTTCGTCACCTTCGCGATGCCGACCCTGTCCGGCCAGGCCGCCCTGCCCTCGACGGTGGACCTCTACGTGAACGATGCACTGCAGGCGCGGCAGGACATCCCCGCCGGCCCCTTCAGCCTGCAGCAGGCGCCGGTGCTGACCGGCCAGGGCGAGGCGCGCATGGTGGTGCGTGACCTGCTGGGGCGGGAGCAGACCATCGTCACGCCCTACTACGCCAGCACACGCCTGTTGCGCGCCGGCCTGCACGACTTCTCCTATGAACTGGGCCGGGTGCGCCAGGATTTCACGCTCGCCAGCAACCATTACGGCGCGGCCGCGCTGGCGCTCACCCATCGCCTGGGGCTGAGCGACGAGCTGACCGTCGAAGCGCGCGGCGAATGGCAGGCCGCGCATCGAGGTGCCGGCCTGGGCGCCGCCTGGGCATGGCCCGGTGGCGGCACGGTGCACGGCGCACTGGCGGCCAGCCGGGGCGAGCCGGGCGGTGGCTATCTGCTGGCAATAGGGGCGGAGCGCCAGACACGCCGCTTCGGCGCGGGGGTCGATCTGCAATGGACCACGCCCGGCTTCGGCCAGCTCGGCCAGTTGCCCGAGCAGCGCGCGATGCGTCAGCGGGTGCAGGCCTATACCAACCTCGCGCTGGGTCATGGCAGCTTTTCGCTGGGCTATGCGCTGCAGACGCCGCGTGACCGGGAGGCGGTGCGCCTCTGGAGCGCGGGTTATGGCGTGAGCCTGGGGCCGCTGGGCTTTCTGGCGCTGTCGCTGCTGCGCAGCGCCGGCCCGCAGGGGCGCACCGTCGCCACCCTCAGCTACACGCGGGTGCTGGACGGCCAGAGCATGAACGCCAGCGCCATCGCCCAGGATGGCGGCGCGCAGGGCCTGCTGCAATGGCAGCGCAGCGCGCCGGCGGGTGTCGGCACCGGCTATCGCATGCGGGCCTACAGCGGGCAGGACCCACGCGTCGAGGCCGGCACCACCGTGCAGCGCGACGCCGGCACCCTGCTGCTGGATGGCGCCCTGGGCTCGGGCCAGACGGCGGTGCGGGCCAGCGCGAACGGAGGTGTGGTGTGGATGGGCGGCGGCCTGCGCCTGGCACGCCAGCTCGACAGCGGCTTCGCGCTGGTGGAAGTGCCGCATCAGGCCGGCGTGGGCGTCTATGCCGACAACCAGCTGGTGGCGCACACCGATGCGGACGGCATGGCCCTGCTGCCGCGGCTGCGGGCCTACCAGCGCAACCCGGTGCGCATCGAGCAGGCGGACCTGCCGCTGGACGCGCAGATCGGCAGCCTGCAGATGCAGGCGCTGCCGGCGTTCCGCAGCGGCACGGTGCTGCGTTTTCCGGTACGCCGCATGCGCGGCGCCACGCTGACGGTGACGCGGGCGGATGGCCAGCCGCTGCCGGCCGGCGCCAGCGCCGGGCTCGACGGCCTGCCCGGGGTCTTTCCCTTCGGCGATGAGGGCCGGCTCTACCTCGAAGGACTGGAGGACCGCAACCGCGTGCATGTCCAGGGCCCGGGGGTGGACTGCGTTTTCGACCTGTCGCTGCCGGCGGATTCCGGGCCGGTGCCTGAACTGGGTGTCTACCGATGCCTCGCGCCCGTTCCATGATTCGCCGTGGATGGGCCATCCGCCTGTGCCTGGCCGTGGCGATGGCGCTGCTGCCGCCGGCCGGCGCGCTGGCGGCCAGCTGCAGTGTGTCGAGCAGCGGGCTGTCTTTCGGCCCCTACGATCCCTTCGCTCCCGGCGCGCTCGACGGCGCGGGCGACATCGCCGTGCAGTGCGATGCCGACACCGCCTACAGCATCGCGCTCGGCCCCGGCAGCGGCAGTTATGCCGCTCGCCAGATGCCGGGGGCCGGTACCGCGCTCGCCTACAACCTGTTCGTGGCGGCCTCGCGCCTGGCCGTCTGGGGCGACGGCAGCGCGGGAACTTCCCTCGTCTCGGGAAGCGTCGCCGGCGCGCACTACACCGTCTACGGCCGCATACCGGCGGCACAGAACGTGCCGGCGGGTGCTTATGCGGACCAGCTCGTCATCACCGTCAGCTACTGAGGCCCGACCGGGGCCGCGCCTACCGATGCGCCAGGAACCGCGCCGACTGCCGCATGTCCAGGCTGCGCCCTTCGCGGATCAGCCGGAAGCGCCGGCTGCATTCGGGCAGCCGCACCAGGTGGTCGGTCCAGACGCCTTCGATCTGCGCCTGCAGATAGGGCACGCGGCCCGGTTCCCGGCGCACGTCGACGTAGATGCGCTCGTCGGTGGCGGCATCCAGCACGTAATAGCGGCTGAGCTTGCCGCGGATCTGCGTGATGGCCAGCTCGACCGGGATGCGGCATTCGAATGCGCTGTGGCCCAGGTGCGTGATCAGGTGATGCGGTGCTTCCGGATGCGGCCTCTGAATGCAGTTCACTTCCAGTTCGATCATGTTGCTCCTGTACTGCCACTCGACAAAAGAGTGAGTGCACGCTTGTTTCGAGAGCTGCGTATGCTAGTGGCCGACATCTCTCGCGTAAAGTGTTTTTATCGTCGAGCGGCAAGGGCTGCCGGATGGACGTAAAGTGCAGCGCGTCGTGATCCCCTGACGAAAGCACGTGTTGACCAGCGCCGATCTGCCCTTTCACCATCCCTACCGCCACGGCTTCGCACGGCTGGCGGTCGCCGTGCCGCGCAACCGGGTGGCCGACCCGGTCTTCAATGCCGCCGAAACCATCCGCCTGTACGGCGAAGCGGCGGCCCAGGGCGCGGCCGTGGTGGCCTTTCCCGAGCTCGGCCTGTCGGCCTATACCTGCGAGGACCTGTTCCACCAGGCCGCCCTGCTCGATGCCTGCGAAACAGCGCTGCAGCAGGTGGTGGAGGCCTCGCGCCATATCGCCGCCGTGGCCATCGTCGGCCTGCCCTTGCGGGTGGAGCACCGGCTCTTCAACTGCGCGGCCGTGGTGCAGGGCGGCCGGCTGCTGGGCGTGCTGCCCAAGACCTATCTGCCCAACTACGGCGAGTTCTACGAAGGCCGGCAGTTCAACGGCGCGGACACCGCCCTGGCCACCGAGATCGAACTCTGCGGCGCCACCGTTCCCTTCGGCAGCGACCTGCTCTTCCAGGCGCGCAACCTACCCCTGCTCAAGATCCACGTGGAGATCTGCGAGGACGTCTGGGTGCCGATTCCGCCCAGCAGCTACGCGGCGCTGGCGGGGGCGACGGTGCTGGTCAACCTGTCCGCATCCAACATCACCATCGGCAAGTCGGCCTACCGCCACCAGCTGGTGAGCCTGCAGTCGGCGCGCTGCCAGGCGGCTTATCTCTACTCGTCGGCCGGCATCGGCGAATCCACCACCGACCTGGCCTGGGACGGCCAGGCGCTGATCTATGAGGCCGGCGAACTGCTGGCCGAGAGCGAGCGTTTCTCCAACCGCTCGCACATGATCCTGGCCGACGCCGACCTGGAGCGCCTCTCGCGCGAACGCATGCGGCAGAACAGCTTCGGCACCTCGGTGCAGAAGCACCGGCAGCAGCTGGCGGGCTGGCGCACCGTCGTCTTCGACCTGGCCCTGCCCGAGTCCGTGCCCGGCGGCCTGCTGCGCAAGGTGGAGCGCTTCCCCTATGTGCCCAGCGACGCCGCCAGCCGCGACGAACGCTGCCACGAGACCTTCAACATCCAGGTGCAGTCGCTGGTGCAGCGGCTCGAAGCCAGCAAGATCGACAAGGTGGTGATCGGTGTCTCGGGCGGGCTCGACTCCACCCACACCCTGCTGGTGCTGGCCCAGGCCATGGACCGGCTCGGCCTGCCGCGCCGCAACATCCTGGGCTTCACCATGCCCGGCTTCGCCACCAGCAAACGCACGCTGATGCAGGCGCACGAGCTGATGACTTCGGTGGGCTGCACCGTGCGCGAGATCGACATCCGCCCCAGCTGCACCCAGATGCTGGCCGACCTGGGCCACCCCTTCCACAACGGCGAGCCGGTCTACGACATCACCTTCGAGAACGTGCAGGCCGGCGAGCGCACCAGCCACCTGTTCCGGCTGGCCAACTTCCACGGCGCCATCGTGGCCGGCACCGGCGACCTGAGCGAGCTGGCGCTGGGCTGGTGCACCTATGGCGTGGGCGACCACATGTCGCACTACAACGTGAACGCCTCGGTGCCCAAGACGCTGATCAAGCACCTGGTGCGCTGGGTGGCCGACACCGGCATGCTGGGCGAACGCGGCAGCCAGACCCTGCGCGACATCCTGGCCACCGAGATCAGCCCCGAGCTGGTCCCCACCGATCCGAACGCCGTTGGCAGCCAGCCGGGCCAGAAGACGGAAGACACCATAGGCCCCTACGAGCTGCAGGACTTCCACCTCTACTACACGGTGCGCTACGGATTCCGGCCGAGCAAGGTGGCCTATCTGGCGTACGTGGCCTGGCATGACCGGGACCAGGGCAGTTGGCCGCAGGACCTGCCCGACGAACGCCACCAGTACTCGCTGGCGGAGATCCGCAAGCACCTGCGCACCTTCGTCTGGCGCTTCTTCCAGACCAGCCAGTTCAAGCGCTCCTGCGTGCCCAATGCGCCCAAGATCGGCTCGGGCGGCTCGCTCTCGCCGCGCGGCGACTGGCGGGCGCCGAGCGACGGCGAGTCGGCCGTCTGGCTGGCCGACCTGGAGCGTATTCCCGAGGCCTAGAACCCGCCGCGGAGCTGGTGGCGCACCAGCGCGATCATTTGGTCGAGGTTCTGCCACGCCAGTTGCTCGCGTTCGCCGGGCCAGGCAGCAGGGCGCAGCTCCAGCGGGCCGACGGGCACGAAGCTGCCGTCCGGGCGCAGCCTGCCCCGCAGGTCGCCGATCGCCAGGCCGCGCCGCTGCACCAGATCGCGGATATGCAGCAGGCTCGCCAGGGTGTTCCCGCTGAGCCAGGGCGATTGCAGCAAGCTGTGCAGCATCACGTGATCGAGCCGCGCGAAATCGACACCGGGGGCTCCGCGCTCGCGGCTCCTGGCGGCATTGCCGCGCAGGTGCCGCTGCCCATGCATGCGCGGCGCAAGCTGCTCGATGGCCGCGAGCCTTCGCCACAGGCCCCCGGCCAAGCCGCGGACCGAGGAAAACGCGGCGCGGCCCGCACTCTGCGCCGCCATGGCGATGAGGCCGCCGATATCGCCGTCCACCGGAGGCCGCACGCCATCGGACGATGGCTCCGACCGGTGCCAGGCCGGCTCGGCATCGCGCGGGATCGGCTGTGCCCGCTGGTGGAAACGGCCTGTCGCCTGAGGGGGCTGCTGGGCAAACATGAACGCGCCTTCCTTGCAAAAACGCGAATCATCATTTCCGGCGGGGAAAGGCCACGCGGGCAGACACGAAGGCCTGCCCGGCAGATGCGAAGCGGATCAGCCGATCGTGGCCATGTCCACCACGAACCGGTACTTCACGTCGCTCTTGAGCATGCGTTCGTAGGCGGTGTTGATCTGGTCCATGGCGATGGTCTCGATGTCCGACACGATGCCGTGCTTGGCGCAGAAGTCGAGCATCTCCTGCGTCTCGCGGATGCCGCCGATCAGCGAGCCGGCCAGGCGGCGGCGCTTCAAGATCAGGCTGAAGACGTTGGGCGAGGGATGCGGCGAATCGGGTGCGCCGACCAGGGTCATGGTGCCGTCGAGCTTGAGCAGCGCCAGGAAGGCGTCGAGGTCGTGCGGCGCGGCCACGGTGTTGAGGATGAAGTCGAGCTTGCCGGCCTGCGCCGCCATCTCCTCGGCGTTCTTCGAGACCACCACTTCATGCGCGCCCAGTCGCAGCGCATCGGCGCGCTTGCTCTCGGAGGTGGTGAACAGCACCACATGCGCGCCCATGGCCGCGGCGATCTTCACGCCCATGTGGCCGAGGCCGCCCAGACCCACGATGCCGACCTTGCTGCCCGGACCGACATTCCACTGACGCAGTGGCGAATAGGTGGTGATGCCCGCGCACAGCAGCGGCGCGACGGCGGCCAGCGATGCCTCGTCGTGGCTGATCTTCAGCACGAAGCTTTCGCGCACCACCATGGCGCTGGAATAGCCGCCGTAGGTGTTCTCGCCGCCGAACATCGGGCCGTTGTAGGTGCCGGTGAAGCCGTTCTCGCAGTACTGCTCGATGCCCTCGGCGCAGGGCTGGCAGTGCTGGCAGCTGTCGACCATGCAGCCCACGCCGACGATGTCGCCGACCTTGAACTTGCTCACCAGCGAGCCGACCGCGGTGACGCGGCCGACGATCTCGTGGCCCGGCACGGAGGGGTAGAGGGTGTTGTGCCATTCGTTGCGCGCGGTGTGCAGGTCGGAATGGCAGACGCCGCAGAACAGCACGTCCAGCGCCACGTCGAGCTGGCCCGGCGTGCGGCGTTCGATGGTGTGGGGCGCCAGGGGTGTGGTGGCCGACTGGGCGGCGTAGGCGAGGGCTTGGGACATGGGAGGTCGCTCCGGAAGAACGGATGGAAGAAAGAGGCGCCACCATAGCCATTCGCAGCACTCGGCGCACAGGACCCAGCGCTAATTCAGACAGTTCTGACTGGCTTTCGCCAGACCACTGCCGGCAGCGCCCAGGGATGGCAGAAAAGTGCGGGATGCCGCAAGGAGTGCTGGCGGGACTGATGGTGATTTCCCCTGTCGCGCCATGACACAGGCGATCGCCTGGGTCAGAAGATGGAGCTAGTCCGAAAGGGCTGCGCTTCTTGTCATGGGTGCAACGCGTGCGGCCAAAGCACCTCACTAGGGTGAGGGAGCACTTCCATTTTTCGATGCGCGCGCAATGAGCACCCTCATTTTTCTTTTCTCAACTCTTCTGCACAGGTTGACCACCGCGATTTATTCGGGAAGAAACCTGCGCTGGGCCGCTGCCTGGCTGTCAGCGGCCATGGTGGTGCCTGTCTGGGCGCAGAGCGCGCCCACGGTCCGCATCACCACCATCGCCACGAACGGGGTGGGCAATTTCGGCTATGGCCTGACAGGCATCACCGGAGGCGCCGCCGAGAACATCCATGTCGCAAGCGCCGGTGTGCCCGTCCCTGGAGTCACCCATACCGGCACCACGGGGGTGGCCGCATCGGTGGACCAATCCAATCCGCAGCCGGGATGGCCGCTCCAACCGGTTTCGGTGTCTTGCGTCGATACCAACGCGACGAGCAGCGGCAACGCGGCGGGTAACCTGGCGACCGTCTCCGGCCACATAGCGACGCTGCCCGCAAACGTCATGGTGCAGAACGCCAGGATCCAGTGCACCTTCATCAACACCATGCCGGCCTATACCGCGCTGACCTCCAGCGGCCCGGTCAGCGCCAACGCGGCGGACACGGTGGCCTATGCGATCAATCTGGTGAACATCGGACCGGTGCCCACCACCATGGCACTCACGATCCAGGATCAGCTTCCCCCTGGCGCCGTCGCCACCGGTGCCAGTCCCGGCGCCGGCATCCAGAGCGTGGATTGCGGCACCTTGCCCAGTGCTCCGGGTGCATTGCTGACCTGCCGTCTCGCGACGTCGCCCACCGGCATCGCCCTGGGCGCGACCGGCAGCTTCTCGCTGTCGGTGACGATGCCGTATGTCAACACCGTCGTGCCCGTCGTCAATCACCTGAGCGCCAGTACCGATGCCGTCGGCGTGCCGGCCGTGGCGCCGGGTCCGGCCTGCGTCCAGGATGCGAAAACCAATTGCAGCAGTACGACCGTCATCGTCGGCCTGGCGCCCCTGCAGGCCGCGATGCGCTTTTCGCCGGAAGTGATCGGACCGTACGGTCCGGTGTTTACCACCATGACGGTGACGGTGACCAATCCGAACCCGGTCGATGTGGTCTGGACTGCCCTGGGCGTACCCTATCCGGTGGATGTCTTCAACAGCGACGAGCTGACCTCGAAGACGACCTGTCCGGCCGGCTGGGTGAAGCCGTATCAGACCTACGATGGAATGATTGCCCACTCGGGTGGCGTGGAACTGCACGACGCGACGATCCCCGCCCACGGCAGCTGCCAGATGATCACCGACCTGACCTCGGTGAGGCCCGGCCAATACACCACCACCATCGCGGCCAACACACTCGCCTCCTACAACGCGCCGGCGACGCCGACCGCCACCAGCGCACAGTTCGAGGTGCGCGAGTTTCCGTACGTGCTGCCGGCAGCGCAACCGGTCAGCTGTCGCACCAGCGGATTCGTCTTCAATACCGCCTATGCATCGGACAGTTCCTTCAAGCCCCTGTACGCGCAGGACGATCACTGGATGGTGGGGGTCGGAACCGCCGCCGGGCCCTCCAGCGTCGCCGTCTGGAAACCCGCCGTCGTGGCGTTCCCGAAACTGGCAGTTGGCACCTGGGCGGTCTCACCTTTCTCCAACGCCAACTGGATCTCCGCGCTCAGCAATGCAGCCCATGTCGGCGAATTCGTCTATTACCGTTATGACTTCACCCTGGCCGGCAATATCGATCCCGCCACTTTCGTGCTCGGGCTCAACTTTCTGGCGGACGACCGTGTGGTCTCGATCTATGCGAACGAGGTCGTCAACTCCTTCCAAGGCAGCGGCTATTTCTCGATCGCCACCCAGGGCGTCGCGAATGTCTCCCAGGGATGGAAGCCCGGCGCCAACAGCCTTTTCGTCAAGACCTCCGACAACTACAACCTCACGGCCCTGATGGTTCAAGGCCGGATCAACGCGGTCTGCGCTTCCTCGACCGTCACCATCAAGACCGTGTCGGAAGGGGGGACCGGGGCCTTCAGCTACAGCGGCAGCAATGGCTTCACCAGCCAGGACATCACGACCACCGCGGCGGGCGTGGCGGTGACCGGCGCACCCACCCGGCTGGGTGCCCTGAACGTGGCCACCAAAATCACCCAGGCGGCGAAACAGGGTTTCAAGCTGCGCAGCGCAAGCTGTAGCGGCCTGCCGGGCGGCGGCACCGCCACCCAGACGCCCGACGGCAGCCTGCAACTCAACGCTGCGGCGGTGGTCGAAGGCGGCAACATCGTCTGCACCTTCATTAATGCCGCTGAAGCGCCTTCTTCCGCCAGCGGCGGCAGCGGCCGGGTCTTTTCGGACAATGGCATGGAAAGCGGCATCGCCAACGACGCAGTGGCCAATGGCGGTGAACGCGGCTTGCCCGGCGTGGAGGTGAGCCTGACCGACTGCGCCGGCAAGAGCCTGGCCAAGGCCACCACCGACGGCGACGGCGCGTACCGCTTGCCTGCCCCTGCGGAGATCGCCACTGGCGCTGCGCTGTGCGTGGAAGTCGCCAGATCGCCCGCCCGCACCTCCACCGGCGCCTCCATCGGCGGCACAGCCCTCCAGCCCGGCGTGGCCTTCGCCGCCGCGCCCAACACCCTCACCCTGGCTTCGGACACCAGGACCGACCGGATCGCCTTCACCTGGACCGGCACGCCGCCCGAGGGCCTGAATTTCGCCAGCGTCCCCCTCAGCACCTTCCTGCAGCCGGGACTCAGGAACGGCCTGCCCGGCAGCCATGTCGGCCACGGCCACATCTTCACCGCCGGCACGCTCGGCCAGGTGAGCTTCTCGGTGGCGGATTCCGTCTCCAGCCCGGCCAGCGCCGGCTGGAGCGAGCAGATCTTCGCCGACCCCGGCTGCACCGGCAGCCTGCAGGGCGGCGCCGCCAGGCTGTTTCCGCCGGCGGTCCCCCAGCCGGTCACGCCCGGGCAGGTCGTTTGCGTCGTGATGCTGCAATCCGTGCCGCAGCAAGCACCGCTGGGCAGCCACAACCGCGCCACCGTCGATGCGGCGTTCAGCTTCACCAACGCTGCGTCTTCGCTGTCGGCCCGCTATTCGGTCGATGACCTCACCACGGTGTCCAGCGACGCGCTCGGCCTGCTCAAGGAAGTGCGCAATGTCAGCCAGGGCGTCGCCGCGTTCGGACTGAGCAATCAGGCCAAGCCGGGGCAGACGCTGGAATACCGGATCACCTACACGAACAAGGCCGCGGAGCCTTTGCGGGGGCTGGTCATCAACGACAACACCCCTGCCTACACCAGCTTTGTCGGCGCCTCTGTCGGCAGCACGCCGGCCTCCCTCACCGGCTGCCACAAGATCACGCCGGCCGACGCCAGCGCGGTGGACTGCACGCAGGACCAGAAGCCCGGCGGCAAGGGCGGCCTGAGCTGGACCTTCGACGGCGAGCTGTCGCCCGGCGCCTCGGGCGCCGTCCTGTTCCAGGTCATCCTGGACTGATGCGGCCGCCGGCCGGGGCCGGGCGCGCGGCACGCGACAATGCCGCTCCATGCCCTCGCACCCAGACCACGCCCCGACCCCGCCCAGCCACGCCGACGCCGCCGTGCGCGCGGCCGCCGGCACCCGCAGCACCTGGGTCAGCGTGGCGGTCAACCTGGGGCTGGCCTCGCTGCAGTTCGCCATCGGCATCTTCTCGGCCTCGCAGGGCCTGATCGCCGACGGCCTGCATTCGCTGACCGACCTGCTCAGCGACATCATCGTGCTGGTGGCCGGCCCGCAGAGCCGCAAGGAGGCGGACGCGGAACACCCCTACGGCCACCAGCGCTTCGAGACCGCCGCCACGCTGGCGCTGGGGGTGCTGATGCTGGTGGTGGGCATCGGCATGGTGGCCTCCGCCGTCGTGCGGCTGGAGGCGCCCGAGGCGGTGCCGCCGGTGCATGCGGTGGCGCTGGGGGTGGCGGTGCTGGCGCTGGTCGCCAAGGAGGGGCTCTTCCGCTACATGCTGGCCATCGCCGAGCGGCTGCGCTCCACCCTGCTGGTGGCCAATGCCTGGCATGCGCGCTCGGACGCGGCGTCCTCGCTGGTGGTGGGCATCGGCATCGTCGGCAATCTCTGCGGCTATCCGCTGCTCGACCCGATCGCCGCGCTGATCGTCGGCGGCATGGTGGCCCACATGGGCTGGAAGTTCGGCTGGGGTGCGCTGCAGGACCTGATGGACCGCGGCGCGGACGCCGAGGCCCTGGCCGCCATCACCGCCACGCTGGCCGCCACGCCCGGCGTGCGCGGCGTGCACGACCTGCGCACCCGCCGCATGGGTGACCTGCTGGCGGTGGATGCGCATCTGGAGGTCGACGGCGCGCTGACCGTGGCCGCCGCCCACGAGATCACGGTGGAAGCCCGCCGACGGGTGATGGCCGAGCACAAGGTGCTCAGCGTCATGACGCACCTGGATCCGGTCTGACCGCGCCTCAGGCCGGCACGGCCTGGCGGATGCAGCGCACCACGATCTCGAAGGGCGCCAGCATCTGCTCCTGCGGCACGCTGGCGAAGCCCAGCAGCAGGCCGCTGCGGCGCCTGCGGCCCAGGTAGTAGCGCGACAGCGGCCGCACCAGCACGCCCTGCGCGGCGCAGGCCTCGGTGACGGCCACGTCGTCCATGCCCTCGGGCAGGGCCAGCACCAGGTGCAGGCCGGCGCCGGTGTCGTACTCGTGGATCCAGTCGGCGCCCAGCCACTGCTGCACCAGGGCGATCAGGAAGGCCCGGCGCGCCGCATACACCAGGCGCATCTTGCGGATGTGGGCGGCGTACAGGCCGCTGTCGATGAACTCGGCCAGCGCCGCCTGCATCAGCATGTGGCCGCCGCGGTAGAGCTCGGACTGGGCGGTTCGGAAGGCCGTCGCCACCGAGGCCGGCACCACCATGTAGGCGATGCGCAGGCCCGGGTAGAGCGTCTTGCTGAAGGTGCCGACGTAGATCACCTGCGCGGCGGGCGCGTTCGGCAGCAGGCCCTGCAGCGAGGCGATGGGCTGGCCGGCGAAGCGGAATTCGCTGTCGTAGTCGTCCTCCACCACCCAGGTGCCGTCGCGCGCCGCATGGGCCAGCAGATCGAGCCGGCGCGACATGCTCATCACCGCGCCCAGCGGGTACTGGTGCGAGGGTGTGACGAAGGCGAAGCGCGGCGCCTGCGCGGCGGGCCGGTCGCCCGGCGGCGGCCGCATGCCTTCGGCATCCACCGGCAGGGGCTTGAGCCGGATGCCGTTGATCTCCAGCACGCTGCGGGTACCCCAGTAGCCCGGCTCCTCCACCCAGGCGGTGTCGCCGGGATCGCCCAGCACCCGGGTGATCAGGTCGATGGCCTGGTGCACGCCTTCGGTCACCACGATCTGCTCCGGCTCGCACACCACCGACCGCGCCTGGCGCAGATAGACGGCCAGGCTGCGGTGCAGCGCCGGATGGCCGCCGCCGGCCGCATAACTCAGCATGGCCGGCGACTGGCTGCGCGCCAGCCGCGCCACGATCTTGGCCAGCTTCTGCTGCGGCACCTGGGTGATGTCGGGCAGGCCGGGCATGAAGGCGCCCCACTGGCGGGTCTGCGCCAGGGCCTTGTCGATCACCTGGCGGCCGCGCCGCGAAAGGCGCGCGGCGACCGCCGGCGCACCATGGGTGCTGGCCATCGCGGCGCGCGGCAGCGAAGGCGGGTCGGGTATGCGGTCGGCCACATAGGTGCCGCTGCCGGTCAGGCCCTTGGCATAACCCTCGGCCATCAGCTGCTCGTAGGCATGCATCACCGTGTTGCGCGAGATGCCCAGCTGCGCCGCCAGGTCGCGCGAGGGCGGCAGGCGGCTGGCGGCCGGCAGGCTGGCGTCGTGGATCGCGCCGCGCAGGCATTCGTAGAGCATGCGGTTGATGGCGCCGTCGGGCCGCGCCTTGCGCTCGGCTTCCAGCCGCTGGGCCAGCAGGTCGACACTGATCGGTTTCAATTGGCACCATCCATCCGGTGAAAGCGGAACTGGATTATAGGACCGCTTGGGCCTGTAATCGGGGCCGCATCCTTCCCCTCATTCCACCCTGACGAGCATCGCCATGAACAACCAGCAAATCGAACAACGCCGCATCGCCGCCGCTCCCCGTGGCGTGGGCGTCATGTGCAACTTCTACGCGGACCGCGCCGAGAACGCCACCGTCTGGGACGTGGAAGGCCGCGCCTACACCGACTTCGCCGCCGGCATCGCGGTGCTCAACACCGGCCACCGCCATCCCAAGGTGATCGCCGCCATCCAGGCGCAGCTCGACCGCTTCACCCACACCTCCTACCAGATCGTGCCCTACGAAAGCGCGGTGTCGCTGCTGGAGCGCATCAACGCGGTCGCGCCCATCGCCGGCCCCAAGAAGAGCGCGCTCTTCACCACCGGCGCCGAGGCGGTCGAGAACGCCATCAAGATCGCCCGTTCCTACACCGGCCGCCCGGGCATCGTGGCCTTCGGCGGCGGCTTCCACGGCCGCACCATGATGGGCCTGGCGCTGACCGGCAAGGTCGCGCCCTACAAGATCGGCTTCGGTCCCTTCCCGGGCGATGTCTACCACCTGCCCTTCCCCAACGCCGTGCACGGCGTGAGCGTGGCCGACAGCCTGGAGGCGCTGACCCAGCTCTTCAAGTGCGACATCGAGGCCAGCCGCGTGGCCGCGATCATCATCGAGCCGGTGCAGGGCGAAGGCGGCTTCAACATCGCGCCAGCCGAACTCATGGTGAAGCTGCGCGAGGTGTGCGATGCCAACGGCATCCTGCTGATCGCCGACGAGGTGCAGACCGGTTTCGGCCGCACCGGCAAGATGTTCGCGATGGAGCACCACACCGTGAAGCCCGACATCGTGACCATGGCCAAGAGCCTGGCCGGCGGCATGCCGCTGTCGGCTGTCTGCGGCCGCGCCGAGGTGATGGACGCACCCGCGCCCGGCGGCCTGGGCGGCACCTATGCCGGCAACCCGCTGGCCGTGGCCGCCTCGCATGCGGTGATCGATGCGATCCAGGAAGAGAAGCTGCTGGAGCGTTCGGTCAAGCTCGGCGCCCGCCTGCAGGAATACCTGGCCGACTGGCGTGAACGCAGCCCGCTGATCGCCGATGTGCGCGGCCTGGGCTCGATGGTGGCGATGGAGTTCGTCGGCACCGACGGCAAGCCCAGCGCGGCCCTGGTCGCCAAGGTGCAGCAGGAAGCCCTGTCGCGCGGCCTGCTGCTGCTGAGTTGCGGTGTGTACGGCAACGTGATCCGTTTCCTCTACCCGCTGACGATTCCCGAAGACCAGTTCGAAGCCGCCCTGGTGACCCTGGGCGAGGCCCTGGCCGTCGCGCTCGAAACCACCGTCGCCGCCTGAGGAACACGCCATGGACATGAAGACCTCGCCGCTGGCCCTGCTCAACGACCCGAGCCTGCTCAAGACCGATGCGCTGATCGACGGCCAGTGGGTCAAGGGCGCCGCCCGCTTCGATGTGAACGATCCGGCCACCGGCCTGAAGCTCGCCGACGTGCCCAACCTGGGCGCAGCCGATGCCGAGTACGCGATCAACGCCGCCAACGCCGCCTGGCCCGCCTGGCGCGCCAAGACCGGCAAGCAGCGCCACGCCATCCTGCTCAAGTGGTTCGAGCTGTTGATGGCCAACCAGGAAGACCTGGGCCGCATCATGACCGCCGAGCAGGGCAAGCCCTTCGCCGAGGCCAAGGGTGAGGTCAGCTACGCGGCCAGCTTCGTCGAATGGTTCGCGGAAGAAGCAAAGCGCATCAACGGCGAGGCCCTGCCGCAGTTCGACAACAACCGGCGCCTGCTGGTGCTCAAGCAATCCGTCGGCGTCTGCGCCGCGATCACGCCCTGGAACTTCCCCCTGGCCATGATCACCCGCAAGGTCGCACCCGCGCTGGCCGCCGGCTGCCCCGTCGTCATCAAGCCAGCCGAGCTGACCCCGCTGACCGCGCTCGCCGCAGCCGAACTGGCCGTGCGCGCCGGCATCCCGGCGGGTGTGCTCAACCTGCTGACCGCCGACAGCGAGAACTCGATCGCCATCGGCAAGGTGCTCTGCGCCTCGGACATCGTGCGCCACATCAGCTTCACCGGCTCCACCGAAGTGGGCCGCATCCTGATGGCGCAGAGCGCGCCCACCGTCAAGAAGATGTCGCTGGAACTGGGCGGCAACGCACCCTTCATCGTCTTCAATGACGCCGACATCGATTCGGCCGTGGAAGGCGCCATCGCCAGCAAGTACCGCAATGCCGGCCAGACCTGCGTCTGCGCCAACCGGCTGTATGTGCAGGACGGCGTGTACGAGCAGTTCATCGAGAAGTTCTCGGCCAAGGTCAAGAGCCTGAAGGTGGGCAACGGTTTCGACGAGGGCGTGGTGCAGGGCCCGCTGATCGAGCCGGCGGCCATCGCCAAGGTGCAGAAGCATCTGGACGATGCGCTGGCCAAGGGCGCGCGCATCACCGCGGGCGGCGAGAAGATGGAAGGCCAGTTCTTCCAGCCGACCGTGGTGGCCGATGCCACGCCCGACATGCTGTGCGCCCGCGAAGAGACCTTCGGTCCCTTCGCTCCGGTCTTCCGTTTCAAGGAAGAGCAGGAAGCCATCGACGCGGCCAACAACACCGAGTTCGGCCTGGCCAGCTACTTCTACAGCCGCGACGTGGGCCGCATCTTCCGCGTGGCCGAGGCGCTGGAGTACGGCATGGTGGGCATCAACGCGGGCGTGATCGCCACCGAGCACGTGCCCTTCGGCGGCGTCAAGCAATCGGGCCTGGGCCGCGAGGGTTCGCACCACGGCATCGACGACTATGTCGAGCTGAAGTACCTCTGCCTGGGCGATATCCAGCAGTAGTACAGCCTCAGTCGTCGGTGTCGCCCGCCCCTTGCGGGCTGCTTGCCGGTCCCGCATAGGCCGACAGCCCGAGGGACTGCCGCAAGGTATCGATGCCCCTCTGGAACTCGTCGGCCGGCGTGTCCGAGTCGAGCTTGGCCAGGATGCCGGCGCGCAGGATGGCCCGCGCCGCATCCACACGCCTGGCCATGCCGGGCTGCGGTGGCGGGGCCACCTCGTTGCCGAGCAGCGTCGTCGATTCCTTGAGGTCGTGGCAGAAGGAATGCAGCAGCACGAGATTGCGGCGCAGGCTGGCGATCTCGCCATTGCTGTGGGTCTTGCCGGTGGTCTTGTCCACCTCGGTTTCGTAGCTGCGCATGACCTGGCTGAAGTAGGCCGCGTGCCGGTGGGGATTGACGTCGGGATCGATGCAGACATCCAGGTAGCGCCGGTAGACCTTGGCGCGATAAGCCTTGTCCGCCAGCCTGGCGGTGAGCCCGGTGAGTTGCGCGGCGATGGCTCCGTATTCGGCGATGGGCGGGGCGCCATCGACCAGCTCCCGCAACTCGGACAGCCGCATCTCGGTCTGCGCCAGCAGGATGAAGGAGCTCCATTCGGGGCGGTCCTGCTTGAGCTGTTGCGCGCTCTTGACCAGGATGCGTGCGTAGCGCATCACGTGATCGAGCTTGGCGGCGAAGTCGGCGAGCTGGCCGGCATCCGGCCGCAGGCCGGTGTGCTCGTCGATGCGGCGGCTGAATGCGGTCGTCACCCGCTTGTGGAAATCCTCGCGCAGCGGGCCGGCGTGGGGATCGTCGGGGTCGAGCACCTCACCCATGCACATGCCCATGTACTGCCTGAACAGCTGGTCGGGATGGCGGATCAGGTAGGCGGGTCCGCCCGTCGGGGCCTTGGTGCTGGCGGTGACGCTCGCCTTGCGCAAGGCCATCGGTGTGGCCGCGCTGGCGGTCTCGGTTTCGATATCGGTGTTGGTGTTGGTATCGGGCTGCTGGAAGTTCTCGGCGAACGCGTCGGGATGGATGGGCGGCGGGTCGCCCAGCTGGTGACCCAGTCCCTGCAGCACGCCGTCTCCGGTGCCTTCGTTGCGGGTGACACGGGGCATCCCCGCCGCGAACGCCAGGCCCGCCGTCAGGGCGAGGAATCGCGTGAGCGAGCTTGCGAAATCGATCTTCATGCCAGGCCTCCATCCTCGGGTTGTGATGACCCGGCCAGATTAGGTGGCGCCGTCAGGGGCTTCTGCGGAGCATGGCGAACGGCCGGCCGTGACCGCGCAAAATGGCCATCTCATCCCAGCACGTTTCAGGAGCCCCCATGCAGGAGCAATTCAAGGTCGAAGGCATGAGCTGCCAGCATTGCGTCAAGGCCGTCACCCAGGCCATCCAGGACCTCGATCCCGACGCGCAGGTCAAGATCGACCTGCCCAGCGGCCGGGTCGATGTCAGCGCCGCCAGCCCGCGCGAGGAGATCCGCCAGGCGATCCAGGAGGCGGGCTACCAGGCGGCCTGAATCAGAAGGGCGCGTCGTCGTCGCTGTGCGGGGCCTGGGCTTCGGCCGGCGTCACCTTCGAGGAGGTGACGGCTGCCGTCGGCGTGGCCGCCGGGGCGCCGTCCAGCGCCGCGGGCATGCCGCCGGCCGGCATTTCGCCGCCCAGGGCTTCCAGCAGCTCGGGCAGCAGCTGGCCCAGCTCGCCGGTGGAGATGGCCGCATCGGCATCGAAGCCGTCTTCCTTCTTGTTGGCGCCGCCGCCTTCGAACACGCCTTCGAGGAAGGTGATCTTTTTCAGCTGCAGGCCTTCGGTCAGCACGAAGGCGACGCGGTCCTGCCAGGTCAGCGCCAGGCGGGTGGGCAGCTTGCCCTGCTCGATATGGCCGCGGATCTCCTCGATGTCCAGCGGATGGCGGGCGTAGCGCACCACCGCCTTGGATTCGTCGGAAGCCTTCAGCTCGCATTCGCGGTCGACGGAAAAGCCCGCGGGCGGCTCCTGGCTGATCAGCCAGTCCGACATCGCGGCCTGCGCGCTCTGCTGGGTGTAGAGCGGCACCACGGTGATGCCGGGCAGGGCATCGACCAGGGCGGTCACCACCTCGTCGGCACGGGCGTTGGCAGAGGTGCCGACCACCAGCCAGCCGTCCTGCGGATCCAGCCACACCGGCGTGGCGCCCTGGCGGGTGAAGGCCATGGGCAGCAGCTGCAGCAGAACGTCTTCCTTGAGTTCCTTGGCTTCCTTGCGGCCGGGCTTGCGGCCGGTTTCCTTCTCGATCTGGGCGATGCGCTCCTCGAGCTTGCGGCGCACCACGGTGCCGGGCACGACCTTGGCCTCGACCATGAACTTCATGATCCATTGGCCGCCGATGGATTCGACCAGCGGCGCATGGGCTTCGCCACGCGGCTCGACCCAGCCGGCCGAACGTTCCTGCGAGGCGCCGCAGGGCGCGAAGCGGGCCTTGTCCAGGCCTTCTTCCAGTTTCAACAGGGCATCGCCCTCGGGTGGGGTGATGCGGTAGACGATGAGGTTCTTGAACACTTTGCGGACTCGCTGGCAGCGGCGCCGCCCGCCAGGGACGGCCCCATGAAAAACGCGGCTCGATCGCCGCTTGCCGCCTATTGTCGGTGCAGCGCGGGAGGTCCGGGATTTACACGCGCCTCACCTGCGTCGCACGCTGGCATTACATGCGCGCCGGACACTGGCTACCAACCTGATGCCCGGTATGGCAGCAGGGGTCTTCGAAAGGAAACTCTCATGCAAACCGCAATCCGCACCATCCTCCTGACCGGCCTGCTGGCCAGCGCCGGTATCGGCTCCGCCTTCGCCCAGACCAGCCCCGCACCGGCCACCCAGACGGCGCCCTCGGCCGGCCCGCGCGGCGAACACCGCGGCGGCCCGGAAGGCCGCTTCGATCCGGCCCAACGCGAAGCCCGCATGCAAAAGCATTTCGCGGAACTCAAGACCAAGCTGCGCATCACGCCGCAGCAGGAAGGCGCCTGGACGGCCTTCACCACCGCCATGCGTCCGCCCGAAGGCGGCATGCGCGGCATGAAGGGCGAACGCGAGGAATTCGCCAAGCTGACGACGCCGCAGCGCATCGACCGCATGCGTGAAATGCGCGCCGTCCGCCAGGCCGAGGCCGACAAGCGCGGCGACGCGATCAAGACCTTCTACGCATCGCTCAACCCGGCCCAGCAGCAGACCTTCGATGCGCTGCCGCCGCCGCACTTCGGTGGCCATCGTTTCGGCCCCGGCGGACATGAAGGCCATGGCCCGCGCGGTCCGCGCGGACCGATGGGCCAGGGCGAAGCAACGCCCCCGCCGCCGGCACGCTGATATGGCCGGCACCAAGTAAAAAAGGGACCTCGCGGTCCCTTTTTTTATGTGCAAGCCGAAGGGCTTACGGACGGGCGGTCTTCTCGCCGGTGGCGATGCCCTGCTTGGTGTGCACGGCAGCACGGGCGCCCGGCACGCCGGCATCCTTGGTGGTCGTGCCCATGCCGCTGACGGCGGGGTTCTCGGCGGCCGGGCGGCCGTTGGGCTGGCCGGTCGGGCCGGTGGTGCTGGCTTCGCCGGCGGCGACCGTCTTGTTCTTGCTCATCTTGTTGGCCATGGTCGCCTCGCTCTTGACTTCGGCACGGGTGGTGTCGGAGGTCATGGGCGACTTGTCGGGGCCGTTGATCTGGCCCTGCACCTTGGTGGTGGCGGCGCCGCCGGCGGTGGTGGTGGGCACCTGGGCCGATGCGATGGAAGCCAGGCCCATCAGGCCGGCGATCAGGACGGTGGATTTGATTGCGTTCATGGTGCGAGTTCCTTCGTGTTGTGTGCCCGGCGAACCGGACGGACTGACTTCAAGTCCCTGCTGTTTTGCCGTTGTGTCGGGACTTGTATCTACAGTACGTAGCGCCCCGGCCACAAAGCGAAGGAAGGTGCGCCCGAGGGTTGTAGGACTTCGACGCGACGAGCCCATCGCATTTTTGGCAAGATGGCAATGCTGCCTACACTTGGTCGCACTACTTTTCTTTGCCACTGCTTTTGCGGCACGCCATGATCCATTTTTCCCTTCTCTCCATTGCCTCGGCCCTGGCCCTGGCAGCCGTCGCCCCACTGGCCCATGCGGACGCTTCCGCATCCAACGGCATCTATCTCCAGTACGGCAAGGCCGGCAGCGACAGCAACACCAATGCCTACACCCTGGGCGTGACCAAGCCCATGGACTGGTTCGGCTCGCGCACCCTGTGGGGCACGCAGGCCACCGGCTTCTGGGACCTGTACGGCACCTATCACGTGTCCGACCGCAACAACGGCGGCGAGTACAAGACCTGGCTGGCCGGCCTGACCCCGACCTTCCGCCTGCGTTTCGACGAAGGCCGCTCCAACTGGTTCGTGGATGGCGGCGTGGGTGTGTCCTATACCGACGTGCTCTACCGCAGCAATGCCGGCAAGGAGTTCAGCACCCGCTTCAACTTCGGCAGCCACGTGGCACTGGGCTACACCTTCGGCGCGCAGCGCGAACAGGAAATCTCGGTGAGCTTCCTGCACTACTCCAACGCCAGCATCAAGAAGCCCAACCCGGGCGAGAACTACGTGCAGCTGCGCTACGCGCATTCGTTCTGATCGCCTGAGGCGCGCGGAGCGGCGCGGGGAAATCGGGTCCCGTCCTACGGTCCCCGCCCGGTGCCGCCCGGAGAATGCATCGTCAGAATGGGCGCTTTCGCCCGCAGGGACGCGCATCCATGGCCGCAGAACAAGAGCCGTTCACCTTCAAGGTGCTGACGGTCAACATCCACAAGGGTTTCACCACCTTCAACCGCCGCTTCATGCTGCATGAGCTGCGCGATGCCGTGCGTTCGGTCTCGGCCGACGTGGTGTTCCTGCAAGAGGTGCTGGGCACGCATGCCAAGCATTCGGACCGGCACGCCAACTTTCCGCAGAACCCGCACTACGAGTTCCTGGCCGACGAGATCTGGCACCAGTTCGCCTATGGCCGCAATGCGGTCTACGACAACGGGCACCACGGCAATGCGCTGCTGTCGAAGTTCCCCATCGTCCACTACCAGAACCACGATGTGTCCATCGCCGGCCCGGAGCGGCGCGGCGTGCTGCACTGCGTGCTGCGCATTCCCGGCCGAGAGACCGATGTGCATGCGATCTGCGTGCACCTGGGCCTGGCCGAGAACCACCGGCGCCAGCAGCTGATGCGCATCAACGATCTGGTCAACAACGACATCCCCAAGGGTGCTCCGGTGGTGCTGGCCGGCGACTTCAACGACTGGCGCGGCCGCGCCCACGAGATCCTCGACAAGGGCTGCGGCCTGCACGAGGTCTTCATCCAGGCCAACGGCGAAGCCGCCCGCACCTTCCCGGCCAAGATGCCGGTGCTGCGGCTGGACCGCATCTATGTGCGCAATGCCGATGCGCATGCGCCCATCGTGCTGCCCAAGAAGCCCTGGTCCACGCTGTCGGACCATGCGCCGCTGGCCGCGGAACTGACGATATGAACGCCGAGGAGGTGTCGGCGGACGCGGGCAAGGGTGGTCGCCGCCTGCGCTGGATCGCCGGCAACGACATCCAGCTGCTGGAGAACGGCGAGGAGTTCTTCCCCCGCGTCTTCGAATGCATCGCCAACGCCCAGCGCGAGGTGGTGCTGGAGACCTTCATCCTGTTCGAGGACAAGGTCGGCAAGGCGCTCCATGCCGCGCTGCTGAAGGCAGCCCGGCGCGGGGTGAAGGTGGATGTGATGGTCGACGGTTTCGGCTCGCCCGACCTGTCGCGCGAGTTCCTCGAATCGCTGACCTCGGCCGGCGTGCGTTTCCGGGTCTACGACCCGGGCCAGCGCATCCTGGGCAAACGGGTCGGCTGGCTGCGCCGCATGCACCGCAAGATCGTGGTGGTCGATGGCGAGCGAGCCTTTGTCGGCGGCATCAACTATTCGGCCGACCACCTGGCCGACTTCGGGCCCGAGGCCAAGCAGGACTACGCGGTGGAGATCACCGGCCCGCTGGTCGGCCATATCCACCGCTTCGCCCTGCATGCGATCGCCATCGGCGGCCAGGGCCGGCGCTGGTTCCGCCGGCGCATCAAGGCCGTGCATTCCGAGGCGATCGCGGCCACCGGCCCGGCCGATGCCTTCTTCGTCACCCGCGACAACCACCGCCACACCAACGACATCGAGCGCCAGTACCGCGCCGCCATCCGCGCCGCGCGGCAGCGGGTGGTGATCGCCAATGCCTATTTCTTTCCCGGCTACCGGCTGATCCAGGAGATGCGCCGGGCGGCGCGGCGCGGCGTGCAGGTCGATCTGATCCTGCAGGGCCAGCCCGACATGCCCATCGTGAAGATCGCCGCCAGCATGCTCTACCACCACCTGCTGCATGCCGGCGTGCGCATCCACGAGTACTGCGACCGGCCGCTGCATGGCAAGGTGGCGGTGATGGACGACAGCTGGGCCACAGTCGGCTCCAGCAACCTCGATCCGCTGAGCCTGTCGCTCAATCTCGAATCCAATGTGGTGATCCGCGACAAGGCCTTCAACCACCATCTGTACGAACGCCTGGCCCACCTGATGCAGCACAGCTGCAAGCGCGTGGAGCGCGAGAACCTGGCGGCCGAATGGAGCGCCTGGCGGCTGGTGCGCAGCTTCTTCGTCTTCCACTTCCTGCGCTGGTATCCGATCGCGGCCACCTGGCTGCCCAATCCGCGCAAACGCGCCATGCCGGTGCAACTGCCGACCACCGGCGAGACGGCCGCCCCCGTGCCGACACGTACCGATGCCGCCTGAGACCACCCGCGCGTTCGCCTGGTCCGACCCGCGCAGCTGGCAGCAGCAGCCCTGGTGGCCCTGGACCAAACGCATCGTCAGCCTGGCCTTCTTCCTGCTGGTGGCCTGGCTGATCGTCAGCCGCGCCCGCACCATCGAATGGGGCAGCGTGTGGTCGTCCCTGAAGGCCATACCGGTTGGCGTGCTGGGCCTGGCCGGGCTGCTGACGGTGCTGACCTATGCGGTGTACTGCTCCTTCGACCTGATAGGCCGCTACTGCTCGCGCCACAAGCTCTCGCACCGGCTGGTGCTGTTCATCACCTTCATCAGCTATGCCTTCAACCTGAACCTGGGAACCATCGTCGGCGGGGTGGCCTTCCGCTACCGGCTGTACGGGCACTACGGGCTGCATGGCGGGCAGATCACGCATGTCACGGCGTTGAGCATGGTGACCAACTGGATCGGCTACTGCGCGCTGGCCGGGCTGGTCTTCCTGCTCTGGCCGCTGCCGATGCCGCCGCAGTGGGACCTGGGCAGCGGCGATGTGCGCTGGCTGGGTGCGGTGGCGCTGGCCATCGCGGTGGCCTATGTCGCGGCCGCCGCCTGGCGTGGCGGGCGCGACGGGCGTGACCTGGTCATCCGTGGCCGCAGGATTTCGCTGCCGGGATGGCGCATCGCGATGCTGCAGGTCGTGCTGTCGTCCATCCACTGGATGCTGATGGCCAGCATCATCTTCGTGCTGCTGCAGGGCAAGGCCGCCTATCCGACGGTGCTGGCCACGCTGCTGGTGGCGGCGATCGCCGGGGTCATCGCACATATCCCGGCCGGCCTGGGCGTGACCGAGGCGGTGTTCGTGGCGCTGATGGGGCACCAGGTGGACCATGGGCCGCTGCTGGCCGCGCTGCTGGGCTATCGCGGCATCTACTACATCGCCCCGCTGGCGATCGCCGCGGTGGCGCAGCTGGTGGTGGAATTGCAGCGGCGGCGCGACGCACAGGCCGAGGACGACACCGAAGCCGCTCCACCCCAAAGCCCCGCGCCGCATACGTCTTGACACCTGGAGCCGGTCCGCGACTGTATATTCGTACAGTCATGCAGACAGCCCCCATCTCCCCGCCGCCGAATACACATCCGCTGCAGCGCAAGCTGGCCATCCTGGCCGATGCCGCCAAGTACGACGCTTCCTGCGCCTCCAGCGGCACCAGCAAACGCGACTCGCGCGGCGGCACCGGCATGGGCTCCACCGAAGGCTCGGGCATCTGCCACAGCTATGCGCCGGACGGCCGCTGCATCTCGCTGCTGAAGATCCTGCTGACCAACTTCTGCCAGTACGACTGCCTCTACTGCGTCAACCGGGTCAGCAGCAATGTGCCCCGCGCGCGCTTCAGCGCCGAGGAGGTGGTGCGGCTGACGCTGGATTTCTACCGTCGCAACTGCATCGAGGGCCTGTTCCTGTCCAGCGGCATCATCCGCAATCCGGACTACACCATGGAGCAGGTGGTGGAGGTGGCGCGAAGCCTGCGCGAGGACCACGACTTCCGCGGCTACATCCACCTGAAGACGATTCCCGACGCCTCGCCCGAACTGCTGCAGCGGGCCGGCCGATATGCCGACCGGCTCAGCATCAACATCGAGCTGCCGACGGATAGCGGGCTGACCGAACTTGCGCCCGAGAAGGATGGCATGGCGATCCGCCGCTCGATGGCACGGCTGCGCACCCATATCGACGATGCCAAGGACGCCGCGCGCGAAAGCCGGGTGGTGCCGATCCGCAGCCTGCCGTCCGCCGCGCCGCTACGCGCGGCCGCGCCCCGTTTCGCGCCCGCCGGGCAGAGCACGCAGATGATCGTCGGCGCCGACGCGGCGGACGACAGCACCATCCTCGCCACCAGCGCCACGCTGTACGGCTCCTACCGGCTGCGCCGGGTGTATTACTCGGCCTTCAGTCCCATCCCGGATGCCTCCTCCGGCCTGCCGCTGGCGGCGCCGCCGATGATGCGCGAGCACCGGCTCTACCAGGCCGACTGGCTGATGCGTTTCTATGGCTTCTCGCACGACGAGATCATCCAGCCCGATGCCCAGGGCCGCGCCCTGCTGGCGCTGGACGTGGACCCCAAGACCGCCTGGGCGCTGGCCCACCGCGAACGTTTTCCGGTGGACTTGAACCGGGCGCCGCGCGAGATGCTGCTGCGGGTGCCCGGCCTGGGCGTGAAGGCGGTCGAGCGCCTGCTCGCCGCCCGCCGGGTGCGCCGGTTGCGGGCCGCCGACCTGTCGCGACTGCATGTGCCGCTGGCCCGGGTGCTGCCCTTCGTGCTGACGGACGACCACAAACCCAGCCGCGCGATGGAAGCCACTCCCGTGCGGCGCAGTTCGGCCGAGCTGCAGGCCAGCCTGTTCTAGCCCGCGCAGCGGCGCCCCCGCCATGCAGAGCCGCCGAACCATCCTGCTGCCGGGCGAGACGGACTTCGATGCCTTTCGCCGCCATGCCCGTGCACTGATCGCCGAAGGACTGCCGCCCGAAGCCGTCGAATGGCAGGTCGCCGGCCGGCAGGAGGGCGATCTTTTCGGAGGCGGCGCAGAGGTGCCGTCCGAAATACCCGCCGCAAGCCAAGGCAAGGGGCCGGGTGTGCCGCCTGCCTTTGTCGTGCTGTGCAAATCGACCATCCTGCACAGCGACGCAGGCCGCTTCGGTCTGCTCTACCGCCTGCTCTGGCGACTGGTGCACGAACCCGCGCTGCGCCATGACCCGCTGGACGCCGACATGCTGCGCGCCCAGCTGCTGGGCAAGGCGGTGCGGCGCGACCAGCACAAGATGACCGCCTTCGTGCGCTTTCGCACGGTGACGCGGCCGGACCAGCCGGACCTGCATGTCGCCTGGTTCGAGCCGGAACACCACATCGTCGAGGCGACCGCGCCCTTCTTCGCCCGGCGTTTTCCGAACATGCACTGGGCCATCCTCACGCCGCGCCGCAGCGTGCGCTGGTTCCCGGCCGAAGGCGGGACGGCCGGCCGGCTGGAACTGGCGCCGGGCTGCCGGCGCGAGGATGCGCCGCCGGCCGACGCGGGCGAACAACTCTGGCTCACCTACTACGCCAATATCTTCAACCCCGCGCGGCTCAAGCTCTCCATGATGCAAAAGGAGATGCCGCGCCGCTACTGGCACAACCTGCCCGAGGCGGCGCTGATCGGCGAGCTGGCCGCGCAAGCGATGGAGCGCAGCGGCCACATGATCGAGCAGCCCGGCACCAGCACCACCCGGCGCATCCAGCGCCTGCCGGCGGCGGCCAGCAAGGTGCAGGCGAACATCGCCATCCACCGGCTGGACGATCTCAAGCCCGCCATGGATCGCTGCCGCGAATGCCCCATCGGCCAGTTCGCCACCCAGTCGGTGCCCGGCGCCGGCCCGGCCCCTGCGCGGCTGATGGTGGTGGGCGAGCAGCCGGGCGACCACGAAGACCTGCGCGGCCAGCCCTTCGTCGGCCCCGCCGGCCGGCTGTTCGACCGCGCGGTGGCCGAACTCGGCTGGCAGCGCGAGCGGCTCTACGTCACCAATGCGGTCAAGCATTTCAAGTACGAGCTGCGCGGCAAACGCCGCATGCACAAGACGCCTGGCCAGCTCGAAGTGGCCGCCTGCCACCACTGGCTGGAAGAGGAACTGCGCCTGGTGCAGCCGCGCGCCATCCTGGCGCTGGGCGCGACCGCCGCCCGTTCGGTGCTGGGCCGGCCGGTGGCGGTGACGCAGGAACGCGGCCAGTGGCTGAGCGATGCGACCGGCCGGCCGGTGCTGGTCACCCTGCATCCGTCCGCCCTGCTGCGGGCGGATCCGCAGCAGGGCGAAGCCAACTTCGCCCTGTGGCTGGACGACCTGCGCCAGGCCACCGAACACGCCCTGGGCGACTGAAAAACCGGCTGTCCCCAAACCCTGGGGATAAAGATCTGGAAACCGCCGAGTTATCCACAGCAAAACGCGCCGGAGCGATTCCGTCCACAAAGCCGTACAGCGGGGACAGGGCTCGCCGCACATGGTTTGCGGCGACGCAAGTGCTTGTCCCGGCTGGAGAATCCGGGCTTGTCCCCAAAAACGCCGTTCTTCTACTACTACGACTAACTTAATAAAGAGATATAGAGAAGAACTTGCCCGAAACTTCGACGCGGCAAAGCGTCTGCCCGATCCCCGGCCGCGACCGCGCACGAACAAGCCTGAAAACATGATTTTTGAACTCGACGGAGGCCGCATCCGGGTGATGGGCACGCTGCACCTGCTGCCGCCTGGCCGTCAGCTGCCGCCCTGGGTGCGTTCCGCCTACGACTGGAGCGAGGCGGTGTTCGTGGAACATTCGGCCAGCGATTTCCTGCGGCTGGCGCAGCCGGAGGCCCTGCCGGTGGAACAGCAGGCATCCGCCGGCCTGCTCAAGCGCCTGCGGGACATCGCCGGCCCCTCCCCCATGGCACTGGAACGCATGCACCGCGGCGCCGCCGTGGTGATGGCCCTGGCGAGCCGCCTGTCCGGCCGGCCCGGCGCCGACATGGCGCTGCACGACTGGGCGCAGCAGGACGGCAAGCCTTTCGGTTATGTGGAGCAGGCCTCGGAAGTGCTGGCCGTGCTGGACGGCATCGCCGAATCCGACTGGCTGGAGGGCATCGCCGCCGAACTCGCACGGCCGCAGACATCCGCGCAGCAGCTGCAGGGCTTTTACGACGCCTGGCGCAAGGGACGGCTCGAACAGATCGCAGAGGCCAGCGAACAGGGTCTGCTGTCTCGGCCGGCCATCCGCCAGCGCATGCTGCTGGAGCGCAACCGCGCCTGGGCCGCGCGTTATGCAGCGCCGCAGCAGCGCTGCCTGATTGCCGTTGGGGCGGCCCACCTGGTGGGCGCGGGCAGTTTTCTGGAAACCCTGGCCCAGGCCTCCGGCGGCGGGATGCGCCGGATCGTCTGACCGCTCAGCGGCGTACCGCCAGCGCCAGGCGGGTGGCCTCGACGATGACTTCCTCGCGCGCCTGCGCGTCGGCCTGGAACTGCGTGAAGTAGATCGCCAGCACCAGCGGCGGGCCGTCGGCCGGCCAGATGACGGCGATGTCGTTGGTGCTGCCATATTCGCCGGTGCCGGTCTTGTCGCCCACCGGCCAGTTCTCCGGCACGCTGGCGCGGATCCGGCCGTTTCCGGTGGTGTTGCCCAGCAGCCAGGATTTCAGCAGCTCGCGTTCGCGCGCGGGCAGCGCCTGGCCGAGCACCAGCTTGTGCAGGTTGCGCGCCATGTCCCGCGGCGTGCAGGTGTCGCGCGGATCGCCGGGGATGGCGCTGTTGAGTTCGGGCTCCCAGCGGTCGAGCCGGAAACTGTCATCACGCAGCCAGCGCGCGAAGGCGGTGACGCCGGCCGGTCCGCCGATCTCGCGCATCAGCAGGTTGGCGGCCACGTTGTCGCTGTACTGCACGGCGGCGGCGCAGAGGTGGCTGATGGTCATGCCCTGGTCGACCAGCCGGCCGGTGACCGGCGCGTAGGTCTTCAGATCGGCCTGCCCGTACATCACACGGCGGCCCAGCAGGCCGGGATCGCTGCTGGCCCGGTTCAGCACCGTCGCCGCCAGCAGGGCCTTGAAGGTGCTGCAGGCCGGAAACCGTTCGTCCGCCCGGTAAGAAAGCAAGGGCCGGCCCGCCGAAGTCAGCGCCAGGCCCAGCCGGCCACCGTAGGCCGATTCCAGCTCCGCCAGCCCGACGACCGGATCGTCGCCCTGCGCATGGGCCGTGCCCAGCCAGGGAAGGCTCAGCGCGGCGGCCAGGCAGGCGCGGCGGCGGGTGTCCAAAAGAGTCGATTCGTGCTGAGTTTTCACGCGTGTTCGCACTGGGACAGGAAAACCGCGAGCCTAACGGACGGCGCGCCGCAAAAGTCTGTGGAGAACCTTCTGATAAACCGGGACTTGTCCACAGGACGGAGCCTTCGACGATTTCCATCCACAAAGCCGGACAGCGGGACAAGGGCTCCGCGCACATGCTTGGCGGAGATGCAAGTGCTTGTCAGCATTGAAGAATGAACGCTTGTCCCCAGAAGAGGGCCGAGCTTACTACTACTACTATCCTTATTAAAGTCATTAAAGAAGAAGTAGAGCGCAAGCCAAAAGCGCCAGGGCGCTAGGCCGGCAGGCGTTCGCGCTGCTCCGCCGCGAAGGCCTCGGCCAGGAAATCGATGAAGGTCCGGATACGGCTGGCCGACTGGTGACGGTGGGGATAGACGGCGTAGATGTCCGCCGATGGCGCCTGGTAGCGCTGCAGCACCTGCTGCAGGCGGCCGCTGCGCAGGTGTTCCACGATGTCCCATTCGGCGCGCAGCACGATGCCGTGGCCTTCCAGCGCCCAGCGCACCGCGATATCGCCGTCGTTGGTGCTCATGGCGCTGTGCACCTTCACCGTGGTTTCCTGGCGGCCGAGCCGCAGGCGCCAGACGCCATAGGCATCGTCGCCATGGCGGATGCCCAGGCAGTCGTGCTCCGCCAGCTCGCGCGGCGTCTGCGGAATGCCGCGCCGTGCCAGGTAGGCGGGCGAGGCGCAGAGCAGCCGGCGGTTGGGCGCCAGCAGTCGTGCATGCACCCGGGCGTCGGGCGGCTCGCCGAAACGCACGCAGATGTCGAAGCTGTCCTCGGTGAGCGGCGGCGGGTTCACCGACAGCTGCAGCTGCACCTCGATCTGCGGATGCAGCGAGCAGAAACGCGAGACCAGCGGCGCGATCTGGTTGCGGCCGAAACCCAGGGTGGCGTTCACCCGGATCAGGCCGGCGGCCTGGGTGGCAGATCGGGTCAGCTGGCGCTCCATGGCCTCGATGTCTTCGAGGATGCGCCGGGCGTTCGACAGGTAGAGCGTGCCTTCGGCGGTCAGGCCGATGCGCCGGGTGGTGCGGTTGAGCAGCGTCACGCCCAGGCGCTTTTCCATGCCGGCCAGCCGCCGGCTGACGACCGGTGCGGTCACGCCGAGTTCACGCGCGGCTGTGGCCAGGCTGCCGCAACGCACGATCAGGGTGAAGAACTCCATCTCCGCCGAGGCGGTGGCATGGGCTTTCATTGTTGTCTCCAGAGGCAGGAATGCCTTGCATTCTGCGGCGATCCGGGCGCGTGGCGCGCTCCTACAGTTGGCCGGCCGTCCGCAGAGACGCCTCACCAATCGTGTTGCAGGAGACAAGAATGAATGCATTTTCCGGGCTGAGCCGGCGTGCGCTGCTGGGCGCCGCCGCCGCCCTGCCGCTGGCCGGCTGGGCGCAAGGCCCCGGCTATCCGAACAAGCCGGTTTCCATCCTGGTGCCTTACGCGCCGGGCGGCACCACCGATTTCGTCGCCCGGGTGGCGGCCACCTACATGGCGGCGGTGACCAAGGGCACCTTCCTGGTGGACAACCGCCCCGGCGCTAGCGGCACCATCGCCATGGCCTATGTAGCCAAGGCGGCGCCGGACGGCTACACGCTCTACATGACGGAGATGACCTCGACGGCGGTGGGCGCGCTGTTTCCCAAGCTGAGTTTCGATCCGGACAAGTCCTTCGTGCCGATCGCCATCCTGGCCGAGACGCCTTATGTGCTGGTGGTCAACGAGAAGGTGCCGGCGGCCACGCTGCAGGAGTTCATGGCGTACGCCCGGGCCAACCCCGGCAAGCTCAGCTACGGCTCGGGCGGCGTGGGCAGCGGGCCGCACCTGGCGGGCGAGTTGTTCAAGAGCCTGGCCAAGCTCGATATCCGCCACGTGCCCTACAAGGGATCGGGCCCGGCGCTGCAGGACCTGCTGGGTGGGCAGATCGAGATGCTGATCACCGCCGCGCCCACCGTGGCCTCGCTGGCCGGCAAGGTCAAGCCGCTGGCGGTGGCGCGGGCGAGCCGGCTGGCCATCCTGCCGGCGCTGCCCACTTCGGCCGAGGGCGGGCTGCCGGATTTCGTGGTGAGCAACTGGTTCGGCCTGTCCGCGCCGCACGGCACGCCCGAGGCGGTGATCAAGACCCTGAGCGCGGCGGCGGCCGAAGCTTTCCAGAACCCCGAGGCCCTGCAGAAGCTGGGCAAGGGCGGCGCCGATCCGCTGGTGATGGGCGCGGACCAGGCACGCGCCAAGGTCGAATCGGAAACCGCCAAGTGGAGCGCGCTGATCAGGACCGCCGGCATCAAGAACGACAACTGAACCCCTTTCCTTTCCCACTCCGGAAGTCTTATGAAGATCACCCAAGTCGAGCCGCTGCACGTCGGCCAGTTCATGTTCGTGAAGGTCTCCACCGACGAGGGCATCGTCGGCTACGGCGAGGCCGGCACCTGGGGCCATATCGAGGCGGCCGGCGCCTGCATGCTGCGTTTCGGCGAATACCTGGTGGGCCGCGACCCCTCGGCCATCGAGCACCACTGGAACGTGATGCACCGCTTCAGCTACTTCCAGGGCCTGGCGATCAATGCCGCGATCTCGGCGATCGACATGGCGCTGTGGGACATCAAGGGCAAGGCGCTGGGCGTGCCGATCTACCAGCTGCTGGGCGGCGCCGTGCGCACCAAGGCGCGCATCTACGGCCACATCTACGAGCATTCCATCGAGAAGATGCTGGAGGAATGCCAGGTGAAGATGGAGGCCGGCTTCACCGCCTTCGGCCACCTCAACCCCTTCCTCGACGAAGGCCACGACCAGGTCTACTTCAAGACCCATGTGAAGAAGATGCGCGAGGCGATCGACAACACCGAGCGCATGCGCGAGGTGGTGGGCGACCGGGTGGACCTGCTGATCGAGGTGCACCGCCGCCTCACGCCCGCCGAGGCGGTGGTGTTCGCCCGCGGCATCGAGCACACGCATCCGATGTTCATCGAGGACCCGATCCGCCCGGAGAGCGCCGATGCGATGGCCCGGGTGGCCGAGAAGATCCACATCCCGATCGCCACCGGCGAGCGTTTCTCGACGATCTACGAGTTCCAGGCGCTGATGGCGCGCGGCGGCGTGGAATATGCGCGGGTGGACCTGTGCCTGTGCGGCGGCATCACCGGCGCCCGCAAGGTCGCCGCGCTGGCCGAGGCGCACAACGTGCAGGTGGTGCCGCACAACCCGCTCTCGCCCATCGGCCTGGCGGCCTGTCTGCAGCTGGATGCGGCGATCCCCAATTTCGCGATCCAGGAATACGCGACCGGCTTCGAGGCCGGCATCTTCGAGTCACGCCCCGAGCACCTGGGCAGCAACATCGTGGACCAGGTGCCGCTGCCGCTGAACGGCTTCGTGGACATTCCCAGCGGCCCCGGCCTGGGCATGAACCTGCTGCCGGATGCGCAGAGGATCCGGCCGCCGCTGTCCAAGCCGATCAGCATGCGGCCGCATTTCGACGGCTCGATGGTCGACCAGTAAGGCGCGTTCAGTCGGCCTCGATGTGCGCGGCCTTGACCACTTCCTGCCAGGCGGCCGTTTCCTGCTTCACTTTGGCGTCCATCTGGCGCGGGTTGAGGTAGTCGGCGGTGGCGCCCTGCTCCTGGGCCTTCTGCTGGAAGGCCGGCGAGGCGACCACCTTGGCGATCTCGGCGGAGAGTTTGTCGATCAGCGGCTTGGGTGTGGCGGCCGGTGCGTAGACACCGAACCAGGAAGTGGCGTCCAGCTTGGGCAGGCCGGCCTCGGCGGTGGTCGGCACATCGGGCAGGCTGGCCAGGCGGGTCTTGCCGGTGGTGGCCAGCACCCGCAGCTTGCCGGACTGGATGTGCGGGATGAAGGGCGGCGCGGTGCCGAAGGTGATGTCGACCTGGCCGCCGAGCAGGTCCTGCAGCGCCGGGCCCGTCCCTTTGTACGGCACATGGGTCATCTTGATGCCGGCCTGCTGTTCCAGCATGGCGCCGGTGGCGTGCTGCAGCGAGCCGTTGCCGGAGGATGCGTAGTTGAGTTTGCCCGGGTTGGCCTTGGCATAGGCCACCAGCTCGGCCATGGTCTTGACCGGCAGGTCGCCGCGGATCACCACGATCTGCGGGGCCGAGATCACATTGGCCACGGCGGTCAGGTCTTCCGCCTTCCAGGCCGGGGCCTGCTTGCTGACCAGCGGGGTGATGACGTGGTAGCCGGAGTACTGCATCAGCAGGGTGTAGCCATCGGCCTCGGCACGCTTGACCGCTGCCGCTGCGATGCCGCCGTTGGCGCCGCCGCGGTTGTCCACCACCACCGTCTGGCCGAGTGCGGTGCCCAGGGGCGTGGCCAGCATGCGGGCGGAGATGTCGGTGGTGCCGCCGGCCGCGGTCGGCACGATCAGCATCACCGGATGGTTGGGATAGCCGGCCGCGCCGGGCTGGGCCTGGGCGGTGCCGAGGCAGGCAAGGGCCACGGCGGCGAGCAGGCTGCGGCGGACGGTGTTTTTCTGGAAGCGCATGTGGATCTGTCTCTGTTGGTTTTGGAAAAGCGGTGGAATCAGGAAACGGCGGTCTGCGGCTGGTCGCGGGCCAGGGCGCGGTCGCGCCAGCTGGCGAAGTCGGCCGGCGGCGCATGCAGGTCCAGGCGCTGGCCGGCCTTGAGCAGCTGGCTGGGCACGTCGTGGCCGACCAGGCCCGGCAGGCGGGCGGCGGCCAGCAGCAGCAAGGGCAGGTCGCAGCCGGTGTCGTAGCCCATCAGCTGCAGGGCGTGCACGATCTCCTCGGTGCAGACATTGCCGCTGGCCCCTGGCGCATAGGGGCAGCCGCCCAGGCCGCCGAGCGATGCGTCGAAGCGGTCTGCGCCGGCGGCGATCGAGGCCAGCACATTGGCCAGGCCCATGCCGCGGGTGTTGTGGAAATGCAGGGTCAGGCCCGCTTGCGGAAAACGCTGGCGGAAGTCCGCGACCAGGGCTCGCACCTGGCTGGGATAGGCCATGCCGGTGGTGTCGCACAATGTGATGCCGGTGGCGCCCTGCTCCAGGAAACGGGCGGCCCAGCCGAGCACCACGTCCGCCGGCACATCGCCTTCCATCGGGCAGCCGAAGGCGCAGGACAGGGAGACGTTGACCGGCACCTTCGCCTGCCGCGCCATGGTGATCACTTCGCTCAGGGCCGCGAAGGATTGCTCGCGTGTCATGCGCAGGTTGGCGATGTTGTGGGTCTCGCTGGTCGAGATCACCAGGTTGAGTTCATCGGCCCGGGCTTCGATGGCGCGCTCGGCGCCGCGCTTGTTGGGCACCAGGCAGGTGTAGACCACGCCGGGCTGGCGGCGGATCTCGCGCAGCACGATCTCCGCGTCGCGCAGTGCGGGGATGGCCTGCGGCGAGACGAAGGCGGTGGCCTCGATCTTGGCCAGGCCCGCGTCGGAGAGCTGGTCGATCAGGGCGATCTTGTCCTCGGTCGGGATGAAGACGGACTCCATCTGGAAGCCGTCGCGTGTTCCCACTTCCTGCAGATACAGGCGTTTGCCAGCGCCGTCCCAGGCGTTCGTTTCGGGCGTCATGCGACCACTCCTTTTTCGCGCAGCAGCGCGATCTGTTGTTCGGTGAGGCCGGCTTCGCGCAGCACGGCGTCGGTGTCTTCGCCCAATCGCGGCGCGGCGGTGCGCAGACCGCCGGGCGTGGCGGAGAGCTTGGGGCAGATGCCCGGCACCGCGATGTCGTGGCCGTCGCGGGTGCGCTGGGTCAGCACCATGTCGCGGGCGCGGTAGTGCGGGTCTTCGGCGATGTCGCGGGCGGTGTAGACCTTGCCGGCCGGCACCTTGGCGGCGCCCAGCAGGTCCATCACTTCGGCGATGCTGCGCGAGGCGGTCCAGGCGCCGATGGCGGCATCGATCTCCCCGACCCGGGCGACGCGGCCGGCGTTGCTCTGCAGGTCGGCCGCGGTGGCCAGGTCGGGGCGGCCGATGGCCTCCATCAGGCGGCGGAAGATGCTGTCGCCGTTGCCGGCGATCAGCACGTAGCCGTCGCTGCATTTGTAGGCGTTAGAGGGCGCGATGCCCGGCAGTGCGCTGCCGGCGGCCTCGCGCACCGCACCGAAGGCGTCGTACTCGGGCAGCAGGCTTTCCATGCAGTTGAAGACGGCCTCGTGCAGGGCCACGTCGATCACCTGCCCCGCCCCGCCATGCACCTTGCGGTGGTAGAGCGCCATCAGCACGCCGAGCGCGCCATGCAGCGCGGCCAGGGTGTCGCCGATGGACACCCCCACCCGCACCGGCACCCGGCCCGGCTCGGCGGTGAGGTGGCGCAGCCCGCCCATGGCCTCGCCGATGACACCGAAGCCGGGCAGGTCGCGGTAGGGGCCGGTCTGGCCGTAGCCGGAGATGCGCAGCATCACCAGGCCGGGGTTCAGCGCCTGCAGCGTGTCCCAGCCCATGCCCCAGGCTTCGAGGGTGCCGGGGCGGAAGTTCTCGATCAGCACATCGGCCTCGGCGATCAGCTTGCGGGCCAGGTCCTGGCCGTCGGCGCTGCGCAGGTCGATGGCGATGGAGCGCTTGTTGCGCGACTGCACCTGCCACCAGACGGAGGTGCCGTCCTGCAGCAGGCGCCAGTTGCGCAGCGGGTCGCCGCTGCCGGGCGGCTCGATCTTGACGACCTCGGCGCCGAAGTCGGCCAGGGTCTTGGCACAGAAGGGGCCGGCGATGAGCTGGCCCATCTCCACCACCTTGAGGCCGGCGAGCGGGCCGGCCGTTGCGATATCCGCCATCGGGCAATGTCTCCTTGTAGGGGCGGCATCTTGCGCAGCGGGGCGTGCGCCGTAAATCGACCATTGGCGAGGCCGCCATCGCAATCGGCGAGGGCGATGCTTTAATGCCCGACCATGCGCATCGACCCGGTCTCGCTCAGGCTCTTCGTCGCGGTGATGGAGGAAGGCACCATCGCCGCCGCGGCCACACGCGAGCATCTGGCGCAGGCGGCGGTGAGCCGGCGCCTGTCGGAGCTGGAAGCAGCGCTCGGCGCCACCCTCTTCCTGCGCAGCAACCGCGGCACGCAGGCGACCGCGGCAGCCCATGCCCTGCTGGGACTGGCGCGTGGCGTGCTCCACGGCCTGGCGGACATCCAGGAGCAGATGGACGGTTTCGCGACCGGCCTGCGCGGCCATGTGCGGCTGTCGGCCAATATCTCCGCGATCACCCAGTTCCTGCCGCAGGACCTGCGCAGCTTCCTCGGCCATGCGCCGCAGGTGCAGGTGCATCTGCAGGAACACATCAGCACCCGGGTGGCGCGGGCGGTGGCCGACAGCACGGCCGATATCGGCATCCTCAATGCCGGCGACTACGGCCAGGACCTGGTGCAGCTGCCCTACCGGCAGGACGAGCTGGTGGTGGTGGCGCCGCGCGGCCATGCCCTGGCGCGGCGGCGTTCGCTGCGCTTCGCCGAAGTGCTGGGCCACGACATCGTCGGACTGCACCAGGGCAGCGCGATGAACGACCTGCTGCACCGCGGTGCGGCCGAAGCCGGCCTGCCGCTGCGCTTGCGCATGCAGGTCACCAGCTACGACGCGTTGTGCCTGATGGTGGATGCCGGCCTGGGCGTTGGTGTGCTGCCGCGCGGCAGCGCACGGCTCTATCTGCCGGCTCTGAAGATCGCTGCGGTGACACTGGCCGAGCCCTGGGCCACACGGCAGCTGATGCTGGCGGTGCGCTCGCTGGAGGCGCTGTCGTCGGCGGCACGCTCGCTGGTGGAACATCTACAGGCTCCGTCAGATTAATTACCGATCGGTCATTTATCTTGAAGAGCGCCGGATATGCGCGTAGAAATTACCGTTCGGTAACTTCGATGCTGCATCATGATCATTGCTTCCGAGAAATTACCGGACGGTAATTTTTTCAAGACGCCCGTTGCCACGCCCGTCCGTACCTCGGCTGAACTCGGCGCCCTGCTGCGCGAGCGCCGCAAGCTGCTGCAGCTCAAGCAGACCGATCTCGCCGGCATAGGCAACACGGGGAACCGTTTCATCGTGGACCTGGAGAACGGCAAACCCACGGTGCAGTTGCAGAAGGTGCTGGATGTGCTGGACCTGCTGGGCCTGGAAGTACTGGTGCGGCCGCGCAAGGGCAGTCTGTGAGCGCCACGAAATGGCGGCCGGACCGGCTGGACCTGTACCGCGAATCTGGCGCAGCGGCTCGCCAGGAACACGCGGTCCACCACGGCCAGGTTCGTTTCGCGCCTGGGGGCCCCTTCGCCCTAGTGCTTCGTGTCGGGCGGCGGCAAAGCTGCCTTCAAATAACGCCCGGCATGGCGCGAAAAAACACATGGCCAAAATCCATTCAGATGGAGTAATTCAATGGCAACTTATTTGAAGTTATTGAACCGCAGCAATTTTTCGTTTTCCGAGCCGATACTGTCCCTCGAAGTGAGCGGAGTGAATCTGCAGATTTCCGTCGGCAAATATGGGGGGAAGCCGGATATCCAGGGGCATATCCAGACCAAGTGGGAAAATCGCCCCATCGTCTACCGGTTCGAACTGAATTACCGAGGTGCGCTGCCAAAAACTGAAACACACGAGGCACTTGCCGGAAAGTTGAAACTCTCCGATGAAAATATCGCCATTCTCAAGGGGATCGCGCGTTTGCCGGTATGGAGGGTGGCGTCCGTTCCCCAACCGATTCAAGTGGAAACCAGGGACCTGGAACTGCAGACGGGGCAGACTCTTCGGCTGTGGCCATTCGAATCGACGCCTCTGCAACACCTGAATCTGGAGTTTGTGCTCCTGAACGAATGAATAAGGGCGCGGAACTGGAGTGTTCCGCGAAACCCCCTCAGCCCTTGACCAGCCGCAACAAAGTGATTTCCGAAGGCGCCAGAAAACGCTTGGGCGGCCCCCAGTAGCCGGTGCCCCGGCTCACGTAGACCCACATCTTCCCCAGCCGGTGCAGGCCGGCCACATAGGGCTGCTGGAAACGCACGAAATGGTTCCAGGGCCAGAACTGGCCGCCATGGGTATGGCCCGACAGCTGCAGGTCGAAACCGGCGGCCTCGGCCGGCTCGGCGCTGCGCGGCTGGTGCGCCAGCAGCACCCGGGCGGCGGCGGTCGCGGGGCTGCCGGCCATGGCGGCTTGAGCATCGCTGCGATGCGCGGGATCGAACTGGCCCGCGCTGTAATCGGCCACGCCGGCCAGCACCAGCGGGGCGCCGCCCTGGCGGTCCGGGATGCTGACATGGCTGTTGAGCAGCACCGTCATCCCGATGCGCCGCAGCTCGGCGATCCAGGCATGGGCGCCGGCGTAGTACTCGTGGTTGCCGGTGACGAAATAACTGCCGTGGCGCGACTTCAGGCCGGCCAGCGGCGCCACATGGGCCGACAGGGTCGGCACGCTGCCATCGACCAGGTCGCCGGTGATGGCCACCATGTCGGCATCCAGCGTGTTGACCCGGTCCACCATGGCCTGCACATAACCCTTGCGGATGGTCGGGCCCACATGCACGTCCGACAGCTGGGCGATGGTGAAGCCCTCGAAGCCGGCGGGCAGGCCGGCGATCGGCACGTCCACCCGCCGCACCCGGGCCAGGCTGCGGGCATTGAAGGTGCCCCAGGCGGTGACCAGGATGGCGATGAGCGGCACGGCCAGGGCCGAGTCGCGCTCGAAGCCGGGCAGGCGTTCGAGCATGGCGCTGTCGGCCAGGCTCCAGGCGGTGCCGGCCAGCAGGGCCAGGTCGCGCAGGAAGGTCAGCACGAAGAGCGAGGAGAACAACCCCATGGCAACCAGCGAGGCCACCTTCAGCACCCGGCTGTGCACGCTGCGCACGGCCATGGGCAGCAGCAGGGCCGACGCGACCAGCCACAGCGCCAGCAGGACGAAACCCGCCGGCGTGGACGACCAGAGCACCGGCAGCAGGCGCCAGGCTACGTAGCAATGGACCAGCAGGGAGATGAAGGGCAGTGGCAATCGCATGGTGGTCGGATGGGAGAGGGAAGAAGACGGCGGAAGCCGGCAATTGAGGCGACGAGTGTGATCTTTCAAGGCGAGGCCTGCCCTCGTCGATGGCGATGACCGGCAGGAAATGGCGGACAAGCGGACAATCCGGCGTTTTCCCCGCACGCCACCGCTTCTTTTGTCCATGCAGGCCAGTCCCCAAGCAACGACCGCACCCGACGGCCTTCCACCTCCCGAACGCCGACGCGCCATGCTGGTGATGATCCTGGGGATCAGCCTGGCGGTGCTGGACGGCACCATCGTCAACCTGGCCCTGCCCGCCATCGCACGCGACCTGCAGGCGCCGGCCGCGCATGCGGTGTGGGTGGTCAATGCCTACCAGGTGGCCTTGCTGGCGCTGCTGCTGCCCTGCGCCACGCTGGGCGATCTGGTGGGCTACAAGCGGGTCTACCTGGTCGGCATCGGTTTCTTCACCGCGGCATCGCTGGCCTGCACCGTGGCCGGCTCGCTGCCGGCCCTGGCCATCGCGCGCGGGCTGCAGGGCCTGGGCGCGGCGGGGCTGATGGGGGTGAATGCCGCGCTGGTGCGGCGCATCTATCCGCGCTCGATGCTGGGGCACGGCGTGGCGCTCAATTCGGTGGTGGTGGCGACGGCCTCGGTGGCCGGGCCCAGCGTGGCGGCCGCCATCCTTTCGGTGGCGGACTGGCCCTGGCTGTTCGCGCTGAACCTGCCGCTGGGCGCGCTGGTGCTGATCCTGGGACCGAAGGCCCTGCCGGCGAACGCGGCGCCGCCGACGGCCGGCGCACGCCTGTCGCCGCTGGACGTGGCCCTGAACGCGGCCATGTTCGCGCTGGTGGTGATGGGCGCCGATGCCCTGGGCGTGGCGGCCGGCGGCAAGGCCGGCAACCTGCTGCACGGCTTCCTGCTGCTGGCCGCCGGCGTGGCGGTCGGCGTGTTCTATGTGCGGCGGCAGCGCCACCAGGCCGTGCCGCTGTTTCCGGTGGACCTGCTGCGCATCCCTGTCTTCCGGCTGTCGATGTGCAGCTCGATCGGCGCCTTCTCCGCACAGATGCTGGCCTTCGTCTCCCTGCCCTTCCTGATGCTGGACGGCCTGGGCCGCAATGCAGGGCAGACCGGCCTGCTGATCAGTTGCTGGCCGCTGGCCACGGTGGTGGCGGCGCCGCTGGCCGGGCGGCTGATCGGGCGGGTGTCCGATGGTTTGCTGGGCGGCATCGGCATGGTGTGCATGGCGCTGGGGCTGCTGGCGATGACGCTGCTGCCGGCCGATCCCGGCAACCTGAACATCGCCTGGCGGCTGGCGATGTGCGGCTTCGGCTTCGGCCTGTTCCAGTCGCCCAACAACCACACCATCGTGACCTCGGCGCCCGCGCACCGCTCGGGCGGCGCCAGCGGCATGCTGGGCACCGCGCGCCTGACCGGGCAGACGCTGGGCGTGGTGCTGCTGGCCGGCGTGTTCAGCCTGTTCGATGCGCATAACGGCCACGGGCCGGTGGTGGGCCTGGCCCTGGCGGCTGGCTTCGCGACGGCGGCGGCGATCTTCAGCACGATGCGGGTGCGGCATCCGGTCAAGGGCCACTGACCGGGCGGGGATCGGTCGGGCGGCATCGCCGCAGTCCTACATCTGGGAGCGCTAGCACGGCACAGACAGGCGGCCGGGCAGCCGGCATTCTTGGCGGCTTATGCGTTCCTGGACGTCCGCCATGCAGCCCACGCCGATACCGGCCTCCCATCCGCCCGCGCGCCAGCGCAGCGCCCCCGAAACAGCGAGGCGCCATGGCTGAAGACCAGGACCAGGACACCGCATCCAACAACACCAAGAGCGGCGACCGAGATCCTCCAGCCCGCGAAGACGACAGCTCGTCCTCGCAGAAGGGCCAGGACGAGCAGGACGGCAAGAAGGACCAGGACGGCAAGGGTGGCGACGAGCCTGCCAAGCCCTCCCCGCTCAAGAACCCCAAGGTCCGCATCGGCCTGGCTGTCGTCGGCCTGATCTTGCTGGTGGTGGGCACCCTCTGGTTCATCCACTACTGGCGCCACGGGCGTTTCGTGCAGAAGACCAACGACGCCTATCTGCAGGCCGACCAGGTGGCGATCTCCTCCAAGGTGCCGGGCTATGTGGAAGAGGTCTACGTCAGCGACAACCAGACGGTGGACGTCGGCACGCCGCTGGTGCGCATCGACCCACGCGACACCCGTGCCCGTGCCGAGCAGGCACAGGCCCAGGTGGACCAGGGCCTGGCCTCCATGGCCCAGGCCGATGCGCAGATCGCCCAGCAGCGCTCGCAGGTGGCGGTGGCCGATGCGCAGCTGCAGGGCGCGGTCTCCAATCTGAAGCATGCGCAGGAAGAGGTCGACCGCTACCGGCCGCTGGTGGCCGAAGGCGCGCACAGCGCCGAGCAGCTCGACCGCCTGCTGCAGACCCGCGACCAGGCGGCCTCGCAGCTGGCGGCCAGCCGGGCGCAGCGGGAGTCCGCATTGCGCCAGGACGGCACCCTGCGCGCCCAGCGCCAGGTGGCGGCGGCGCAGGTGGAGCAGGCGCGTGCCCAGCAGCGCCAGACCGAGTCCGATCTGGCGTCGACCATCGTGCGCAGCAGCATCGCCGGGCGTGTGGGCGACCGCACGGTGCGGGTCGGCCAGTATGTGCAGCCGGCCACGCGCCTGATGTCGGTGGTGCCGATCGACCAGCTCTACCTGGTGGCCAACTTCAAGGAAACCCAGATCGGCCTGATGCGCATCGGCCAGTCGGCCGACATCCAGGTCGACGCCCTGCCCGGCAGCGTGCTGCACGGCGAGGTGCAGAGCTTCTCCCCCGGCACCGGCGCGCAGTTCGCGCTGCTGCCGCCGCAGAACGCCACCGGCAACTTCACGAAGGTGGTGCAGCGGGTGCCGGTGCGCATCCAGATCGATGCCGGCCCGGAGGCGCGGCGGGTGCTGCTGGCCGGCCTGTCGGCCACCGTCGAGGTCGATACGCTGGGCGCGAAGAAACAGCGCGAACGGGCCGAGGACGAATCCGACGACAGCAAGGACCGGCGCAAGGACACGCATGAGCAGGATGTGGAGCGCGACCGCCGGACGCAGCAGCCGGGACCCGGCAAATGAGCGCCGCGACGGCGGATGGCGGCGGCGCCGGCAAGGCTTCCGGCGATTCGAAGGCCAAGACATCTTCCGGCAAGGCCGATGCCGGCGCCTGGCTGGCGGTGGCGGCCGGCACCATCGGCTCCTTCATGGCGCTGCTGGACGTCTCCATCGTCAATGCCTCGCTGCCCACCATCCAGGGCGAGATCGGCGCCACCGGCACCGAGGGCACCTGGATCTCCACCGCCTACCTGGTCTCCGAGATCGTGATGATCGCGCTGGCCGGCTGGTTCCAGCGCATGCTGGGGCTGCGGCGTTTCCTGCTGGCGGCGACCATCCTGTTCATCGGCTTCTCGATGGTCTGCGGCCTGTCGTCCAGCCTGGCGCAGATGGTGATCGGCCGGGTCGGCCAGGGCTTCACCGGCGGGGCGATGATTCCCACCGCGATGACCATCGTCAGCACCCGGCTGCCGCCGAAACAGCAGCCGGTGGGCGTGGCGCTGTTCGGCATCACGGCGGTGCTGGGGCCGGTGATCGGGCCGCTGCTCGGTGGCTGGCTCACCGAGAACATCAGCTGGCACTACGCCTTCTTCCTGAACCTGCCGGTGAGCATCGTGCTGATCGCCCTGCTGGTCATCGGCCTGCCCGCGCAGAAAGGGCGGCCGGAGCTGCTGGCCAACGCCGACTGGTGGGGCATCTTCGGACTGGCGATCGGCCTGGGCTGCCTGACGGTGGTGCTGGAGGAGGGCCAGCGCGAGCGCTGGTTCGAGTCCGATCTCATCATCAAGCTGACCGTGTGTTCGGTGATCGGCTTCATCGCGCTGGCCATCGGCCAGTTCACCGCCGAATCGAAGCAACGCGAGCCGGTGGTCTACCTGCGCATCCTGCGCCAGCGCACCTTCGGCATGGTGTTCCTCATCAGCCTGGTGGTGGGTGGCGCGCTCTACGGCCTGCTCTACCTCATACCGCAGTACCTGGCGATGGTGGCGGGCTACAACTCGCTGCAGGCGGGTTATGTGGTGCTGATCAGCGGCATTCCGGCGATCTGCATGATGCCGCTCTTCCCCTTCCTGGCGCGCACGGTGGACATCCGCCTGCTCATCGCGCTGGGCCTGCTGTGTTTCGCCGGCAGCTGTTTCCTGAATGCCCACCTCACGCCCGATACGGTGGGCGAGGACTTCATCGGCCCGCAGATCCTGCGCGGCTTCGGCCAGTACTTCTGCATGCTGTTCCTGAACCAGGCGGCGACGAGTTCGGTGTCCAAGGAGTTCGCGGAGGATGCCTCGGGCCTGTTCAACGGCGCCCGCAACCTGGGCGGCTCCTTCGGGCTGGCGGTGGTGGCCACCTTGCAGGACAGGCGCACCACGCTGCATGTGCAGCAGGTGGGCGAGTCGATCACGGCCAATGCGCCGCGCGGGCAGGACTACATCGCGGGGCTGTCGGCGCAGCTGGGCTTCGGCGACACGGCCAGCGGCTTGCAGCGCGCCATCCAGACCTTCGGCCGCGAGGTGGAGCGGCAGGCGACGGTGATGGGTTATTCCGATCTCTTCTGGGTCTTCGGCATGGTGCTGCTGTGCACCATCCCGCTGGTCCTGTTCCTGAAACCGCTGCCCGGGCAGCAAGGCGCCGGTCCGGCGGGTTGACATGGCTGCGTTTCGATTCCTCCTGAGTACCCTGTCGCTGGCCGCGCTGGCGGGCTGCATGATGGGGCCGGACTACCGTGGTGCACCCGACGCGGCGCCACACGCCTCGGCCGCCGCGGCCTTCCAGCGGGCGGATGCCGCGCTGGAGACGCCGGCGCCGCCGCCGTCGCGCTGGTGGGAGGCGCTGGAAGATCCGCAGCTCACCCGGCTGATCGACCAGGCGCTGGCCTCCAGCCCCAATCTGCAGGCGGCCGAGGCGCGCATCCGCCAGGCGCGGGCCACGCTGCAGCAGCGGCGTTCGGCGGCCCTGCCGGGAGCGACTGCGACCGGCGCGGCGATCAAGGCCTCGGTGCCGGGCAACAGTCCGCTGGCGGCGCTGGGGGGATCGTCTTCCTCCTCCTCGTCTTCTTCTTCTTCGGCCGAGACCTCCAGCGGCCACCGCACCATCGACTTCTACAGCGCCGGCTTCGACGCCATGTGGGAGATCGACCTCTTCGGCGGCGTGCGGCGCGGCATCGAAGGCGCGGCGGCGCAGACCGACGCGGCCATCGCCCAGTACCAGGACGCCCAGGTGCAGATGGCGGCCGAGGTCGGCCAGGCCTATGCCAGCTTGCGCGGCCTGCAGCGGCAGCTCGCCCTGGGCCGCAGCAATGCCGAACTGCAGCAGCGCATGCTGGCCCTGACCGAGGCCCGCCGCCGTGGCGGCACGGCCGACGAGCTGGACCTGGAGCGCGCCCGCGCCCAGCTCACCAGCACCCAGGCCGACATCGTGCCCCTGCCCGGCCGCATCCAGGAGACGCTGGACCAGCTCGCCCTGCTCACCGGCCAGGAGCCCGGTGCGCTCGATGCCGAACTCGGCCCGCCCGCGCCGCCGCCCCGGCTGCCGGCCACGGTGGCGGTCGGCGATCCGGCCGCCATGCTGCGCCGCCGGCCCGATGTGCGGGCGGCCGAACGCACGCTGGCGGCGGGCAATGCGGCCATCGGCCAGGCGATCGCACAGCGCTTTCCCAAGGTCACGCTGTTCGGCAACATCGGCTTCAGTTCGAGCAGCGCCTCGGACCTGTTCCACCACGACAAACTCGCGGTGCTGGGCGGGCCCATCCTGCAGTGGAACTTCCTGGACTTCGGCGCCAACCGGGCGCGGGTGAACCAGTCCCGCGCGGCCTACGACGAGGCCGATGCGCGCTACCGGCAGGCGGTGCTGGCGGCGCTGCAGGATGCGGAGCAGGGCATCTCGCGTTTTCGCAGCCAGCGCGACACGCTGGAGCAGCTCGTGGCCTCGCGCGACTCGGCCACCCGCGCCGCGCGTCTCGCGCAACTGCGCTGGCGCGGCGGCACCATCAGCCAGCTCGATGCGCTGGATGCCGAACGCCAGCGCCTGCAGGCCGAGGACGGACTGACCCAGGGCGCGACGGCGCTGCTGACGCAGTATGTGTCGCTGCAGAAGAGCCTGGGCCTGGGCTGGTCCGAGCCGCCGCAGCGGCAGGGCGAGCCGGTGGCGGCCCGCTGAGTCCCCGGGCGACGATGTCCCCTGCTTGACTTTGCAGCGGGTTGAAGGGCTAGTCTCGGGGCCATGAAGACTTCTGCCCTGGCTGTCGATACGCCGCTGGACCTGTCGGTCGGCGGCATGACCTGCGCCTCCTGCGTGGCGCGTGTGGAAAAGGCTTTGCGCGCCGTGCCCGGCGTGGCGGATGCCAGCGTCAATCTCGCCACGGAGACGGCGCGCATCCGCATCGGCCCCGATGCACCGGCCGATACCGACTGGCCGGCGCGCCTGCGCCGGGCGGTGCGCGATGCCGGCTACGAACCGCGCACCGCCCAGGAGGTGGCGCTGGCGGATGCGGCCTCGCCCTGGGCCGGGCTGTGGCCGGTGGCGGTGGGCGGGGTGCTCAGCCTGGCCCTGATGCTGCCGATGCTGGCGGAACTGGCCGGCCAACACCTGATGCTGGCGCCGGTCTGGCAGCTGCTGCTGGCCGCGCCGGTGCAGTTCTGGCTGGGCGCGCGTTTCTACCGGGCCGGCTGGGCGGCGCTGCGGGCGGGCAGCGGCAATATGGATTTGCTGGTGGCGCTGGGCACCTCGGCGGCCTTCGGGCTGTCGCTGTGGCTGTGGTGGCGTGCGCTGCCCGGGCAGATGCCGCATCTGTACTTCGAGGCCTCGGCCACCGTCATCACCCTGGTGCTGCTGGGCAAGTGGCTGGAGGCGCGCGCCAAGCGCCAGACCGGCAGCGCCATCCGCGCCCTGCAGGCGCTGCGGCCGGAGACGGCGCGGGTGCTGCGCAAGCGCCGCGAGGTGGAGATGCCGGTGGCCGAGCTGCTGGTGGGCGATACGGTGGTGCTGCGGCCGGGCGAGCGGGTGCCGGCGGATGGCCGGGTGATCGAGGGCCGCTCGCAGGCCGACGAATCCCTGCTCACCGGCGAGCCGCTGCCGGTGGACAAGGCGCCGGGCGACAGCGTCACCGGCGGTTCGGTCAACGGCGACGGGCGGCTGCTGGTGCAGGTGTCGGCTATCGGCGCCGAGACGGTGCTGGCCCAGGTGGTGCGCCTGGTGGAGGACGCGCAGGCGGCCAAGGCGCCGATCCAGCGCCTGGTCGACCGGGTGGCGGCCGTCTTCGTGCCGGTGGTGCTGCTGATCGCCGCGCTGACCCTGCTCGGCTGGCTGCTGGCCGGGGCCGGCGTGGAGACGTCGCTGGTGCATGCGGTGTCGGTGCTGGTGATCGCCTGCCCCTGCGCGCTGGGCCTGGCGACGCCGGCGGCGATCATGGCCGGCACCGGCGTGGCGGCGCGCCACGGCATCCTGGTGCGCGATGCCTCGGCGCTGGAGCAGGCGCGCGGCATCGTGACCGTGGCCTTCGACAAGACCGGCACACTCACCAGCGGCCGGCCGCGGCTGTCGGCCTTCGAGGCGGTGGATGGCGGCGCGACCGAGGGCTGGCTGGCGATCGCCGCGGCGCTGCAGTCGGGCAGCGAGCATCCGCTGGCGCGGGCGGTGGTGTCGGCGGCCGGCGAACGCCAGCTGGAACTGCCGCTGGCCGAGGGCCTGCGCGTCGAGCCCGGCCGCGGCCTGATGGCACAGGTGGCGGGACGGGAATTCCTGCTCGGCAGCGAGCGCTGGATGGCGGAGCTGGGTGTGGTCCTGCCCGCATCCGCGGCCGGCGGCGAAAACGCCGGCGCGACCGTCTCGCTGCTGGCCGAACGCATTGACGACCGGGTCGAGCCACGCGCCCGGCTCTATTTCGAGGACAGCGCCCGGCCCGGCGCCCGTGCGGCCCTGCAGGCCCTGCGCCAGCGCGGCCTGAAGCTGGCGCTGCTGTCGGGCGACCGCGCGGCCGCCGTCGCCGCGATGGCGCTGCAACTGGGCCTGCGGCCGGACGAATGCCATGCCGAACTGCTGCCCGCCGACAAGGTGAGCACGCTGCGCAAGCTGGCCGCCACGGGCCCGGTGGCCATGGTGGGCGACGGCATCAACGACGCGCCCGCGCTGGCGGCCGCCGACCTGGGCATCGCCATGGGCAGCGGCACCGATGTGGCGCTGCAGGCCGCCGGCATCACGTTGATGCGGGCGGACCCGGCGCTGGTCGGCGCGGCGCTGGACATCGCCCGGCGCACCGGCGCCAAGATCCGACAGAACCTGTTCTGGGCCTTTGTCTACAACCTCGCCGGCATTCCGCTGGCGGCTTTCGGGCTGCTCAGCCCGGTGGTCGCCGGAGCGGCGATGGCCCTGAGTTCGGTCAGCGTGATGGCCAATGCGCTGTTGTTGCGGCGCTGGTCCACGGATTTGAGTCTGACTAACGAGAAACCATAAGCAGTAGTCAAACTCAAAAACGTCGGAAAAGGCCACAGGGCAAAATACGCAATTGCTTACAAGCACTGGCCAGGGCTGGCCGTCGAAGCAGCCTTGGCTATCGCTCTCATGTCGGGAGCGATCACCCAAGGAGTAGACATGTCCCTGTTTTCGTTGCGCCGTTTCACCATCCGGATGCGCATGTATGGCGCGATCGTGCTGGTGGTCGGACTGGTCGCCCTGCTGGGCGGCGGTGGTTACTGGGGCATGGGGTCGATCCAGCGCAACGCCGAGTTCTTCGTCTCCACCTCCACCTCGGCCACCGGCACCATGGCCGAGCTGCGCGATTCGCTGCAGACGGCCCGGCGCGCCGAGAAGGACATGATCATCCAGTACGAGAAGCCCGAAGGCGTGCGGGCCGCCCGCACCCGCTGGACGACCGCGCTGGACAAGGCCAACGGCACCGCCAAGCGCTTCGCCGATGAGCGTGGCGGCGACGATGCCGGCGCGATGGGCGAGGTGATGGCGCTGGTCGGCAAGTACCGCGATGCGTTCTCCGCCACGGCCAACCAGCTCGAATCCGGCGGCTACGAGTCGGCCACCACCGCCAACCGCATGAGCGCACGCGCCGTCGGTGTGTTCGAGGAAGCCGAGAAGAAGCTGGGCGCGCTCGACGACAGGCTGCGCGCCCAGACCCAGCAGGCCCTGGCCGACCAGGCCGGCATGGCGCACCGCATCCAGATGCTGTTCGCCATCGTGGTGCTGGTGGCGGTGCTGACGGTGGTGCCGCTCACGCTGATGAACATGCGCTCGATCTGCCAGCCGCTGGAGCAGGCCCGCCACACCGCGCTGGCCATCGCCCGGGGCGACCTGTCGCAGCCGATCGCGGTGGAAGGCCGCGACGAACTGGCCGACCTGCAGCGGGCCCTGGCCGGCATGCAGGACGGCCTGGGCGCCATGGTCTCGCAGGTGCGCAACGCCAGCGAAAGCATCGCCAGCGCCAGCCAGCAGATCGCCGCGGGCAACCAGGACTTGTCCAACCGCACCGAGAGCACGGCCGGCAATGTGCAGGAGACGGTGGCTTCCATCACCGAACTCGGCAGCAACGTGCAGCAGACGGCCTCCTCGGCCCAGACCGCCCATGCGCTGGCCACGACCGCCAGTGGCGCGGCCACGCGCGGCGGCGAGGTGGTGCAGCAGGCCGTGGCCAGCATGCAGGACATCGCCACTTCGAGCCGGCGCATCAACGACATCATCGCGCTGATCGATTCGATCGCCTTCCAGACCAACATCCTGGCGCTCAACGCCGCGGTGGAAGCCGCACGCGCCGGTGAACAGGGCCGCGGCTTCGCGGTCGTCGCCAGCGAAGTGCGCAACCTGGCGCAGCGCTCGGCGCAGGCGGCCCAGGAGATCAAGGGCCTGATCGAGACCAGCGTGACCGCGGTGGACGGCGGCGTGAAGCTGGTGCGCGATGCCGGCGCGGCCATGGACGAGATCGTGGCCGGCGTGAAGCGCGTGGGCGGCATCATCGGCGAGATCAGCAGCTCGGCGAACCTGCAGACCACCGGCATCGGCGCGGTGAGCGATGCGGTCAACGACATCGACCGCATGACCCAGCAGAACGCGGCACTGGTCGAGGAATCGGCCGCGGCGGCCGAGTCGCTGCGCGAGCAGGCGGTGCGCCTGGCGGGTGTGGTGGGCCAGTTCCAGCTGTCCACCGCGCTGGTGGGCCAGGGGCAGCGTCCGGCCGGTCCGGCGGCTGTGGCGGCCAAGCGTGTCGGCGGCAAAGCCGAGCCCCGGCTGCTGGCCGGGACCTGATCCAGCTTATCGGCCGCCCGGCGGGCCCGCGGGCGCGGCCGGCCGCGCGGCTTGATTCGGCCCGCCGAAGATGCGGCCGATGGCATCCCCGATACGCGCTCCCAGCACCGTGCCCACGCCGGGCAGCACCGCGGTGCCCACCGCGGCACCGGCGATCGCAGAGGCCGGCACCGAATAGCTAGGCCGGTCGACCGGCCCGGTGATCTTGAGCGGCACACCCACCACGCCGTCCACCAGATCGACGGCGACATCGGCATCCACCTGGCGGTTCTTCAGCACCACGCTGCCCCGCGCGCTCAGCTTGCCGGAGCGGGCGACGAGGTCGTGGTAACGCATCTCGATGCCGTCCGCGCCGTTCTGCGTGTCGAGTACGCCGGTGAGCGAATCCAGCGGCGTGGTGCCGGCGTGTTCCTTGCCCAGCGTGCGGATGGTGCGGTCCAGGTCGAAACGCAGAATGGTGGCGGGCGCGACCGAGAAGCGGGTGCTGGTGCGCAGCGACTGCACGATCTCGCCGAGCTTGCCGCCTTCGGCCTGCAGGGTGCTGTGGCCGGATGCGCGGCCGGCCAGCACGGGGCGGCGTTTGAAGGCTTCCAGCAGCTGGCTCAGGTCGATGCCCTTGGGGTCGAGTTCGCCGGTGATGCGGAAGGTCTCGGGGCTGGGCTGCTGCATTGCCAGGGTGCCGTTCCAGGTGCCGCTGGCGATCGCGACGTCGGCTTGCCAGCGGTCCTGGCCGTCCAGGCGCTGCAGGTCCAGGCGCGCGGGCGGGCTGGTTTCGGTGCGCCAGACGGCGGCGCGGCGCGGGCGCCACTGGGTGTCGAAATCGGCATCGCCGTCGAAGCTGAGCGGGACGGGGCGCTTGCCGGTCCACACCACATCGCTGAATTCGACCCGCGCGACCGGCAGGTCGCCCAGGTGCAGCGGCCCTGTCGGCGTGGGCTTCGATTCGGCGCCGTGCAGGGCATGCAGCGAGGGCTGGGGCAGGCTGGCGCCCGCCAGGCGCACCCGGCTGAAGGCGATCTCCAGGTGCAGCAGCCGGCCCAGGCGCGGCCAGGCCTGCAGGTGCTTGAGTTCGATGGGGCGGTCCTGTTCGGTACGGGCATCGCGCACCTCGATCAACGGCGTGGGCAGCAACTGCCAATGCAGCTGGCCGATATGCACCGGCACGCCGAGCTTTTCGCCCAGCGCTTTTTCGGCCTTGCGGGCGAGTTGCTCTTCGCTGGGGATGGCCACGGCCAGGCCGATGGCCAGCACCGCGACAAGGGCCAGGACGGCGAGGCTGGCGCGTAGGGCGGTTCGGCGGTGGGGCATGGAGTCTGGATGGGGACGGCGGCGCGGGCGAAGCTGTGTTTTTGCCTCAAAACGCCCGGGCCGGACGTCGGCCGACACCGCTTCTTCCCGCTTTGGCGATCGCTGCATAAGAAACCAACTTTTTATTCGTTCTGATTAGAACGATCGGCGCCGAATAATGCGGCGCGGCCGGATCTCCCGGCCCTGCTTTTTTGGTTCCCCGCCCATGAACTTCCAGCAGTTGCGCTCCGTGCGGGAAGCCGTGCGTTGCGGCTTCAACCTCACCGATGTCGCGCATGCCCTGCACACCTCGCAGCCGGGCGTCAGCCGCCAGATCCGCGAACTCGAGGACGAGCTGGGCATCGCCCTGTTCGTGCGCTCCGGCAAACGCCTGACCGGCATGACCGAGCCCGGCGCCCATGTGCTGCCGGTGATCGAACGCATCCTGCAGGACAGCAGCAATCTGCGCAGCGCCGCGCAGGAGTTCGTGGCGCAGAAGAGCGGCCGCCTGGTGATCGCCGCCACCCACTCGCAGGCACGTTACGCCCTGCCCGGCGCGGTGCAGGATTTCCGCCGCCAGTTCCCCAACGTGCGCCTGCACCTGCACCAGGGCTCGCCGCAGCAGGTGGCCGAGATGCTGATGGCCGGCGAGGCCGACGTCGGCATCGCCACCGAGGCGCTGGACCGCTACGAGGGCCTGGTCGCCCTGCCCTGCTACCGCTGGACCCATTCGGCCATCGTGCAGCCGGGCCATGCGCTGCTCGACGGCGGCATCACGCTGGAGCGGCTGGCGCGTTATCCGCTGATCACCTACGACACCGGCTTCACCGGCCGCCCGCATATCGACGGCGCCTTCGCGCAGCAGGGCCTGGTGCCGGACATCGTGCTCTCGGCCATGGATGCCGACGTGATCAAGGCCTATGTGGAGCTGGGCATGGGCGTGGGCATCGTGGCCTCGATCGCCTACGAGGCCGAGCGGGATACGGGCCTGCGGGCGCTGGATGTCGGCCACCTGTTCGGCATCAACCTCACCAAGCTCGCGCTGCGCCGCGGCAGTTATCTGCGGGGTTATGTCTACGCCTTCATCGAGTGCTTCGCGCCGACGCTGGTGCGCTCGGTGGTGGAGCAGGCGCTGGGCGACGAATCCGGCGAGCACTACGACATCTGAGGCCGGCGCGCTTTCTGGATTCGCCGGGCCGCCATCGCCACTAGGCAGGGATGGCGATCTGCGCCGGGCGGCTTCCCATGGCATGCTTGCCGGCTTTTCCCGATTTCGCTCCATCGAAAAAAGCCTCGCCATGAACGCTCCCGCCGCCTCCTCCCATCTGCTGCCCGCCGTCGCGCCGCGGCCGGTTCCCCAGGTCTTGCTGGATGCGCTGTCGGCACGCTTCGGCCCCAAGCAGTATTCGGTGGCGCAGGCGGTGCGCGAGCAGCATGGCCGCGACGAATCCTCCTTCGACGTGCCGCCGCCGGTGGCCGTGGTATTCGCAGAGAGCACCGAGGACGTGGCCGATGCGGTGCGCCTGGCGGCCGCGCATGCGGTGCCGGTGATCCCCTTCGGCAGCGGCTCCTCGCTCGAAGGCCATCTGCTGGCGGTGCAGGGCGGCATCAGCCTGGATGTGTCGCGCATGAACCGCCTGCTGCGCCTGGATGCCGACGACCTGACGGTGACGGTGCAGCCCGGCCTGACGCGCAAGCAGCTCAACGAGCAGATCAAGGACAGCGGCCTGTTCTTCCCCATCGATCCGGGCGCCGACGCCTCCCTCGGCGGCATGGTGGCCACGCGGGCATCCGGCACGAACGCGGTGCGCTACGGCACCATGCGCGAGAACGTGCTGGCGCTGGAAGTGGTGACCGCCTCCGGCGAGACCCTGCGCACCGGCACCCGTGCCCGCAAGTCCTCGGCCGGCTATGACCTGACCCGGCTGATCGTCGGCAGCGAAGGCACGCTGGCGGTGGTCACCGAGGTGACGCTGCGCCTGTACCCGCTGCCCGAGGCGGTGTCGGCCGCGGTCTGCTCCTTCCCCAGCATCGAGGCGGCGGTGCGCACCACGATCCAGACCATCCAGATGGGTGTGCCGATCGCGCGCTGCGAACTCATCGACGTGAACACGGTGCGCATGGTGAACCGCCATTCCAACCTCACCCTGCCCGAATCGCCGATGCTGCTGATGGAGTTCCACGGCTCGCCCACCGGCGTGGCCGAGCAGGCCGGGACGGTGCAGGAGATCGCAGCCGACCACGGCGGCAAGGGCTTCGAATGGGCCACCACGCCCGAGGAACGCACCCGGCTGTGGACGGCCCGGCACAACGCCTATTTCGCGGCCGTGCAGTCGCGCCCGGGCTGCCGGGCCGTGGCCACCGATACCTGCGTGCCGATCTCGCGCCTGGCCGACTGCCTGCTCGACTCGGTGCAGGAAGCCGACGCCAGCGGCATCCCCTACTTTCTCGTCGGCCATGTGGGCGACGGCAATTTCCACTTCGGCTATCTGATCGATCCCAACTCCGCCGAGGAACGCGCCACCGCCGAGGCGCTGAGCGATGCCCTGGTGGCCCGTGCGCTGGCCCTGGAAGGCACCTGCACCGGTGAGCACGGCATCGGGCTGCACAAGATGGGTTTCCTGGTGGACGAGGCCGGTGCCGGCGGCGTGGAGATGATGCGCACGCTCAAGCGGGCGCTGGATCCGCTGAACATCCTGAACCCGGGCAAGATCTTCGTGCTCTAGGCGTTCGGGCCTCTGCGGTAGGCCCAGACGGGTTTGCCGCCGGTGTCCGGCACCGCATGGGCCTCGAGGTCGGCATGCTCGTCGGGCAGCGGGAATTCCAGGCTGACCAGCCAGGCGCCGGGCCGCAGCTCCACCACCGCCTTGCTGGCGGCGCGTCCCATGCTCTCGGGGCGCTGGAAGAGGTAGACCATGTCCACGGCGCTCCAGTCGTCCTGCCAGATGTCGCCCTGGCGCACCCGCGCCCAGGGGCAGCGCAGCGCGCAGCCCAGGCGCAGCGGCCAGCTCCATTCGGTGCCGCGCAAGGCGGCGCGGGGATAGGCGGCACGCAGCGCGATCAGTCCGTCGCCCAGGCCGCAGCCGGCGTCCAGGACCACGGCGCCGTCGGCCAGGGACACGGTTTTCGGCAGCATTTCCAGCGCGCGCGGCGGCGTGGGAAACAGCGGTGCGTCGTGCCAGGCCCGCACCGGATAGACCAGCGCCAGCAAGGCCAGCGGCAGCAGCCAGGCCCAGGCCGGCACGCTGGCCGCGCCCAGGGCCGCGAAGGACAGCGGGTAGCCCGCCGCCACCATCAGCCGGCGCGAGCGGCGCGGCTGCGGAAGCGCGCACAGCACGCCCAGCAGCGTGGTGGTGAACAGGGCGATCAGCGGCGTCACGTCCACCGAACGCAGGCCGAGCCAGCAGACCCAGCAGCTGGCCCATGTCAGCAGGGCCGGCAGGGGCCAGGGCAGGCGGATGGAGCTTTTATGGCGGGATGGCGGGCGGATCGGCATCGGCCGATCATCGCGCCCATTTCTTCAGGACGGAAGCCACGGTCTCCAGCCGCACCGGCTTGAGCACATAGTCGTTCATGCCGACGTCCTGGATGGCGGCCACCCGGTCGACCGAGGCGAAGCCGGTCACGGCGACGATGGGCATGTGGCCGCTGCCGTTGGGCAGGGCGCGGATCAGCCGGGTGGCGGCGATGCCGTCGAGCTCGCCCAGTTCCAGGTCCATGAAGACCATGTCGTAGCGGTGTTCGCCGCACAGCCTGACGGCCTCCTCGCCGTCGGAGGCGACCGCCACCCGGCAGCCGAGCGCCTGCAGCATCTTGCGCAGGATGAGCCGGTTGGCGGCGGTGTCGTCCACCACCAGCACCTGCAGGGCGCCGAAGTCGGCCGGGCGGCGGGCGGCGATCATCGGCACCTTGCTGCTCTCGCCGCGCGGCAGGCGCCGGCGCTCCTCGTGCAGCGGCAGGCGGATGGTGAAGGCCGAGCCCTGGCCGACTTCGCTGACCACCCGGATATCGCCGCGCATCAGCTCCACCAGCGCCGCGCAGATGCTCAGCCCCAGCCCCCAGCCGCCGACGGTGGGACCGGTGGAGGACGGCACTTCCGAGACCCGCGAGAAGCGGTTGAACAGCGTCTTCTGGCGTTCGCTGGGAATGCCCGGCCCGTCGTCGCTGATCGCGATCTCGAGCAGCGGATTGAAGTTGCCCCGGTAGCGCGCCTGGATCACCACCGTGCCGCTCTCCATCACCTTGAGCGCATTGCCGACCAGGTTGAGCAGGATCTGCTGCAGCCGTGCCGCATCGCCGATCAGGATCTCGGGCACGGACGGATCGATGTCGGTGCGCACCACCAGGTCGCGGCCGTTGATGGCCGACGATGCGGAGACCACGGAGGTCCGCACCAGGTGGCGGAAGGAGAACGGCGCCAGGGCCAGGCGGGTGCGGCCGGCGTTGAGCCGGCCCACATCCAGCAGGTCGCTCAGCAGCACCTGCAACAGGCCGCCGGTTTCCCGGGCGTGCTCGATCATCTCCAGGTGTTCCTGCTGCGAGAGTTCGGGGTTGGCGGCGATGTCGAAGTAGCCGATGACCGAGGTGAGCGCGTTGCGCATCTCGTGGTTGAGGTTCTCGACGAACTCCTCCTCCGCACGCCGCACCGCCTGCGCCTCGTGCAGCAGCTGCGACTTCTCCTGGATCAGCCGCACCACCTCGCGGAAATTGGCCCAGTTGGCGCGCAGCACACCCAGCGTGGAGGCGCCCAGCACCGCCACCAGCGCGGTCATGATGGCGGCCTCGGGAGAGCTGACCTGCAGGCTCACACAGAAGGCGGACAGCAGCACCGGCACGGCGTAGGCCAGCGCGGCCAGCGGCAGCACATAGAGCATGGCGGCCGCGCCCAGCGCCAGGAAGGCCGCGCCGAAGCACAGCAGCGCGGTCGGCATGCAGCCCAGGCCGGGCACATAGAGCACCAGGCAGACCGCCCAGAAGCAGCCCAGCACGCCCGAATAGCCGATCTGCCGATGCAGATGCTGCAGCGACACGCTCAGCGGCCGCGGCCGGCGCCGCAGCCGCCACCAGCTCAGGGCGATGGGCGCCAGCAGGTAGGCCATGCCGATCAGCATGGGCGAGAGCTTCTGCCAGCTCATGAACTGGTGCAGCACCAGGGCGGTGAACACCATGCCCAGGCCGTTGCCGACGATCACCATCGGCATGTGCCGCACCAGGGCCACCGATTGCGCCACCCGCAGGTCGTTGACGGCCTCGGCCAGCCATTTGTGGTCGGCGTCGGCGGTGTCCGGAGCGTGTCCGGTATCTGTCATGCGACAGCCCTTCGGAAGTGGGTTTGCACGGAGGGTGCAGGCGCTGCCCGGCCGGGCAGGATCAGCTCGATTTGACGGGCCGTGCGATGGCCGTGAATCGCCCGCGGCAGAAGCAGCCCTCGCCCTTGTCCAGCGCGGTCCAGCCCTGGGGCACGGTGCCGGGCTGGCCCGGCTGGTTCATCACGGTCAGCGTCAGCTCGATCTTCCACAAGGCCAGGCGCTTCAGGGCGAAGAACACACGCGGCGTATAGCCCTCGAGCAGGGAGTCGACAGCGCGCTGCACGAAACGCACCATCTCCGCGGACTGCTCGGTGCGCAGGCTGACGTCGCCCTCGTGGCATTCGAATCGGGGCTCGATCGCATCGGCCATCAGGTAGCGCATGGCGGCGTAGCTGCGCGCCAGCTCGCAGAGACCGGCCAGCGTGGTGCCGCCGGCGCCCTGCACCCGGCTGGAGGCGGCGAGGTATTGCGCCAGGCGGCTGACCAGTTCGTCGCGAAAGTCCGCGTCGTCCGTGCCGACGCAGCGGTTGAGCAGATTCAGCACCGCATGCACGTTGAGCGATTCGCGCTCCTGCTGCACGGCGCCCAGCGCCAGGCACATGGCGGCGCGTGGCCCGGTGAGATAGGCCGGTACGGCGTAGCTGGAGTGGTGGCTGGAGCCGGATCTCATGAATCGCTGCCCTCGGGACTCGTGGCCGTGCAGTGCTGCGGCCGAGGCGCGGGACCAGGACCGCCTCGGGACGCCAGCCTCGATTGCAAAAGCGCGTTTTATACCGCAGCGCTCGCGCTTGCGGATTGAGGATTGGGTAAGCAGGCGGGGGATTCTGAATAAGGGCGGACCGGAGCAGGTGCCGACGGTCTGGATGGTGCCCTGGGCGGGAAGGGTCGGCCCGGGTCATTCGCTGCGTGCGGCGTGCTGCGGCCGGGCGGCCCAGGCCTGGGCGCCGGGCAGCGGCAGGGACAGGGCATTGCCCTGCAGCCGGATGCCCTGCAGCGGCAGCGCTGCGATCCAGTCCAGTTGCGCGACGGACTCCACCCCTTCGATGACGACCTGCTTGTGCAGCGCCCTGCACAGGTCCACCACCCGCGCCAGCAGGGTGCAGGCGACGGCGTCCTGCGGAATGCGCGCGAGGAAGGACTTGTCGATCTTCACCACGTCGAAGGGCAGCTCGGCCAGCTGCGACAGCGCCGAATGGCCGGTGCCGAAGTCGTCCATGGCCAGCCGCACGCCCGCACCGCGCAGCTGCGTGATGTTGGTGCGGCTGGTGTCACAAAGCTCCAGGAAGCGGCGTTCCACCAGTTCGAATTCGAGCTGGCCTCGGTGGACCTGGTGTTCGGCCAGCATCCGGCACACGCGGGGGGCGAACAGGATGTCTGCGAGGTCCTCGCATTCGATGTTCACCGAGATGAAGACCGGCGGATGCCCGAGTTCCCGCCAGGCCTTGAGCGTGCGGCAGGCGGTCTCCACCATGAAGAGCGTGAGCGCGCCCATCAGGCCGGCATGGGCCGCCAGGGGCAGGAAATGCTCGGGCGCGATGCTGCGCTCATCGGCCATGTTGAGGCGTACCAGTGCTTCGAAACCGCAGAGCGTCGTTCCCGGCAGCAGGTACTGCGGCTGGAACACGATGCCCAGGTGCTGTGCGCGCAGCGCGTCGATCATCGCGGGCTCGTCGGCTCCGCGGCGTTCGATGTCCCCGGGGGGTGGCCTGATGACGCGGCGCAGGTAACGGTGTGCATGGTGGCGCCTGTTGGGTGATGGCTGGGCCAGGAGAACGGTGTGGCGCTGGCTTGCAGCAGCCATGAGCGTGCGCGCCGCGCGAGGCGGCGAACACGTGGTTAGAACAGCGCTCAGCCACGCGAGGGGTGTTTGAGGAAGTGTTTGACCTTCACGCTGATTTCCGTGAAGTTGGCATGGGCCGGATCCATGATCAGCGCCATGCCTTCCGGCGTGATGGAGGTCGGCACCCAGGCGCCGAGGTACTTGTGTTCACGCAAGCGGGCGAGCAGGTCCGGCGACACGGTCTCGTTGCTGCCCAGGTCGAGGATGACGCCGTTCGCCGGCAGGGTCAGTTTCTCCCAGAGCATTTCCTCGGGCTCGATGCCGGCGCTCAGGAATGCGCTGCACATCGCCGCGAGTTCCGGCCTGCTCCAGGCGTAGACCACCCGCTCCCCGGCCCTGTGGAAGAGTCCGTCGTAGGTAGCGGGTTCGGCGCCGGCATGTTCCAACGCTTGCGTCGGGTGGATGCGACGGAAGGCGTATCGACTCATATGGGCCAGCCTTTGGCAAGTGCCTCGACCAGCGCGCCGAGCTGCTGCGCCTTGGCCGGGGAGGACTGCGCGTGCTTGGGCGACGCGCCCAGCAGGGGGTGATTAGCTTCGAACCAACGCTCGGCCTTTCGGTATGAGCCCATCACCAGGCAGGTGCGCTGGAACAGGACCATGGGTGTTTCCTGAATCGAGACGGTTGGTCGGCGGCGGGGGGGCAATGCGGTTGTCATGGTTTTCGGCCGGCTCCAGGTCAGGTGGATGAAATACGGCTACAGCCGTTACGTTTTCTGCCGACCGACTGACATGTGATGTACGTCGGTTTGCATTGAAACGAAGCATCACAAATGTTGGGTGCCTTGGAGGCGTTATGCGACGAAACCCTGTTTTCGCGGGATGAACCGGCGTATGGCGCGACGAAATGAGAAAGTGCTTGGATGCTTACTTTTTTGATCGGTCACCTCTCGGTATTTGTGAGAGTGTGTCCTAACATGCGTAAGAGATGATAAAGACAAAGGTTGTGGATGAGGGTCGTGGTAGGCGAGGACGACCGGGTGCAAAGAGAGCGTGTCGGGCGCATGATTGCCCGGCTGCGGCCGCAGTGGAGGCAGGTCGCGCATGCGGCGACGCCGGAGGGCGTGCTGACTGCCATCGCCGACTTCCGGCCTGAGCTCGCCGTGCTCGACATTCACATGGGCGGTGAGGGCCCGCGCTGGATCCGCCGCCTGCCGTCCGGCCTGGCGGTGGTCTTCACCACGGTGGACCCCTCGCTCGCGGTGGACGCGTTCGAGCTTTCGGCAACCGACTATGTCCTCAAACCCCTGAAGCCGCAGCGCATGGAGATCGCCTTCGATCGGGTGCAGGCACTCCAGCAGTTGCAGCAAGCTGTTCGATTAGAGCCGGGCGATCAGCTGCCGCTGGAGACCATCGTGGCCTCGCGCGGGTCCGATGTGCTGCTGTTGCACACCGACGAAATCTGCTACCTGCAGTCGGACCACAAATACACACGGGTGGTGACGGCCCGTGAGCAGGGGCTGGTGCGTACTTCGATCACGGATCTCGAGCAGCGGCTCGATCCGCGGTATTTCCGGCGCATCCATCGCGCCACGCTGGTCAATCTGCGCATGGTGCGGCGCATCTCCCGCAGCGCCTCCGGCCGCATGCAGGTGGAGCTGCGCGGCTCGGCCGACGTGCTCGACGTCAGCCGGGCCTTCGAGGGGGTTTTCCGGCCCCTCTGAGGCCGCCTCAGGCCGAGGCGGGCCGCAGGCGCTCGATCAGGCCGTTGAGTTCGTCCAGCGATGCGAAATGGATCGCCAGCTCACCGCTCTCCTCCGCCGCGCCGCCGCGTTTCTGGCGCTTCTTGATGCGCACCTCGACCTGCGCGGTGAACAGGTCGGAGAGTTCTTCCTCGACCCGCCGCAGATCGCGCGATTTTTCCGGCTTGGCCGCAGCCACGGGCTTCTGCGCCCCCAGGCCGAACTCGGCGCCCACCCTGCGGGCCAGCGATTCGGCCTCGCGCACCGACAGCTTGCGCGCGGCGATCTGGTGGGCCGCGGTGATCTGCGCGGCCTTGTCCAGCGGCAGCAGGGCGCGGGCATGGCCCATGTCCAGGTCGCCGGCCATCAGCATGGTCTGCACCGGCTCAGCCAGGGCCAGCAGGCGCAGCAGGTTGCTGGCCGCGCTGCGTGAGCGGCCGACCGACTGCGCGGCCTGCTCGTGGGTCAGGCCGAACTCCTTGACCAGGCGCTGCAGCCCTTGCGCTTCTTCCAGCGGATTGAGGTCCTCGCGCTGGATGTTCTCGATCAGCGCCATGGCCGCGGCGGCTTCGTCGGGCACGTCGCGCACCAGCACCGGAACGCTGTCCAGGCCGGCCAGGCGTGCGGCCCGGAAACGTCGCTCGCCCGCGATGATTTCGTACTTGCCGGCGTTCTCGCCCGTCGCCAGCCGGCGCACGAGGATGGGCTGCATGATGCCCTGCGCCTTGATGCTCTCGGCCAGCTCGTAGAGGGCGCCCTCGTCCATGCGAGTGCGGGGCTGGTACATGCCGGCCACCATTGCATCGAGCGTCAGGCTGTGCGGCAGGCTGCCTTCGGCTGCGGGATCGGTGCTGCTCGTCTCCACGGCCTTGGGGCCGAGCAGCATTTCGAGGCCGCGGCCCAGTCCCTTGGATTTCTTGGTAACCATGATGGAAAAATGAGGTAGTTCAGTTGAGCGGCGTCGATGCGGTCGACACCGGCGCGGTGGGCAGGGCCACGGCGGCGGCGCCGGCTGCTTCGCGCAGATAGGCGTGCGCCCGGGGCCAGTCGCCCAGGCCCGAAGCCGCGTTGAGATGGCCCTGGGCTCCGACATCGACCAGCGCCGCGCCCCAGGCCGCCGCGAACTCGCGGCTACGGGCCAGGCTGGCATAGGGATCGTCGCTGCTGGCGATCACCGTGCTGATGAAGGGCAGGCGCTGCAGGACCAGCGGCGACCAGCCGTGCAGCTGGGCACGCAGGTCGTCACGCTCCAGGTCCGGCGGCGCCACCAGCAGTGCGGCCCGCACCAGGCGGGTATTACGCGAATGGGCAGCCCAGGCGGCCACCAGGGCGCATCCCAGGCTGTGCGCGACCAGCACCGTGGGTGCACCCGCCCCGGCCAGGATTTCGTCTTCCAGGCGCGCATTCCAGTCGCCGCGCAGGGGGCGGTCCCAGTCGTGCTGTTCCACGCGCCGATAGCCGTACAAGGCTTCCCAGCGGCTTTGCCAATGCTCGGGGCCGCTGCCGTGCCAGCCCGGGACGGTCAGGACACGTGCGACCGTCATGCCGTCACCGCATTGGCGGGGTTCTTCGCGCGGTCGACCATTTCGGTTGCGAAAGTCACAAAGGCTTGCGCGCCCTTGGAGGCCGGGTCGAACACCACGCCAGGAAGCCCGTAACTCGGCGCTTCCGCCAGCCGCACATTGCGGGGGATCACGGTGTTGAAAACCTTGTCGCCGAAGTGATCCTTGAGCTGCTCGCTTACCTGCTGCTGCAGCGTAATGCGCGGGTCGAACATCACACGCAGCAGGCCGATGATCTTCAGGTCCTTGTTGAGGTTGGCATGCACCTGCTTGATGGTGTTGACCAGATCGGTCAGGCCCTCTAGCGCGAAGTATTCGCACTGCATGGGCACGATCACGCCATGGGCGGCGCAAAGCCCGTTGAGGGTCAACAGGGACAGGGATGGCGGACAGTCGATGAGCACGAAGTCGTAGTCGGCATCGACTGCCTTCAGCGCCGTCTTGAGCAGCCGTTCACGGTTCTCCATTTCGACCATCTCGAGTTCCGCACCGGCGAGTTCCCGGTTGGCGCCGAGGACGTCATAGGCGCAGCCGCTGGCTTCGAGCCGCTCCGCGCGCACCCGGGCCTGTGCCACCGGCGTGGCATCGACCAGGACTTCATACAGGGATGCTTCCAGGGCGCGTTTGTCCACGCCCGACCCCATGGTCGCATTGCCTTGGGGGTCGAGGTCAACGAGGAGCACGCGCTGGCCGATCTTCGCCAGCCCGGCTGCCAGGTTGACGGACGTGGTGGTCTTGCCGACGCCGCCCTTTTGATTGGCGACACAAAAAATTTGGGCCATTTTGGAGATGTGATGCGAGGAAGGCCGGACCGCCGTTCTTGGCAAGTCCATGGCGGGAGAGGCGTGCGAGTTTAAGTCGAAGCGCGCATCCAGACGATGCACCGCTCGGCCTGCAGTCCAGGCACCTGGATTTGTTCCACGTGAAACACCTGAACGCCCTGCCCTATCGCGGCGATTTCGTCCGCTGGATGTTTGCCTTTGAGCGCCATCCAGACGCCGTCAGCTGCCAGCGAGCTGCGGGACCAGGTTGTGAAATCCACCAGGGAGGCGAATGCGCGTGAGCACAGCACGTCGAATGGTTGCGTCAGTGTTTCCACGCGAGCATGCACGCCTCGCAAATTCGGCAGGCGCAATTCCAGCGCCACCTGCTGCTGGAACGCCGCTTTCTTGGCCACTGTATCGACGCAGGCCACCTGGGCCTGGGGGCAGCAAATGGCGATGACGGCACCGGGCAAGCCGCCGCCGGAACCGACATCCATCAGGCTGAAAGGCTTGTCGTCGCCTCGCTGCCGCACCAAGGCGGGGATGACGGCCAGGCTGTCCAGCAGGTGGTGGGTCAACATCTCGGCGGGGTCACGCACCGCGGTCAGGTTGTAGACCTTGTTCCATTTCTGGAGCATGCCGAGGTAGCGCTGCAGCAAATCCAGCTGGGTGGCGCTCAATTGCAATCCGATGCGCTGCGCGCCTTCTTCCAAAGTCATCGTGTTCAAGCCGGCACCGCCTCGTTCTCCGCCGCGCTCGGTCCCTTGAAGCCACGCTTCTTCAAATGCACCATCAACAGCGAAATCGCCGCTGGCGTGATGCCGGAAATGCGCGACGCCTGTCCCAGGGTTTCCGGTCGTTGGCTTTGCAGTTTTTGCCTGACTTCGATGCTCAGGGCATTGACCTGCATGTAGTCGATGTCAGCGGGAAGCTTCATCTTTTCATGGTGGGCGGAGCGTTCCACGTCGTCTCGTTGGCGTTCGATGTAGCCCGAATACTTGGCGGAGATCTCGATCTGCTCGATCACCACGTCCATCACCTCCCCAGTGTTTCACGTGAAACATCGGGCGAAACAAAGCGACCACCGTCCAGCGACATCAATTCTGAATAATTGACATCCGGTCTTCTGAGCAGGTCTGCGAGGTTGTACTCGTGCTCGATCGCCTTGCCCAGCACGCGCTCCGATTCTTCGGCCGGCAGGCTGCGGGGATTGACCCAGATGGAGCGTAGGCGCTCTGTTTCACGTGAAACAGCATCACGCTTGCGGCTGAAGGCCTCCCACTGGGCGTCGCTCACCAGGCCCATCTTGCGGCCGGCTTCGGTGAGGCGTGCGTCCGCGTTGTCTTCCCGCAGCTGCAGGCGGAACTCCGCACGGCTGGTGAACATGCGGTAGGGCTCGGTCACGCCCTTGGTGATCAGGTCGTCGACCAGCACGCCCAGATAAGCTTCGTCGCGCTGCGGCAGCCACGGGCCATCTCCCCGCACCTGCAAGGCGGCGTTGATGCCGGCGAACAGGCCCTGGGCCGCAGCCTCCTCGTAGCCCGTGGTTCCGTTGATCTGGCCAGCGAAAAACAGGCCCTGGATCTGGCGGGTCTCGAAGCTGGAAGTCAGCGACCGGGGGTCGAAATAGTCGTATTCGATCGCATAGCCCGGCCGCAGGATGTGTGCGTTTTCCAGCCCTTTCATCGAACGGACCAGTTCGTACTGGATGTCGAATGGCAGGCTGGTGGAGATGCCGTTCGGGTAGATCTCGTGCGTGCTCAGCCCTTCCGGTTCCAGGAAGATCTGGTGGCTGTCCTTGTCGGCGAAACGGTTGATCTTGTCTTCGACGCTGGGGCAGTAGCGTGGGCCGATACCTTCGATCTTGCCGGTGAACATGGGGCTGCGGTCGAATCCGCTGCGGATGATGTCGTGGGTCTTCTCATTGGTGTGGGTGATCCAGCACGGCATCTGGCGCGGGTGCATCGCTGCCGAACCCATGAAGCTGAAGCTGGGCACCCGGCCTTCGTTCACGCCGCCGGGCATGCCGTCGCCCGGCTGCACCGCGCATTGGCTGAAGTCGATGCTGCGGCCGTCCAGGCGGGGCGGTGTGCCGGTCTTGAGGCGGCCCTGCGGCAGCTTCAGTTCCTTGAGGCGCGCCGACAAGGAGGTGGCTGGCGGGTCCCCTGCCCGGCCGCCCGCATAGTTGTTCAGGCCGACGTGGATCTTCCCGTCCAGGAAGGTGCCGGCCGTCAGCACCACGGCACGTGCGCGGAAGGTGATGCCCACCTGGGTCACGGCGCCCACGACCCGGTCCCCTTCGACCACCAGGTCATCGACTGCCTGCTGGAACAGCCAGAGGTTCGGCTGGTTCTCCAGCCGCTGGCGGATGGCGGCCTTGTAGAGGACGCGATCGGCCTGCGCCCGGGTGGCCCGCACGGCAGGCCCCTTGGAACTGTTGAGGATGCGGAACTGGATGCCCGACTCATCGGTGGCGATGCCCATCGCACCACCCAGCGCATCCACCTCCTTGACCAGATGGCCCTTGCCGATGCCGCCGATGGACGGGTTGCAGCTCATCTGCCCCAGCGTCTCGATGTTGTGGGTCAGCAGCAAGGTCTTGCTGCCCATGCGGGCGGCCGCCAGTGCGGCTTCGGTGCCGGCATGGCCGCCACCGACGACGATCACGTCGAATTCCTGGGGATAGATCACGATGCTTCCTCTGGTGCGCTGGGCACGTATTCGGTTCTCAGGCCCAGTTGCCGGGCCGCGTTCGCCTGCATCTGGTCGCAGGTCACAAAAAGATCGACGCGCGCCGAGAGGGCGCTGCCGATGTGCAGGGCGTCGGTAGCGCGCAGGGGCGCGTGTTCCATGGCGGCGAAGGCGAAGCGTTCGACATGGGCGTCGAGCGGCACCCGCTCCATGTCGGCGACGTCCTGCTGCGCCATGGTCCAGGCACGGTCGAATTCGGTCGCCGACAGGCTGCCTTGCTGGCGCCGCCGCAGCAGCATGGAAGCCACCTCCGCCTGGCAATGCGCAGCGACGAAGGCGGCGCCGGTGGCGGCGAACAGGTCCAGGATGCGCTGGCGGCCGGCTTCGGCCACATAACGCTTGCTCAGGGCGGAGGTGTCGAAGAGCACCCGCGGGCTGCCCTCGCGTGGTGTGACCTGGCTCACCATGCCGCCCTCGCCCGGTCCTCGATGACCGCATCCGCCAGCGACTGCCCCGCGGGCAGTACAACCGGATCGAAAGGCCGTTTCCAGCTTGGCAGACGCTCGGGGCCGGCGCTGCCGGAGGGTGGAACCAAATCAGCTACGGGCTTGCCGTGCCGCATGATGCGTACGGTCTCGCCCTGCTCGACCAGATCGAGCATGGCCGAGGCATTGGCGCGGAACTCACTCAGGGGAAGAATGTGCATGATGTACAAATCGCTTGGGATTTGTACATTTTATCGGCGAGGGTCCGAATCCCCTTCCCCATGAAAAAAGCCCTGCGCGGGCAGGGCTTGTCGAAGTGCGAAGCAGGCTCTCAGGCCATGACCAAGCGCTGTACCGTGGCCTCGATCGGATCGGGGTTCTCACTGGGCGGCTGCCCGTCGTGGTTCACCTGGATGTGCATATAGGTCATGGTGACCGAGCCGAACATGGTGGCGAAGGCGGTGTCCTTCGCATCGCGCCCGTTGCCGACCCGCACTACCGCCTCGACCGGTGCCAGATGCGTCGGATCGAACATCACCCAGCGGCCGCCGAGCCAGGCTTCGAAAGTGGCATGGAAGTCCTGCGGCGGATCGTTGAAATGCACATAGCCCACCACCAGGCGCGCCGGGATGTTGAGCGCGCGGCAAAAGGTGATCGCCAGGTGAGCGAAGTCGCGGCACACGCCGGCGCGCTGCAGATAGACGTCCTGGGCGCTGGTGGTGGGCGTGCTCACGCCGAGCTGGTAGGCGATGTTGTCGCGTATCCATTCGCAGATGTGCTGCACCCGGGCATAGCCGCGGGGAGCGCCGGAAAACAGGTGCTGCGCGGCGCGGCTCATCACGTCGGACTGGCAATAGCGGCTGGGCAGCAGGTAGTGCAGCACCTCGTTGGGCATCTCGGTGATGCTGCTTTCCTGCAGCGAGCTGTCGGGGCTGCTGCGCAGCATCTCGATCTGGGCGTCGTAGCGCAGCTTCAGGGTGCCGGGGATGCCGTCGCAGCGGAAGAAGCGGTTGCCGTTGTTGGGGTCCTCGAACTGGCGCACCTGGATGCCAGGGGTGACCACCAGGGATTCGTCGAGGATGCGCTGGTCATCGCGCCGCGAGGCCTGGATGTTGAAGCAGAAATGGGTGTCCGCATGGATCGCATATTCGAGATCGCAGCGGAGGCGGGTGATGTTGTTCACGATGGAAGGGAAGTTCTGTTGGCACGAAAGGCGGTCAAAAAAGATCGCAAAAAAAGGCCGCGATGCATCGCGGCCTGATGGCTGGGCGGCGGCAGCGCCGCGCGGGTATCAGTCGCCGTGGCGCACCACGTGCAGACGGCGCGCCATGCCCGCAGCCGCATGCGCCATGGCATCGGCAGCACGCTGGCGGCGTTTGCGCGCGGGCGGCACGCCTCCTTCCCACCAGCTGTTGGCCGAAGTGGCCATCACCTTGGTGGCGTACCAGAGCGGTGTGTACATCGGCACGACCTGTGCGGCCGAACGTTCGAAAGCGGCGGTGCGCGCAAGCGGAAAAGCGGTCGAGGGAAAGAAATTCATGTCTGCCGGATCCTCAGTCGATCGCCTTGCGCACCGCACCCACTCCGAGGGCGGCCAGCACGATGAAAACGATGGCGATCAGCAGGAACAGGCCGAAGAGGATCTTGGCGATGCCGGCCGAGCCGGCGGCCACGCCGGTGAAACCCAGGGCACCGGCGATGAGGGAAATGATGGCGAAGATGATGGCGTACTTGAGCATGTCGTTCTCCTGTGGCGACAAACGCATGGGCCGGATCGGCTGAGCAGCGTTTGCCTCGATGGTGCGACTCTAGGCAGGCCGTCCATCGGCCCGGGTGAGGCTGTCCCGCTTTGGCCTGTAGGACGGATTCCAGGCAGTCGGGACCGGCGAAGCGCAAGGCGCCGACTGCCGCTAGCATGCGTTCGCTACAGCAGAAGGCGACAGCGTCTCCTGCAACCCCCACTTCTCCCGAACCCCCAACTCCAGCCCAGAAAGCCCTCCATGAAGCTCTATTTCAGCCCCGGCGCCTGCTCCCTCTCCCCGCACATCGTGCTGCACGAAGCCGGCCTGGCGCACGAGGCCATCCCGGCGCCCACCAAGACCCACAAGCTGCCCGACGGCACCGACTACTACAGCATCAACCCCCTGGGTTATGTGCCGCTGCTGGAACTCGACGACGGCACCCGCCTGCGCGAGGCCGCGGTCATCGTGCAGTACATCGCCGACCTGGCGCCGCAGAAGAACCTGATCCCGGCGCACGGCACCATGGCCCGCTACCGCATGCTGGAGTGGCTGAACTTCATCGCCACCGAGCTGCACAAGGGTTTCGGCCCGCTCTTCAATCCCAATGCGCCGGAAGAGTTCAAGCAGGCCGCCAAGCTCAAGCTCAAGTCGCGCCTGACCTGGCTGGACAGCCAGCTCGAAGGCCGTGACTACCTGGCCGGCGACAGCTTCAGCGTCGCCGATGCCTATCTGTTCACCATGCTGACCTGGGCGCAGCGCATGGCGCTGGACATCAACGGCCTGGAGCGGGTGAACGGCTTCTTCAGCCGCACCGCCGCGCGGCCCGCCGTGAAGGCCGCGCTGGCGATGGAGCAGCAACAGCAACAACAACAGCAGCAGCAGTAAGCCGCCTTCAGCCGGCCTGCAGCGGCACCTCGGCCGGCGCGAAGGGCGCCGTGCCGCCCTCCTGCGGCAGGTAGCGCAGCTGCCGCTCGTGCCAGCGCGCCACGGTGCTGCGGTGGGCGATGCTCACCACGGCCGCCTGCGGCAGGCGCTCGCGCACCAGGGCGTACATGGCGGCTTCGGACTCCTCGTCCAGCGCCGAGGTGGCTTCGTCCAGGAACAGGTAGTCGGGCTTGTGCAGCACCGCCCGGCCAAAGGCCAGCCGCTGCTGCTCACCGGGCGACAGGCGCAGCGACCAGTTGTCCACCTCGTCCAGCCGCGGCGCCAACGCGTCGAGCCGGCAGTCGTGCAGCAGGGCGCGCAGCAGCTCCGGCGCATGGGCCGATGCGGGCTGCGGATAGGTCAGCGCCTCGGCCAGGGTTCCGCTGGGCACATAACTCTTCTGCGGCAGGAACAGCAGCCGTTTGCCGGCCGGATGCTCGATGCGGCCGCCGCCGTAGGGCCAGATGCCCGCCAGCGCGCGGAACAGCACGCTCTTGCCGGAGCCGGACGGCCCCGAGACCAGCCAGCGCTCGCCCGGGTTGAGGCTCAGGTCGACTGGCGCGGTCAGCGGTGCATGGTCGGCATGTCCGGGCACGTTGAGCACCAGGCCCCGGGCCGTCACCGCGCCCTCGGCGCTGTCCGCCACCGCGATGCCCTGGCGGCCGTCGCGCGTGGCCTCGTCGTGCTCGGCCTGTGCGATGGCCTGTTCCAGGTCGAGCAGCCGGTTCGCCGAGGCCTGCCAGTTGACCAGGCTGGCATAGCTGTCCACGAACCAGGACAAGGCACCCTGCACCTGCCCGAAGGCCGAATTGATCTGCATCAGCCCGCCCAGCGTCAGCTGGCCCGAGAAGTAGCGCGGCGCCGCCACGATCAACGGGAACACGATGGCCGCCTGGCTGTAGCCCGAGTTGACGAAGACCAGCCGCCGCATGTACTTCACCAGCCCGTGCCAGTTCTCCCGGATCAGCTCGAAGCGCTCGCGCAGCTGCGACTTCTCGGTGCCCTCGCCGTGGTACAGCGCCACGCCTTCGGCGTTCTCGCGCAGCCGCACCAGCCCGTAGCGGAAACTCGCCTCGGTCTGCTCCTGGCGGAAGTACAACCCGATCAGCGGCTTGCCCACCTTGTGGGTGATCCAGGAGCCTGCCACCGCGTACAGCAGCGCCACCCAGACCATGTAGCCCGGCACGGTCACCGCATGGCCGCCGAGCGCGAAGGACAGCGGCCCGGAGAGCGTCCAGAGGATGGCGATGAAGGACAGCAGCGTCACCACCGAATTGAGCAGGCCCAGCGAGAGCGTCAGGCTGTCGCTGGTGAGGCTGCGGATGTCCTCCGAGATCCGCTGGTCGGGGTTGTCCGCGCTGCCGCCCTGCTCGATGCGGTAGTAGGCCTGGTGCGCCATCCAGCGGTCCAGGAAACGGTTGGTCATCCAGGTGCGCCAGCGCATCTCCAGCCGCATGGTGGCGAACTGCTTGAGCACCGCCACCACGATGAAAACCGCCGCGATCGCGCAGAACTGCGCCAGCGCCGTCTTGAAGCCGGGAAAGTCGCGCGACTCCAGCGTGTTGTAGAAGACCCGGTTCCAGTTGTTCAACCAGACGTTGACGGCCACCACCGCCAGGTTCAGCCCCACCACCACCGCCAGCAGCGAAAGCGCCGCCTTGCGGTCTTCGGAGACCCAGTAGGGCTTGAGCAGGCGCCAGCTGTCGGCCAGGCGCAGCCGGCCGCGGGGATCGGCCGTGCCCGGTGTGCCGGGGGCCGCGGGCAGGGCCGGGGACGCGTCGTTCTGTGTCGTCATGGGGAGTCGTGGGAAAAGAGTCCTGGAAACTGAAACAACCGTGCACAGTCCGTGCCGCGGCCGCGTGCATCCTGCCATTCTTCCTCGGGCGGCCGGATACCTCGCGTTCCATCGTCTCCTCCCTTTCTTAACCGGCTCTTAGGCGAACAACCTGGGCGCTCCTGCATGTCCACTTCCAGCACCACCCTTTTCGAACCGCTGCGGGCCGGCGATCTGCTCCTGTCCAACCGCATCGTGATGGCGCCGCTGACGCGCAACCGCTCGCCCGAGGCGATCCCGCGCGACATCACCGCCATCTACTACGCCCAGCGCGCCAGCGCCGGCCTGCTGATCACCGAGGCCACGGCGATCAGCCACCAGGGCCAGGGCTATGCCCAGGTGCCGGGCCTGTACGGCACCGAGCAGCTCGACGGCTGGAAGAAGGTGACCGGCGCGGTGCACGAGGCCGGCGGCCGCATCGTGGTGCAGCTCTGGCATGTGGGCCGCATCTCGCACACCTCGCTGCAGCCCGACGGCGGCGCGCCGGTGGCGCCCTCGGCCATCACCGCCAAGGCCAAGACCTACCTGGTGCATGCCGACGGCAGCGGCGAGATGGTGCCCACCTCCGAGCCGCGCGCGCTCGACGTGGGCGAGCTGCCCGGCATCGTCAAGACCTACCGCGCCGCCGCCCGCAACGCGGTGGAGACGGCCGGCTTCGACGGCGTGGAAGTGCACGGCGCCAACGGCTACCTGCTCGACCAGTTCCTCAAGACCGGCAGCAACCAGCGCCGCGACGACTACGGCGGCAGCATCGAGAACCGCGCCCGCCTGCTGCTGGAAGTCACCCGCGGCATCGCCGACGATCTGGGCGGCGGCAAGGTGGGCATCCGCCTGTCGCCGGTCACGCCGGCCAACGATGCCAGCGACGAGGATCCGCAGGCCCTGTTCGACTACCTGGTGCGCGAACTCGCGCCGCTGGGCCTGGCCTACATCCACATCATCGAAGGCGCCACCGGCGGCCCGCGCGAGATCGCCGAACGCCCCTTCGACTACGCCGCGCTCAAGGCGGCCTACCGCGAAGCCGGCGGCAAGGGCGCCTGGATGGTCAACAACGGCTACGACCGCGCCCTGGCCGAGCAGAAGATCGCCAGCGGCGAGGCCGACCTGGTCGCCTTCGGCAAGGCCTACATCGCCAATCCCGACCTGGTGCGCCGCCTGAAGGAAAAGGCACAGCTCAACCAGCCCGACCCGAGCACCTTCTACGGCGGCGGCGAGCACGGCTATACCGACTACCCGGCCCTGCGGTCCTGAGCCTGCCGGTCGCGCAGCGCCTGCTGCGGGACCTTGAGCTGCAGCCAGTCGCGCTCCGACTGCAGCTGCAGCCGGCGCTGCAGCTTGGCGCCGAAATCGATGCCGGCGCGGCGGAAGGCCGAAGCGCTTTGCCGCACCTTCAGTTCGGCCTCGATCCAGCTGTCGCGGTCCTGCAGCAAGGCTTCGTTCTGCGCTTCCATCTGCTCGCGCAGCGCGGCGTCCACCAGGTCGCCCAGGCTGTCGACGATGGCGCGGTTGAGGTTGATGCGATCGGCCACATCGGCACGCATCTGGTAGCGCAGCAGATAGCCATCGAAATCGCGCTGATTGCGACGCACGGCCCGCACGAAGGCGCTGATGCGGGCCTGCGCCTGCCGCGCCGCGCCGGCATCGCCCTTGCGTCGCTCCTCGGCCTCGAAGCTGGCGATCCAGCCGCGCAACTCCCGGCGCAGCGCCCTCGCCCAGTCCTCCAGGTCCTGGTACTCGACATCGAAGATGCTGGCCGAGGCGTCGATGGCGCCATGCTCCTGCACCAGCCGCAGCTTGCCGGCGCGCATGTGGTTGCGGTGGTCGGCATGAAGCGGCAGGTTCAGTGTCGACATCGTGATGTTGATGCGGGACATCGCCGATGAGCCGACCTGCGGTGCGGTGACATGGCCTGCCGGGGCTGGCGGCGGCGGTGCGACGGGCAGCGACGGCATGGCGGGCGTGACGGGCGGCCCGTATGGCATCCCCACCGGCTCGGCCGTCGTGCGGTCATCGGGCAGCATGTCGATTTCGCCATTGACGATGCCCCCGCGGTAGCGCAGGCCGGTGCTGGCGACCGATTTGATCTCGTGACCCGCGGCATGCTGGCGCTCCAGCACCCGGCGCCTGCCGCTTTCATGCTGCTCGTGCCGGCCGCGGTAATGCAGATTGCCTTGCACCGAGACTTCCGGCCCGACGGTGCAGTGCAGCACATCCGCCGCCAGGCCGGCCGACGCCTGGACGCTGCCGGAGCAGGCCGAAGCGTGGGCGCTGAACCAGTTGAAGGACAGGTCCGGCTCGTCGTAGTAGCGCTCGGCGAGGTGGCGCCAGTCCTGCTCCGGCGTGTCGCCCGCGACGCCGTCGAACAGGTGGTCGATCAGCTCCAGGGCCTTGCGGTACATGGTCGGGTCGTCGAAGCCCGTGCCGTCGGTGCTCGCCCGCCGGGCCACGCGGATGACCAATCCCTCGGGGCGCCTGCTTTCGTGGTGGATGGGAGTCGCCGAGACACTGGCGCCGGCCCGCAACTTGAGACCGGGCGCCTGCAGATGCCAGCCCACCGCGGCATTGACACGCAGCTGTTGCATCCGGCGCATGTCGGTGCCGATGAAGATGCGGATGCCGTCCTGGCTGCGCGACAGCTCGAAGACACTCTCGCCGCCCTGCTGGGCCGCCGCATCGATCTCGACCGTGCCGCAGGCCCCGCCCAGCGTGGCCACCGTGCCCGCCGCCCGGAACAGCTGCCTGGTGCCGACGCCATAGACGTGGCCATCGACCAGGCGGATGCGCGACAGCACCGCGAGGCCTGCGACCAGCTTGCGCACGAGCTCCTGCATGTGGTCCCGCTGCACCGTCGCGTCCGAGCCTGGCAGCCCTGCCGGATCGTTGAGCATGGCGGCGCGCAGCGGGCCCTGGCGTTTGCCGAAGAGGCGCGGCAGGCCGTTGCGTATCGAATCCGCGCTGCCCCAGCGGTGCACGGTCTTGTGCTTGAACTTGTGCAGCACGGCCTGCATCCGCAGACGCGTGTGGTCGGCGTCGTCGTCGGCGATGCCCAGCGACCAGTCGAACAAGGCCTGCTTCTGCGCGGGCGACAGCTGCGCGCCGCGATACCAGGCCGCGCTGGCATGCCAGGCGGCGTGCGCGGGATGGCGGGCATCTTCGGCCTGCACGGGATGGGTGCGGATGAAATCGGCGGCCTGCAGATGGATGCGCATCGCCGCATCCGGCACCGCATGGCCGTCCGAGATCGTCCGCAGGGTCTCCAGGCCGATCTCGGAGCGCGCCAGGGTCTCGGCCAGCCGCAGCGCCTGGCGGTCGATCCGGTCGAGCGGCTCCAGCCACGCGCCGTTCCACCACCAGCGCTGCCGCAGCCGCTCCAGCACCTGCGGCGTGGCGCTGGCCGGCAGGCCGGTCGATGCCAGGGCGGCCACCGTCAGCAGTCCCTGAACGTCCGTCGCCGTCGACGCGCCCGTGAAATCGCTCAGCCGCCGCATGACCGCCGTGCGATGTGTCAGTGCGCCGGCCCAGGTGTGGCGGCGCCCTTGGGTGGCGTCCTCCTGGATGAAGCGGTCCAGCCGGTGCAGGCCTGGCGGCAACGCGGCCGGGGTCGGCACACCGGGTTGCGCGCCTCCATGGCTCAGCGTCTCGCGCATCAGCTCCTCGGAACGCCGGCGCGGGCGGACATCGCCGCCGGGGCGCAGCAGCTCGCCGCCGGGCGCCGGCTCGCTGAACGCACGGGACCGGGCATAGACCCGGCCATGCATGCCCACGCTCAGCAGCCCGAGCGGTGCATGGACCTCATAGCAGGGCCGGGCCAGCAGATCCGCGGCCTGCAGCCTTGCCTTGTCGAGCTGCTGCCCGATAGAGGCGGTCCCGCCCGCCTGCGCGGTGCCAGGCCTGGTCGCGTCAGGCAGCATCGTCCGGCATCGACGGACCACGGGCGGCCGGCTCCGCGTTCTTCCTGCGCCAATGGCCGATCAGCAGCGATACCGGGCCCCGCGCCGCCACCCTGACCGCCAGGCGCACGCGCGGGTGCGCCTGCAGCGCCTGCTCACCGCGCTGGAACGGCGTGCTGCCGGTGACCGGCGCCCAGACCGCGCGGCGCAGCCGGTCGAGATCGTCCGCGGCCGCCAGCAGCCGACGGGGGGTGGGCCGGATGGCGGCCTGCGGCAGGGACTGCGCCGCCTGCGATGCCGCGGCACGGAAGTCGCTCCTCCTGTGGCTGCCGTGCGGCTGTTCCAGCAGCGCCCGATGCGCCGGTGCCGTGGTGGTACCGGACGCCGTCGGCGGAGGGTCTTGTGGGGGGCGAGGCGGTCCTGCCGCCGGGGTACTGTCGAACCAGCCGGGGCGGCGGGAGGGGGGACGGGGGAAAACATCGGTACTTCTTGGCTTCAAGCCATCAGTCATCACGACGTCAGCATTCCTTTTGAAGATTGATTAAAACGAAGCGAAGCCGCAGCCATCGGCTTGCGGCCGAAGTTGCGCGTATGTCCTCAGGGCACTGCCGGTGGCTCGGCGCGAGTCAGCGTGATCGATGCCGCCAGCCCGGAATGCCCGGTGGCCGACTCCAGCATCAGCCGGGCATTCAGCAGCCGCGCATAACGCGCCACGATGGACAGCCCCAGCCCCGCGCCCTGCTTGAGCCAGGCGCCCTCGGGTCCCTGCGCCCAGCGCTGGCGCAGCCGTCCCTGCTGCTCGGGCGAGATGCCCGGGCCGTTGTCGACCACCGTCAGCCGGACCTGCTTGCTGTCGGGCAGCGGCGTCAGCTCCACCGTGATGCGCGGCTGCGAGCCGTCGGCGGGTTTGCCGTAGCGCAGGGCGTTGTCGATCAGGTTGTTGACGATGCCCTCGACCAGCGCCGCATGGCCCATCACCTCGACCGGCTCGTCGAGCCCGCGGGCGCCCAGGTCCACGCCGGCCTCGTCGGCGCGGGAGAGGAAATGCAGCACCGCGTCGCGCGCCAGCTGGTCGAGCGCGATCGGCTCGAAACGCATGGCCGGGGCCTCGTCGGCACGCGCCAGGGCCAGCAGCTGGTCGACCAGGCGGCTGGCGCGTTCCTCGCTGCGGGCGACGCGTTCGAGCTGCTCGCGCCAGACGGCGGGATCCTGCTGCGCCAGGCCGTACTCGGCCAGGGCGCGGATGCCGGCCAATGGCGTGCGCAGCTCGTGCGCCACGTTGCCGGCGAATTCGCGCTGGGCCCGCACGCCGGCACCGACACGGGCGAACAGGCTGTCGAGCGCCACGCCCAGGCGCCGCACCTCGCGGGTGGAGCCGCCCACACGGGTCGGCGAGAGATCGTCGGCATTGCGTTTGTCCAGCGCCTCCTGCAGCTCCAGCAGCGGCTGCACGTCCCGATGCACGGCGCGGCCCATCCAGATCGCCAGCAGCAGCAGCAGGAAGATCTGCGGCACGGCGGCATACAGCAGCAGGCTGCGCAGCAGGGTGCTGCGCGACTGGGTGGTCTCGGCCATCACCACGTCGAAGGGCTGCGGCCGGTTGGTGCGCAGCAGCACCGCGCGCAGCGCGCGGCCCTGGTAGGAGATGTCCGAGAAGCGGTAGCGGTTGCCCGGCTCCGGCTCCGGCGCATGCAGGCCGCCGTGGCCGGCCAGCAGCGTGCCGTCCGGCCAGAGCACGGCGAAATAGATGCGCTCGGACTGGTCGAACAGCACCGCGCCGACCTCGCGCGGCGACAGGCCCAGCTCCAGCTCCTCACCGGTGGTGTGCACATTGGCGGCCACCGAATAGGCGTCGTCGAGCAGGGCACGGTCGAAGGCCGCCTGGGTGAAATTGGTCGCCACCCCGATCGACACCAGCACGCCCAGCAGCCAGGCCAGGGCCAGCGGCACCAGCACATGCTGCAGCACCCGGGTGCGCAGCGAGGGCAGGCCGGGCGCGGGCAGCGGCGCCGGGCGCTCCATGAGGCCGTCGTCGCCCGCCGCGCCGGCCTGCGCGGTGCTCATCCGGGATTTCCTTCTGCGCCTTCGGGCTCCAGCAGATAGCCCAGGCCGCGCAGGGTGCGGATGTTGGCGCCGCTGCCGCCGAGTTTCTTGCGCAGGCGCGAGATGAAGGCCTCCAGCGCGTTGTCGCCCAGGTTGTCGTCGAAGGTGGACAGCTTGTTCGACAGGGTGCGTTTGCTGACCACCCGTCCCGGCGGGGTCATCAGCTCCCAGAGCACTTCGAATTCCCGCGCCGGCAGCTCCAGCAGCTGGCCGGCGAGCGCGAAACGCCGCGCCTTGCGGTCCAGCGACAGCTGGCCCACCTCCGACACGTCCTGCGTGCCCTGAGCGCGCCGCACCAGGGCGCGCAGCCGCGCCTCCACCTCGGCCAGCTCGAAGGGCTTGCCGAGATAGTCGTCGGCACCGGCATCCAGGCCGGCGATGCGTTCCTCGGTGCGATGGCGGGCGGTGAGCACCAGCACGGGGGTGCGGTCGCCGCGGCCGCGGGCGGCGCGCAGGACTTCCAGGCCGCTGCCCTGCGGGCTGGCGCTGTGGTTGGTGGTGGGCAGGTTCAGGTCGAGCAGCACCGCATCGAAGGGCTGCACCCGCCAGAAGTGGTCCGCCTCGGCCACGCTGTGGGCCTCGTCCACACGATGGCCGGCATCGCGCAGGCTGCGCACCATGACGTCCCGCAGGACGGAATCGTCTTCGACAACAAGGATGCGCATCGGCGGTGTTTTCTCAACGGGGGTGACAAAGGGATGACCGGGAGCATAAAGCCCCCGGTCAGGCAATGGTCAGGCGATGGTCAGGCCCGCACCCCGATAAACAACGACCATGAGCATACGACAGTTACTTTGGACGGGCACCCTCGTGTTTGCCCTTCCAGTGGCGGCGCAAGCGGCAGGGCCGGCGCCGGCCCCGCAGGTGCCCTCTCCCCTGGTGCCCCAGACCCTGACCGCGCAGGCCGCTTCGGCCAGCGCGGGCGCCCGCGTGATCACGCTGAACCAGGCCCTGGCGGCTGCCCGCGACAACCTCGACGTGGCGATCTCCCAGGGCAACCTGGCCGCCGCGCGCGCCGACATCCTGGCCGCCGACCATGCGCCGCTGCCGGTGCTGTCGGCCGAGGCGCAGAGCATCGACCTGAAGAACGGCGTGGGCCAGGGCAACGCGCTGCGCGACAAACGCATCGACAAGACCATCGGCCTGGACTGGACCTACGAGCGCGGCGACAAGCGCCGCCTGCGCACCGCCGCGGCCGAACGCGCAGCTGTCGCCGCCGGCGCCGATGTCGAGGATGTGCGCCTGCATGCCCTCGTCACCGCCCTGGCCGCCTACTACGACCTGCTGGCCGCCCAGGACCGCGCGGTGGAGATCAACGAGATCGCCGGCAGCGCCGACGAGATCTCGCGCGCCTCCGACCGCCGCGTGCAGGCCGGCGACCTGCCCGCCCAGGACGCGGCGCGCACCGCCATCGAAGCCCAGCGCGCCCGCGCCGATGTGCAACAGGCCCTGCTCGACCGCATCCAGGCCGCGACCACGCTGACCCAGGCCATCGGCGCCCGGGGCGCCGGCCGTGCCCTGCCCACCGACCTGCGCGCCGACGGCTACGCCGCGCTGCCGCCGGTCGATGCCGCGCCGCTCGACCTCGCCTCGCTCGCCGAGAACCGTCCCGACGTGCGTGCCGCCCTGGCGCGGGTGCAGTCCGCCCAGGCCAGCCTCGACGGCGCCCTGGCGCTCAAGAAGGGCGACGTCACCATCGGCGCCGGCTTCGAGCACTACCCCGGCGTCTCGACCCGCATGATCCAGTTCCGCGCCTCCATCCCGCTGCAATGGGGCTACGGCTACGAGGGCGAGATCGGCCGTGCCCAGGCCAGCTACACCCAGGCCGAGGACGCCCTCGACAAGGCCCGCCGCGACGCCGTGCTGGAGCTGCAGGGCCTGCAGCAGTCCGCCCTGACCGCCCAGCGCCGCACCCAGGGCTACGAGGCCGAAATCCTGCCGCGCGCTCGCCGCGTGGCCGAAGGCGCCGAGATGGCCTTCAAGCGCGGCGCCATCCCCCTGGTGGATTTGCTGGATGCCCGCCGCACCCTGCGCGCCACCCTGCTCGAAGCCATCGACGCCCGCACCGACTACGCCAAGGCCGCCGGCGCCTGGACGCTGCAGACCCAGCCCGGCCTGCTGTTCCCGCAATGAAGACACCGCAGCGCACCGACATGAACGCCCACGCTTCCCGCACCGCCTCCGGATCCGCCATGCAGCCCATCTTCCCCCGCCGTCCCCTCGCTGCGCTGCTCCTGGCCGGCGCTCTCTCCAGTGCCGCGCTGATCGCCGGCTGCGGCGAGTCGTCCGAGAAGAGCACCGAGCCGCCGCCGCCGCCCGCACCCATCGTGCAGGGCAAGCAGCTGCGTTTCGTGGCCGGCCATCCGCAGCTCGCCCTGCTGGCGGCCACGCCCGCGAAGGCCGCCACCGACATCGTCGCCGAGCTGCCCGCGCGCCTGGTCTGGAACGAGGAGCGCACCCAGCGCATCTACCCGGCCTTCGGCGGCCGGGTGCTGTCCATCGGCGCCGACATCGGCGCCGCGGTCAAGCCCGGCACCGCCCTGGCGCGCATCGCCTCGCCCGACTTCGGCGCCGCCCAGAGCGACACCACCAAGGCCGGCGTTGATGTCGCCCTGGCCCGCAAGAGCCTGGCGCGCCAGCGCGAGTTGTTCGACGCCGGCATCATCGCCCGCAAGGACCTGGACCAGACCGAGGCCGACCTGGCCCGCGCCCAGGCCGAGTCCGCCCGTGCGGCCGCCCGCACCACGCTCTACGGCAGCGCCACCGGCGTCAACCAGCAGCTGGGCCTGGCGTCCAACATCGCTGGTGTCGTGGTCGAACGCAACATCAACCCCGGCCAGGAAGTCCGCCCCGACCAGAGCGGCCCCGGCACCCCGGCGCTCTTCGTGGTGACCGACCCGACCTCGCTGTGGGTGCAGATCGATGCCAAGGAAACCGACGTCGGCAGCCTGCAGCCCGGCGCATCCTTCGAGCTGCTGGTGCCGGCCTATCCGGGCGAGGTCTTCCGCGGCAAGGTGGCCGCGGTGTCGGATGCCATCGACCCCGGCACTCGCACCATCAAGGTCCGCGGTGTCATCGCCAATGTCGACCGGCGCCTGAAGAGCGAGATGCTGGTCACCGCCCGGGTGCACGAACAGCTCAGCGGCGTGGTCGTGCCCGCCACCGCCATCGTGCTCGACCGCACCCAGCACTTCGTCTACGTGCAGGTGCAGCCGGGCGTGTTCGAGCCGCGCCGCGTCACCCTGGCCCACATGGGCAGCAAGGAAGTCGTGCTCGGCTCCGGCGTGCAGGTGGGCGAGCAGGTGGTGGCCGACAACGCCCTGCTGCTGGCGCGCGAATTCAGCAGCGCCACCGAGGACGCCCGCATCGGCGCCCAGAACGCAGACGGCAAGGCCAAGTAAGACATGAAGCGCCTCATCCACTACGCGCTGCACCAGCCGCTGTTCATCGTCCTGGGCACGCTGCTGTTCGCGCTGGCCGGCGTCTTCGCCTTCAAGAGCCTGTCGGTCGAAGCCTTTCCCGACGTGACCGACACCCAGGTCACCGTCATCTCGCTCTTCCCCGGCCGTGCCGCGGAAGAGGTCGAGAAGCAGGTCACCCTGCCGATCGAGGTCGCGCTCTCGGGCCTGCCCAACGCGATCCGGGTGTTCTCGCACACCCAGTTCGGCCTGTCCTTCACTGTCGTCACCTACGACGACAACGCAGAAGTGAACCTGGCGCGCCAGCAGGTGGCCGAACGTTTGCGCGGCATCGACCTGCCCGATGGCGTGGAGGCCGACATCGCCCCCAATGCCACCCCGGTCGGCGAAATCATGCGCTACCGTTTGCGCGGCGATGGCCGCAGCACGACCGAGCTGCGCTCCGAGGAAGACTGGGTCGTCGAACGGGCCCTGCGCCAGGTGCCCGGCGTGGCCGACGTGGTGGCCATGGGCGGCGCGATCAAGCAGTACGAAGTCCAGCCCGACCTCGACAAGCTGCGGGCCTACAAGGTCACCTTCCAGAACCTGCTTGATGCGCTGGGCCGCGGCAACTCCAACGCCGGCGGCAGCTATGTGCGCCAGGGCGCGCAGCAGTACACCATCCGCGGCATCGGCCTGCTGCAGTCGGCCGACGACATCGGCAAGGTGGTGGTCGCCGCACGCAACGGCACGCCCATCCTGATCCGCGACATCGCCGACGTGCGCATCGGCGCCGTGCCGCGCCTGGGCGTGGTCGGCCAGGACAACGACGACGACATCGTCACCGGCATCGTCATCATGCGCAAAGGCGAGAATCCCACGGTGGTGCTGAAGGCCGTGAAGGAGAAGATCGCCGAGATCAACGCCCGCGGCCTGCCGCCTGGCGTGCAGATCGTGCCCTTCTACGACCGCACCTGGCTGATGGACAAGACCCTGTCCACCGTGTTCCGCAACCTGGTCGAGGGTGCGCTGCTGGTCTCGCTGGTGCTCTACATCTTCCTGTCCAACCTGCGCGCCAGCCTGGCCGTGGTGGTGGTGATCCCGCTGGCCCTGCTGTCGACCTTCATGGGCCTGAAGATCATGGGTGTGCATGCCAACCTGCTCAGCCTGGGCGCGATGGACTTCGGCATCATCGTGGACGGTGCGGTGATCGTGATCGAGAACGTGCTGCACCGGCTCTCGCAGAGCAAGGAGAACATGCGCGAGAACGAGCGGCGCGAGACCATCATCAGCGCCGTCAACGAGGTGGGCCGCCCCACCCTGTTCTCGATGCTGATCATCATCGCGGCCCACATCCCCATCTTCGCGCTGCAGCGCCACGAGGGCCGGATCTTCCAGCCGATGGCGCTGTCGGTGACCACCGCGCTGATCGGCTCGCTCATCTTCTCGCTCACCCTGGTGCCGCTGCTGGCCTACTGGATGCTGCGCAAGAAGCTGCCGCACGGCGACAACCGCGTGGTGCGCGGCGCCAAGCATTTCTACGGCCCCGTGCTCGACTGGGCCCTGCGCAGCCGCAAGACCGTGGCCATCGCCGCCGTCATCGCCTTCGGCCTGACGACCGTGGTCGCCTCGCGCCTGGGCTCGGAATTCCTGCCCGAGTTGAACGAGGGCACCACCTGGGTCAACTTCACGCTCTCGCCCAACGTCTCCACGCAGGAGGCCTCGCGCATCCTGCACATGGCGCGCAAGCAGCTGCTGACGGTGCCCGAGGTGCGCACGACGGTCTCCAAGGCCGGCCAGCCCGAGGACGGCACCGATCCCAAGACGATCTCGATGGCCGAGATCTTCGTGGACATCAAGCCCGAGAACGAATGGCGCAAGGGCATGACCCGCGAGAAGATCACCGAGGAGATGAGCCGCGCCCTGCAGGCCATCCCCAGCATCGACCCGGCCTTCTCGCAGCCGATCCGCGACAACGTGCTCGAATCGATCTCGCAGATCAAGGGCCAGATCGTCATCAAGCTGGCCGGCGACGACCTGGCGCTGATGAAGCAGGTGACCGACCAGATCGCCTCCGAGGTCAAGCAGGTCGAGGGCGTGGCCCGCGCCGAGATCGACCGCGACGGCCAGGTGCCGCAGCTGGTGCTGGCCATCGACCGCGACCGCGCCGCCCGCTTCGGCCTGAACGTGGGCGACATCCAGGACGTGATCGAGGCCGCGCTCGCCGGCAAGGCGGCGACCAGCCTGTGGGAGGGCGAGCGCAAGTTCGCCGTCGCCGTGCGCCTGCCGGCCGAGGAACGTGTGATCGCCAACCTGCGCCGCACGCCCATCGCCACGCCCGACGGCGGCTACGTCACCCTGGGCGACGTGACCAACATCCAGGAGACGGTGGGCGCCATGAACATCGCCCGCGAGGCCGGCCGCCGCACCACGGCCATCGGCATCTTCATCGCCGGCCGCGACATGGGCTCGGTGGTGGCCGACATGAAGGCGCGCGTCGAGAAGAATGTGAAGATCCCGCAGGGCTACGTGGTGAACTGGTCCGGCGAATTCGAGAACCAGGAGCGCGCCATGAAGCGCCTGGCGGTGGTGGTGCCGATCTCGCTGCTGCTGATCTTCGTGCTGCTGTTCGACGCCTTCAAGTCCTTCAAGATGGCCGGCCTGATCCTGATCAACGTGCCCCTGGCGCTGATCGGCGGCTTCGTGGCGCTGTGGGTCTTCGGCATCCCGCTGTCGGTGTCGGCGGCGATCGGCTTCATCGCGCTGTCGGGCCAGGCGGTGTTGAACGGCGTGGTGATGCTGTCGGTGTTCCAGCAGCTGCGCCATGCCGGCATGACGGTGACCGAGGCCGTGCGCGAAGGCTCGATGCAGCGCCTGCGCACCGTGCTGATGACGGCCATGCTGGCGGCGCTCGGCCTGCTGCCGATGGCGCTGTCGCACGAGATCGGCTCCGAGACCCAGCGGCCCCTGGCCATCGTGGTGATCGGCGGCCTGTTCACCGCCACGCTGCTGACGCTGGTGGTGCTGCCGGCGCTCTACGTGGCCTGGTTCGGCCACGAGAAGCCGGGCCGCACCGGCGAGGAAGACAGCGAGCAGACCATGGCCGTGGTCTGAGGCCGCTTGCGGCTGCGCCGACAATCGGTCGGATGCAGCTGCAGTACCTCGATTTCGACATCAGCGAAGACGCCGACGGCTCGGTCGTCTTCGACGCCATGGCCACCGTGGCGGCCGAGCGCCTGCCCGCCCTGCACGGCGAGATCGCCGCCCTGCTCGGCTGGGCCCACGCGCAGTTCCCGGATGCCCGGGCGCCGCTGGACGAGGGCGGCGAATGGGACTACCTGCTGGAGGGCGCGCAGGAGGTGCGCATACCGCTGGCCCTGCACTACGACCCGCAGGCCGCGCACATCTCCAGCACCGCCGGCGCGCCCGGCCCGGCACGCCACACGGTGCAGCTGTCGCTGGCGGGAACGGCCGCCTTCGCCGAGGCCCTGCGCGAGGCCTTCGAACTGGGCTGAAGCGGCCCGGCGGCTAGCCCGCGAAGTAGAAGCAGGACGCCACCAGCGCACTCAGCACGGCCAGCGCCAGCATCATCACGACGATCTGCAGGCCGGCCTGTACCACCAGCGAGCGCTCGTAGCGGCGCTGTTCCTCTTCGGAAGTTTGATGCGAATCCATGCGGGGCTGTACGGCGCTCGACCTGGTTTGGATTCAAAAGGTTACACCGCTGCGCACTATCGTCCTCGCATTCGAGCCTTCAGGCACTGGGGCCTTTGCGGGCTCGTGGCGATAGGCTTTTTCAATCGACTGGGGCGTTTACTTAGTCTGTGTGGACTATTGAGCAGAAGTTACAAAAAATAAACAATGAATTGAAACATCAACAGAAGGCTCCTCATGCACGTTCTTCGCCGCACCGCCGCCACCGCCGCAGTCTTGTTCGCAGGCATCGCCGCCACCACCGGCGCGCGGGCGGCCTCGGAGACTTTTTTTGTTTTCACGCCGCTGACTGACACCTTCAGTGTCTCGGCCTCGGGCAACTACTCCATTTCCACCTGGGCTGCCGCCTTGGGCTACACCAGCCAGCTGTTCCTGGGCACCGGCACCGGCGGCACCGCGCTGGCCAGCGCCAGCAGCAGCGTCATCGGTACCGCGACATTCAATGTGGGCCTGGTCACGGGCACCAACTACACCTACAAGCTGACCAGCACGCTGCCGTCCACGACGTTCGCCACGATCACGCTGACCGGCCCTGGCTCCAGGATCGCACCCGTCACCATGGCACCGGTGCCCGAGCCGGAAACCTACGCCATGCTGCTGGCCGGCATGGGCCTGGTGGCCGCCATTGCTCGCCGTCGCAAAGGCGGCACCACCGCGCCTCAGGCGCCGGCTGCAGCCTGAAGCGGGGTCTTCCCCGCTTGCAGAACAAAGGGCGCATCAGGCGCCCTTTTTTGTGTCCGCTCCTACGACGAGGCCCCGCGATCAGTCGAGATCGCGGGCCGAGTGCCGCTCGGGCACCTGGTCGGCCGCGGGGCCGGTCAGCCGGTTGACCTTGCGTCCGCGGATCACCGCCGGCCGGGCCGCGATCTGCGTGGCCCAGCGCAGCACGTTCTGATAGGACGGCGCATCGAGGAACTCGGCCGCGCCGTAGAGCTGGCCCAGCACCAGGCCGCCGTACCAGGGCCAGATCGCCATGTCGGCGATGGTGTAGTGCTCGCCCGCGACGTAAGGCGACTCGCCCAGCCGGCGGTCCAGCACGTCGAGCTGCCGCTTGGATTCCATGGCGTAGCGGTTGATCGGGTACTCCAGCTTCTCCGGCGCATAGGCATAGAAATGCCCGAAACCGCCGCCCAGGAAGGGCGCGCTGCCCATCTGCCAGAACAGCCAGGACAGGCACTCCGCCCGCGCCGCGCCGCCTTCGGGCAGGAAGGCGCCGAACTTCTCGGCCAGGTACTGCAGGATCGCGCCGGATTCGAAGATGCGCACCGGCTCGGCGCCGCTGCGGTCGACCAGCGCCGGAATCTTCGAATTGGGGTTGATGCCGACGAAGCCGCTGCCGAACTGCTCGCCCTCGCCGATGCGGATCGGCCAGGCGTCGTATTCGGCGCCCGCATGGCCCAGGGCCAGCAGCTCCTCCAGCATCACGCCCACCTTCACGCCGTTGGGTGTCGCCAGCGAGTAAAGCTGCAGCGGATGCCGGCCCACCGGCAGTTCGCGCTGGTGCGTCGGGCCGGCGACGGGGCGGTTGATGCTGGCGAATTTGCCGCCGCTGTCCTGGTTCCAGGTCCAGACTTTGGGCGGGAGATAGGCAGGGGAGTCGCTCATCGGATGGCTGTTTGAGGGAGATCGTTTGGGCCGCCACCTTAGCGTTTTCCGCCGAAAACCGCCGGCGCACGGTCTTGCCAAAGCCTTCAAACCGCGCCATCTTTATTTAATTTTCATTTGATCGCGCGGCCATTGAATATGAGAGCGCTTTCATATTCGGATTATAAAATAATGCATAGGCGTCCCCGGAATATATGCGCGGCGCGACAACAAGAAATAGAATAGACGGAATCGCTTTCATAACCATAAGCGTGGCCGAGCCCCTACACTCCGGGGCTTGCGGCGGCCGCATACTGCCGCGCTGCTCGCTGAATCCAGCCGGGCCTTCGCCGCGTAAAGACGAGAGGAAGCGCTTCCTTCGTCGACTTTCAAGCACTTTTTTTCCATCCCCTGCTGCTGCATTTCGCTCCCATCACCGTGACTTTGACAGCCCAACCGAACCGCCGCCGCCTGGCGGCCGCCTCGTCCGGCGCCGCCCGCATGTCGGACGTCGCGGCGACGGCGGGCGTCTCGCTGGTGACGGTGTCCCGGGCGATCAACACACCCGACCAGGTGGCGGCCGGCACCCTGGCCGCGGTGCGCGCCGCGGTGGCGCAGCTGGGTTATCTGCCCAACACCACGGCGGGCAGCCTGGCGTCGCGGCGCACCCGCATCGTCGGCTGCCTGGTGCCCTCGATCTCGCATCCGGCCTTCTCCGAAACCATAGAGGCGCTGGCCCGCACCCTCGGCGATGCCGGCTACCAGCTGCTGCTGGCCCAGACCAACTACCGCCACGACGACGAGGCGCGCCTGGTGGACAGCTTCCTGGCCCGCCGGGTCGATGCCATGGTGCTGACCGGCAGCACGCATGCCGCCGGCCTGCGCACCCGCCTGCAGCGCAGCGGCATCCCGGTGGTCGAGACCTGGGAGCTGGCGGCCGCGCCGATCGACCTGAGCGTGGGGTTTTCCAACCACGACGCCGGCCGCGCCGCCGCCGAACACCTGTTCGAACGCGGCTACCGCACGCCCGCCTTCATCGGCTCGGACGAGGACCGTTCGCGCCAGCGCCTGGCCGGCCTGCGCGCCGTGGCCCGCGAGCGCGGCGCCTGCGACGTGCCGGTCGAACTCATTCTGCCGCCGGCCTCCATCGAGGAAGCCGGCGCCCGGCTGGCCGCGCTGCTGGCGCGCCGGCCGCAAATAGACGCTGTTCTCTGTCATACGGATACGCTGGCTGCCGGCGTGCTGTTCGAATGCCACAGAAGAGGATGGGATGTCCCGGGCCGCATCGCGGTGATGGGATTCGGCGATCTGCCGATTGCCCGCGCGGGGTTTCCGCGTTTGTCCACCGTCAAGGTACGGGGTAGCTCCATCGGCGAACGTGCGGGGCAACTGCTCCTGGCGCGACTGAGCGGCCAGACGCAGGCGGACTCCATGGTGGATATCGGTTTCGAGGTGGTGCCACGTGAAAGCACCTGAATTTCCGGACAACTCGTCCGGTCCGGTCCGCATGTCGGACGTCGCCCGTGTCGCGGGTGTCGCGCGCGTGACTGTGTCGCGCGTATTGAGCAATCCCGCCAGCGTCGCGCCGGCCACCCGTGCCGCGGTGCAGGAAGCGATCGCCAAGCTCGGCTATGTGCCCAACCTCAACGCCGGCACGCTGGCGTCGAGCCGCTCGCGCATCGTCGGCTGCATCGTGCCCACGCTGTCGAACGCCTGGTTCGCGGAAACCATAGACGGCCTGTCCGAGGTGCTGGCAGACGCCGGCTACCAGCTGCTGCTGGGCCAGTCCGGCTACAACGCGAGCGGCGAAGAACGCCTGGTGGACACCTTCCTCGGCCGCCGGGTGGACGCCATGGTGCTCACCGGCTCTGAACGCTCCGATGCGGTGCGCCATCGTCTGGCCGCCGCCGGCATTCCGGTGGTCGAGACCTGGGACCTGGGCCTGGAGCCGCTGGACATGGCCGTGGGCTTTTCCAACTACGCCGTGGGCGAGGCCGCGGCCGAGCACCTGCTGGCGCGCGGCTGCCGCTTCCCCGCCTACATCGGCGTGCAGGAGCCGCGCGCCTGCAAGCGGCTGGACGGCTTCACCGCCACCCTGGCGCGCCACGGCATGACGCCGATTTCGGTGGTGTCCGGCCCGCCGCCGTCGAGCTTCGACAGCGGCGCCCTGGCCCTGCACGAACTGCTGAGCCTGGATGCGCGCATCGACGGCATCTTCTGCAGCAACGACACCCTGGCCGCGGCGGCGCTGTTCGAATGCCACCGCCAGGGCTGGGCGGTGCCGGACAAGATCGCCGTGGTCGGTTTCTCGGACCAGCCGCTGGCCGCCGCCATCGTGCCTTCGCTCACCAGCGTGCAGATCCGCTCGCGTGAACTGGGCGCAGAGGCCGGCCGCATGCTGCTGCGCCGTCTGGGCAGCGCGTCGGCGGGCAAGTCGGACACCGGCGAGCACCGCATCGCCGACATGGGCTTTCGAATAGTCGCCCGAGAAAGCGCCTGAACGGGTGCGGCCCGAAAGCCGCTACCCCTCGCGCAGCGCGGCCAGGTCCAGCACCCGCAGTCCGCCGTACTCGATGCTGATCAGGCCGCGCGCCTGCAGCGTCGACAGCGCCTGGTTCACCCGCTGGCGCGACAGCCCTACCAGATACGCCAGCTCCTGCTGCGTGATGCGCAGCATGTCGCCGACGGCCGGATAGAGCACCGGATTGAACAGCGCCGCCAGGGTGCGCGCCACACGGGCGTCCGGATTGGTCAGCCGGTCGGTCTCCACCGCCACGATGAACTGCGACAGCCGCTCGCTGAGCTGGCTCATCACGAAGCGGTTGAAGCCGATGGAATGGTCGAGCAGCCAGTGGAAGCTGTCGATCGGCAGCCCCGCCACCACGCTGCGGCGCAGCGCCTGGATGTTGTAGCGGTAGGGCTCGCGCTTCAACACCGTACCCTCGCCGAACCAGCCGCCGGGCGCCAGGCCGGCATAGGTGACGGTCTGGCCGCGGTCGCTGTCGGTGCTCATCTTGAGCAGGCCCTCCACCACGCCGAACCAGTAGGTGGGCGCCCGGCCCAGCCGGCAGATGTAGTCGCCGGGCTCGGCCTGGCTGACCTGCAGCATCTCCACCGCCCGTTCGCGCTCGGCCGGCTGCAGCTTCTGCAGCCAGGGCACCACCGCCAGCTCGGCCTGCAGCGGTGCGCGGCGGCGCTGGTGCAGGGGTGAATCGATCAAGGCCATGTGGCGCGGATTCTGGCGTCGGATGCCGCGCCCCCGCCCCGGACTGCACCTGATAGGACATTCCCTAGGAATGTCGCCAGGGCGACAGCTGGACGTCAAACCCAGGCCTAGCATGCCCGGCAAAGAGACAAGCCGAGGACCGCATGACGAGTACCTTTCCCCAGTTGCTGGCCCAGCATGCCCAGGCCCGGCCCGAGGCCATCGCCGTGCGTGAAAAAGAGTACGGCATCTGGCAGACCTGGACCTGGCGCGAGGTCGAGGACGAGGTGCGCGCCATCGCCTGCGGCCTGCTCTCGCTGGGCTTCGCCCGCGGCGACAACCTGGCCATCGTCGGCGACAACCGGCCGCATCTCTACTTCTGTTTTCTGGCCGCCCAGGCCGCACGTGGCGTGCCGGTGCCGCTCTACCAGGACTCGGTGGCCAGCGAGATGGCCTTCGTGCTGCAGGACGCCTCGGTGCGCTTCGCCTTCGCCGAGAACCAGGAGCAGGTCGACAAGCTGCTGGAGCTGCGCGCCACCGTGCCCGCGCTCGAAGGACTGCAGCACATCTTCTACGACGACCCGCGCGGCCTGCGCAACTACGCGCAGCCCGGGCTGCTGTCCGTGGAGGCCCTGATGGAGGCCGGCCGCCGCTGGCAGCAGGCGCATCCGGGCGGCTTCGAGGCGGCGCTGGCCGTGGTGCTGCCGGAAGACGTCAGTGTCATCCTCTACACCTCCGGCACCACCGGCAAACCCAAGGGCGTGTGCCAGACGCACCGCAGCTTCATCGCCGCCGCGCTCGGCAGCATGGCCACCGACAAGCTGGGGCCCCGGGACAACGTCATCTGCTACCTGCCGCCGGCCTGGGTCGGCGACCACCTCTTCTCGCTGGCGCAGTGGCTGGCGGCAGGCTTCACCATCAACTGCCCCGAATCGCCGGCCACCGCGGCGATCGACCTGCGCGAGGTCGGCCCCAGCTACTACTTCGCGCCGCCGCGGGTCTTCGAGGCCATGCTCACCTCGATCTCCATCCGCATGGAAGACGCCGCCGCGCCCAAGCGCTGGCTGTATGCCCGCTGCATGGCGCTGGCGCGGCGCGTGGGCGCGGACATCCTCGACGGCCGGCCGGTGGGCCTGGCCGACCGTGCGCTGTACGCCCTCGGCAATGCCCTGGTCTACGGCCCGCTGCGCAACGTGATGGGCTTGTCTCGGGTGCGGGTGGCCTACACGGCGGGCGCGGCCATCGGCCCGGACCTGTTCCGCTTCTTCCGCTCCATCGGCGTCAACCTCAAGCAGTTCTACGGCCAGACCGAGACCTGCGCCTATGTGTGCCTGCAGCAGGACGGCCGGGTCAAGCTGCACAGCGTGGGCGAGGCCGCGCCCGGCATGGAGATCCGCATCGCCGACAACGGCGAGGTGCTGGTGCGGGGTGTCTCGGTGCTCAAGGAGTACTACAAGCGCCCCGACGCGACCGCCGAGGTGATCGATGCCGAGGGCTTCTTCCACACCGGCGACGCCGGCGTGCTCGATGCCGACGGCCACCTGCGCATCATCGACCGCGCCAAGGACGTGGGCCGCCTCACCGACGGCTCGCTGTTCGCGCCCAACTACATCGAGAACAAGCTCAAGTTCTTTCCACAGATCAAGGAGGCCGTCTGCTTCGGCCATGGCCGCGCCGAGGTCTGCGCCTTCCTCAACATCGACTTCGACGCGGTCGGCAACTGGGCCGAGCGCCAGGGCCTGCCCTATGCCGGCTATGTGGACCTGGCCGGCAAGCCCGAGGTGCTGGAGCTGCTGGCGCAGTGCGTGTCGCAGGTCAATGCCGACCTGGCCGCCGAGGCCGGCATGGAGGCCACGCAGGTGCGGCGCTTCATCGTGCTGCACAAGGAGCTGGACCCCGACGACGACGAACTCACCCGCACCCGCAAGGTCCGCCGCGGCTTCATCGCCGACAAGTACCGGGTGCTGGTGGAGGCGCTGTACTCCGGCGTGCGCCGCCAGTACATCGAGACCCAGGTGAAGTTCGAGGACGGCCGCAGCGGCAGCGTGAGCGCCACGCTCAACATCGTCGAGGCCCGCGGCTTCGATCCGATCTCGCAGAGGGCGGCATGAACATGATGGCCGAACCGCTGGGCATGCCCGCCGACGACAACGCTGCCGCCCAGCCGGCGGTGGGCGAGGTGATCCTGGATGTGCGCAACATCTCCCTGTCCTTCGGCGGGGTGAAGGCGCTGACCGACATCAGCTTCGACGTGCGGCAGCACGAGGTGCGGGCGATCATCGGGCCCAACGGGGCGGGCAAGAGTTCGATGCTCAACTGCATCAACGGGGTGTACCAGCCGCAGCAGGGGCAGATCACCTTCCGCGGGCAGACCTTCCGGCATATGAACAGCCGGCAGGTGGCGCAGATGGGGGTGGCGCGGACCTTCCAGAACCTGGCCCTGTTCAAGGGCATGAGTGTGCTGGACAACATCATGACCGGGCGCAATCTGCGGATGCGGCGCAATCTGCTCTGGCAGGCCTTGCGGGTGGGGCCGGCGGCCCGGGAGGAGATGGAGCATCGGGAGGCGGTCGAGAAGATCATCGACTTTCTGGAGATCCAGGCCTGGCGCAAGACGCCTGTCGGGCAGCTTCCCTATGGGCTGCAGAAGCGGGTCGATCTGGGGCGTGCTCTTGCCATGGAGCCGCAGGTGCTGTTGCTCGATGAGCCGATGGCGGGGATGAATGTCGAGGAGAAGCAGGACATGTGCCGGTTCATCCTCGACCTCAACGAGGAATTCGGGACCACGATCGTGCTGATCGAGCATGACATGGGGGTGGTGATGGATATCTCCGATCGGGTTGTCGTGCTCGACTATGGGCGCAAGATTGGGGATGGCTTGCCTTCTGAGGTTCGTGCTAACGAGGAGGTTGTGCGGGCTTATCTTGGGGGGGCTTCTTCATGAGCCCTTCTTCTTGCTTTGGTTCTTCTCCTTGGCGGAGGGCGGAGCTGGGGCTGCGCGCCCCAGACCGCGCTCACTTTCTTTGCTTCGCCAAAGAAAGTAAGCAAAGAAAGGCGACCCGGCTGCGGGAGTCCCCCTCCTTCGGAGGGGGCACGCTGCGGTGCTCGCAAAAGCGGGGTCCACGACAACTCGCTTCGCTCAAACAGGTCGTGGCCCTGATCCGCTTTTGCTGCGCTCCTCACTCACCCGCAGACGGGACCCGGGGCGGGGACAGCGGCTGCTTCGCAGCGCGACGGGCCATCGCTGCGCTCGGCCGCTGGCTGATGAATACCCGCCCCAACTTGTGCGCGGCATTTCAGTGGAGGCCGAGCGCAGCGACGGCCCGTCGCCCTGCGAAGCAGTGGCTGTCCCCGCTCCCCGGGTCCCATCTGCGGGAGAGCGAGGAGCGGAGCAAAGGCGGATCAGGGCCACGACCTGTTTGAGCGAAGCGCAGCGTAGCGAGTTGTCGTGGACCCCGCCTTTGCGAGCACCGCAGCGTGCCCCCCTCGAAGAGGGGGACTCCCGCAGCTGGGTCGCCTTTCTTTGCTTACTTTCTTTGGCGAAGCAAAGAAAGTGAGCGCGGTCTGGGGCGCGCAGCCCCAGCTTCGCCCTCCGCAGGAGCAAAGCCCCCAGCAAAGGGACCAAAACCAAAACCACAAAGGCCAAACCTAAATGGGCTTCCTCCTAGAAACCCTCTTCGGCGGCCTCATGGTAGGCATGCTCTACGCCTTGGTAGCCCTGGGCTTCGTCCTGATCTACAAGGCCAGCGGAGTCTTCAACTTCGCCCAAGGCGCCATGGTCCTCTTCGCAGCCCTGGCCATGGCCAGATTCTCCGAATGGATCCCCCAATGGCTCGGCTTGGAAAACAAGACCATAGCCAACATCCTGGCCTTCGGAGCAGCCACGGCCAGCATGGTCGCAGTAGCCTGGCTGGTGGAACGACTGGCCCTCAGAAAGCTGGTCAACCAGCCCCCCATAGCGCTGCTCATGGCAACCCTGGGCATCAGCTACTTCATAGACGGCGCAGGCCAGCTCCTCTTCGGCAGCGCCGTCTACCGCATCGACGTAGGCATGCCCAAGGACCCCATGATCGTCATGGAGAAGACCTTCGAAGGCGGCCTGCTGCTCAGCCAGGAAGACCTCTACGCAGCGCTGATCTCGGCATTGCTGGTCGCAACCCTCACGCTCTTCTTCCAAAAGACCAGGACAGGAAGAGCCCTCAGGGCAGTAGCAGACGACCACCAGGCCGCCCAGTCCATCGGCATTCCGCTCTCACGCATCTGGGTGGTCGTCTGGTCCATCGGCGGCATCGTCGCGCTCGTCGCCGGGATCATCTGGGGCAGCAAGCTAGGCGTGCAGTTCTCCATCTCGCTGGTGGCGCTCAAAGCCTTCCCCGTGGTCATCCTCGGAGGACTGACATCGGTCCCCGGCGCCATCGTCGGCGGCCTGCTCATCGGCGTCGGCGAGAAGCTCTCCGAGATCTACCTCGGCCCCTACGTGGGCGGCGGCATCGAGAACTGGTTCGCCTATGTGCTCGCCCTCGCCTTCCTGCTGATTAGGCCGCAAGGTTTGTTCGGCGACAAGATCATCGACCGGGTCTAAAACCATGTTCTACCGGGAAAACGGCCAGTTCAAGACGAACTACCGCGCCGACGTCGCCCTCTTCCCCATCGCCCAGGACCGCTGGGCCATGCTGGGCTTGCTGGCCATCGCCTTCGTCGTCGTGCCGGGCTTCGCCAGCGACTACCTGTTCCGCGCGGTGCTCATCCCCTTCCTGATCCTGGCCCTGGCCGCCATCGGGCTCAACATCCTGGTCGGCTACTGCGGCCAGATCTCGCTGGGCACCGGCGCCTTCATGGCGGTGGGCGCCTATGCGGCCTACAACCTCAACGCCCGGATCGAAGGTTTGCCGTTGCTGCTGTCGCTGATCGGCGGCGGGCTGGCGGCCACCGTCTGCGGCGTGCTCTTCGGCATCCCCAGCCTGCGCATCCGCGGGCTCTACCTGGCCGTCGCCACGCTGGCCGCGCAGTTCTTCGTGGACTGGTTCACCAACCGGGTGAAGTGGGTGACGAACGACTCGTCCTCGGGCTCGGTCAGCGTCAACACGCTGGACATGTTCGGCTGGCGCTTCGACACCCCGGTGCAGAAATACCTGCTCTGCCTGAGCCTGGTCGCCGTGTTCGCGCTGCTGGCCAAGAACCTGGTGCGCGGCGCCATCGGCCGCGAGTGGATGGCCATGCGCGACATGGACGTGGCGGCCAGCGTGATCGGCATCCGGCCGGTGCACGCCAAGCTCACCGCCTTCGCGGTCAGCAGCTTCATCGTGGGCGTGGCCGGGGCGCTGTGGGGCTTCGTGCACCTGGGCTCCTGGGAGCCCGCGGCCTTCGGCATCGACAAGTCCTTCCAGCTGCTCTTCATGGTGATCATCGGCGGCCTCGGGTCGATTGCCGGCAGCTTCTTCGGCGCGGCCTTCATCGTGCTGCTGCCGCTGCTGCTGAACTACCTGCCGCACTGGCTGGGGCTGTCGCTGAGCACGGCCACCGCGGCGCAGCTGGAACACATGGTGTTCGGTGCGCTGATCGTGTTCTTCCTGATCGTGGAGCCGCATGGCCTGGCGCGGCTGTGGTCCACCGCACGCCAGAAGCTCAGGCTCTGGCCATTCCCGTACTGAGCATCAACAAAGAAGGAGACAAACCATGCAGAAGCTGAAGATCGTCGCCCTGGCCACCGCCCTGGCTGCATCCACCCTGGCCCTGGCGCAGCCGGCCGAGCAGTTCGTGCCGCTGCTGGTCTACCGCACCGGGCAGTTCGCGCCGCTGGGCATTCCCTGGGCCGACGGCAAGCAGGACTACTTGAAGCTCATCAACGCCCGCGACGGCGGCGTCAACGGCGTGAAGCTGGCCTACGAGGAATGCGAGACCGCCTACGACGCCGCCAAGGGCGTGGAGTGCTACGAACGCCTGAAGGCCAAGGGCACCGGCGCCTCCGGCTTCGACCCGCAGTCCACCGGCATCACCTTCGCCGTCACCGACAAGGCCTATGCCGACAAGGTCGCCATCGAGACGCCGGGCTACGGCCTGTCGCAGTCGGTCGACGGCACCGTCTTCCAGTGGAACTTCCCGCTGCTGGGCACCTACTGGACCGCCGCCGACGTGATGCTGCAGGACATCGCCAAGAAGGAAAAAGGCAGCCTCAAGGGCAAGAAGATCGCGCTGGTCTACCACGACAGTCCCTACGGCAAGGAACCGATCCCGCTGCTGCAGAAACGTGCGGCGGCCGATGGCTTCGAACTCGCGCTGTTCCCGGTCACGCCGCCCGGGGTGGAGCAGAAATCCACCTGGCTGCAGATCCGCCAGCAAAAGCCCGACTACGTGCTCTTCTGGTCGGCCGGCGTGATGACACCCGCCGGCATCCGCGAGGCCCAGGCCAGCGGCTATCCCCGCGACAAGATCTACGGCATCTGGTGGGCCGGCTCCGAACACGATGTGAAGGACATCGGCGCCGGCGCCACCGGCTACAACACCATCACCCTGCACAACGGCGCGGCCAAGGACAAGGTGCAGGACGACCTGCGCAAGTTCGTCTACGACAAGGGCCAGGGCACCGGCGATGCCTCCAGCGTGGGATCGCTGGCGCATACCCGCGGGATGATGATCGCCATGCTGCAGGTCGAGGCCATCCGCGCCGCGCAGGAGAAGTACGGCAAGGGCAAGACCCTCAGCTCCGAGCAGGTGCGCTGGGGCTTCGAGAACCTGGACCTCACCGCCGACAAGCTCAAGGCCCTGGGCTTCGGCGAGATCATGCGGCCGGTCAAGACCTCCTGCGCCAACCACATGGGCACCGACTGGGCGCGTATCGTGCAGTGGGATGGGGCCAAATGGCAGATCAAGTCGGACTGGTACCAGGCCGACAAGACGCATATCGACCCGCTGGTCAAGGAGTTCGCGGCCAAGTACGCCAAGGACAAGAACGTCACGCCACGGGCCTGCTGAACATGAGTGAAGCCACCGCGCCGCTGCTCGAAGTCAACGGCATCGAGGTCATCTACAACCATGTGATCCTGGTCCTCAAGGGTGTCTCGCTGACGGTGCCCGAAGGCGGCATCGTCGCCCTGCTCGGCGGCAACGGCGCGGGCAAGACGACCACGCTGCGGGCCGTCAGCAACCTGCTGGCGGGCGAGCGCGGCGAGGTGAGCAAGGGGCAGATCCGGCTGCGCGGCGAACGCATCGAAAGGCTCAGCCCTTCGGCCCTGGTGCAGCGCGGCGTGGTGCAGGTGATGGAGGGGCGGCACTGCTTCGCCCACCTCTCCATCGAGGAGAACCTGCTGGCCGGCGCCTACACCCGCAGCGACCGCGGCGAGGTGGCGGCCAACCTGGAGAAGGTCTACCGCTATTTCCCGCGCCTGAAGACCCGGCGCACCAGCCAGGCCGCCTACACCTCCGGCGGCGAGCAGCAGATGTGCGCCATCGGCCGCGCGCTGATGGCCAGCCCCCGCCTGGTGCTGCTGGACGAACCGTCTATGGGCCTGGCGCCGCAGATCGTCGAGGAGGTGTTCTCCATCGTGAAGGACCTCAACGACAAGGAGGGCGTGACCTTCCTGCTGGCCGAGCAGAACACCGGCATGGCCCTGCGTTTCGCCGACTACGGCTACATCCTGGAGAACGGCCGGGTGGTGATGGACGGCACGGCCGCGTCGCTGGCCGGCAACCAGGACGTGAAGGAGTTCTACCTCGGCATGGGCGATGCCCAGCGCAAGAGCTTCCGCGACGTGAAGAGCTACCGCCGCCGCAAGAGGTGGCTGGCATGAGCGCCGTGGCCGAGTTCTACGACACGCTCGAGACCCGCGCGCCCGAAGCCCGCGAGGCGGCCCTGTTCGCCGCCCTGCCCGCCCAGGTCGCGCTGGCGCAGCGTCACTCGCCGGCCCTGGCCCGCATCCTGGACGGCGTGGAGGCCGCAGCGGTGCGCGACCGCGCCGCGCTGGCCCGCCTGCCGGTCACCCGCAAGTCCGAACTGCTGCAGCTGCAACAGGCCGCGCGCGAGCAGGGCAGCGATGCCTTCGGCGGCTTCGCCACGCAAGGCTGGGGCGCCGGCATGCCGCGTGTCTTCGCCAGCCCCGGCACCTTGTACGAACCCGATGGCGCCCGGCCCGACCACTGGCGCCTGGCGCGCGCCTTCTTCGCCGCCGGCATCCGGCCCGGCCAGCTGCTGCACAACAGCTTCAGCTACCACTTCGTGCCGGCCGGCGCCATGATGGAGAGCGGCGCCCATGCCCTGGGCTGCACCGTCTTTCCCGGCGGCACGGGGCAGACCGAGCAGCAGCTGCAGGCCCTGGCCGAACTGCGCGCCGATGCCTATGTGGGCACGCCGAGTTTCCTGCGCATCCTGCTGGAGAAGGCGGCCGAGCGCGGCACCGCGCTGCCCCATCTGCGGCGTGCGCTGGTCTCCGGCGAGGCCTTTCCGCCCTCCCTGCGCGACTGGGTGGCGGAGCGCGGCGTGCAGGCCTTCCAGTGCTATGCCTCGGCCGACCTGGGCCTGATCGCCTACGAGACCGAGGCCCGCGAGGGCCTGGTGCTGGACGAGGGCGTGATCGTGGAGATCGTGCGCCCCGGCACCGGCGAGCCTGTGGCCGAGGGGGAGGTGGGCGAGGTGGTGGTGAGCAGCTTCAACCCGGTCTATCCGCTGCTGCGTTTCGGCACCGGCGACCTGTCGGCGGTGCTTCCCGGTCATTGCCCCACCGGCCGCAGCAACACCCGCATCCGCGGCTGGCTGGGCCGCGCCGACCAGACCACCAAGGTGCGCGGCATGTTCGTGCATCCGGCCCAGGTCGCGGAGATCGCGCGCCGTGTGCCCGGCCTGGGCCGGCTGCGCCTGGTGGTGTCCGGCGAGATGGCCGACGACCGGCTGCTGCTGCGTGCCGAATGCGATGCGCCCGGCCAGGCCCCACTGGCCGAGCGCCTGGGCGAGGCGGTGCGCGACATCACCCGGTTGCGCGCCGAGGTCGAGCTGTGCGCGACAGGCAGCCTGCCCAACGACGGCAAGGTGATCGAGGACGCGCGCAGCTACCGCTAGCCGGCAGCCGGTTTTCGCAGCCGGCCGTGGCGGCTTCGCAGGACGCATGGCGGGGCTGCGGCGTTTGCAGACACTGGCTCCTTTTTCGCTTCAGGAGCAGGAACCCATGCCAGGTTTGTCCCGTGGAATGGATCAGGACATCGGCCCTTTCGGCATCGCCATGCGGTTGATGGAAGCCTTGCAGCGCGCCAGCGGCGGGCAGGATGCGGTTGCGGCCGCGACCACGCCGGCCCGTGTGCTGCCGACGAATCCGCCAGGCGTGTCGCAGGGCGGCGCCATCGGCGGACCCATGGACATGGTGCTGAAGAAGGAGCTGGCCGAACTGCTGGGCCTGGGGCGCATGCTCCAGGGGCGCAACAGGAGCACGCAAGTCTTCAGCCGGCCCGGCACCACCACCGCCGCGCCCCGCACGACCACCACCACCATGCCGGCCGAGCTGCGCCGGGCGGAGGCGCCGCTGGACGCGCGGTTCCGCGAGGCCAGGCGCTGGCTCTCGCTTCCCCAGACCTCGGTCCTGATGCTGGAAAGAGGCATCCAGCCCGAGGCGGTGTGGACGCATCTCCGACGCCAGGTCGCGGCGGCGCGTGTCCTGCTCCGGTCCCGGATCGGCGGCGGCGAGGCCTTGCTGCCGCTGGTGCCCAGCGCGCACACCCTGTTCTCCGAGGCGTTCCGGGGCGCGGAGTCCGCCGGGCCGGCCTGAGCTGCGTCGGCACCGCCGACAGGACCGCCCTCGGGGGGCCTGTCGGCAGCCGCGCCATGCTTATGGTGCGCCGGCCGTGCCTGTGGCTTCCGCGCCTCGGACGGCCTTCAAGCCGCCATATCATCCGTCGATGGCCATGGCACCGCACCCCGCAGTTATTCCCGAGAGTGCCGTCATGGGTGATCGCCTGGGCCGCTTCGAGGTGCTGGAGGTGCTCTACCGCGGCGAGGCCTCCACCGTGCTGCGCTGCCTGCAGGACGAGCGGCCGCTGGTGGTCAAGTTCCTGCGCAACCAGGCGCTGGCGGTGGGCGACGTGGCGCGGTTCCGGCGCGAATACGAACTCTCGCGCCGGGTGCGCCACAGCCGGGTGGTCAGCGCCGAGACGCTGGGCAGCCACGACGGCGCGCTCTACCTCACCATGCCCGACGACGGCGCCGTCGCCCTGCGCGACCTGCTGCGCCAGGGCCCGCTGCCGCTGGCCGACGCGCTCTTCGTCGCCCTGGCCCTGGCCGACGCGCTGGCCGAGGTGCATGCCCACGACATCCTGCACAAGGACGTGGCGCCGGGCAATGTGGTGATGGACCTGGCGCGCGGCGTGGTCAAGCTGATCGACTTCGGCATCTCCGCCGAGATCTCCAGCGAACGCCCGGCGCTGGCAGCGCCGGCCGAGCTCGAAGGCACGCTGGCCTGCATGGCGCCGGAGCAGACCGGCCGCACCAACGGCGACGTGGATTACCGCTGCGACTTCTACGGCCTGGGCGCCACGCTCTACACCATGCTGGCCGGCAGCGCGCCCTTCACGGTGCAGGACCCGGTGGCGCTGGTGCATGCGCACCTGGCGCTGGCGCCGCCGCCGCTGGCCGAGCTGCGGCCCGATGCGCCGGCGGCGCTGTGCGCGGTGGTCGAGCGCCTGCTGGCCAAGCAGCCCGACGGCCGCTACCAGAGCCACGAGGCCCTGCGCCGCGACCTGGCCTATCTGCAAACCCATTTGGCCTTGCCGGATGCGCTGGCCGGCTGGGAGCCTGCGATGGGCGACCTGCCGCAGCGTTTCCAGCTGCCGGCCTGGCTGTACGGCCGCGAGGCGGAAACCCAGCGTCTGCTCGCCGCCTTCGAGGTGGCGGCCGGCGGGCCGGCCCAGGTGGTGCTGGTGGAGGGGCCTTCGGGCATCGGCAAGACCGCGCTGGTGCACGAGGTGCTGCGCGCCCTGCTGGCGCGGCGCGGCGAGATGATCGAGGGCAAGTTCAACCAGTTCGGCCAGCAGGCGCCCGGGGCGGCCTTCGCCCAGGCGCTGCGCCAGCGGGCGCGCCAGCTGCTGGCGGGCAGCCTGGAGCACCAGCGGCCCTGGCGCGAGGCCCTGGCCGCGCAGCTGGGCGCCAATGCCCATCTGGCGGTGCAGGCGGTGCCCGAGCTGGCCCTGCTGTTCGACGAGCCGCCGCGCGACGTGCCGCCGCTCGGTCCGCAGGAGGCCGAGAACCGTTTCCTGCGCACCTTGTGCAGCTGCTTTTCCGCGCTGTGCAGCGCGCAGCAGCCGCTGGTGGTGTTCATCGACGACCTGCAGTGGGCCGACCGGGTGTCACGCCGCCTGCTGCGCGAGCTGGCGCTGGACGACGGCCTGCGCCATTTGCTGGTGGTGGGCGCCTTCCGCAGCGACGAGGTGGGCGACGAGCATCCGCTGGCCCGCGACATCGAGGGCTGGACCGACGGCGACCGCGCGCCCCTGCGCCTGTCGGTCGGGCCGCTGCAGGTGGCGGACGTGGTGGCGCTGTGCGCCGATACGCTGAGCCGCGCCGCCGACGACGAGGAGCTGGCCGAACTGGCCGCGCTGTGCCACGAGAAGACCGGCGGCAACCCCTTCTTCCTCGGCCGCTTCCTGCAGGACCTGCAGCGCCGCCGCCTGATCTGGCGCGATCCGGACGGCCCGCGCTGGCGCTGGAGCCTGGTGCAGATCGGCCGCGAACGCATCGCCGAGAACGTGGTCGCGCTGATGCTGGAGCAGCTGCGCCGCCTGCCCGAGCTGACCCGCGAACTGCTGACCATCGCCGCCTGCCTGGATGCGCGGTTCCGGCTGCAGACCCTGGCGCAGATCCGCGGCGAAGGCGAGGACGCGGTGCTGCGCGGCCTGGAGCCGGCCCTGGCCAGCGGCGTGCTGGCGCCGACCGACGTGCGCTACAAGTGGGTGGGCGTGCTCGACGCCGCCGAGCGCGCCGGCCTGGAGGTGGAGCTGGCCTTCGCCCACGACCGGGTGCAGGAGGCGGCCTACCTGCTGCTGCCGCCCGAGCGCCGCGCCGCGCTGCACCTGCGCATCGGCCGCATGCTGTGCGCCACCATGGATACGGCCGTGCCGGACTTCGCGGTGGTCAACCACCTCAACCGCGGCGCCACGCTGATCCTGCACGACGCGGACGGCCGGGCCGAACGGGCACGGCTGGCGGCCTGGAACACGCGGCTGTCCTTCCTGGCGCGGGACCGGGCCTCCTTCGACTTGGCGGCCGACCATGCGGCGCGCGCGGTGGCGCTGTCCGGCACGGCGGCCTGGAAGGGCGACCGCGCCGGCGCGCTGGTGCTGCATGCGCACGCCGCCCGCATGGCCGGGCTCACCGGCGACGACGCGGCCATGCAGTCGCTGATCGAGGCGGCGATGGACCAGTCGCTGCAGGCCCACGAACGCGCCCTGCTGCTCGATGTGCGGGTGGAGGCCTCCTACGGCCTGGGCCGGCTCGACGAGACCATCGAACTCGGCCTGCAGGCCCTGGCCCTGCTCGACCTGGCGCTGCCGCAGGTCAATGCGCCGGCCGATGTGCTGCGCCTGGTGGCCGAGGTGCGTGCGGAGGTGGAGGCCCTGGGCATCGCCGCGCTGGAGGACCTGCCCGCCATGCAGGCGCCGCTGCCGCTGCAGCAGCTGGCGGTGATCGCCCGCATGACCGCCGCCGCCTATATCGCCCGACCCGCGCTGCTGCCGCTGCTGACGGTGGTGCAGATCCGCCTGATGCTGGCCCACGGCCATGCGCCGCTGGCGCTCTCGGCCTATACGGTGCTGGGCCTGCTGGTGGCCGAGCTGCTGGGCGAATACCGCTTCGGCTGGATGCTGGGCCGCATGTCGCTGGGCCTGATCGAGCGCCACGGCTGGCAGCCGGTGCAGGCGCATGCGGGCTTCTCCTTCGGCGCCTTCCTGCAGCATTGGGTGGAGCCGCCGCGGCCCACCCTGCCGGCCTGGATCGAGGTGCACCGCAACGGCCTGGAGAACGGCAACCTGCGCCATGCCAGCCTGGCCCTGGTGCTGCACGGCAGCCATGCGCTGCTGGGCGGCATGCCGCTGGCGCAGGTCGAGCCGCTGCTGGCGCGCCACCTGGGCGTGCTGCGCCGCATCCGCCAGCCGGTGGCCCACGACTATGTGCAGGTGCTGCACGAATCGGTGCGGGCGCTGCAGCGGCCCCATCTGCTGTCGCGGCCGTTGGAGCACGACGGCTGGCGGCGCGAGGCCACGCTCGAGGGCTTCGCGGCGCGCAAGGACCAGACCGGCGCGCTCTTCGTGCATGTCTTCGAATGCTGCCTGCTGGCCCTGGCCGGCAGGCATGCGGAGGCGGTGGCGGCGGGCGAATCCGCCGCCGCGCTGTTCTCCGCCGGACGCGGCCTGGGCATGGTGGCCTTCTGCATCTACTTCACCGCCTCGGCCCGGCTGGCGCTGGTGCGCGAAGGCCGGCCGCCCGAGGGCTGGCAGCAGCAGGTGGATGCCGCCCTGGCGCGCTTCGGCCCCTGGCTGGCCGCCAGCCCGCGGCTGCTGCCGCTGCAGCAGCTGCTGATCGCCCAGCGCGCGGCGGTGGCGGGCGAGGACGCCACCATGCGCCAGGCCCTGGACCAGGCCCTGGCGGCGGTGGCCGATCCCGACGAGCTGATGCTGCTGGCCATCGTGCGCCAGCAGCGCGCCCTGCTGCTCGACATGCCGGCCGAGCAGGCCGAGGCGCGTGCCGTGCTGCTGCGCTGGGGCGCGCCGGCGGCCGCGGCGGCGCTGTTCGGCGGCGGCCATGCGCCCACCGTGGCGGCTTCCGCGGCGCGCACGCTGGACCTGGGCGCGCTGATGAAGGCGGTGCAGGCCGTCACCGCGGAAATTGCCTTCGCGCCCCTGCTGCAGCGCCTGCTGCAGGTGCTGCGCGAGAACGCCGGCGCGGTGCGGGTGGCGGTGGTGCTGCGCGGCGGCGAAGGCTGGCTGCTGCAGGCCGACAACGAGGCGCCGCCCGGCGCGCCCTCGCCCGAGGCCCTGGCGCTGGAGCAGGCCGGCGCGCGCCTGCCGCTGGAGATCCTGCGCACCGTGCTGGCCACCGGCCAGCCGGTGCGCACCGACGACGCCCTGTCGGAACACCCCTGGAGCCGCCTCGACTACATCGCCCGCCGCCCGGTGCGTTCCCTGCTGTGCATGCCGCTGCTGCGCCAGGGCGTGGTCAGCGGCGCGCTCTACCTGGAGAACGACGAGGCCATCGGCGCCTTTCCGGCGCAGCGCATCGAGTTCCTGCAGCTGCTGCTGGGCAACCTGGTCAGCGCCCTGGAAAACGCCCGCCTCTATGCCGAGGTGCGCGGCCTGGCCGACTCGCTGGAAGCGCGTGTGGCCGAACGCACCCGCGAGCTGCGCGCCAGCGAGCAGCGCACCCTCGCCATCCTGCACAACATCCCCTTGCCCGTGGTGGTCTCGCGCACCTCCGACGACACCTTCGTCTATGCCAACGAGCGCGCCGCCGCGCTCGCCGGCATGAGCGCCCAGGCCCTGATCGGCCGGCCCCCGCACAGCATGTACCGCAACCCCGCGGAGCGCGACCGCATGATGGCGCTCTTCCAGCGCAACGGCCTGGTGCAGGACTTCGAGGCCAATCTCGTCGATGCGCGCGGCCGCGACTTCTGGGCCCTGATCTCCCTGGTGCCGGTGATGTACGACGGCGAGCCCGGCCGGCTGTCCACCGTGGTCGACATCACCGCCCGCAAGACCGAGGAGCAGGCCCTGCGCCGCGCCGCCGCCACCGACGACCTGACCGGCCTGGCCGGCCGCGGCCACTTCATGCGCATGGCCAGCCAGGAGCTGACCGAGGCGCTGGTGCATGGCCGGCCGATGGCCCTGGTGATGCTGGACGTGGACCACTTCAAGCGCATCAACGACCGCTACGGCCACGCCGCCGGCGACGGCGTGCTGCGCGAGGTGGCCCGGCTGTGCGAGGAGGTCACCCGCGCCCAGGACCTGGCCGGCCGCATCGGCGGCGAGGAGTTCTGCCTGCTCTTGCCCGATGCCGACATCGAGGCGGCCATGACCCTGGCCGAGCGCCTGCGCGCCACCCTGGCGCGCCATCCGCTGGAAGTGGGCGGCGAGACCCTGACCCTGAGCGCCAGCCTGGGTGTGGCCCAGGCAAGGGCGGGCGACTCGATCTCGCTGCTGCTGGCGCGCGCCGACGCGGCCCTGTATGTGGCCAAACGCAGCGGCCGCAACCGGGTCTCCGCCGCCTGAGCGCCGCTGAGCATGGTCCGGGTGCCGGCGGTCCGCTAAACTCGCGCACTTTGACACCGCTTGTCTCCATGGCCGCATCCCCTGGTTCCGCCACCCGCGCCAGTTTCGACCTGAAGAGCGCCACCCTGCCGCTGATCTCGGTGGTGCTGCGCACGGCGGACGCGGCCGCACTGGCGCACGAGGTCGAACGCCGCCTGGCGGAACAGGCCGATTTCTTCGACCACGACCCGGTGCTGATCGACCTGGCCCAGCTGCCCCCCGGCAGCGACATCGACTTCGCCGCCCTGGTGCGCTCGCTGCGCCGCCTGCGGGTGCAGCCGGTGGGTGTGCGCGGCGCGCGTGCCGACCAGCTCGATGCCGCCCGCGCCGCCGGCCTGACCGAAGCGCCCGACATTCCCGCGCCCCGGGCCGCCGCGCCCGCCGCCGCCGTCGCCCCGCCGCCGCCGGCCGTGCCCTCGGCCATGCCGACCATGGTGGTCGAGCGGCCGCTGCGTTCGGGCCAGCAGGTCTATGCACGCAATGCCGACCTGATCGTCATGGCGGCGGTGAGCAACGGCGCCGAGGTCATCGCCGACGGCAATGTGCATGTCTATGCGCCGCTGCGCGGCAAGGCCATCGCGGGTGCGCGCGGCAACACCGCCGCACGCATCTTCGCCACCTGCATGCAGCCGGAGCTGGTCTCCATCGCCGGCATCTACCGCACCGCCGAGACGCCGCTGCCCGAAGGCATCCTGGGCCGCGCGGCCAAGATCAGCCTGGTGGGCGAGAAGCTCGTGATCGAGTCGCTCGAATAGCGCGCGGCGCCGAGCACCCAACATCCCCGAATCCTCCAATTTTTCCGAATTCAACAAGGACAGCAACAACATGGCCAAGATCGTCGTGGTGACTTCCGGCAAGGGCGGCGTGGGCAAGACCACGACCAGCGCCAGCTTCGCCTCGGGCCTCGCGCTGCGCGGCTTCAAGACTGCGGTGATCGACTTCGACGTCGGCCTGCGCAACCTCGACCTGATCATGGGCTGCGAACGCCGCGTGGTGTACGACCTGATCAACGTGATCCAGGGCGAGGCCAATCTCAACCAGGCCCTGATCAAGGACAAGCAGTGCGAGAACCTCTTCGTGCTGGCCGCCTCGCAGACGCGAGACAAGGAGTCGCTCACGCAGGAAGGCGTGGAGCGGGTGCTGAAGGACCTGGGCGACATGGGCTTCGACTACGTGGTCTGCGACTCGCCCGCCGGCATCGAGACCGGCGCGCTGATGGCCATGTACTTCGCCGACGAGGCGCTGGTGGTGACCAACCCCGAAGTCTCCTCGGTGCGCGACTCCGACCGCATCCTGGGCATCCTCGGCAGCAAGACCAAGCGCGCGGTGGAGAGCGCCGAGCCGATCAAGGAACACCTCATCATCACCCGCTACAACCCGCTGCGGGTGGAAGACGGCCAGATGCTGTCGCTGCAGGACATCCAGGACATCCTGCGCATCCCGCTGATGGGCGTGGTGCCCGAGTCCGAAGTGGTGCTGCAGGCCTCCAACCAGGGCACGCCGGCGATCCACATCGAGAACAGCGATGTGTCGGAAGCCTACAAGGACGTGGTGGCGCGTTTCCTGGGCGAAGAGCGCCCGATGCGTTTCGTCGATGCCCAGAAGCCCGGCTTCTTCAAGCGCATCTTCGGGAGGTAACAGCCATGTCCCTGCTTTCCCTCCTGCTCGGAGAGAAGAAGAAGACCGCCAGCGTCGCCAAGGAGCGCCTGCAGATCATCCTGGCGCACGAGCGCACGGGCCTGGGCGGTTCGCGGCCGGACTACCTGCCGGCGCTGCAGCGCGAGCTGGTGGCGGTGATCTCCAAGTACGTCGCCATCGATGCGCGCGACATCAAGGTCAACCTGGAGCGCCAGGACAACTTCGACGTGCTCGACATCAAGATCGAGCTGCCCGAGGCCAGCGCCAAGCCGGCCCTCTGAAAGCCGGCCGCAAAAAAACGCCCGCGGGAGGCGGGCGCGTAACGGCAGGCGCTCGCATCGCCTACGTGGCGTTCATGAACCCCATGTCGCTCGGATAGTCGGGCCGCCCGGCAGCCGTGCCGAAGTTCTTCAGGTTGGGCAGCACGCCGTTGAGGTCCGCCTCGGCCACGCCGAACCAGCGCGCCAGGGTGGCCGCGTACTGGTCCACCGAGGTGCTCGGCAGCAGCCGGCCCTGGCCGATGTGCCACTGGTCTTCCGGCGCGGAGGTGTTGCCGATGCTGACCGGCGGCGCGGTGCCGTAGAAGGCCTGTCCCTTGACGGCGCCGCCCACGATGAAATGGTGGCTGCCCCAGCCGTGGTCCGAGCCGTTGCCGTTGGTCGCCAGGGTGCGGCCGAAGTCGGAGGCGGTGAAGGCGGTGACCTGGCTGGCCACCCCGAGCTCCACCGTGGCGTTGTAGAAGGCCGTCATGGCCGCGCTCACCTTGGTGAGAAGGTCCGGATGCTGGGCGTTGAAGTTGTCGTGCGTATCGAAGCCGCCCAGGGACACCATGAAGACCTGGCGCCGGGCCGGTCCCAGGCCGGCGCGGCCGGCGATCAGCCGGGCCACGATCTTCAGCTGGTCGGCCAGCGTGTTGCCCGATGGAAAGACCGTCTGCACCGCGCTGGTCGTGCCGATCGCGGCGGTGACCACGGTTTCGGAGGCGATCGCGCGGGCAGTCACCCGGGTGTACACGTCTTCCATCAGGTGGGTGCGCGGCTGCTGGATCAGCGTGCCCAGCGCCGCTTGCACGGCGGCCGAGCCATAGAGCGGTTTCTTGACGGCGGCGATGGCGATGGCACCGCTGGTACCCACCTGGTATTGCACCGCCTTCTTGCCGGATACGAACACCAGATTGCCCGCCGCGGAGATGCAGGTGAAGGTGGCGTTGCCGTTGGATGAGAGCACCAGGTCGCCGATGCGGCCGCCCCAGCCGCTGGTGGTGCCTTCGGCCCCCAGCGACTGCCAGACCGAGGCCTGGTCGTTGTGCGACATCAGCTTGGGCGGCAAGGCGTAGGCCTGGCTGTTGTACTGCACGCGCGTCAGCGGCACGACGAGCGGTCCGACGTTGAGCTGTACGGCCGCCTGACCGCTGTTGAACAGGTTCGCCAGCCCTGTCATGGCCGGGTTGAGTGCGTACTGGCGCCCGTCCGGCAGCGGGGTCTTGGGGTTGAGCAGCGTTGCTGCCAGGCTGGCCTTGCTCAGCGCGATGCCGCCGGCATTGCGGATGGCGAAGTACTTGGCATAGCTGGCGTCGTCGTAGGTCACGACGGTGTTGGCGTAGTCGTTGCCGCCGCCGAGGAACACGCAGACCAGCGCCTTGTAGTCCGATGCATCGGCCGCGGCGGCTTCGCCTAGCACGGCCAGGTCGATCGCCAGCGGCAGGGCGCCGCCGGCGAGCGCGAGCTGGCCGGCGCGTTGCAGGAAGCTGCGACGCGAAGTGTCGATGGCACGGGGCTCGCTCGAAATGTCGGGAGTGGGGACGGTTTTCATCATTTCTGCACCAGGTATTCGGGTGAGGACATGACCAGCAGCACGGCCGCGCCGATGCGGTCCAGCTTGGCGCTGGTGCTGCTGCTGTCCGTGAGGGGGATGGCGTTCAGCGCATTCACGATCAGGGTGACGGTGTCCGCGGACAGCTGCCCTGCGGCGAGCAGCAGGTTGAGCCGTGCCACCAGTGCCTGCGCATTGGTGGCCAGCGGCAATTCGTTGGTGTAGCTGGCGGCCAGGTCGAAGCTGTCGGAGGCATCGCTGGTGATCTGTGGCTTGTCTGGCGCGCCGACATATATGCCGTAGCGCACGACGGTCACCATGTAGTTGATGTAGCCGCTGACGGTCGATTCGTTGACGAGCTGGAATTCCGGCGCCACCAGCCCCGCCGTGGCGATGGTGGTGTCGGGCGGAACATAACCGGGCCGGAAGAAATTGAAGATGGAGGGCGCCCGCAGCGGGCTTTGCCCCAGTTGCGTGACCAGGGACTGGTCGTACATTTTCCAGCTGCCGGCGGCCGAATTGAGCCCGAAGGTGCGGCCCCATTGCGCCATGCGCAGCATCGGTTCGCGCAGATGGCCCCAGGTCGGATTGCTCAGGCCGGCGGGGCTGCGCGCCTCGTCGTCCAGCAATACCGCGGCCACGGTGGCCGCCAGATCGCCGCGCACGCCCCGGCCGTTGTTGGCGAATGCCGCCGCCACACGCCCCACATAGGCCGCGCTGGGATTGCTGGTGACCAGCCGCTGGATCAGCTGCCTGCCGATGAAGGGCCCGACGTTGGCATGGTTGGTCAGGGTGTCCAGCGCCGTCTGCCGCGCCGTCTCGGCGTCGGTGCCCGCCGGGATGGTGGTGCCGAGGAAGCTGATCTGCTCCGGGGAGTGCAGGCTGGCGTTCAGTGCCATCGGCAGGCGGGTGAAGGTGGTGGTGGGTGTCTGCAGACCGTTGAACCAGGTCATGACGTTGGCGGTCCAGTTGTAGTCGTAGCCGGTGAAGACCCGCGCCAGGTTGGAGACGTCGCTCTGCGTGTAGCTGTCCAGCGGCACGCCACCCGAGACGACCGGTGTGCCGTCCGCATTGAGCTGGACCAGGCCGATGGTCATCAGCTGCATGACCTCCCGGGCGAAGTTCTCGTCGGGCTGCCGGCCGTTGGCGTCGGCCTTCTGGCTGCCGCGGGTGTTGAGGTACATGCCCATGGCCAGGTGCAGCGAGACCTTGTCCAGCAGGGCTCGGAAGGTGCCCAGCGAGTAGCTCGACAGCATGTCGAACCAGTTGGCCATGATGTAGGTGAGCCAGAAGTAGTCGATGCCGTTGGCCGATACCGAGAAGATCTCCGACAGCGCCAGCGTGACGCGTTTGCGCACCATGTCCTTGGAATTGATGATCTGGTACCAGACCGCGAAGTCGAACTGGTAGGGCGTGAAATCGAAGATGTTGCTGTCCAGCACGCCATAGCCGTGCTGGCCCAGCCAGGTCCAGGCGTTGTTGGCCGGCACCACGTCGAACTGCTGCGCCAGGTAGCCGGCATAGCCGAGCGAGCGCACCAGGGCGATGTCGCCGTCGGAGGCATGGAACTGGCATTGCTGCAGGAACCTGGAAGCCTCCTGGTCGGTGGCCGGGACCATGTAGGCGCGGGTCTGCCCCAGCGGCCCCGCGGAGCCGCCGGCATAGCTGGTCTTGGCGATGGCGGCCAAGCCGGCGGCGGGTATCGGCGTGGCCGCCAGGCTGCGCAGGGCGGGATCGCTGCTGCTGGCGGAGACGGAGGCGGCCGGGTCGTCTCCGCCGCCGCCGCCGCCGCCGCAGGCTTCCAGCGCGGCCGCGGCGATCGCCGCGGGAGTCAGCCAGGCCGTGGAGGGCCGGGTCGCGGGCTCGGGCCCTGAATCGTGTTCAACGTTGGGAACATCGCTATTTGCCAGCGATGTCGATGGGTCGGGATGAAGGGTGGTGGTCATGCCTCCATCGTCGATCCAAGTGAGCATTCACTCAATATCCAGATGATCGAAATTCAAGCATCGTTTGGCGAGATGTGGCCCGAAATGGCCCTGGCGCCATTTCGCCGCTTGTGGCTGGCGCCTTATGCGCGGCCGGCCTGCAGCTGCGCGCGTGTGGCCAGGGCGGCGGTGCGCGCCGCTTCGGCGAAGTCGGCGCCGGAGGAGGCGTAGAGGATGGCGCGCGAGGAGTTCACGACGACCTGCCCGCCCTCGCGCCAGCCGGCCCTGACGGTGGCGGCCGCGTCGCCGCCCTGCGCACCCACGCCGGGGATCAGCAAGGGCAGCGTGGGCGCCAGCGAACGCACCCGTTCGATCTCCGCCGGATAGGTCGCGCCTACCACCAGGCCGAGCTGGCCGTTGCGGTTCCAGTCGCCCTGGGCCAGTTCGGCGATGCGTTCGTAGAGCATGGGCTGGCCCGGCAGGCCGTGCAGGCGCTGGGCCTGGAAGTCGTCGCCGCCCGGATTGGAGGTGCGGCACAGCAGGAAGGCCCCTTTGCCCGGCCGGCGCAGATAGGGCTCGACCGAATCGAAGCCCATGAAGGGCGACAGGGTCACCGCATCGGCGCCGTAGCGGTCGAAGGCCTCGCGGGCGTACTGCTCGGCGGTGGAGCCGATGTCGCCGCGCTTGGCGTCCAGGATGACGGGCACGCCCGGCGCCACCCGCTGCAGGGTGTTGACCAGGCGTTCGAGCTGGTCTTCGGCGCGGTGGGCGGCGAAGTAGGCGATCTGCGGCTTGAAGGCGATGGCGATGTCGGCGGTGGCTTCGGCGATCGCGGCGCAGAAGTCGTGGATGCGGCCGGCGTCGTTCTTCCAGGCGCCGGGGAAACGCGAGGGTTCGGGGTCCAGGCCGACGCAGAGCATCGAGCCGTTTTTGCGCTCGGCGTCGCGCAGCTGGTCGAGAAATGTCATCGGCCGATTTTACGGACGCTCGCCGCGCACCACGGCCAGGGCCCGGCAGATGTCTTCCCAGGCGCGCGCCTTGTCGTCCTGCGCGCGCAGCAAATAGGCCGGTTCGTAGCTGGCGATCAGCGGGAAACCGTCCACCGGATGCACCGCGCCGCGCAGCCGGCCCAGCGGATCGCCGCGGCCCAGCGCGGCTTGGGCGGACAGCCGGCCCAGCGCCAGCACCACGGCGGGCCGGTGCGCCTGCAGTGCCTGGGCCAGGCCCTCGGACAGGTCGATGCCCGGCTCGCCCTCACGTCCCACGGCCGCCGCCCAGACCCGGGCGCCACGGTGCAGGCCGGCGGCGCGCAGCATGGCGGCCAGGAGTTTTCCGGCGTCGCCGGCACCGGGGTCGGCGGTGGGACTGTCCACCAGCAGCAGCCAGACGGGTGCCTGCGGGTCTTCCCCCTCGGGTGTGGACATGGCCTGCCAGTCGCCGCGCAGAACCGCAGCCGGCACGGCTGCGGGCCGGACGGCGGGGGCGGGGCCGGCGGCCGGCGGGGTGTGCCGTGCGGCGGCTGGTGCCGGCGTTTCGGCGACGGGCGCGGCGGTGCGGACCGGCGGCGCAGGCGGTGGCGGCGCTGCCAGGGGCGGGGCCGCCGGAGCGGCCGCGGCAGCAGGGGCCGGGACACGCGGCATCCAGACCTGCACCCCCATCTCGCGCAGCATGGCGCGCTGGCGGTCGTCGAGCAGCAGGGAGTAGGGCGTATCGGTCACCGGCCGATTATCGACCGGCGGCGCGCGCGGCCTTCAGGACCACAGGCGCAGGCTCATCACGATGGCGTCTTCCCGCTCCGGGCCGTGCGAAGGGTAGTAGCGCTTCCTCAGCCCCACGCGGCGGTAGCCGTGGGCCTCGTAGACCTGCTGCGCGCGGGCATTGCTGGCGCGCACCTCCAGCCACAGCCAGAGCGCGCCCTGCCCGCGCGACCACAGCGCCAGCGCGTCCAGCATCACCTGGGCCCAGCCCTGGCGCTGGAAACGCGCGGCCACGGTGAGGTTGAGCAGATGGACTTCGTCCACCCCCTTCATCGCCACGAAATAGCCCAGCACCTGGCCCTGCGCCACCAGCTGCTGCGCCTGGTAGCCGGCGCGCAGCGAGTCGGCGAAATTGCCGGCGGTCCAGGGATGGGTGTAGGCCTCCTGCTCGATCGGCATGATGGCCGGCAGCTTGTCCACGGTGATCGGCTCGAATTGCGCCTCTAGGGCGTCTGCCAGTGCACTCATGGGCGGTATTTTCCGTCAGGGCTGCCCGTGCAGGGCCGCGGCGGATGCGCGTTCGGCGGCGCGCTCGGCCGTGGTCTTGGCGACCTTGTCGCGCACATACAGCGGCAGCGCATCGGCCGCGCCGCGCAGGCCGCCGGCGGCGATCAGGGCGGGCGCCAGCCGCAGCAGGGCGGCGGCGGTGGGCAGGGCGAACACCGAGGCGGCGGCCGGCGCGATACGGTCTCCATAGGCCGCGTGGGCATTGCCGCCCAGGGTCCAGCCCGCGGGCACGGACAGGTCTTCGGGGCGGTGCAGCCGCGCCTCGCCGGCCTCGGCCCGCCAGAGTCCGCTTTCGGCATCCCATACCAGGGCCTGGGCATAGACCTCGTCCATGCGGGCGTCCAGCGTGGCCAGCACGCGGGTGGCGCCGCTGAGCGCCCGGGTCTCTTCGGCCACCGCGGCCAGCGTATCGACCGGCAGCACCGGCAGGCCCTGCGGATGGGCCGCCGAGCGTGCGCCGTAGGCAATGCCCTGGGCGGTGGCGCAGGCGGTGCGCAGCCCGGTGAAGGAGCCCGGGCCGCGGCCGAACACCACCGCGTCGAGCCCGGCGAAATCCAGCCCGGCTTGCGCCAGCAGCGATTGCAGGAAGGGAATCAGGCTCGACGAAGCCTGCGCTCCGCCGGGGCCGGACCGGCTTTCGGTCTGGCCGCCGTGCAGGACGGCGGCGCTGAGCTGATCGGTACTGGTGTCGAAGGCCAGGAGCCGGTGGGAATCGCGGGACATCCGGCGATTATCGGCGCCCGCGGTGGTTAGACTGCCGCCCTTCTTCCCTGCCCGATCTGCCGCGATGCCCAGCTTTTCCTCCTCGCGCCGCGCCGCCGCCGCCCTGCTCTTGTCCCTGGCGCTGCCGGGCCTGCCCCTGACGGCCGCCGCGCAGAGCGCCGAGCGCCTGCCGCCCGAGGTGGAAGCCGCGCTGCAGCGGGCGCGCCTGCCGGCCGATGCGCTGTCAGTGATCGTGGCGCCGGCCGATGGCGGCGCCGCGCGCCTGCGCTGGCGTGCCGAGCGGCCGGTCAATCCCGCTTCGGTGATGAAGCTGGTCACCACCTATGCGGCGCTCGACATCCTCGGGCCGGCCTTCCGCTGGAACACGCCGGTGACGCTCGGCGGCCCGGTCGATACCGACGGCACGCTGCAGGGCGATGTGTTCATCAAGGGCCAGGGCGATCCGTCCATGGTGATGGAGCGCCTGTGGCTGCTGCTGCGGCGCCTGCAGGCCCAGGGCGTGAAGAACATCGCTGGCGACATCGTGCTCGACCGCAGCGCCTTCGTGCTGCCGCCGCACGACGCGGCCGCCTTCGACGGCGAGCCCAGCAAGCCCTACAACGCCGCGCCGGACGCGCTGCTGATCAACTTCCGCGCCCTCACCCTGGGCTTCGTGCCCGAGCCCGCCATCGGGCGTGCGCGGGTCATGGTCGATCCGCCGCTGGCCGGCCTGAAGCTGCCCGACACCGTGCCCCTGGCGCCGGCCCGCACCGCCTGCGGCGACTGGCGCGGCGCGCTGCAGGCCGACCTGTCCAGTCCGGACCGTATCGCCTTCGCCGGCAGCTACGCGGCCGAATGCGGCGAGAAGAGCTGGCCGGTGGCCTATGCCGATCCGGACCACTACGCGGAGCGCGCCATCTCCGGCATGTGGCGAGCCATGGGCGGTCGCCTGGCCGGGCGCGTGCGCGAGGGCCGGGCGCCGGCCGGCTTCGCGCCCGCCTTCAGCGCCGCCTCGCCCACCCTGGCCGAGGTGATCCGCGACATCAACAAGTACAGCAACAACGTGATGGCCCAGCAGGTCTTTCTCACGCTGTCGCTGCAGGCCGGCGGCAGCGGCAGCTTCGAGGCCTCCCGTGCGCTGGTGCAGGGCTGGTGGCGCGCGCGTTTTCCGGATGTGGAGCCGCCGGTGCTGGACAACGGCGCCGGTCTCAGCCGCGAAGGCCGCATCAGCGCCCAGGCCCTGGCGCGCCTGCTGCAGGCCGCCTGGCGCTCGCCGCTGATGCCCGACCTGGCCGCATCGCTGCCCATGGCGGGCATCGACGGCACCCTGCGCCGCAGCCAGGCGGCGGCCGGCAGCGCCCACCTGAAAACCGGCAGCCTGAACGACGTGGCCGCCGTGGCTGGCTATGTGCACACCGCCAGCGGGCGGCGCTGGGTGCTGGTGGCGGTGGCCAACGATCCGAATGCGGCAGCAGCCCGGCCGGCTTTCGATGCGCTGGTGAACTGGGCCGCGCGGCAGCCCTGACCGCCATGGAAAAAGCCCGCCGGGCTTGCGCGCGGCGGGCTTTGCTCGCGGGCCTGCGAGGCCCGGCCGTTCAGAACCGCAGGCGCAGGCGGTCGTAGGCGTAGTTGCCGAACAGGCGCTGCGCCTGGGGCGTGAAGTACACGAAGTCGGCGAACTCGTAGAGGTTGATGTCCAGCCCGCTGGCGATGGTGCCGGTGTTGCACAAGGCCGAGTTGACCTGGCCGTTGCCGATGCCGATCCCGGGACCGGAATCGACCGAGGTGCACACCACGGTGCCGCTGTCGGTGAAGCTGTAGCTGCTGGGGTAGGCCGTGATCAGGTTGTAGTAGTACTGCGCATCGACATACAGCACGTTCGCGCCCAGGTCGGCGATCGCCAGTTCCAGCGCGGTGTTGAAGGCGGTGGCGGCGGCGCTCAGGAGCGTGCCCTGGCCGCTGGTCGCGCCCAGGGGAGAGCGGGACAGGTCGTAGACGCCGGTCGACATCACGTACTTGGCACCGGCCGTCACCATGCGGCGCACCTGCGCGCCGAGTTCGGTGCCGGCGGTGCGGGCCTGGGCGACGTACTGGTCGCTGGTGATGGTGCCCGCGCGGTAGGCGGCAAAGCCCGCCAGCAGGTCGGAAGTGCCGCCGCCGACCAGGATCAGGTCGCTCGACTTGGGCGAGTCGGAGGCCAGGAAGCTGCTGATCTGCTCGGTCACCGTCGGCGTGCTGGCCACGCCGGCGGCATCGGGATGCAGGGTCACGCGGGCATTGCCCACGGCGTAGCCGGTGCCGCCCGAGGACTGCGGGGTGATGCCCACGCCGTAGCGCGAGGCCAGCTGCTGGGCCCAGATGTTGACCGTGCCGTCGTTGACGGTATAGCGGGTGCCGGTCTGGCCGACGTCGCTCAGGCCATCGCCGAACACGACGAAACGGCTGGGGCTGATCGCGGAATCGACGGTGCCGGAACCGCAGGCGGCGAGCAGCGCGGCCGATGCGCACGCGATGGTCAGCACGGCGGTGCGGCGCAACCAGGAAACAGTCATGAAAATCTCCGTCTGAAAAGTGGGGGGAGTGTAGCGAGCGGGTGGAAAGCCGGCGGTATCACCTTGGTTTCATTCGGCCGCGGCGCGCTGCAGGCGGTCGCGCACGCCGTCCCAGGCGGGATCGGCGGGCGGCGTTTCCACCCAGATCAGGGCCACGCCCTGCCGGTCGAAATCGCGCAGGGCGGCGAACAATTCGTGAGCGGCGGCCAGGGCGTCGCCGGGCATGGGCCGCAGCAGCACCGAGGGCGAGGGCGCCCGGATGGCCGAGCGGGCATACACCGCGATGCGCCTGGCGTCGGCGCCCAGCACATCGAGCGCGGACTGCAGCTCGCGGGCGCCCATCAGCCGCACCTTGGCGCGCGGCGCGTAATGCGATTCCAGCGTGCCGGAGGCGCGGGGCGCCGCGGTCTCCAGGCTCTGCGGCGAGCGCAGCGGCTGGCCGCAGGCGGCTTCGACCTGCGCGGCGGTCACGGCGCCCGGGCGCAGCAGCACCGGCGCGCCGCGGCTGCAATCGACGATGGTCGATTCGATGCCCACATCGCACGGGCCGCCATCGAGCACCAGCAGGTCGAAGTCGAACTCGGCCGCCACATGGGCGGCGGTGGTCGGGCTGACCCGGCCGAACTGGTTGGCGCTGGGCGCGGCCACGCCGTACACGCCGCGTGCCAGGCAAGCGGTGAGCACCGCCATGGCCACCGGATGCGAGGGGCAGCGCAGGCCGACCGAATCCTGCCCGGCGGCGGCCACGGCGGCGTGTTCCGGGCGGCGCGGCAGGATCAGGGTGAGCGGGCCGGGCCAGAAGGCATCGATCAGCCGGGCCGCGAAATCCGGCACATCAGCCGCGTAGCGGGCCAGTGCCTCGGGCCTTTGCCCCGGGGCGCTCGGGGGCGCCAGGTGCACGATCAGCGGATGGTCGCTGGGCCGCCCCTTGGCCGTGAAGATGGCCGCCACGGCGCTGGCGTCGTCGGCGTTGGCCGCCAAACCGTAGACCGTCTCGGTCGGCAGGCCGACGAGCCGGCCCTGCGTCAGCGCCTCGGCGGCGCGGGCGATGGCCCCGGGATCCTGTCCGTCCAGCACCATGGTCAGAAGGCTTCGATGCCCAGCAGCGCGCAGGCCGCCAGGGCGGCGTCGCGCGCGCCCCGGGCGTCGGCCGCGGTGAAGGTGAGGTGGCCCATCTTGCGGCCGGGCTTGGCATCGCGCTTGCCGTACAGGTGCAGGTGGGCGCCGGGCAGGGCCAGCACTTCGGCCCAGGCGGGGGTGCGCTGCGTGCCGGCGACATCGAACCACAGGTCGCCCAACAGGTTGAGCATCACGGCGGCGCTGTGCTGGCGCGGCTGCACCAGCGGCAGGCCGCAGAGCGTGCGCACCTGCAGGTCGAACTGCGAGCTGTCGCAGGCGTCGATCGTGTAGTGGCCGCTGTTGTGCGGGCGCGGGGCGATCTCGTTGACCACCAGGCGGCCGTCGGCCAGCACGAAGAATTCGACGCAGAGCACACCGACATAGTCCAGGCCGTCGGCGATCGCATGCGCCGAGCGCACCGCCTCGGCCGCCAGCGCCGCGTCGATGTTGCCGGCGTGGACCTCGGTCACCGCCAGGATGCCCTCGCGGTGCAGATTGCGCTGCACCGGGAAATGCACGAAGGCGCCGTCGCGCCCGCGTGCCAGCACCACCGAGCATTCGGCGGCCAGGGGCAGCATCTGCTCCAGCACGCAGGGCACGCGGCCAAGTCTTTCCCAGGCGGCGGCCAGCGCGGCGGCATCGGCAACACGGGCCTGGCCCTTGCCGTCGTAACCCATGCGGGAGGTCTTGAGGATGCCCGGCAGCAGGCGGGCATCGACGGCGGCCAGCTGCTCGGCCGTCTCGATCACCGCATAGGGCGCGCAGGGCACGCCGCAGGCCACGAAGTGCGCCTTCTCGGCCGCGCGGTCCTGGGCGATGCCCACGGCGCGCGCGGCGGGCGATACCGGCAGCCGCGTGGCCAGCGTGGCCAGCGAGGGCGCGGGCACGTTCTCGAATTCGGTGGTGACGGCGGCGCACAGGCCCGCCAGTTCGGCCAGGCCGGCGGCATCGTCGTAAGCCGTGCGGACATGGTGATGGCTGACCCGGCCGGCGGGGCTGTCCGGATCGGCGTCCAGCACCGCGGTGAAATAGCCCAGGCTCTGGGCCGAGTGCACGAACATGCGGCCCAGCTGGCCGCCGCCGAGCACACCCAGCGTGGCGCCGGGCAGGATGGGGGTCTGGACGGTCATGCGGCGTTGCCGGTGTCGGGCAGCGCCATGGCGCGGGCGGCCTCGGTCTGCGCCGCGCGGAAGGCTTCGAGCTGGCCGCGCAGGGCCGCGTCGGTGCTGGCCAGCATGGCGACGGCGAAGAGGGCGGCATTGGCCGCGCCGGCCGCGCCGATGGCAAAGGTCGCCACCGGAATGCCCTTGGGCATCTGCACGATGCTGTGCAGCGAATCCACGCCCTGCAGATGCCGGCTGGCCACCGGCACGCCGAGCACCGGCACGGTGGTCTTGGCCGCCAGCATGCCGGGCAGGTGGGCGGCGCCGCCGGCACCCGCGATGATGGCCCGCAGGCCGCGCCCGGAGGCCGCCTCGGCGTAGGCGAACATGTCGTCGGGCATGCGGTGCGCCGAAACCACCCGGGCCTCGTACACGATGCCGAACTGCTGAAGAATTTGCGTGGCCTGTGCCATGGTGTCCCAGTCGCTGCTGGACCCCATGACCACGCCGACCTGAACCGGACCCATGACTGCTCCTGTGTAGAGAGCGCGCGATTTTACCGGGTGCACCCCGGCACACGCCGCGGCCCGCGAATCGTGCTTGAATCCCGCCTTTCCATCCGTATCTCGAAACGATGATCGACGTCACCGTAGAAAACTTCGAAACCGAAGTCATCGCCGCCTCCCAGACCGTGCCGGTGCTGGTGGATTTCTGGGCGCCCTGGTGCGGCCCCTGCAAGTCGCTGGGCCCGGTGCTGGAGAAGCTGGAGACCGCTTACGAAGGCCGCTTCAAGCTGGTCAAGATCGACTCCGACCAGGAGCAGCAGCTCGCCGCCGCCTTCGGCATCCGCAGCATCCCGACCTGCGTGCTGCTGATGAACGGCCAGCCGGTGGACGGCTTCATGGGCGCCCTGCCCGAAGGCCAGGTGCGCGAGTTCCTCGACAAACACGTGCCGCCCGCCGATGAGGCAGAGCCCGAACCCGAGCCCGCCGAAGAAGCCCTGGCAGAGGAAGACGACGACAGCGCGCTCGAACGCCTGCAGGCCGCCGTCGCCACCGACCCGGCCGACGACGCGGCCCGCTTCGCCTACGTCAAGCTGCTGATGCAGCTCGGCCGCAGCGACGATGCCAAGGTGGCCTTCGCCCCCGTCATCGCCAAGGCCGGGCTCGACCGCCGGCTCGACGCCCTGCAGCGCTGGATGAAGGCCGACGACTTCGCGCAGGACGCCGACCTCGCCGCCATCGAGGCCCGCATCGCCGCCAACCGCCGCGACTTCGACGCCCGCTTCGAACGCGCCCAGCTGCTGATCGCCGCCCAGGCCTGGACCGAGGCCATGGACGAGCTGCTGGAGATCCTGATGCGCGACAAGGCCTGGAGCGAGGACCTGGCGCGCAAGACCTTCATCGCGGTGCTGGAGATCATCCAGCCGCCGCCGGTCAAGGTGGCCGACGGCCAGATCCCGCCGGAAGACCCGACGGTGGCCACCTACCGTCGTCGCCTGAGCAGCGTGGTGCTCAGCTGAGCCGATTCAGCGCTGGCCGAGCCGGGAGCCCTTGAACAGGTTCTTGAACTCGGCCGGCTGCGAGCGCCAGTACTGCGGCGGCGCATCCACCTGCGCGCCCAGGGCGGCCGCCGCGTGCCAGGGCCAGCGCGCGTCGTAGAGCACCGCACGCGCGATGCCGACCGCGTCGGCCTGGCCGCCGGCCACGATGTCCTCGGCCTGCTGCGGCTCGGTGATCAGGCCCACGGCGATGGTCGGCAGGCCGGTCGCCTCCTTCACCTTCTGCGCGAAGCTCACCTGGTAGCCCGGGCCCACCGGAATCTTCTGCAGCGGCGAGACACCGCCGGTGGACACATGGATCGCATCGCAGCCGCGCGCCTTCAGCGCCTGCGCGAAGGCGATGGTGCTTTCCAGGTCCCAGCCGCCCTCGACCCAGTCGCTGGCCGACACCCGGATCCACACCGGCAGCTCGGCCGGGAAGGCGGCACGCACCGCGTCGAACACCTCCAGCGGAAACCGCATGCGGTTCTCCAGGCTTCCGCCGTATTCGTCGGTGCGCTGGTTGGCCAGGGGCGACAGGAACTGGTGCAGCAGGTAGCCGTGGGCGCCGTGGATCTCGATGCCTTCGATGCCCAGGCGCGCGCAGCGCCGGGCGGCCTCGGCGAAGCCTTCGCGCACACGCGCCAGGCCAGCGGCGTCCAGCGCCAGCGGTGCCTCCTCGGTCGGCCCGTGCGGCACGGCCGAAGGCGCGACGGCCTGCCAGTGGCCGGGCTGGCCGCTGGGGATCTGCTGGCCGCCCATCCAGGGCGCCTGGCTCGAAGCCTTGCGCCCGGCATGGCCGAGCTGCACCGCCAGCTTGATCGGCGAGTGCTGGCGGATGGCCTTCAGCACCCGGGCCAGCGCGGCCTCGTTCGCGTCCGAATACAGGCCCAGGTCGGTCGGCGTGATGCGGCCTTCGGGCAGCACGGCGGTGGCTTCCAGGATCAGCAGGCCGGCGCCCGACAGGGCCAGCGAGCCGAGATGGATCATGTGCCAGTCGGTGGCGTTGCCGTCTTCGGCCGAGTACTGGCACATGGGCGCGATCACGACGCGGTTGGACAGCGGCAGCTGGCCGATCTGCCAAGGGGAAAAGAGCTGGCTCAAGGGCGACTCCGAAAGGGTTGGAAGGGCGGAACCGACAAATTATGGGAGCGCTGCGAAATCCGCGCCCGGCGCCCCAGTGTTGTGCATTTGCCTCAAATCTCCCGGGTTTTCCCGGAGATGTCACATCAACCATTTCAAATTGCGGGAGCTGCCTGACCGCAAGCTGACCTCGTCAACCTACAAAAAGCATCCAATGAAGAAGACCCTCGTCGCCATCGCCGCACTGACCGCCTCCCTCGGTGCATTCGCCCAATCCAACGTCACCCTGTTCGGCGTGCTCGACGCCTCGCTGGCCCGCATCTCCAGCGGCGGCAGCCATGTCACCGGCCTGGCCACCGGCGACCAGACCAGCAGCCGCCTGGGTTTTCGCGGTACCGAAGACCTCGGCGGCGGCCTGTCGGCCGGCTTCTGGCTCGAAGGCGGCGTGACGCTGGACAACGGCGGCGGCACGGGTTCGGGCACCGGCTTCGGTTTCGAACGCCGCTCCACCCTGAGCCTGGCCGGCAACTTCGGCGAAGTGCGCCTGGGCCGTGACAAGACCCCGCAGTACCTGAACATCGAGACCTTCGATCCCTTCGCCGACATCGGCGTGGGCGGCGTCGGCGCTTCCAACATGATCGGCAGCACCTCCACCGCCACCGGCACGCCTGAGGGCAGCGCACCCAAGCGCGCCAGCAACAGCGTGCAGTACATCCTGCCGGCCTCGCTGGGCGGCTTCTACGGCCAGGCCATGTACGCCTTCGGCGAGCAGGCTTCCAACGTCGCCAACGACGACCTGCGCAACTCCTTCGGCCTGCGTGGCGGCTACATGGCCGGCCCGCTGAACCTGGCCCTGGCCTACGGTGAAGTCACCGGCGGCACGACCACCACCGAATCCAAGTTCAAGAGCACCAACCTGGGCGCTTCCTACAACTTCGGCATGGTCAAGCCCATGGTGCAGTACGCCCAGGAAAAGGGCCTGAACCGCAAGATGGACATGTACCTGATCGGCGCCACCGCCCCCCTGGGCGCCGGCGAACTGCGCGTGGCCTTCAGCACCATCCAGCGCAAGGACCTCGACAACGCCGACTCGAAGAAGCTGGCCATCGGCTACGGCTACAACCTGTCGAAGCGGACCCAGGTCTACGCGACCATCGCCCGCGTGAGCAACGACGGCGCCGCCGCCCGCGGCCTGGCCGTGTCCTCGTCCTCGCTGGCCAGCCCCACCATCGCCAACGGCGCCAACGTGACCGGCTACGAACTGGGCCTGCGCCACAGCTTCTAAGCAGGCTGTCCGGGACTGCGGTCCCGGCCGAAATGTTTTCGGTTTTTCAGAGTTTTTCCAAGCGAGTTTTCGGGCTGGCATCGGCAGGTTCCAGCCCTTTTTTGCGTCCGCCCGCCGGGCTCAGGGCAGCGACCAGCGCTCCTGCCCCACCGGCAGCTGCAGCACCCGCTCGGGCAGCTCCCAGACGATGAGTTTGGGCGGCGTCTGCTTGAAGGCATCGCTGGCGAAATACGCGCCGGCCGAGCCCCAGAAATTGCCGCCGTCCCTGGCGAAGTTGCCCACCGGCGTCTGCAGCGCGGCGGCCAGGAATTCGGCGAAATGCGAGGTGCGCGAGAAGGAGGTGCCGATCAGCGCCACCTGCGGCAGGGCGGCGTCGCCGAACAGGTCGGCCTCGGCCGAAGCGGCCGGCGCAGCGGCGGCCGCCGGGCGCGGCGTGAAGCGGCTGGAGACGGCGTCTTCGGCCGCCGGCTGCAGCGCCTGCGGCAGGCCGTCCAGCCCGGCCAGGCGCACCAGGTCGCCGGGGCGGCGGGCGGGGGCGTCGCGCTGGATGTCGTAGTCCTGGTGGGGTTCGAGTTCCATGCCCAGGCCGCGCACCGCATCGGCCACCGCATGGGCGGCGGCATCGGCGCCGTTCTCGGTCCAGTGGGTGTCGGTGCGCAGGAAGGGGTCCTCGCCGCGCGTCAGCAGGCCTTGCAGCGCCGCGGTGGTGTCGATCAGGGGTACGCCGGCGGCGGCCATCTGCGCCGTCCAGACGCGGATGCGGTTGTCGATGGCGGCGGAGCGGCCCAGGGTGCACAGGCGCGCGGATTCGACCCGGCTCTTGTCCGGCACCACCGCCACCACCAGGCGGATGCCGCGCGCGCGCAACTGCTCCTGGATGGCGGCCACGGCCCTGGCGCGCTCGCGCAGGTGGCGGTCGGCGTCGGGCTGGGGCATCAGCTCCTCGGCCAGGAAGAGCCAGCCGTCGCAGCCCTGGCGCACCTGGGGGCCCAGGTCGCCGGTGGCGATCCAGCTGAACTGGCGTTCGCTGTCGGCGGCGATGCGGGCCAGCGGCGCATTGGCCAGGGCGGCGGCCATGTCGCGCATGCTGGCGCCGTCGAGGAAGTTGGTCCGGTTCAGCGGATGCGGCGCCAGGTCGAGCTTCTCCTGCTGCACGGCCAGCAGGGTGCTGGCCAGCCCGCCGGCCATGAACAGCAGCAGCACCGCGCCCGACACCCGCGCGGCCAGGCTGCGTGCGCGCGGCGCCTCGATCGGCGGTGCGGCATTGGCGGCGGACGGTGCGGGCATGGTGGTTTCCGCCTCAGAACTGGAAGTAGAGGAAGGGCACGGCGCCCCGGCTGGCGATCAGCGCGAAGGACAGCAAGAAGGCCGGCACCGGCCACAACGCGCCGATGGCGGCCAGGCGCGGTCCGGCGCGCAGCGTGACCGTCGGCGCCAGGGCCGGCCAGACCACGCAGGCCACGCCCAGCCCGAAGGCGAGCAGATGCGCGTTGCGCAGGCCGGCCGCCAGCGCATCGCCCAGCGCGAAGCCGCCGTGCAGCCCGAACTGGCCGGCCAGCATGCGCTGCGCGCCTTCGAAGTCATGCGCCCTGAACAGCGTCCAGGCCAGCATCACGAAGAGCAGGGTGGCGACGCGCGCCAGCACCGGGGCCACGCTGCGGCCGCTGGCGCTGTAGGCGCGTGCGGTGCAGAGCGCGATGCCGTGGGCGATGCCCCAGAGCAGGTAGTTCCAGCTGTCGCCGCCGTGCCAGAGGCCGGCGATCGCCATGGTCAGCAGCAGGTTCACATAGGTGCGCACGCTGCCGCGCCGGTTGCCGCCCAGGGGGATGTAGAGGTAGTCGCGGATCCAGCTGGACAGCGACAGGTGCCAGCGCCGCCAGAAGTCCTGGATGCTGCTGGCCAGATAAGGATGCTGGAAGTTCTCGGGAAAACGAAAGCCCAGCATCAGCGCGATGCCGATGGCCATGGCGCTGTAGCCGGCGAAGTCGAAGAAGAGCTGCAGGGTGTAGGCGGCGCAGCCGATCCAGGCATCGGCGAAGCCCGGCCGGGCCTGGGCGAAGGCCAGATCGGCCACCGGGGCCAGCGTGTCGGCGATCAGCACCTTCATGCTCATGCCCACCATGAAACGCCGTGCCCCGGCGCCGAAGCCGTCCCAGCCGAAACGCCGGTCGCCGATCTCGCGCTTGACCCAGTCGTAGCGGATGATGGGCCCGGCGATCAGCTGGCCGAACATGGCCTTGTAGGCGGCGAAGGCGATGAAGCTGCGCTGCGCATCGACGGTGCCGCGGTACACGTCCACCAGGTAGGAGATGGCCTGCAGCACGATGAAGGACAGGCCGATCGGCAGCACGATCTTCTGCCAGGCGATGGGCATGGCGCCGGCGTGGCCGAGCAGCTGGTTGATCGTCTCGACCACGATGTTGGCGTACTTGAACCAGGCCAGCAGGCCGGCCAGCACCACGATCAGCGCCGTCAGTTCGAGCTTGCGGGCACGCGGCGCCGCGGTGGCCGAGATGGCCAGCCCGCCGGCCCAGGTCAGCGCCGTCAGGCCGATCAGCATCAGCAGGAAGGGCGGGCTCCACCAGCCGTAGAAGATCCAGCTGCCGGCCAGCAGCGTGGCGTTGCGGCCGGCCCTTGGCGTGACCGCATAGGCGATCAGGAACAGCGGGAAGAACAGCAGCAGGAATTCGAGCGAGGCGAAGACCATGGTGGAGCGGCGGCGCCTCGGTGGGCGCCGTCAGCGCGCGATGGCGTCGGCGGCGAAGATCAGGCGCGAGGCGCCGGCACCGGCCGGCACCAGCAGCAGGCTGTAGCGCTCGCCGGCCTTGAGTTGGCCCAGGTCGACCGGCGCGCCGCGCGGCTTGCCTTCGCAGGTGGGCTGCACCGCCAGGGCGATGGGGTTGACCATGCGGCGCTGCACCGTCTTCTCGGCCAGGCCGTTGAAGATGCCCACCGCCTTGCCGGCGCTCTGCAGCCCGGCGGCCTTGCAGCCGGCGTCGAAGTTGTAGAAGGCGATGGCCGATTTCAGGCCATTGAAGTCATCGGGCGACTCGGTGATCACGACCGTGTTCAGCGCCTTGGCGTCGGCGCCCGGCAGGGCCACCACGGTGGCGAAGGCGCCGGGGGCGATGCGCACCTTCACCGGGCCGCGCCGGGCGCCGCCTTCGAAGTTGCCGCCGATGTCGGAATTGGGCTTGACCGAGAGGTAGTCGGACACCGGCTTGTCGGCCGGCAGCGGCAGCCGGGCCTGGCCCGACACCACTTCCAGCCGCTCGGGCGCGGCATTGACGAAACGCACGAAGGCCGAGTCTTGCGAAGGACCGGTGTCGTAGAGCTTGGGGCCGGCGGCATACGCGCCAGCACCGGCGCAGGCCGCGAGGATCAGCAGGGCGGGGCGCAGCATCATTTCTTCTTGGCCACGGCGGGCGATTCGGCGATGGCGTTGGCGATGGCCGAGCCCCACTGCTTGTAGCCGGTGGAGGTGAAATGCTGGCCGTCGATGGTGCGCCACTGGCCGGGCTTGGAGAACGCCAGCGAATCCACGTAGCTGCAGGGCGCCACGTTGGCGGCGAGGAATTCCGAGGCCTGCTTGACCCGGTCGAAGGTCTTGCCGTACTGGCCGCCCTCGCTGCCCCAGGCCGGGCCGACCCAGACGCAGGAGGTGCCGGTGGAGGCGATGTCCTTGGTCAGCGCCGAGACCTGGCTGTAGGCCCAGGCCTTGGGATAGGTGGCCTGCTTGTAGCCGCCCATGGTGTCGCCCATGACGACGACGACCAGGTCCGGCTTGTCCGCCGCGATCAGCTGCTTGACCGGCTTGGTGGCGGCGGCCGAACCCACGAAGGTGATCGGGCCCTTGCCCACCCGCTCGGCACCGCCGCAGTCGCTCTGCTTGACGGTGGTCCAGTCGCCGGCGACCGAGCCGCAGACGCCGATGGTGTGCACCTTGGCGCCGGCCTGCACCAGCGGGTCCTGCAGGGTGTCGATCAGGTAGCCGGCGTTGGCGAGGTGGCTGTCGCCGATGATGAGGATGCTGAGTCCGGCCAGGGTGGCGAGCATGGGTTTCCTTTCAGTCGTTTCACCGGGCGGGGCGGGTGGAGACGGGCTCCGGCAGCGCCGCGGGGCTTGGGTCGGCGGATCGTACCGAAGGCGTGTAGCCGGCAAAAGGATTGTCGGTAGAGACAAAGCCGGCGGGCGGGTTTTGCCCGCGCGGCACGGCACGCGGCACCAGGCCCGGATTGCGGGCGATCACGGCGGCCTCGGCGCGCTTCAGATAGACCACGGCCTGGGCCGGCCGGCCCTGCACCCGGTAGAGGCGGCCGCGGGTGGCCAGCACGTCGGGGTTCTGCGGCGCCAGGGTCTCGGCGCGACTGATGCGTTCGTCGGCCTCGCGCAGGTTGCGCTGCGACAGGGCCAGGCCGGCGGAGGCCAGCAGGGTGTTCACATCGTCGGGCTCGCGCTGCAGCATGTCGCGGTAGATGCGCTGGGCCTGCTCTTCCTGGCCGGCGTCGGCATACATGCGCGCCAGCAGGCCGAGCAGGGCCGGGTCCTGCGGGGTGTCGGCCAGCAGCGGCTTGATGAGTTCGTAGGCGGGGGCCAGCCGGCCCTGCTTGCGCAGCGCCTCGGCCTGGCGGGCCACGTAGGCGCGGCGCAGGGTCTCGACACTGCTGCGGTCGTCGCTGTCGAGCTGGCCGGCCTGGTCGCGTGCCTGCAGCTGGCGCAGCAGGGTGGCCAGGCTCGCATCGTCCTCGGCCGCCAGCAGCACGTCGCCGTAGCGCAGCTGCAGGGCGGTGGTGGCGCTGGCGTTGGCCGGGTTGCGGGCGGAGCGTTCGATGGCGCCGGTCAGCAACGCGCGGGCGCGGTCGAGTTCACCCAGGTCCACATAGGCCTGGGCGACGATGGCCAGCAGCTCGGCGTCGTCGCCCACGCGGGTGGCCGTCTGGGCCAGCAGGGCGTTGGCATCGGCGCGGCGGCCGTCGTGGGCCAGCGCCAGGGCCTGGTCGGCCTGCACATTGACGGCGGCGCTGCGCTGCAGGCTGCCCATGGCGGGCGTGCGCTGGGCGGGCGGGATGCGGTCCATCAGCTCCAGCACGCCGGGCCAGTCCTTGGTCTCGGCCAGGAACAGGCCGTTGGTGTAGATCACCTCGGGTTCTTTGGGCTGGCGCTCCAGCAGCGACTGCATCAGGTTGGCCGCGCCGGTGCGGGCGCCGTTGCGCAGGTCCAGGCGGGCCAGTTCCAGGCGCATCCAGGGGTTGTCGGGCGCCAGGTTCACGGCCTGCTGCAGCTTCTCGCGGGCGGTGCCGTCCTCGCCCCGGGCGAGGGCGGCGCGGCCTTCGCCGAAGGCCTGTTCGGCGCGCAGCTTGTCGATGTCGATGCGCGAACGCTGTTCGGGCGTGAGGCCTTCGATCAGCGCCAGCGCCTCGGCCGTGCGGCCGGTGGAGGACAGGGTGCCGACCAGGCCGCGCAGGGCGTCCGGATCGTCGGGGAAGCGGGCCAGGATGTGGCGGAAGGTGCGCTCGGCCTCGGCCGTGCGTTTCTGGTCGGTGTAGACGCCGGCCAGGGTGTTCTCGGCGGTGGTGTCGTCGCTGTCGGGGTCTATCGCCATGGCCTGCTGCAGGCGGCGCGTGGCCTCGTCGTAGCGGCCGGCGGTGCGCGACACGCCGGCCTGCTGCACCAGCTCCCAGTAGGCGGCGGAGTCCGATGCCTGCTTCCACTGCTGCGGGCCGTCGATGCGTTCGGCCTGGCGCAGGTAGTCGCGCGCCTCGCTCCAGCGCTGCTGCTTGATGCGCACCAGGCCCAGGCCGCCGAGCGGTCCGCCGGCGCCGGGGCGCAGGCGGTGGGCTTCGGCGAAGGCGGCCTCGGCCTCATCGATCTTGTTGCTGTTGAGCGCGGCGAAGCCGTCGGCCATGCGCAGCGAGACCGGGTCGAGCTTGCGCTGCCCGCCCAGGCCGCCGGCATTGCCGCCGGGGCCGCCTCGGCCCTGCTGCGCCACGCCCTGGCCCGGCAGCTTGGGGCCGCGGCCGGCGAGCTGCTCGCGGATCTCGGTGTCGTCCGGGTTGGCCGCCAGGTACTGGCGGAACAGGGGCACATAGGCGGCCGGCGGTGGCGAGCCCAGCCAGCCCATGGCGCCGCGCCATTGCTCGGTGGCTTCGCCGCCCACGTCGCCGCGCTTGGAAAGCGCCGCGAGCGAACGCATCGCGTCCATGCGGGTGGCCTGGTTCTGCAGACGCAGGCTGGCGATGGTGAGTTCGATGCGGCCGTCGTTGGGATAGGTCCTGGCCAGGCGCTGCAGGCCGGCCAGGGCTTCCTCGCGGCCGCCGCTGGTGTAGCCCAGCACCGAGTAGTACTCCACGCCGATGCGGCCCAGCGGCTGGCGGCCCTTGAAGAGCGACTTGTATTTCTGCGCGGATTCTTCCACCCGCTTCTCGCGCACCAGGATGCGGGCCTGGTCGAGGTCGGCCTTGGCGGCGGGGCTGGCCAGTTCGATGTCCTGTTCCAGGTCCTTCAGCTCCTGGCTGTCGGGATGGGCCTTCCTCAGCTGTTCCAGGTAGCGGCGGGCTTCGTCGGGTTTCTTGGCGTCGAGCGCCAGGCTGCCCAAGCGCGACAGGGCCTCGGCATTGCCGGGCTCCACGGCCAGCAGTTTTTTCCAGGCCTCGGCGGCGCGTTCGGGCTGGCGGCCCTGCCAGTAGCGGCCCTGCTGCTGCAGGGTGGCGATGACGGCGGGCGACTGCGTGGGCGGCGTGGCCTGGGCCAGCGCCGCGCCTTGGGCGGACAGAAGCAGGGCGGCCGCCACGGCGGCGGCGATCAATGAAGGGGAGTGGCTCGGCATGGCGATGTCCAGGCCGGCGCCAGGGCGCCGGATCGGGTGAATTGGTAGCGTCCGTCCAGCCAACCCTGGCCGAAGAGGGTGAGCACGAGGTCGTAATAGGGCGGCTGGCGCTGTTGCGTGGCCTGCGGCGCCAGGGCCGTGGCCAGGCCGTCGGCCACCCGCTGGCGTTGGCGCGCCAGGGCTTCGGTGGCGCCTTCGATGGACAGCAGCGGCAGCATGGCGGCAGAGAAACCGAAAGGCCCGCTGCCCTGGGTGGCGCCGGTGGACACGGCCACCGACTCGGGCGGCAGGCCATTGGCCACGGTGGCGCGCAGCTGGCCGGCAAGCGCGGCGCGCAACGGCGCCGACAGCGAGTCGCCGCGCGGCGTGACGCCGGCCCAGAGATAGGTGCGGATCGCGTCGTAGCTGCCGCGGTCCTGCTTTTCCGGATGCGGGCCGAAGCTGCCCTTGCCGGCGGCGTCGAGCGTGAAGGCGGTCCAGTCGGGCGCGAAGCCGCTGGGCTGGGTCACGGCCTTGAAGAGGGTCGCGGTATTGCGCGCCACCGCGCCCCAGGGGCCGAGCGGCGATGCGGAAATCAGCCGGCGCAGCACCGGCGGCGGCTGGTAGCTGGGGTTGAAGTACCAGCGCTCGGGGTTGTGGTGGGCGAAGCCGAACTCGCCGGGCATCAGCATGGGGCCCAGGCCGGGCACGTTGACGATCTCGCGTTTCTCGATCTCGGCCAGCAGCAGGCGGGCATCGCGTTCGTAGTCCGGCGCCTTCCACAGGCGGGCGGCTTCGAGCAGTGAGTAGGTGAACCACAGGTCGGCATCGGAGGCCGAATTGCCGTCGAGCACCCGCCAGGTGTTGTCCGGCGCCAGGCCCCACCACCAGGCGGGCAGGCGGCCCTGCACCTGGCCGCCCATCAGGTTGTCGATGCTCCAGCGCCAGAGCCGGTCGAAGCGCGGCCGGTCATTGGCGACCAGCGCGAAGAACATGGCGTAGGACTGGCCTTCGGAGGAGCTGTGCTTCTGCGGCGTGCTGGCATCGATCACCCGGCCGTCGGCCTGGATGAAGTGGGTGGCGAAGGCGTTCCACAGCGGCCAGGGCGCGGCGCAGCCCGCGGCCGACCAGGCCGGCGCGGCGGCGGCGGCCGAGAGCAGCGTGAGGCAGTCGCGCCGCATCACGTGCGATCAGCTCCCATACGGGGAACGGATCGGGTTGACGGGCATGACCTGCGGGCCTTCGTAGGGGCGGAAGGCGTAGCGCAGGTAGACGCTGCCCAGGTACTGGCGGTAGTCGCGCGAGTTGTCCACGCCCAGGCGGCCGCCGACGAACCATTGCGGCTCCAGTTGGTACTCGGCCGCGGCGGCGACGTTGTAGCCCACGCCGGTCTTGCTCTGCGCGCCGTAGGTGGTGCCGGCGGCGGCCTGCAGGCCGGCATCGCCGGGGAAGTAGTCCACCGCGTCCTGGCGCACATGCTGCACGCCGAGCGAGCCCTTCAGCTGGTAGGAGAGCTTGCCGGTGCGCTGCTGCCAGTCCACCGGAATGCCGACCGACACGAACTGCTGCGGGCTGAAGTAGCCGCCCTGGCCGTAGGTGTAGTAGCCCAGGTTCTTGTCGTAGGCCAGGCCGGTCAGCGCCAGGCCGGCGGTGAGCTTGGCGTCCTGCTGGTTGATCAGGCGGAAGAAGATGCCGGCGCCGAATTCGGCCCGGGTGTTGTCCACCACGTTGTGGCCGACCAGGCGGGCCAGGCCGCCGTAGCCGTAGATGCCGTAGCCGCCGCGGTCGTAGTTGGCGTCGATGCGGCCGCCGTTGGCCGACACGCCGCCCCATTCCTGGCCGGTGCGGGCATCGCGGGCGCCGGCGAAGGACAGCACGCTGTCGGTCACCGCGCGGCGCTGCAGGTTCATGGTGAGGCTGAATTCCTCGCTCACCGGCAGGCGGTAGCGCACGCCGCCGTTCACGTCGGTGTAGCGAAAGCCCATGGGGGTGGTGCCGATGTCGACCGCCAGGTTGCCCTGTTCGTAGCCGACACCCACGCCCAGGCCCGACTGGTTCTGGTCGCCCGCGCTCACGCCCGGCTGGGCGGTGGCCACCACCGGGCCGCCGCCGAAGCGGCTGATGCTGTTGAAGGCGGTGTCGAGGGTGCCGGTGCGCAGGGCGACCGGGGTGACGTGGCCGGTGAGAGTGCCGTCGCCCAGGTCCATGCGCAGCTGGATCGGCAGCTCGGTGTCGGTCAGCGTGCTCATGCCTTTTTCGCCCTGGCGCGAACGCACCACCAGGCCGGCGCTGATCTCGGGGCGGCCGCGCTGGGCCTCGATGTCGGCGATCTCGCGCTGCAGGCTTTGCAGCTGCGCGCGGCCGGGATCGCTGTCGCGTGCGACCGGGCCGACGGGATAGTCGGCGGCCGAGGCGAAGGCGCTGCCGCGGGCGGCATTGCGCGGCGGGATGTCGGCGATGGCGGGCTGCTGCTCGCGCGGCATCCAGGCGCTGCGTGCGGGCTGGGCCATCGCGGGTGCATTGGGGGCGGCGGTTGCCGGGAGCACCGGCGCCGGGATGAAGGCGCTGCCCTGGGGCGTGCTGTCCTGGGCCGGCGCCAGCGTCACCGGCGCCACATAGGCGGAGGTGCCGGCGATGCGGGCCACCGGTGCTGCAGCGGCGGCGGCGGCAGGCGCGCCGGCGGGCGACGTGGCGGCGCCGCGCTGGATCTCGGCCAGCCGCACACGCACGGCGGTGTCCTTGGGCCGCACCTTCAGGTAGGCCTGGTAGAGCGGAATGTCGGAGCGGTCGGTGCCGGCGAAACCGAGCGCTGCGCGCCAGCTGCCGATGGCTTCCGCGCCCACCGTGCGGTCGCGCGCGAGCTGCGACAGCTGCACGATGCCGCTGCGCAGGGTGTCGGGCTGGGAGGCCAGCAGCTGGGCCAGCGCCAGGCGCGAACGCATGTCGCCGGGTTGTTCGAGCACACGCTGTTCGAGTTCGCGGCGGGTCTGCTGCGGATCGGCGGGAATCTCGGCCACCGGCTCGGCCGGCAGGGGCGCGGCGGCATGCGCGTGGACGGGTGCGCCGCGCCGGGCGGCGGCCAGCGCCGGCATCGCGTGCAGGGCGCTCAGGATGCACAGGACGAGGGTGCGGCTGTGGGGAGGATGCATGAGCGGCTCGCAGGATCGGGCAAGGGACGCGAAAAAGGGCCGGGGCTGGGCAGCCCCGGCGGCCCGGACCCGCCGCGGTTCAGGATGGCGGCGGGTACCGGTCATGGCGTCAGACCACCAGGCGGCTGCGGGCACGGCCACGCAGCACCACGTAGATCACGATCGCCAGCAGGGCGGCGGCGGCCAGGCCCAGCAGCACCAGCAGCAGCGGGTGGTTGGACAGGAAGAACTGGATCGCGGTCAGGAAGCCCAGGCGGCCGACGTGGTAGCTCTGCTCGGCCACCAGGCTGTTGACCTGGTCGCCGCGCACCACCGAGACGCTGCCCTGGATCTGCTTGACGCGGTCCAGGTCCAGCACCGCATCGATGGTGTTGTTCAGGCTCTCGGGCTTGTCCGAGGAGATCAGCACCACGCTGCGGCCGCTGGCCAGCGGCGACTCGAAGCCGGAGATCACGCCCTGCGCGCCGTCGCTGGTGAACTTCAGCTCCTGCTTGCGGTCCTCCGGCGTCACGCGGTGGTGGCGGTCCCACCAGTCGAGGAACTTGCCGCGCAGGTCCGACAGCGGGAAGCTGCGGGCCGCGGGGGTGATCGCCGACGGGATGTTGGCGGCCCACTTCTGCAGCAGCGGCTGGTTGGTGCCGGAGGCGAAGACCAGCAGGTCGCGGTCCTTGACGTTGTCCACGCCGCCTGCGCGCACCACGGCCACGCCGGTGGCGGGGTAGCCGGAGGAGCGGCCCATCAGGCCCATGGTGTCGAGGTAGGCGGCCAGGTCGGGCGCGCTGGCGTTGTCCGGCAGCACCACGGCGGTCTCGGACAGGTCGGCCATGCGGGTGAACGGGAAGCCGGCGTTGCCGAAGGCGGCCAGGTCGGGCATCGGCAGGTAGTGCGAGAAGCCGGAGATGTCGATGGTCGAGTCCGCGTCGATCGCGCCCTTGACGTTGTCGAGCATCACGTCCTTGCAGAAGCCCTGCTTGATGTAGTCGTAGTAGTAGTGGAACTGCAGCTGCGACTGGGCCGGCAGCATGAACATCGGCACCCGCACATGTTCACGCGCCATCACCGTGCCGTCCTCGGTCGAGGGCAGCAGGGCGCTCAGCGCGGCCGGCACGCCGCGTTCCACCGCCAGCAGCGGATAGGAGCGCAGGAACTGCTCGTTGACGTTGATGTTGAGCGAGGACTTGTCGGTCGTCGGGCGCGGCGTGTAGCGGTAGCGCAGGTCGATCGGGATGCCCTTCTCGCGCCAGCCGAACAGGTCCGGCGGCACGCGGAAGTTGATGCGCACCAGGTCGGGTTCGTAGCCGGAGACGTTCAGGCTGCGCTGGTCGGCGATCTCGCCGAAGCGCACCGGGCGGTCGCTGCGCAGCCAGGCCGGGGCGTCGTAGGGCTTGCGCGCCACGACTTCCTTGAGCGGCTGCACGGTGGCCACGCGGCCGGACAGCGTGGTGCCGCCGACGGCCAGCACATTGGCCGCGACCTTCACGTCGGCCGCGTTGCGGCCCATCACGACCAGCAGCTTGGAGACCGGGTCGTTGGGGTTGGTGACCATGGCCACCGAGGGGCCGGTGGGCACCGGCAGCTCGACGCCGGGGATGCCGGTGTTGCCCACCATGAAGACCACGGCCGCGCCCTTGTCGGGGAGGGTGCCGGTGGAGACCGGGAACTTGGCGCCGCGGTAGCCGGCCAGCGAGCCGAACCAGGACGAGACCGCGCCGGCGCCTTCCAGGATCGGCTGGTCGGCATTGCCGACGAAGACGAAGGGCAGGCTGAGCGGGCGCACGTCGCGCCGGTCGAAGAAGGGCGCGGGCAGCAGGTTCAGGTCGTCGGGCAGGGCGATCGGCGCGACGGTGAGCTGCAGCTCGCTCTGGTTGGCGATGCTGGCCCACAGGCTGGTGTGGACCGGGTCCTCGCAGTCCAGCGTGTAGTGGCCGATCAGCTCGATGTCCAGGCGGTTGAAGTCGGTGATCATCCGCACGGGGATGTTGACTTCGGTCTCCAGGTCGGTGCCGGCCTGTTCGCGTGGCACGGCGATGGTCTGGGCGACTTCGCCGTTGACCCGCACGTTGATGTGCGAGATGTTGGCCAGCAGCGCGGGCGAGTAGGCGTACTTCAGCTTGAGCTTGGCCGAGGTCACGACCTCGTCGGCACGCACGCTGAAGGGCACGCCGCCGGAGCCCTGCACGCCGCGCAGCTGCAGCGGGAAGGCCGCGCCGAGCTGGCGCAGCGAGATCGCATAGCTGCGCGAGGGGCCGGGAGGCGCGGGCGGGTTTACGGTGGGCCGGCCGACCACGCCGGCGGGCGAGGTGGAGATGCCGGTCGAGCTGACGGCCTTGGCGCTGCCGCCGGCCGAGGGCTGGGTGTCCGCGCTGGCGGTGGCGCTGGCCTTTTCGGCCTTGTGGCCGCGCGAGCTGGCGGCGTCGGCCGGCAGGAGCACCGAGGTGCCGAGCGCCAGCGCGATAGCGGCGGGAAGCACGCCCCGCACCAGGGCGCGTCGCGCGCGTGGCGCTGCTGTTGCTGTTGTCGGACCCATCAATCCCCCGTCTTCAAAGTTGGACCTGTACGCCGCGAAAAGCGCGGCACGCGCAACATGCGCCAGGCGTTGGTAAAAAAGATGCCGAAGCCGCGTGCGCCGATGCGCATCACGCCGGCGAATGCCTTGAGCGGCGTGTCGCGTTCGCCGCGACCCCAGTTCTGCGCCCACAGGTCGGCGCGTGCGAAAGTCATCTGGGCCAGGGCCACCTGCTGCATGGTGGTCAGCTCCTCGAAGTGCACGCCGAGCTTGTTGCCGCGGCGGAACACCACCTCGGCCGGGAACGAGGCTTCGTCCTGGTCGCGGTAGATCGAGACATAGAGCCGCTCGCCCAGGGGAATCTCCACCTCCGAGGTGAGCGCCAGGCCCAGGCCGGTCTGCGAGAAGTCTTCCGTGCGGCAGGCCAGCACCCGGCCGTCGGCCAGCGAAACCGAGGCGCGCAGCGAGGCGATCACCCGCGGCGTCTTGCGCACCTGGCGGCTCTCCGAGGCCACGGCGATGGCGGCGCTCAGCATGATGATGTTGTAGCCGGTCCAGATCAGGTTGATCGCCAGCGTGGTGTATTGCTCGCGCTGGAAGTCGCCGACGAAGACGCGCCAGGCGCCGACCAGGATGCCGATCAGGCTGAGCAGCACCAGGATCACATAGGGCTTGGCGATGCCCCAGTCGAAGTAGGACTTGTCGATCACGCCGCCCTTGGCGGTGACGTTGAACTTGCCCAGGCGCGGGTTGATGAAGGCGGTGATGGTGGGCCGCAGGATGTACCAGGCCAGCACCGACTCGTACACCTCGTTCCAGAAGGAATGCCGGAAGCGCCCCTGCATGCGCGAGTTGGTGATGCCGGCGTGCAAGAGGTGGGGCAGGGCGAAGGCGGCGATCATCAGCGCGGTGGCCTGGAACACCTGCGCACCGAAGAACAGATAGGCCAGCGGCGCGGTCATGAAGATCAGCCGCGGCGCGCCGTAGAAGAAGTGCAGCATCGCGTTGAGGTAGCACAGGCGCTGGCCCAGCTTCAGGCCGGGGCCGAGCAGGGGGTTGTCGATGCGGCAGATCTGCGCCATGCCGCGCGCCCAGCGGATGCGCTGGCCGACGTGGCCGGCGAGCGATTCGGTGGCCAGGCCCGCGGCCTGCGGGATCGCCAGGTAGGCGGTGTTCCAGCCCAGGCGGTTGAGCTTCAAGGCGGTGTGGGCGTCTTCCGTCACCGTCTCCACCGCCATGCCGCCGATGGCCATCAGCGGCTCGCGGCGGATCAGCGCGCAGGAGCCGCAGAAGAAGGTGGCGTTCCACAGGTCGTTGCCGTCCTGCACCAGGCCGTAGAACAGCTCGCCCTCGTTGGGGATGGCGCGGAAGGTCTGCAGGTTCTTCTCGAAGGGGTCGGGCGAGAAGAAGAAGTGCGGCGTCTGCAGCATGGCCAGCTTCTCGTCCTTGAGGAACCAGCCCATGCAGATCTGCAGGAAGGAGCGGGTGGGCACGTGGTCGCAGTCGAAGATCGCGACGATCTCGCCCGAGGTCACGTGCAGCGCGCTGTTGATGTTGCCGGCCTTGGCGTGGCGGTTGTTGTCGCGGGTGATGTAGCCCACGCCGACTTCTTCGCAGAAGAGGCGGAATTCCTCGCGCCGGCCGTCGTCCAGCACATAGACCTTGAGCTTGTCGCCCGGCCAGTCGAGGCCCATGGCGGTGAAGACGGTCTGGCGCACCACTTCGAGCGGCTCGTTGTAGGTGGGGATCAGCACGTCGACGCTGGGCCAGACGGTGAGGTTGGCCGGCATCGGCAGGGGTTTGCGTTCCAGCGGCCAGGCGGTCTGGAAGTAGCCCAGCAGCAGCACCGTCAGCGCGTACAGCTCGGCCAGCACCAGGCCGGTGCCGAAGAAGGTGTCGACGAAGCCCTCGAAGCCGGTGGTCTCGGTGATGCGCCAGTAGATGTAGCGCAGCGAGGCGGTCAGCGAGAAGACGATCATGGTGAGCGTCGGCAGCCGGCCCGGCACCTTGCGCAGCAGCAGGGCGCAGCCGAAGCTGACGGCGGCGAAGATCACCTGGCCCCAGAAGTCCAGCGGCACGGTGAACACCACCACGAAGAGGAAGATGCCGAGGATGCCGGCGATCACCCGGGCGATCGGGTGGCGCCACATCTGCAGGTTGACCAGGTCGACCATGCCGGTGCGCAGTCGCTGGCGCACGCTGCGCTGGGGTACCTGGAAATTGTCTTGGCTGGTCATGGGGCGGGAGCTCCTGCGGCCAGGCGTGTGAGCACGGTCCTGGCGATTTCCGTCAGATCGGCCGCGGCCTGGCTGTCGATGGCGTAGTCGAAGACGCTCTGGTCATAGGCCAGGGCTTCGGCGACCACCTGGTCGCGGTGCACCAGGCCGACATAGCGGTCGCCGAACTGGCCGCGCATCACCTGGGCGACATCGGCCGAAAGCCGCCGCGTGGCATCGCCCTGGTTGATCAGGTGCATATGGCCACCGAAGCGGGGGTTGTGGGTGGTGTAGCTGTCGATGAGGCCTTCCATCATCGGCAGCGAGGCATAGGAGGCGGCGTCCGGCAGGTTGACCAGCAGCGCCATGTCGGCCGCGGCCAGCGCCTGGCGCAGGTAGACCGAGGGGCCGGGCGGCGTGTCCAGCAGCACGATGGCGTGGCGCACCATGCCGAGGCTTGCCAGGTGGGCCTGCAGCCAGTCGGGGTGGGCGGCCAGGTGTTCCTCGAACAGGGCGCGGTCGTCCTCGTTGAGCACGCCGTAGGACATCACGGCCACGCCGCGATCGCTGCGCTCGCAGCTGGCGCGCCAGGGGGCGCCGGCCAGGGTGGCGCGGGACATGCCGTCGATGCCCTCGGGGTCCAGGCCGAAATGCAGGCGCAGCGCGTTCTGCGGATCCAGGTCGGCGACCAGCACCGGCTGGCCGGCATGCGACATCGCCGAGGCCAGGTTGGCGGCCACGGTCGTCTTGCCGACCCCACCCTTGGCCGATGCGATCGCCAGGACCTTCACGGCTTGAGCAGCCTTCTGAGCAGGGACAGCTCGCGGTCGGCCGGAGCGGCCTTCGGTTCGGGGGCGCGCGCCAGGCGGGCGAACATGCCTTGCAGCTCGGTGCCGGCGACAGGGCTGGTGGCCGGCGGCAGCGGCGCGCCGGCCGGCGGCAGGCTGGCCGCGGGCACGGGCAGCGGCAATGGGGCGGGCTCGACAGGCGCTGCCTGCAGCACCGGCTCGATCGGCGCGGCGACGGGGTTCTGCGCCGGCGCACGCGGGCGCGCGACCGGTGGCCGGCGGCGGGCTTCCTCGGCGGCGGCGGCCGCGGCGGCTTCGTCGAAGACCGGCAGCGGGCCGCCCTGCGCCTGCGCCTCGGTGGGAGCTGAAGAGGACGAGACCGGCGAGGCGGCGCGGGCGCGCTCCTGCTGGCGCACATTGGCCAGCAGCGGCCAGCGTTCGCGCGACTGGCGCACCACGTTGTCGCGGCCGAGTTCCTGGTAGCTGTCGGACTGTCCGCCGAACTGGCGGTACAGGTTGGCGATGTCGTCGGAACTCATGCCTGCGTCTTTCCGCAAGCCTGGCTTGCCTGGCGTTTCATGCGGCCTCCAGCCGCAGTTCGATGGAGCCGGAAGCGTCCGGGCCCGCCACCTGGCGCACCTGCAGGCCGCCGGCCTGCGACTGGCGGAACCATTCCTGGTAGACGCCTTCGAGGAAGGCCGGCGCCCAGGCGGTCGCCAGGGTGCCCAGGGCGGTGAACAGCGGTGCGCAGTAATGCTGGATGCGCAGGCTGCCCTGCACCTCCTGCAGGGCCACCCAGCCCCAGTCCTGCGCCACCCAGACACGGCCCATGGCCAGCTGGAGCTCGTCGAGCGTGCGGCAGGCGGGCAAGGCTTCGGCCTGGGCGAAACGAGTGCCCAGGCGGTGCATCAGGTTGCGCAGTTCCGCTTCGGGCAGCTGCTGCGCAAACTCCTCGGACAGGGCCCGGAGGAACCCTTTCCATTGCCGCGAGCATTGCAGTTCGGCAAAGTATTCGACGATGGCAGGTTCCACAGATAGCGCCGCGTAGGGATGTTGACTTGTAACTTGACTAGATCAGATGTATGAAAAGGTAGGATAACAGAGCAACTATCGTCTGGGGCCTCGTGATCGCCCCAGGCTTGTAGGACCGTGACGCAATTGGCACGGTAAGACAATCGACCCCATGCCCCCTGAGTCCCCCGCCAGTCCGCCACCCTCCACACCCGCTCCCAAGGACGCTGTCGCCTCGCCGCTGGCGCCCTTGAAACTCCCCGTGTTCCGCATGCTCTGGGCGACCTGGATGGTGGCCAACACCTGCATGTGGATGAACGATGTGGCGGCGGCCTGGCTGATGACCTCGCTGACCACCTCGCCGGTGATGGTGGCGCTGGTGCAGTCGGCCTCCACCCTGCCCGTCTTCCTGCTCGGCCTGCCGAGCGGCGCGCTGGCCGACATCCTGGACCGGCGGCGCTATTTCATCGTCACCCAGATCTGGGTTTCGGCGGTGGCGGTGTTGCTGTGCGTGGTGGTGCTGTCGGGCTGGATCGGGCCGCGGCTGCTGCTGGGGCTGACCTTTCTGAACGGCATCGGGCTGGCGATGCGCTGGCCGGTGTTCTCGGCCATCGTGCCGGAGCTGGTGCCGCGCGCCCAGCTGCCGGCGGCCATGGGGCTCAACGGCGTGGCGATGAATGCCTCGCGCATCATCGGCCCGTTGGTGGCGGGCGCGCTGATCGCCGGTGCCGGCACCGCCTGGGTGTTCGTGCTGAACGCGGTGTTGTCGGCCGGCGCGGCCATCGCCATCACCCGCTGGAAACGCGAGCATGTGGTGAGCCCGCTGGGCCGCGAGCGCCTGGGCAGCGCGATCCGGGTGGGCCTGCAGTTCGTGGTGCAGTCGCCGCGCATGCGGGCGGTGCTGATCCGGGTGGCCTGCTTCTTCCTGCATTCGACCGCCCTGCTGGCCATGCTGCCGCTGGTGGCGCGTGCGCTGCCCGGCGGCGATGCCGGCACCTTCACCGTGCTGCTGGCCTCGATGGGCATAGGCGCGATCTTCGGCATCCTGGTGGTGCAGCCGCGCCTGCGGCGCGGTTTCGGCCGCGACGAGATCGTGCTGGGCGGCACGGTGCTGACCTCGCTGGCCACGGCCGGCGTGTCCTTCGCGCCCAATATCTACCTGGCCGTGCCCTGCATGATGGTGGGCGGCGGCGCCTGGCTGTGCGCGGCCAATTCGCTCACCACTTCGGCGCAGTTCGCCCTGCCCGACTGGGTGCGCGCCCGCGGCATGGCGATCTGCCAGATGGCCATCATGGGCGCCACTGCCTTCGGTGCGGCGCTGTGGGGCCAGGTGGCGGACATGGCCGGCCTGCATGCCGGCCTGACGGTGGCGGCCATCAGCGGCGTGGTGGTGATGTATGGCGTGCAGCGTTTCCTGCCGGACCGCAGCCTGATCGAGGACCTGACGCCCTCGCGCGCCTTCAAGCGGCCGGTGGTGGAGATCGCGCCGGAGGCCGGGCGCATCCAGGTCAGCATCGAATACTGCATCGACCCGGCGCGCGCCGAGGAATTCCGCGAGGTGATGAACGAGAGCCGCCGCAGCCGCCTGCGCCAGGGCGCGCTCGAATGGCATCTGCAGCGCGATGTGGTCGATGCGCGGCTCTACTACGAGCAGGTGACCGACGAGTCCTGGACGGAGCACCTGCGCCGCTTCGACCGAGTTACCGCTTCGGACGTGGCGCTGCGCGACCGCAAGCTGGCCTTCCACGTCGGCGAAAGCCCCCCGACGATCACCCGACGGATAGTGGAGCGTTAGTCGAACCGAAGCGAGACGCCGGTGACCAGGGACAGGTCGCCCTTCTTGAGGTTCACGCCCGGATCGCTGTCGTAGCGGTAGTTCAGGCCGGCGGTCAGGCTGATGGTGTTGGTCATGGCCACCGAGATGCCGGCGTCCAGCAGCGCGCGGTAGGCGCCGGTGTCGGTCAGGTTGGGATAGGCGGTGAACTTCTGGCGCAGCTTGGTGGTGCTGGTGAGCTGGTGGCTGGACTCTTCGGTCAGCACCAGTTCGGTACGGCCGTATTCCTCGCGGGTCTGGCCGAGCACGCTGGTCGGGTTCACGTACTTGTCCTGCGTGTAGCCCAGGCCGACGGAGATGTCGAAAGTCATGTCGTCGCGGCGGACCATGTGGCGGCCGACACCGCCCGCCAGCGAATAACGGTTGGCGATGTTGGAGGGCCGGTCGCGCAGGTAATCGCCGGTGCCGAAATAGAAGCTGTGCTGCGAGATGTCGCGGTTGTACTGGGTGCCCAGCAGGTAGCGCTGGGTGGCCGTCACGCCGTTGACCTTGCCGTAGTTGCCCTGGCCGCGGAAGGTGATCTTGTCATGGTCGCTCACCCGGGCCGCTTCGCCGGTGGCGTTGAACTGGGTGGTGTCGCTGTTGCCGGAGGTGGCATTGGCACCGGCCGTCAGCAGGTAGCGCCACTTGCCGTCCGGCTTCAGGGTCACCTGCGCCTGGGCGCAGCAGCAGGCGGTGGCAGCCGCCAGCAAAGTGAGATGTCGCACGGACGACTTGCGTAAACGCATGGGCGGGTTCCTTGTAAAGCGCTGGTCAAAGCGCGATGTTGCACCGCAGCAGCCCTGCGTCGCAAGAAAGTGCGGTGACGGTTGTTTCAAGTCGTAGTGTGGCGGCGTTTCCGGCGGCGGGTGGCGATGCTGCCTACGCAGCCCAGCCCGGCCAGCAGCATGGCGTAGGACTCGGGTTCGGGGACGGCGGCTACGACGAGGTTGCGCACATCAAGCGTGGAACCGGCGTTGTCGTCCATGTAATTGGCGACCCCGATCGTGATCATGCCGGTATAAGCCGTAGAAAACGTGACTGTCTGCCAGCCGGTGGGTTGCAGCGGGGTACCCGACAGCGAAGCCACATCTGCCAACTCCACGGTTGTCGAGCCGACGGTGTAATAGCTGAAATCGTTTTGGATATTGGGTATGTAGATGTCGGTGGTGCTGAAGTTCCACTCGAAGGACGTGAGGCCTGATACGTAGCCTGTGATGGATGCGGTCGCGAAGAGCTCAGCGAAATTCGGACTGACATCGGTAGTTCCGTTGATGCCTAAGGCGGTGGTGAAAGTGGTCAGATCCGCGTTGGCGGCATGTGCGGAGCCAAAAAAGGCGGGCAGCGCGAGGGCGGATATCAGAAACAGTTTCTTCACGACGATTCTCCAGGTGGGTTGAGAGGACGCCTAATTGTTTAAATGTGTAATGTAAGTGGGCGCAAACATATTTGGTAAAAATAAGTATGAAAGTAAAAGGGTGTGTATGTCGTCGTGTGGTCGGAAATTTCGTGAATTCGGTGCAACGTACCGAGAGAGTCCGCATCCAGAACCCCGATTTCCGCGTAAGTCCCGCATGAATCGCACGATTTCCCCGTCCGCACGCAGCGCCCGTCCGGGTTTCGCCCTGTTGCTCAGGCTTGGCGCTCTGAGTCTCTCGATCCTGACTTTGGCCGGCTGCTCGGGCGTGCAGGCGCTCGATGCACTGGTGCCGGATTCCGGCTATCGACTCGATGCCGGCCTGGCCTACGGCAGCGATGCACGCCAACGGCTGGACGTCTACCGTCCGGCCCGAGAAACCGAAGCCGGCGTGCCCCGGCCGCCGATGGTGGTGTTCTTCTACGGCGGCAACTGGACCACCGGCCAGCGCGAGGATTACCGCTTCGTCGGCCAGGCCCTGGCCAGCGCCGGCGCCGTGGTGGTGGTGCCCGACTACCGGCTCAGCCCGCAGGTGCGTTACCCGGTCTTCCTGCAGGACAGCGCCCAGGCGATGCGCTGGGCCCGCGACCATGCCGAGCTGTACGGCGCCGACCCGGCCCGCCTGGTCGTGATGGGCCACAGCGCCGGTGCCTACAACGCCGCCATGCTGGCGCTGGACGCCCGCTGGCTGGGGGCGGTGGGCATGAAGCCGTCGGACCTGTCGGCCTGGATCGGCCTGGCCGGTCCTTACGATTTCCTGCCGATCGGCGATCCGGCCACGCAGGTGGCGTTCGAATGGCCCGGCACCCCCGCCGATTCGCAGCCGCTGGCCCATGCCAGCAGGGCCTCGCCACCGGTCCTGCTGCTGGTGGCGCGCGACGACAAGACGGTCGACCCCGAGCGCAACACCGCGCGGCTGGCCGAGGCCCTGCGCGCCGACGGCGTCGAGGTGGTGTCGCGCAGCTATCCCCGGGTCAGCCACGCCACGCTGGTGGGCAGCCTGGGCACGCCCCTGCGCTGGCTGGCGCCGGTGCGCCGGGACATCCTGCGCTTCCTGGGACTGGAGACGGCGAGCGGCGGGTAAAACTTGCTCACGCGCGTCATGAAGCGCTGGCTAGAATCGTCAGTTACGGGCCGATTACAAACGGCCGCCGCGACTTTCGTTTTTCCCACTCTTCACCGGAACCCCCCATGGCCCTCGTCTCGATGCGCGAACTGCTGGATCACGCTGCCGCTAATGGCTACGGAATCCCCGCCTTCAATGTGAACAACCTGGAGCAGGTCCAGGCCGTGATGGAAGCCGCCAAGGAAACCGGCGCTCCCGTCATCCTGCAGGCCAGCGCCGGCGCCCGCAAATACGCCGGCGAGCCCTTCATCAAGCACCTGATCCAGGCGGCTGTCGAGGCCTATCCCAACATCCCGCTGGTGATGCACCAGGACCACGGCCAGAGCCCGGCGATCTGCCAGGGCGCGATCGACCTGGGCTTCTCCTCGGTGATGATGGACGGCTCCCTGAAGGAAGACGGCAAGACCCCGGCCGACTTCGAATACAACCTGAACGTGACCCGCAAGGTGGTCGAGCTGGCCCACAAGGTCGGCGTGACCGTCGAAGGCGAACTCGGCTGCCTGGGCAATCTCGAGACCGGCGATGCCGGCGAGGAAGACGGCATCGGCGCCGACGTGAAGCTGGACCACAGCCAGATGCTGACCGATCCGGAGGAAGCCGCCGAATTCGTCAAGCGCACCCAGCTCGACGCCCTGGCCATCGCCATCGGCACCAGCCACGGCGCCTACAAGTTCAGCCGCAAGCCCACCGGCGACATCCTGGCGATCAGCCGCGTCAAGGAAATCCACAAGCGCATTCCCAACACCCACCTGGTGATGCACGGCTCGTCGAGCGTGCCGCAAGACCTGCTGGCCATCATCAACCAGTACGGCGGCAAGATGAAGGAGACCTTCGGCGTGCCGGTCGAGGAGATCCAGGAAGCCATCAAGTTCGGCGTGCGCAAGATCAATATCGACACCGACATCCGCCTGGCCATGACCGGCGCGGTGCGCAAGTTCCTGTTCGAGAACCCGGACAAGTTCGATGCCCGCGAGTGGCTGAAGCCCGCCCGCGAAGCCGCCAAGCAGATCTGCAAGCAGCGCTACATCGAGTTCGGCTGCGAAGGCCAGGGCGCCAAGATCAAGGGCGATTCGCTGCAGGTCGTGGCCGGCAAATACGCCAGCGGCCAGCTCGAACAGGTCGTTCAGTAAGCGCCTGACAGGCGCCCCCGCCGCGCCGCGGGGGCCGCCGCGTTATCAGGTGCCGCTACGTGGCTGGCGCAGCCGCAGCAACGCGGCGCGTTCCAGCACCGGTGCCGCCACCGCCACGACATGCCGCTCCAGGGTTTCCAGGAGCGGCCGTTTGTCGTCTTCGTCCAGGCGCTGGAGCAGGGCTTCCGCCAGAGGGACGTGCAGTGCGGCCAGCCCGATGGCCGCCGCGAACAGGGGCGCGAAGTCCGAGCCGGCCGGGGCGGCCCGCTCGACGTTCTCCAGGACTCTCGCGAAGCGCTCCATCAGGATGGCGAGCTCCGCATCGCCATCCAGGTTCGCGTGCGCCGCCACGGCCTGCACATGGGCGATGGCCGCCGGCATCGCCGCCCGTGATTGCATCGGCGTGTAGTCGCGCGCTCGCGCCAGGGGCAGGCACTGGTGTTGCGATACCGCGGGCAGGCCGATGCTCAGCGCCGTCCAGCAGCGGGTGGCCATATCCATCTCCAGATCGAAATACCGCTCCAGGCCGGCCCAGGCCAGGAATTCCGCCAGGTTCTTGCGGGTGACGGATTCAAGGCAGCGGAAACCGGGCCTGCCCTGCGGGTCCACGAAGCTGCCCGGGCCGTCCTCCAGCGCGGCCTTGATCGCGACGGCGATGCTCATCGTGTAGCTGCCGTTGCGGCAGACCTGCGCCGGGCCGACGACGGCGCCGACAACGCTTTCCAGCAAAGCCGTGTCGCTCGACTCCGCGCGGCCGGGCAATTGCAGCCGCAGCGCGAACTGCATGGCGGGCTTCGAGTCCTTGCCCGCGTAGACCGTGGCGGCCAGGTGCGCCAGCTCGACGATCCTGTGCACCGGCCCATCCTCCGGTTGATCGATGACCAGGGCGCTGGCATGCCCCGGCAGGAAGAAGTTCTGGCCGTTGTGGCGGATGTCGGCCAGCAGGAAATGCTTGTCCAGGAAGGCATTGGCACCGCAGGACTCGTGGAACGCGATCGCCGGATCGTTGCTGCTGCCGTAGGCGCTGGCGGTGAAGGTGAGTGTGCCGTAGGCCGCATCGGGCCGGGGCAGCAGCTCATCCTCCACATCTGCAGGCCTCAGCAGGGCCTGCGCCACCTGGAAGGCCAGGGCGTTTTCCACCGGCGTGCGGTCGGGGTCGAAGAAGGACATCACGATGCGCGGCAGCAGTTGCGGCGGTTGCTCCGGATCGGGGAGGTAGAGCACGCGGATCTCGTGCGGCAGCAGGCTCAGCGGCATCATGTGACGCAGCGGCTGCTCCAGCGCAGGGGCGATTTCCCGGGCCAGCGCCAGCACCTTCTCGGCCGAGGGCAGGCGGCTCAGCTGCGAGCCGGTGGGGCCGTCGAACTTGGGCGTTTCATGGATGGGCAGGCCGAAATACGGCGGGCGACCGTAGGCCTCTTCGACCAGCCGTTTGAGGTCTGCCGCCGCCGCTTCCGTCTCGGCCGCCTCCACGGCTTGCACCTTCTTCAGCAGGTCCGGCCAGTCGGGGACGATACCGGTCTCGAGAAAGCTCAGCAGCGTCTCGATCGCGTGTGTACGAAAGGTGCCGTTGTACGGGGTGTCGCCGCCGGCCGCGGAAGGGATCTGCTCCTGATCCAAAGGCGTCAGCGGCGCACCCTTGGTGACCGCCGCGGTGCACAGCAGCTTGAGCAGTTCGTCCGCGAACGCCGGCGTGTGCAGCAAGGCCTTGATCGGCCCGCTGGTCTCGTCGCAAGGGCTGGCCAGGTAGAGCGCGACTCTGTCGTGCAGGGCCTCCACCACGCTGCGGTGGCAGCCGCCGTTCTCCAGGCAGCGCGTCACCGCGGTCAGCCGTTCCTGCGGCGGTTGGAAAGGCGGCGAAGCGGCCAGCAGAGCCGTCAACGCGGCAGGCAGGTTCGCCAGGGTGTCGGCCGCCAGTTGCCCGGTGGGAACCGGATCGGGCGCCATGAAGCTGGCGTCGTCGGCGCTGGCGGTGAGGCCGTCGGGCACGATGTCGTTCGCGGACGTGGGGGCAGGGCCCGGCTCGCTCTCGGTCTTGCTGCTGGCGGCGTTTGCGGCGGCCAGGTCGTGCTCTTGCGGTGCAGGCTCGACGGGGGGCACGGGACTGACGGGCGTGGCGGGGCGGATGGATAGGTTCAACATGGTGTGCGGTGAAGCTGCGCGCGGAATTGCGCCGCCACAGCTTTTCCCGGGCACCCGGCCCGATCGCCGGCCGAAAACGAAACCCCCTGCCACGCGCCGAAGCCGCGCCGGCGCACGCACAGGCCGATACACGTCGCACAATAGGCGGCTTGCCCGCCCACCGTCCGGGTTTCGGGAAATTCGCGAGCCTTTCTTCATGACGACATCCGCACTCCACACCTCCGCCCTCACGTCGCTGCCGCTGCTGGCCCGCGGCAAGGTGCGCGACAACTACGCCGTCGGCGACGACCGCATCCTGATGGTCGCGTCCGACCGCATCTCCGCCTTCGACGTGATCCTGGGCGAGCCGATTCCGGGCAAGGGCGCGCTGCTGACCCAGATGGCGCTGTTCTGGTTCGACAAGCTCGGCCACATCTGCCCCAACCACCTGACCGGCGACGCGCCCGAGAGCGTGGTGAGCGCCGCCGAGATCCCGCAGGTGCGCGGCCGCTCGATGCTGGTGCAGCGGCTCAAGCCCGTGCCGGTGGAAGCCGTGGTGCGCGGCTACCTCGCCGGCAGCGGCTGGCAGGAGTACCAGCAGAACCAGGCGGTCTGCGGCGTGCCCCTGCCGCCCGGCCTGAAGAACGCCAGCCCGCTGCCCGAGCCCATCTTCACGCCCGCGGCCAAGGCGGCGGTCGGCGAGCACGACGAGAACATCGACTTCGCCCAGGTCGTGGCCGTGGTCGGCCCGGAGCTGGCCGCGCAGATCCGCGACACCAGCATCGCGCTCTACAAGGCGGCTGCGGCCATCGCCGCCGAGAAGGGCATGATCATCGCGGACACCAAGTTCGAGTTCGGCCTCGACCAGGCCGGCAAGCTGGTGCTGATGGACGAAGTGCTGACGCCCGACTCCTCGCGCTACTGGCCGCGCGAGGGCTACGACGCGGCGTTTGCCGCTGGCGTCAATCCGCCGAGCTATGACAAGCAGTTCGTGCGCGACTGGCTGGAGTCTGCGCGGGTGCACGGCAAGCCGTGGGACAAGAGCCCGCCTGCGCCTCGGCTGCCTCAGGAGGTGATCGAGAAGACTGCGGCCAAGTACAGCGAGGCGTTGGAGCGGCTGACGGGCTGAGTTTTTTTGTTTGTCTCCTTGGCGGAGGGCTTGTTCTCCTGCGGAGGGCGGAGCTGGGGCTGCGCGCCCCAGACCGCGCTCACTTTCTTTGCTTCGCTGTTTAGACCGGGGACATGGGAAACACCCGTGCGGGGACATAGGAAACACCTCGGCTCAATTGGAAGCGGTCGCCGCAGCGCTGTCCAGACGCATGAAGCAATGGTGGCTGAAGTAGATATCGAAGCAGCCGTCGTGCTCGGGATCGGGCCGGAAGGCCACCGGCAGGCGGTGTAGCGCGTGCGACAAGCGCAGCTTGTGGCCCTGGAACTTCACGAAGCCGTTCCAGCCCACGGTCACGACGTGATCGTGCTCGGCGTATTCGATCTCCGGCAGCACCTGCGGCATGGCCCGCGGGCTCATGCGGTAGCGCTGTGCGGGTGTCTGCATGGCGATGCCTTCGTGCGGCCTCTCGTGGTTGTAGACAGCCCTCCAGCGGTCGAGCGCGTCCTGTGCATGGGCGAGGTTGTCGAAGGTCCTGCCGTTGAGCACCTCGGCCTTGAGCGAACGGTGGAAGCGCTCGAGCTTGCCGTTGGTCTGCGGGTGGTACGGCGCGCTGTGGCTGACGCGCATGCCCAGCCGGATGAACCAGATGTCGAGCCCGCTGAGGTGGCCCGGTGCGCTCGGCACGCCCCAGGGCGCGCCGTTGTCGGCGTTGATGCGCGCGGGCAGCCCGTAGCGCTCGAAGACGGCCTGGAGCTGGCTCTGCACCGTGGCGCTGTCGGTCCTGGCGCAGGCGGCCGCGGCCAGGTTGAAGCGCGAGTGGTCGTCGAGCAAGGTCAGCGGGTTGCAGCGCCCGGCAGCGGTCTCGAAGTGGCCTTTGAAGTCGAGCTGCCACAGCGCGTTGGGATGCTCGTGCTCGAAGCGCTGCCAGGGCTGGCTGGCAGCGCTCGCCTCTTGAGGGATCAGGCCGTTGCGTCGCAGGATGTCGGTGACGGTGCTGGTGGCGGGCACCTCGCGGTGGCCGAGGTCCAGCAGCCTGCGGCAGATCTTGCGCGCGCCCCAGGCAGGATGCTCGCGCCGCATCGCCAGGACGGTCGACTGCATGTCCGCGGGCGTCTGCAGCGGGCTGTGTACGGGGCGCCTGGAGCGCTCCACGAAGGCCGCCTGACCTTCCACTGCAAAACGCTTGAGCAGCGCATAGCCCGCCTTGGGCGTGATGTTGAAGCGCCGGCACAACTCGCGCCGATTAGCCCCTTCCTGCTGGGCCAGTTCCACGAACTCTTGCTTGGTGCTCATGAGGTCTCTCGGTTGCCAGGGCATGGGCTTCTCCTCGGCTTGTCTGCCGCACAGAAGTGTTTCCCATGTCCCCGCACACCCGTTTCCCATGTCCCCGGTCTGAACACTTCGCCAAAGAAAGTAAGCAAAGAAAGGCGACCCGGCTGCGGGAGTCCCCCTCCTGCGGAGGGGGCACGCTGCGGTGCTCGCAAAAGCGGGGTCCACGACAACTCGCTTCGCTCAAACAGGTCGTGGCCCTGATCCGCTTTTGCTGCGCTCCTCACTCACCCGCAGACGGGACCCGGGGAGCGGGGGCAGCCACTGCTTCGCAGGGCGACGGGCCTTCGCTGCGCTCGGCTGTCCTGGTCTAATTTCCAAAGACAAGTCGATAGGGGATTCAAACCCCTGAGGACAACTGGAACATGACGAACCGCCTTCCCCGCCGCAGCTTCGACGAGGCCTTCAAGCTTCAAGTCGTCAAGATGATCCGAGAGCAGAACCTGAGCGTGCCACAGGTCTGCAGAGACATGAGCCTGACCGACAGCGCGGTGCGCCGTTGGGTCGAGCAATACGATGCAGAGAGTGCAGGCCAGCCCGGCATTGGCAAGCCTTTGACCGAGGAGCAACGGCGTATTCGTCAGCTCGAAGCAGAGCTGCGGCAACTGCGCCAGGACAACGACATCTTAAAAAAAGCATCGGCCTTCTTCGCCCGGGAACTGAAGTAATCCACCGCGTGATTGCTCAGTGGCAGAAGAAGGCCGAGACAGTTGCAGTGAGCACGCTGTGTCGTGTCTTGAGTGTCAGCCGAGCAGGTTATTACGCAGCTCTTAAACGAGCAGCTCGGCCTGCCGTAATCGAGCCCATTGAGGTGCAATTGAAGGCCGCATTTACAGCGAGCGGGCGCAGTTACGGCAGCCGTCGGTTGCGTGCTGCGCTCGAGGTCCAGGGCATTGACGTTGGCCGCTGGCGCATACGCCGACTAATGCGCGAACACCGCCTGCAGCCAAGCTGGAAGCGCAAATTCGTTCACACCACCGACAGCCGCCACACGCTGCCGGTGGCTGCAAACGTGCTGCAGCGGCAATTCGCGCCAGCCTCGGCCAATCAAGCTTGGGTGGCAGACATCACCTATATCCGGACTCGCAGCGGCTGGCTTTATCTGGCTGCCGTCCTGGACCTGTATTCACGCAAGTTGATTGGCTGGGCTACTGCACCGAGCATGCCGGCAGAGCTGGTCTGTGCGGCTTTGGAGATGGCCATTGGCCAACGAAAACCCAGCCCCGGCTTGATCGTGCATACCGACCGGGGCAGTCAATATGCCAGCGAGCTTCATCGCGACGTACTGCAACGCCACGGCCTGCTGGCCAGCATGAGCGGCAAGGGCAACTGCTGGGACAACGCGGTGATGGAGCGCTTCTTCTTGAACTTGAAGATGGAGCGCGTCTGGCAGCGCGACTACGCCAATCACGCTGAGGCTGCTGCAGACATCGGCGACTACATCGTCGGCTTCTACAACAGCACTCGACTGCATTCGACATTGGGTTATCTGCCGCCCAACGCCTTCGAGCGAAAAATGGCAGCAACACGCCCTATCGAACTGTCCGAAAATTCTTGACCAGGACAGGCCTCTGATTGATAAATACCCGCCCTCTGCGACGCACGGTCTTTTAGCGGAGGCCGAGCGCAGCGAAGGCCCGTTGCGCTGCGAAGCAGCCGCTGTCCCCGTATCCGGGTCCCGTGAGCCCGAGAGCGAGGAACGGAGCAAAGGCGGATCAGGGCCACGACCTGTTTGAGCGAAGCGAGTTGTCGTGGACCCCGCCTTTGCGAGTACCGCAGCGGTGCCCGAAGGGCCTCGGGTGTCGGGTCGCCTTTCTTTGCTTACTTTCTTTGGCGAAGCAAAGAAAGTGAGCGCGGTCTGGGGCGCGCAGCCCCAGCCCCGCCCTCCGCAGAGGAGAACCCCCCCTCCGCCAGGGAGAACAACCCCCTCACCCCAGATGCTTACCCACGATGCCAGCCAACTCAAACATCGTGACCTGATCCTTGCCGAAGACAGCCCGCAGCTTCTCATCGGCATTGATCGCCCGCTTGTTCTGCGTGTCCTGCAGCCCGTGCTCCTTGATGTACTCCCAGAGCTTCTTGATGACCGCCGGCCGAGCGATCGGATCGCCCCCGATGACGGCGGCCAGCGCAGCACTGGGCGTGGCGCCGCCTGTGGAGGCCGTCTTGCGCGCAGGCGCCTTCACCGCAGCCGATTTGGCAGCGGCCTTCTTGGCAGCCGGCGCCTTCTTGGCAGCAGCTTTCTTGGCGGGCGCCGCAGCCTTGGCGGCAGCCCCCGCGCTCGCCGTCTTGCGCGGCGGAAACTTGCTCGTGCGCGGCTCGAACTCGAAGTTCACCTTGCCGGCAGCGGCATCCCAGGCCAGGAAGGCCTTGAAGGTGCGCCGCGTCTTGTTGGAGACGAACTTGTCGAGCAGCTGGGTCTTGCCGCTGTCCAGCAGCAGGCGCATCTGCTCGCGCACCACCGGCTGCTGCAGGATCACCTTGCCGCTCTTGAAGGTGCAGCTCGGCGTGGGCTGGGCGGCAGTGGGAACCGACTTCTCGCAGACGTAGTTCGCGCCGTGCTCGTACACGCCGGCCTGGCAGATCGGGCAGGGGCCGATCGCCTCCTGGCCGTGGAAGTCGACCAGCTCGCCGGACTCCTCCTCGTTCTTGTCGTCGCCGAAGTCGAACTCCAGCTTCCAGTTCTTCACCTCATCGTCGAACTTCAGCTGGATCTCCGAGGTGAAGGGCCAGCCCGCCTTGGAACGGAAGCCCTCCAGCGGCCCGATGCGGTGCTCGCTCACCAGGGTCTCGGCCTCGGCCAGTTCGAAGGTGCGGCCGGCCGGCGACTTGCCGAAGGAGAAGCCGCAGCCCTCGCGCGCCGGCGTGCCCAGGCGCGCCGGCTCGGAGTCGGCCGGGATGCCCACGCAGGTGTAGCGCCGGTAGTTCTCGCGCACGATGCCGCCGCAGTTGGGGCAGGGCGCCGACAGGGTGGCGTAGTCGCCGGGCACGGTGTCGCGGTCGTATTCCTTGGCCTTCTGCACGATGCGCTGGGTCATCTGCGCGATCTGCTGCATGAAGGCGTCGCGTGAGAGTTCGCCCTTCTCCATCTGCGCCAGCTTGTATTCCCAGTCGCCGGTGAGTTCGGCCTTGGACAGCTCCTCCACGCCCAGGCCGCGCAGCAGCGTCATCAGCTGGAAGGCCTTGGCGGTGGGGATCAGCTCGCGGCCCTCGCGCAGCATGTATTTCTCGGCGATCAGGCCTTCGATGATGGCGGCGCGGGTGGCAGGCGTGCCCAGGCCCTTCTCCTGCATGGCCTCGCGCAGCTCGTCGTCGTCGATCAGCTTGCCGGCGCCTTCCATGGCGCCGAGCAGCGTGGCTTCCGAATAACGGGCGGGCGGACGGGTCTTCAAGGCCTTGGGATCGACCTGCTCGGCCAGCGGCTTCTCGCCGGGCTGCACGCGGGTGAGGATCTTGCTGTCCTTGTTGTCCTTGTCCTCGGCCAGTTCGTCGGCCGCTTCCTTGCCGTAGATGGCCAGCCAGCCGGGCTTGACCAGCACCTTGCCGTCCGAGCGGAAGGCGTAGTTGCGGCCCTCGCTGGCCACAGTGCTGATGCGGGTGGTGACCTGGTATTCGGCGCTGGGGAAGAACACCGACAGGAAACGCCGCACCACGAAGTCGTAGAGCTTCTGTTCGGCATCGCTCAGGCCGCTGGGCGACTGCAGCGTGGGGATGATGGCGAAGTGGTCCGACACCTTGGCGTTGTCGAAGATGCGTTTGCTGGGCCGCACGTAGTTCTGCTCCAGCGCCTGCTTCGCGAAGGGCGCCAGGTGGCGCATGCCGCTGTTGGCCAGCATGCCCATGGTGTCCTTGACGACGGGCAGGTAGTCCTCGGGCAGGGCGCGCGAGTCGGTACGGGGATAGGTCAGGGCCTTGTGGCGCTCGTACAGGCTCTGGGCCAGGGCCAGCGTGGTCTTGGCCGAGAAGCCGAAGCGGCTGTTGGCCTCGCGCTGCAGCGAGGTCAGGTCGAACAGCAGGGGCGATGCCTGGGTGGTCGGCTTGCTTTCCTCGGTGACGGTGGCGGGCTTGCCGCGCGAGGCTTCGGCGATGGCCTGGGCCTCGCGCTCGGTCCAGACGCGGTCGGAGCGCTGCTCGGGGTCGGGCAGGCCGTCGGGGCCGGGCGGCGGCTTCTTCCAGGCGGGGTCGAAGTACTTGCCGTTGTAGAGGCCGGCCTGGGCGGCGAACTGGGCGTGCACCTCCCAGTAGTTGCGGCTGACGAACTTGCGGATCTTCTCCTCGCGCTCGACCACCACCGACAGCGTGGGGGTCTGCACCCGGCCGACGGTGGTGAGGAAGAAGCCGCCGTCGCGCGAGTTGAAGGCGGTCATGGCCCGCGTGCCGTTGATGCCGACCAGCCAGTCGGCCTCCGAACGCGAACGCGCCGCGTCGGCCAGGCCACGCATCTGCTCCTCGCTGCGCAGGGCGTCGAAGCCGTCGCGGATCGCCTGGGGCGTCATCGACTGCAGCCAGAGCCGGCGCACCGGCTTGTTCAGCGACTCCTTGGCGCCGGCGGCGTATTGCTCGATCAGGCGGAAGATCAGCTCGCCCTCGCGGCCCGCGTCGCAGGCGTTGATGAAGGCGCCCACGTCCTTGCGGCGCGCCTGCTTGACGACGGCGTTGAGCCGGCTCTTGGTCTTGTCGACCGGCTTCAGGTCGAAGCGCGGCGGGATGACGGGCAGGTTGGCGAAGCTCCACTTGCCGCGCTTGACGTCGAATTCCTCGGGCGCCTGGATTTCCACCAGGTGGCCGACGGCGCTGGTCACCACATAGGTCTCGTTCTCGAAGTGGTCTTCGAACTTCTCGAACTTGCCGACCACGGGGGTGAGGGCGCGCACGATGTCCTGTGCCACCGAAGGCTTTTCCGCGATCACCAGGGTCTTGCTCATGGATGGATGTTCTTCTGCAGTTTTATGTTGGGGGTGCGGGGCCCGATGGGGTGCATCGGCCTCCTACAATCCGGGTCTCGCGCATGCGCACGCACGCATGCCCGTGCCTTTTTCAAATTAACAGAGTTTCGGCCATGCCTTCAACCGCCCCCACCGCAGCAGGGCGCCGCATCCAGACCCGACGCTCCGGCGTGCACGGCAAAGGCGTCTTCGCCGTGGCCGATATCGCCGAGGGCGAGACCCTGATCGAATACGTCGGCGAGATCATCAGCTGGCAGGAGGCGCAGGACCGCCACCCCCACGATCCCGAGCAGCCCAACCACACCTTCTACTTCCATGTGGACGAGGACCGGGTGATCGACGCCAACCACGGCGGCAACTCCTCGCGCTGGATCAACCATTCCTGCGACCCGAACTGCATCGCCGACGAGGACGAGGGCCGCATCTTCATCAAGGCCATCCGTCCGATCGCCGCCGGCGAGGAACTCAGCTACGACTACGGCCTGATGATCGAGGAGCGCTACACCAAGAAGCTCAAGGCCGAATACCCCTGCTGGTGCGGCGCCGCCGACTGCCGCGGCACCCTGCTGGCGCCCAAGCGCGGCCGCCGCTGATGGAGCCGCAGCGCTGGCCGGCCGAGGCCATCTGGCAGGAGCTGTATCCGCTGCTGCCGGGCTTCACGGTGGAGATCCTGCCGGAGATCGATTCCACCAACAGCGAGCTGATGCGCCGGGCGCGCGCCGGCCGCCAGGAACCCATCCTGCTGGTGGCCGAGCACCAGACCGCCGGGCGGGGCCGCCTGGGCCGCGGCTGGCAGGCGGCGCCGGGCAGCGCGCTCACCTTCTCCTTCGGTTTGCCGCTGGCGCCGCGCGAATGGTCGGGCCTGTCGCTGGTGGCGGGCGTGGCGATCGCCGAGGCCCTGCATCCCGACCTGGGCCTGAAATGGCCCAACGACCTCTGGTGGCAGGACCGCAAGATCGGCGGCATCCTGGTCGAGACCGTCGGCGCGGGCGATGCCGATGCCGAGCGTTATGTGGTGGTGGGCGCGGGCCTGAACATCGCCCAGCCGCCCTCGCCCGAGGACATGCGCACGCCGCCGGCCGGCCTGCGCGAGCTGCTGCCGGGCGTGGCCGCCACGGCCGTGCTGCAGGCGGTGGCGCCGGCGCTGGTGCGGGGCCTGCTCGACTTCGCCGTCCAGGGCTTCGCCAGCTGGCAGCCGCGCTTCGAGGCACGCGACGTGCTGCGCGGCCGTGCCGTGGTGCTGTCCGACGGACGGCGCGGCACGGCGGCCAGCGTGGATGCCGAAGGCGTGCTGCGCCTGGCCACGGCCGAGGGCTGGGAGGCCGTGCGCAGCGCCGAAGTCAGCGTGCGGCCGGTGGCCTGAAGGCGCCCGATGCTGCGCCTCGTCGCCCTGCTGCTCGTGCTGGCCAACGGCATCTACTACGCCTGGTCGCAGAACGCCTTGCGTGCCTGGGGCCTGGAGCGGCCGACGCAGGCCGAGCCGCAGCGCGTCAGGCAGCAGATCCGGCCCGAGGCGCTGAAGCTGGTGTCGGCCGAGGAGGCGCGCAGCATCGCCGCCGCGGCCCAGGCGGCGCCCGCCGCGCCAGCGCCCACCGAGTGCCTGCAGGCCGGCCTGTTCGGCGATGCCGAGGCCGCCCTGCTGCGCACCCGCGCCGAGGCCTTGCTGCCCGCCGGCAGCTGGTCACTGGTGCCGGGCAGCACGCCGGCCCGCTGGATCGTCTACATGGGCCGCTACCCCAGCGCCGACTACGTGGCCAAGAAACGCGGCGAACTGCGCGCCCTGCATGTGGCCTTCGAAGCGCCGGGCAGCCCCGCGCTGGAGCCGGGCCTGTCGCTGGGCAGCTATGCCACCCAGTCCGAAGCCAATGCCGGCATGGCCGCGCTGGCGCAGCGCGGCGTGCGCACCGCACGGGTGGTCGAGCAGCGGCCAGCGGTGCAGGGCCAGACCCTGCGCCTGCCGGCGGTCGACGAGGCGATGCGGCCCGCGCTGCAGGGCCTGGCGCCGGCCCTGGCCGGCCATACGCTGCAGCCCTGCGGCTGACGCGGGTTTCCCAGATGCGGCCCGCCTGGTCCACCATTTCATCTTCTTCACCTGCCGGAGCCTGGCGATGAGCGCTTTTCCTGCCTGGCGTGCCCTGCCCCTGCTGGCCGCCGCCTTCACCACCCTGCCGGCCGCCGCGGCCACGCTGGAGAACATCCGCGCCGCGCAGGAGATCGTGCTGGCGCACCGCGATGCGTCCGTGCCCTTCTCCTACCTGGACCAGAACCGGCAGCCCGTCGGCTATGCCGTGGACATCTGCCTGAAGCTGGTCGAGGCGGTCAAGCGCGAACTGGCCCTGCCCAACCTGGCGGTGAAGTACCTGCCGGTGACCTCGGGCAACCGCATCGCCGCCGTCGCGGAAGGCAAGGCCGCGCTGGAATGCGGCTCCACCACCAACAACGCCGAGCGGCGCAAGCAGGTGGCATTCACGATCCCGCATTTCATCTCGGCGGTGCGGCTGCTGGTGCGCTCGGACAGCGGCTTCAAGAGCCTGGACGACATGAGCGGGCGCACCGTCACCGCCACCACCGGCACCACCACCCTGCCCACGCTGCGACGCATCGATGCCGAGCACGACCTGCGGCTGAAGATCGTCGAGGCGCCCGACCATGCCCAGGCCTTCGGCTTCCTGGAGACCGGCAAGGCCGATGCCTTCGCGCTGGACGACGTGCTGCTCTACGGCCTGCGCGCCAATTCGGCCAAGCCGCAGTCCTGGGAGGTGGTCGGCAAGGCGATGAGCATCGAGCCCTACGCCATCATGCTGCCGCCCCGGGATCCGGCCTTCAAGAAGGTGGTCGACCAGGAGATGCGCCGGCTGATCGCCAGCGGCGAGATCCAGACGCTGTACCGGCGCTGGTTCCAGCAGCCGATACCGCCCAAGGGCATCAACCTCGAACTGCCGATGCCGGCCATGCTGCGCGATTCCTTCCGCTACCCGTCCGACAAGACGGGCGACCTGGAATAGCAAAACGGCCTCGCGTCATGGACGGGAGGCCGCTGCTTCTGCCGCGGGGCGGCTTCAGAACTTCCCGTCCCAGGCGCCCAGCATTTCCAGCAGGGCCTTCAGGTCGCCCTGCAGCTTGTCGAAGCCCGGCTGCAGCACCGCGAAGCTCTGCTCGTCCATGTAGAGCTTGCGGTTGATCTCGACCTGGATGCTGTGCCGGCCCTCGGCCGGCACGCCGTAGCGGCGCACCAGCTCCACGCCCTTGTAGGGGTGGTTGTAGTCCACGCTGTAGCCGCGTCCGCGCAGGAACTCGCAGATGCGCTGCGACAGGCGCGGGTCGGCCGTGCTGCCATCGCGGTCGCCGATCACGAAGTCGGCATGGTGCAGGCCGGGGAAGTCGGTCGCATGGCTGCCGGCCACGGCGGGCATCGAATGGCAGTTGATGTGCACCGAGAAGCCGTGGCGCGCATGCGCCGCGTCGATCGCGCCGGCGACGGCCGCGTAGTACGGCTTCCAGCAGCGGTCGATCCGCGCCTGCACCTCGGCCACCGGCAGCAGCCGGTCGTAGATCGGCTGGCCGTCGTCGGTGAACTTCCAGATCAGCCCCTTGCCGAGCCGCACCTTGCTGAGCACCTTCGGATCGGTCGCCACCGGATGCGGCCAGGGGCCGTCCAGCAGGCCGGTGTCCAGCTCCAGCGTGTCGCGGTTGGCATCGAGGTAGCTGCGCGGGAACAGCGCCTCGATCCAGGCGGCACCCAGGGCCGGCGCGAAGCTGTAGAGCTTCTCGACGTGGGTGTCTTCCGCGGTGCGCAGGATGGCCATGTCGCAGCAGCTGCGGAAGTCGGCCGGGTAGAAGGTGCCGCTGTGCGGCGAGTCCAGCACCAGCGGCGAGCTGCCGGGCAGGCTCTTCACCATGGGCGCGGCCGCGGCCGCCCCGTCGGTGCCGGGCTCGGCCTGCTGGTAGCGGGTGTGGATCAGTTTCAGGGCGGTATGCATGGTCTATAGGCGATCAGTCCAAGGAAATCTTGGCGTAGGCGGCGACCTTCTTCATCTTGGCGATCTCGGAGACGATCTGCTTGGAGAAGGCCTGCGGGCTGGTGCCCGAGGGGTAGAGGCCCTGGCCGGCCAGGCGCTGGGCCACGGCGGGTTCGGCCAATGCCTGCGCCACCGCCTGCTGGATGCGCAGCACCACGGGCGCCGGCGTGCCGGCGGGCGCCACCAAGCCGAACCAAGACGGGTCGTTCAGGTTCTGGTAGCCCAGCTCGCCGTAGGTCGGCACATCGGGCAGGGATTCCAGGCGGGCGTTCCAGGACACGGCCAGGGCCTTGAGCTTGCCCTGCTTCACGTAAGGCAGCGAGGAGGCGACCTGGTCGAAGTACACCGCGACCTGGCCGGCCAGCACGTCGTTGAGCGCCGGGCCCGCGCCGCGGTAGGGGATGTGGACCATGGCGGTGCCGGTGGCGCTCTTGAACAGCTCGCCCCACATGTGGCCGATGGTGCCGTTGCCCGGGGTGGCGTAGGAGACCTTGCCCGGGTTGGCCTTCAGGTACTTCACCAGGTCGGCGAAGCTGTGGACCATCGGCAGCTCGGTCGGGTTGATCACGATCACGCCCGGTGCCTTCACCAGCTCGGTCACGCCCACGGTGTCCTTGATCGGGTCATATGGCAGCTTGGCGAACACGGCCGGGTTCACGCCGTGGGTGGACAGGGTGGCCACGGCCAGCGTCAGGCCGTCCGGTGCCGAGCGGGCGAGTTCGGACATGCCGATGGAGCCGCCGGCGCCGGCGCGGTTGTCGATCACCACCGTCTGGCCCAGGATGCGCTGCAGCGGCTCCTGCAGCACGCGGCCGCTGATGTCGGTGGCGCCGCCGGGCGGGAAGGGCACGATCAGGCGGATCGGCTTGCCGGCTTGCGCCCAGGACATTCCGGGAACGACAGAAGCTGCAGCCAGGGCGGAGAGGAGGAATCGACGTTGCATGACGCACCTTTCAAGGGATCGGGAGGGCCACTGAGGGCCATGAGGGGGAGATTACCGGCTTTGGTCCATTTGCTAAAGCAACACCTGTACCTGATAACATTCCGATCTGGAATGAACTCATTGCGCCTGGTGCCATGACCGTACGCCGCTTCCAGCCTCCCCTGCAATTGCTGAGGGCTTTTTCCACCGTGGTGCGCTTCGGTGGCGTGTCGCGCGCGGCCGAGGCCCTGCACCTCACGCAGAGCGCGGTCAGCAAGCAGGTGCAGGAGCTGGAGCGCTGGGTGGGCGTGGCCCTGTTCGAGCGCAGCCGCAAGCGCCTGGCGCTGACGCCGGCCGGCGAGCGCTACGAGGAGAAGGTGAGGGCCTTGCTGGCCCAGCTGGAGGCGGCCACGCTGGAGCTGATCACCAGCGGCGGCGAGGGCGGCGCGCTGCACCTGTCGGCCCTGCCCACCTTCGGTGCCAAGTGGCTGATCCCGCGCCTGCCGGACTTCCAGCACAAGGAGCCGCAGGTGACCCTGCATTTCGTGCCCTTCGTGCACGGCTACGACTTCGAGCGGCCCGAGCTCGACTGCTCCATCCTCTTCGGCGACGGCCACTGGCCCGGCGCCCGTTCGCATTACCTGGCGGGCCACGACGTGGCGCTGATCGCGCCCAGGCCCGGCGTGGGCGAATGCACCGTGCGTTCGGTGCGCGACGTGGCGCGCTGCACCCTGCTGCGCCACGTCACCGTGCCGGACGCCTGGCAGCGCTGGAGCGAGACCCACGGCATGAGCGGGCTGGACGCCCTGTCGGGCCCGCAGTTCGACCAGTTCCAGACCATGATCCGCGCCGTCACCGTCGGCATGGGCGTGGCCCTGGTGCCGCGCTGCCTGGTGCAGGACGAGATCAGCGCCGGCGTGGTGGACGAGCCGCTGGCCGAGGGCGGCTACCGCAGCAGCCTGGGCTACTGGTTCTGCTACCCCGAGGCGCGCGCCCGGCTTGGGCCGCTGGTGCGTTTTCGGACCTGGCTGCTGCCGCAGGCGGAAGCCCAGCCGGCGCAGCCGCAGGGCGCTGCGGCCGGCCGGCCGGCCGCGGATGACTGAACGCCTCAGCCCGCCTGCCGCGCGCTGAAACGCAGCACGAAGCGCGCGCCGGGCGGCTGGCGGCCGGGCTGGGCGTCCTCCAGCGAGAGCCGCGCGCCGTGCAGCATGGCGATCTCGCGCACGATGGACAGGCCCAGGCCCGAGCCGTCCACCCCGCTGCCCAGCACCCGGTAGAAGGGCTGGAACACCCGCTCGCGTTCGGCTTCGGCGATGCCGGGGCCGGAGTCCTCCACCTCGATCACCGGTGCGCCTTCGGCCGTCTGCAGCCGCACGGTGATGACACCCGGCTCGGTCTCGTTCGAGGGTGTGTAGGCGATGGCGTTGTCCACCAGGTTGCGCAGCATCTCGGCGATCAGCGTGGGATTGCCCGGCACCTGCACCCCGGGGCTGGCGGGCGCCAGGCCGTCGTAGCCCAGGTCGATGCGTTTTTCCAGCGCCCGCGGCACCGAATGGCGCACCACTTCCATGGTAATCGCGGCCAGGTCGCAGGTCTGGCTGACGAAGGGCGCCTTGCCCGCCACCTCGGCGCGCGCCAGCGCCAGCAGCTGGTTGACGGTGTGGGTGGCGTGCTTGCTGGCGCGGCCGATCTGCTGCAGCGACTGCTTGAGTTCCTCGGCGCTGCTGGCCTGGCGCTGGGCCAGGTCGGCCTGCATGCGCAGGCCGGCCAGCGGCGTCTTGAGCTGATGGGCGGCGTCGGCCAGGAAACGCTTTTGCGTGGCCACCGATTCCTGCAGTCGCGCCAGCAGGTCGTTGACCGAGGCCACCAGCGGCACCACCTCCAGCGGCACGGTGCGCACGTCCAGCGGGCTCAGGTCCTGCGGCCGGCGGGCGCGGATGCGGCGCTCCAGCTCCGACAGGGGCTTCAGGCCGCGCGCCAGCGCCAGCCACACCAGCAGCACCGCCAGCGGCAGGATGGCGAACTGCGGCAGCATCACGCCCTTGATGATTTCGGTGGCCAGCACCGAGCGTTTGCTGCGGGTTTCGGCCACCTGCACCAGCACCTGCACCTGCGGCGCATCGGCCTGCGGCGGCGTGAAGCGCACCCAGGTGGAGGCCACCCGCAGCGACAGCCCGCGCAGCTGCGCATCGTGCAGCCGCACCTCGCCGGTGGGCGGCCTGCCCTCGCCGGTGTAGGGCGGCGGGGCCAGGTCGCGTTCGCCCGAAAGCACCTCGCCGCCGCCGTCGCGCACCTGGTAGTAGATGGTGTCGGCATCGTCGGCGCGCAGCAGCTCGTTGGCCGGCTGCGGCAGGTTGAGCTGCACGCGGCCCTCGTGCAGGCTGACCAGCTGGGCCAGGGCCTGCACGTTGTATTCGAGGGCGCGGTCGAAGGGCTTGTCGGCCAGGCCCTGGGCCACCAGCCAGGTCAGCGCCAGGCTGATCGGCCAGAGCAGCAGCAGCGGCGTCAGCATCCAGTCGAGGATCTCCCCGAACAAGGACCGCTGCTGGCGCTGGAAGATCACGTCGGGATCTTTTCCAGGCAGTAACCGAGGCCGCGCACCGTGGCGATGCGGATCGGCCCATGCTCGATCTTCTTGCGCAGCCGGTGGATGTAGACCTCGATCGCGTTGTTGCTGACCTCCTCGCCCCACTCGCACAGGCGCTCCACCAGCTGGTCCTTGCTGACCAGCCGGCCGGCGCGCTGCAGCAGCACTTCGAGCAGGCCGAGTTCGCGCGCCGAGAGTTCGATCATGCGGCCGTCGATCGAGGCGACCCGCCCGGCCTGGTCGTAGACCAGCGGCCCGTGCTTGATGCTGCTGGTGGTGCCGCCCATGCCGCGCCTCGTCAGCGCGCGCACCCGGGCTTCGAGCTCCTGCAGGGAGAAGGGCTTGGCCATGTAGTCGTCGGCGCCGAAGTCCAGGCCCTTGACCCGTTCCTCCACGCCGTCGGCGGCGGTCAGCACCAGCACCGGCAGGCTGGCGCCGCGGGCGCGCAGGCGCTTCAACACATCCAGGCCGTGCAGCCGCGGCAGGCCCAGGTCCAGGATCAGCAGGTCGAACTCGTCGTGGGCCAGCAGGGCGGCGTCGGCCTCGGTGCCGCTGGCCACATGGTCCACGGCGGCGCCGGAGGCGCGCAGGGAGCGCAGCAGGCCGTCGGCCAGCACCTGGTCGTCTTCGGCTATCAGGATGCGCATGGGGTGTCTCCTTCGTTATCGCTTATGCCGCGATGCTAGTCCCGGATAACCCTGCCTGGGGGCGGAACAAGCCCTGCCCCCGGCGCTTTTTTACCGGCCCGCGCTGGCCGCGCCCGGCGCCAGCGGCCCCATGGTGCGGGCTACGCTGCCGTCGGCGCGCAGCGATTCGAAGGCGGTGGTGGTGCGCTGGGCCAGGTCCTCGGGCGTGGCCCGGCTGTAGGCCATGAAGAGGCTCAGCTGCAGCTCGTCGAGCGGCAGCAGCCGGGCCAGCCCGGCGCAGTCGGGCCGGGCCTCCTCGCACAGGCGCTGCGCCTCGTTCTCGGTCATGGCCACCAGGTCCACCTGGCGGTAGAGCAGCTTGCGCAGGTTCTCCAGCGGCTGGCCCGACAGCACCAGGCGCGTGAAGCCCTTGCGCTGCAGGAACTGGTGGCGCACGTCGTCGCGCACCACGCCGATGGTGAGGCCGCGCGCCTCGTCGAGCTGCTTCATGGGCGGCAGGGCCCGGTCGGGCAGGGCGTAGAAGAAGTAGCGGATGCGCTGGATCTCGCCGACCCAGCGGAAGCGCTCCTCGCGGTCGGCGGTGCGGGCGATCGGGTAGATCAGCACATTGGGCTCGCGCTGCGCCAGGTCCACCGCCCGCGCCCAGGGATAGAGGTCGATGCGGTAGTCGCGCAGGCCGGCGCGCTGCAGGGTCAGCTCCACCAGCTCGGTGCCGCGGCCGACCACCCGGCCGTCCTGCAGGAAGCTGTTGGGCGTGGTCTCGGTGACCACACGCACCATCTGGGCGGCGGCGCCGGCGGCGGCCCCTGCCAGGCAGAGGGCGGCCAGGACTCGGATGCACGGGCTCATGAGGGCTCCTTCGCCTGGGGGAGGTCGGCCGCACGCACGCGGTCGCGCCCGTCCTGCTTGGCCTGGTAGAGGGCCTGGTCGGCCCGGCGGAACAGGGTCTCGAAATTGGCGTCGATATCGGTCTGCAGCGTGGCCAGGCCCAGGCTCAGGGTGACGTATGCCGACACCTCCGAAGCCGCATGCGGTATGGCCAGCGCCGCCATCGCCTCGCGCACCCGCTCGGCCACCGCCAGGCCGGTCGCGCCGTCGCTGCCGGGCAGCAGGATGGCGAATTCCTCGCCGCCGATGCGCGCCACCAGGTCGGCGCCGCGCTGGGCCACGCCCTGCACCGCGGCGGCCACCGCCTGCAGGCAGGCATCGCCGCCGGCATGGCCGTAGGTGTCGTTGTAGCGTTTGAAATAGTCGATGTCGCAGAGCACCAGCGTCAGCGGCTGGCCGCCGCGCCGGGCGCGCTGGAATTCGGCGAGCTTGACCTGGTCGAAGCTGCGCCGGTTGGCCAGGCCGGTCAGTGAATCGGTGCGCGAGAGCTGCTCCAGCTGCCGGTTGAGGGTCTCCAGCTCGGCGGTGCGCTCCTGCACCAGCTCGGACAGGCGGTCGCGGTGCGCCGCGAGTTCCTGCTCGAAGCGCTGCTGCCGCTCCAGGTAGTCCGACAGATTGTTCTGCAGCTGGTTGACGCCGGTGACCAGCAGCTCCAGCTCGTCGTCGCGGCGGCTGGCGCGCTCGATGGTCAGCGGCTTGCCGAGGTTGAGCGGCGTGAGCTGCGCCAGGTGGCGCGCGATGCGCCGCACATGCACCGTCACCAGCCGATGGAACAGCGCCATCACCAGGCTGGCCAGCAGCAGCGACTGCAGGGCCTGGCGCACGACGATGCCGAGCAGCGCCTCGCGCAGCTGCCGCCAGAGCCGGGCCTCGTCGCCGAACAGGCGCAGCTCCCCGACCGCCTCGGTGCGGCCGGTGAAGGGTTCGTAGCGCAGCTGGGAGCGGTGCACCGGCGTCACCGAGGAGGGTGTCCAGCCCGGCCGCACCCGCTGGTATTCCAGCGGCGGCCCCACCGGCAGGCGCACCGAGATGTCCACCCGGCCGACCCAGGGCGCTTGGGACAGGATCTCGGCATAGGTGGCGATCTGGTCGCGGTCCAGGTCCCAGCTGGCCTTGGCCAGGGCGCTGCCGTACATGCGCTCCATCAGCGCGAGGTCGGCATCCATGGCCGCCTTGCCGGCGCGCCAGGCCGACCAGGTCTGGTAGGCGGCGGCACACAGGGTGAACACCAGGCAAAAGCCCAGGGTGGCCAGCATCAGGCGCATGCCCAGCGATTGCCGGCGCGGCGGCCGTTCAGTCATCGTGGCTTCTCTTCATGGGTTTCCTTGAGGGGTCCGCGAACGCATGCGCCATGGTGCTCAGCTCTGGCCATAGGCCTCCAGCCCGATCGCCACCACGGTTGCGATTTCCGTGCCCACGCTGGCGCGGAATTCGCCTTCCGCCCGCGCCACCGCGCGCCGGAAGGCCTCCAGCCAGGCATGGCCGATGGGTGTGAAGACGACCAGCCGGGCGCGCGCATCGCGCGGATCGGCATCGCGCCGCACCAGTCCCCAGGCCTCGCACTGGTCCACCAGCGCGCCCATGGACTGCTTGCTCATGCCGGCGGACTCGGCCAGTTCGGTCAGGCGCGAGCCGCGCAAGGCCAGATGGCGGGTGATGTGGATGTGGGCGGCGCCGACCTGGTCGCGCGCGGCCAGGTTGGACAGGGCCAGCGGCGCCTCCTCGTCCTCCACCATCAGTTCGAGCACCCGGGCATCGAAGCGCCGCATGGCATGGCCGAGCAGGCGGCCGAGGTGGGACTCGCGCCAGCGCTCGTCCGCCATCGTGGCGGCGGGTTCGGTCGGTTCGGAAGCGGGGACTGGGGACATGGCCTGGGCTTTGCTTCGATGTTCGCACAGGCCCCGCGCCGCGGGCGCCATATCCTTCGACGACCATGCCCTCCACCGCTTCCGACATCGGCACCGCCCAGGTCGCCGCCCAGGCCGAACGCATCGGCCTACCCATGAGCAGCGAACGCGCCGCCGCCATCGCCGCCACCGCCACGCGCCGCCTGGCGGCCTTCGCGCCCGCCCGGCAAGCGCTGGATTTCGACGACGGCCCGGCTCTCGGCCCCGCTTTGTTCGCCGCACGCGCGGTCGGCAGAGGGCCGGCCGGCCAGCCCCTGCCGGCCGGCACGGCCTGCGCCGAGGCGCCATCGGCGGACATGGACCTCAGCCAGGCGCTGCAGGCCCTGCAGGACGGCCGCACCACATCGGTGGCGCTGACCCAGGCCGCGCTGGCCCGGGCGCAGGCCCGCCAGGCCGATTTCAATGCCTTCGTGCGCCTGGACGGCCCGGCCGCGCTGGCCGAGGCCGAACGCTGCGACGCCGAGCGTGCAGCGGGCCGGTCGCGCGGCCCGCTGCACGGCATTCCGCTGGCCCACAAGGACATGTTCTACCGCGCCGGCCAGGTCAGCACCTGCGGCTCCAGGCTGCGCGCCGGCTGGGTGGCCGACCGCACCGCGCGGGTCCTGCAGCGGCTGGACGCGGCCGGCGCCATCCAGCTCGGCACCCTGCACATGACCGAGTTCGCCTACGGCCCCACCGGCCAGAACGCCTGGCTGGGCGATGCACGCAACCCCTGGAACCGCGAGCACATCACCGGCGGATCCTCCTCCGGCAGCGCGGTGGCGGTGGCCGCCGGCCTGGTCTTCGGCGCGCTGGGTTCGGACACCGGCGGCTCGGTACGCATGCCCGCGGCCCTGTGCGGCGTCACCGGCATGAAGACCACCCCCGGCCTGGTCTCGCGCGCCGGCTGCATGCCGCTGTCCGATGCCCTGGACACCATCGGCCCGCTCACCCGCAGCGTGGCCGACAACGCCCTGCTGCTGTCGGCGATCGCCGGCCACGACCCGGCCGACGGCGCCAGCGTGCATGCGGCGCAGCTCGAAGGCGTGGACCTCGACTACCCCGGCGCGGTGCAACGCGGACGTGAACGCGACCTGGGCGGCCTGCGCATCGGCATTCCCGCCGGCTACTTCGACCGCCATCTGAACCCCGAGGTGGCCAGCCTGCTGGCCGATGCCGCCCAGGTCCTGCGCATGCGCGGCGCCAGCCTGGTGACGGTGGCCATGCCCGACCTGGATGCGGTCAACGCGGCCGGCCAGATCCTCACCTGGGTCGAGGCGGTCGGCGTGCATGCGGCGCAGCTGCGCGAGCGTGCGCAGGACTACTCGCCGCAGACCCGCGGGCGCCTGGAATCGGCGCTGGCGGCCGGCTCGCAGGACTATCTCGATGCCCTGCGCTACCGCGGCCGCGCGTTGGCCGGCTTCGCCGAAACCGTCTTCGGTGCCTGCGACGTCCTGCTGGCGCCCACGCTGGCCTTCCCCGTGCCGCGGCTGGCCGATGTGGATGTCTCCGGCGGCGATGCGATGCTGCTGGTGCTCGACGAGATCACCCGCCTGGTGCGGCCGGCCAATCTGCTGGGCCTGCCCGCGCTGGCCCTGCCCTGCGGCTTCACCCCGGGGCCGCTGCCCTGCGGCATGCAGCTGATCGCAAGGCCCTTCGGCGAGAGCCTGCTCTACCGGGTGGGCGCGGCCTACCAGCACGCCACCGACTGGCACCAGCGCCAGCCCGCCGGCCTGTGAGGCCGACGGCGCCTCAGGACACGGCCTTGGTGCCGTTGCCGGCCGCGTGTTCCTCGCTGGCCAGGAAACGCAGCACCGCGGCCGTCGAGGCCGGATAGCCCGCTTCGGTGTTGCGGATGTGTTGTGCCAGCAGGGCGTTGAGCCGCGGCAGCGCGTGGAAGGGCACGGCCGGATAGGCATGGTGCTCGGCGTGGAAGGGCATGTTCCAGGCGAAGAAGCGCACCACCGCGTTGGTGTAGGTGGTGCGGGTGTTCTCCAGCATGTCGGGGCTGTAGGCGCAGCCGGTATGTTCGGCCAGCAGATAGGGCCGCAGCAGCCACTGGCCGACTGCCACCGGCAGCAGCCAGAGCCACAGCAGCGCCAGCGATTGCGCCGCCACCGAAGCCGCGATCAGCACCGCATAGGCCAGCAGATAGAAGCGCGCCTCACGCACGATCAAGGCGCGTTTGCCCTCGGCCACCCAGCGCTCCCGGACCACGCCGCGCACCCCGTGGGCCCACAGCATGCGCACCCGGTTGATCCAGGTCGGAATGCCCGACCAGTACCAGGCCAGCGCCGGCCCGGTGGGCGGCGGCGGCACGGCCAGCTCGGGGTCGCGGGCCGGGTCCTGGGTGTAGCGGTGGTGGTCCCAGTGGAAGCAGCGGTAGTACTCGTAGGGCATCAGGATCGCCAGCCCCGCCAGGTGGCCCATGGCGTAGTTGAGCGCGCGGGTCTTGAAGGGGGTCTGGTGCGCCGTCTCGTGCAGCACGTTGAACAGGAAGGCGATGAACCAGCCCTGCAGCACCGTCAGCGGCACGGCCCACCAGCTGCCGCGGGTGTGCCACAGCGCCACGCCGCCCAGCACGATCGCGCCCAGGTGGCCGGCGGCCCGCAGCAGGCCGGGCCGGTCGGAGCGCACCGACAGCGGCAGCAGCTCGGCGCCCTTCAGGCGGATGGAGACGGGTTTTTCCATGCGAGCAGCTCGTTGACTTGTTGTTCGATGAAGGCCCGGTCCTCCGGCTGGTTGGCCGGATTGCCCGCGCGGTGGCCCCAGATCGAGGGGATGGGCCGCAGCACCGCATTGCGCAGGTGCTGCATCTCGAAGGCGTGGTCGTCCACCTGGAAGTACAGGTCGTGGTCGCCCGGCATCAGCAGGGTGCGGGCGCGGATGCTGGCCAGCGCCTTGGGCAGGTCGCCGCCATAGAGCGGATTGGCGCTGATGTCGCCGTGCTGCCAGGTCCAGAACTGGGCCAGCAGGTCGGCCGGGTCGCGCCGGGCGAAGCTCACCTCCCAGGCGCTGACAAGATAGTCCTCCAGCGAGGAGGCGCCCAGCTGGCGCCACAGCTCCTGGCGGTAGAAGGTCTGCGACAGCGCCCAGCCGGCGTACACCCGGCCCATGGCACGCAAGCCGCGCACGGGGCGCTGGGTGAAGACGCCGTCCTGGTAAGCCGCATCGGCCATCAATGCATGCCTGGCCCCTTCGATGAAGACATGGTTGTGCGGCGCGCAGCGGGCGGAGCCGCAGACCACCGCGATGCGCTCCACCGCGTCGGGGTACATCGCGCCCCAGTGGTAGGCCTGCATGCCGCCCATGGACCAGCCGTAGACCAGGGCCACCCGCTCGATGCCCCACAGCTCCGAGAGCATGCGTTTCTGCACCTGCACCGCGTCGAAATAGCTCACGTCCGGATAGCGCGTGCCCACGTCCGGCCAGGGGGTGTTCGAGGGCGAACTCGACAGCCCGTTGCCGAACAGGTTGCAGATCACGATGAAGTATTTCGACGGGTCCAGCGCGCCGCCCTCGCGCACCATGAACTGCGTGTCGTAGTGCTGCGCCGCATACGAGGTGGGATAGACGATGACGTTGGACTTCTCGGCATTGAGCGTGCCGAAGGTCTTGTAGGCCAGCGCCATGTTGCGGAAGGTGCGGCCCGACTGCAGGACCACGTTGCCGGCCTGGAAGATCGCGTAGTCGCGCTCGGTGGGAGGTGTGCTCATCGGATGGTTTTCACCTGCATGGGGCGTTGCGGGACAATATCTGTACGGATGGTATAGAAAGTACCATCCATCACGCAACATGCGTGCCACCGACACCGATACAGTTGCCGCCATGAGCGATTCCATTCCCCCGCGGCGCCCCGGCAGGCCGCGCTCCGAAGCCGCCACCGCCGCCGTGCTCGAAGCCGCCTGGCGCCTGTGCGCCACCCAGGGCCTGCGCGGCGCCACCATGCAGGCGATCGCGGCCGAGTCGGGTGTCTCCAAGATGACGGTCTACAAATGGTGGGACAGCCGCCTGGCCCTGCTGATCGACGCCTTCCTGCAGCAGGCCACCGCCGTGCTGCCCCTGTCGCGCACCGACCCGCCCGCCGAGGCCATCGAGGCCCACGCGCTGCGCTACCTCGCCGCCCTGCAGGGCGACCTCGGCCGGGTGCAGCTGGCGGTGCTGGCCGAATGCATGGCCGAGACCGGCAGCTCGGCGCTTTTCGTCGAGCGCTACCTCAGCATCCGCCGCCGGCTGGGCCTGGCGGTGATCCGGCGCGGCCAGCGCGAAGGCGGCATCCGCGGCGACCGCCCGGCCGAGGCGCTCTACGACCAGATCTACGGCACCGTCTTCTACCGTTTCCAGTTCGGCCTCCAGGCCTTGAACCCGGCCTTCGTGCGTGCGCTGGTGCGGGAAACCTTGCGGGAACCGTCGGTCTGATTCGTCAGGCAAACGTACCAAAATACGCCTTGCAGTCGTTTGATCGACCCCTAGAATACTGGTCAAGCATCCAGCCTGTGCAAGCAAACAGCTGGATAAACCCAACGCAAGCCCTTGATTGACCGGAGAAATTCCATGGACGCCAAAACCGCTGCCGCCAACGCCGCCGCCACCGCCGAAAAGGCCAAGGCCCTGCAAGCCGCCCTCGCCCAGATCGAAAAGCAGTTCGGCAAGGGCACCATCATGCGGCTGGGCGAAGGCGAGAAGATCGAGGACATCCAGGTCGTCTCCACCGGTTCCCTGGGCCTGGACGTGGCGCTGGGCGTCGGCGGCCTGCCGCGCGGCCGGGTGATCGAGATCTACGGCCCGGAATCCTCGGGCAAGACCACACTCACCCTGCAGGTCATCGCCGAAATGCAGCGCCAGGCCGGCACCTGCGCCTTCGTCGATGCCGAACACGCACTCGACACCCAGTACGCCCAGAAGCTCGGCGTGAACCTGCAGGACCTGCTGATCTCCCAGCCCGACACCGGCGAGCAGGCGCTCGAGATCGTCGACAGCCTGGTGCGCTCCGGTGCGGTCGACCTGATCGTGGTCGACTCGGTGGCGGCTCTCACCCCCAAGGCCGAAATCGAGGGCGAGATGGGCGACTCCCTGCCCGGCCTGCAGGCCCGCCTGATGAGCCAGGCCCTGCGCAAGCTCACCGCCACCATCAAGAAGACCAACTGCATGGTCATCTTCATCAACCAGATCCGCATGAAGATCGGCGTGATGTTCGGCTCGCCCGAAACCACCACCGGCGGCAATGCGCTGAAGTTCTACGCCTCGGTGCGCCTGGACATCCGCCGCATCGGCAGCATCAAGAAGGGCGAGGAAGTCATCGGCAACGAGACCAAGGTCAAGGTGGTCAAGAACAAGGTGGCCGCGCCCTTCAAGACGGCCGAGTTCGACATCCTCTTCGGCGAAGGCATCAGCCGCGAGGGCGAGATCATCGACAAGGGCGTGGAAGCCAAGGTGATCGAGAAGTCCGGCGCCTGGTACGCCTACCAGGGCGAGAAGATCGGCCAGGGCCGCGACAACACCCGCGAGTTCCTGCGCGAGAACAAGGCCCTGGCGCGCGAGATCGAGAACAAGGTGCGTGCCAGCCTGGGCGTGGCCGAGCTGAACGCCGCGCCGGAAACCGAAGCGGCGACCGCCGCCGCCTGATCCAGCGCCCGTGGCCTTCGGCAAGATCTCGCTCAAGGGCCGGGCGCTGCGTTATCTCTCGGGCCGGGAGCATTCCCGCGCCGAACTGCGCCGCAAGCTCGCATCCTTCGAGGAGGAGCCGGGCCAGCTCGACGCGGTGCTCGACGAGCTGGCCGAGAAGGATTTCCTGAGCGATGCGCGTTATGTCGATTCGGTGCTGAACCGGCGCGCGGGCCGCATGGGCGGCGCCCGCATCCGCCAGGAACTGCAGCAGCGCGGGGTGGCGGCCGAAGCCGTGTCCGAGGCGGTGGCGCGGCTGCAATCCACCGAATTCGAGCGGGCCCGCGAGGTCTGGCGCCGCAAGTTCGGCCAGCCGCCCGCCGACGCGGCCGAGCGCGGCCGGCAGGGCCGCTTCCTGATGGCGCGCGGCTTCAGCGGCGATGTGGTGCGCCGGGTGCTCGGCAGTGCGGCTCAGGACGGCGGCGGGGACGAGGCCGGCTGAGCCCGGCCGCTGCACCGCGGCCCGACCTGGGCGGCGGCGCGGCCGGTGTCGGTGGCCCGGTGTGCCGGCGGTGTGGGCAATTCGTTCATGTGAAGCCAGATGAATCAATGATCTGAGATTAAGTCCAGGGTCGATTCCTGCGCGCCAGCCCGGAGAATTTTCGGCTCCCGCGCCGGGACGGCGCCGTATTTCGGGGGCCTGCGCCGGCCCTCGTCGCAGGCATGAACTGGATCGAACATCTCACCCGCTTCGGTGCCCCCACCGGCATTGTCTTTCTCGCCGGCCTGGGCATCACGCTCCTGGGCCGGCCGCTGGTGCGCCTGGCGCTGCCGCGCGGCAGCTGGGGCGAGCCGACGCCGGGCGAGATCTCGCAGGCCGCGGCGGCGCAGTGCCTCTCGGTGCTGCTGATGGGCCTGTGTTACGCGGTGGCCGACCGCGCCAGCGTGCTGCTGTTCCTGGGCCTGGGCATCGGCTGCGCGCTGTCCATGGTCTGCCTGCACCTGCGCTGGCGGCAGCTGCATCGGCGGCACACCTGCTGGGTGGCCGAGGGCGGCCCCGATGCGCCGCTGCGCCACCGCCTGCTGCCGATGGGCGCCGAGGCCGAGCTCTACGAACAGGCGCGGCTCGAATGGCAGCAGGCGCGTGTGCGGGAGCCCGAACTCTCGCTCTGCGCCTTCGTGCGGCGCCAGCTGGGCGTTTCGCGGCGCCTGTCCGTGCTGTGGCCGCCGCAGGCGCTGGCGGCCACGGTCGAGCGGCTGGAGGGCACGGCGATGTGGATGCTGCTGTGCGGCGCCAATGCGGCGGTGCTGGTCTGGGTGGCCGTGGCGGCCTGGTGGCGCTAGTAGCCGCGCGCGTGCAGGTAGAGGTGGTCGATGGCGCCGCCGCTCCGGTCGGCCGCGATGGTGTGCGCCGCCTGCCGTGCGCGCGCCGCGCGCGAGGCGGTCGATGCGATGTGCGGCGTGACGATCACCCGCGGATGCGACCACAGCGCATGTCCGGCCGGCAGCGGCTCCAGGTCGAACACGTCCAGCAGCGCGGCGCCGAGCCGGCCCTGGTCCAGCGCGTCGAGCAGGGCCTGCTCGTCCACATGGCTGCCGCGGCCGACGTTGATCAGGCAGGCGCCGGCCGGCAGCCGGGCGAAGGCCGCGGCGTCCAGGATGGCGGCGGTCTCGGGTGTGCCGGGCAGCAGGTTCACCAGGATCTCGCTGCGGGACAGGAAATCCGGCCAGTCGGCCTGGCCGCCCAGGCATTCGATGCCCGGCAGCTGCTTGGCCGAGCGCGACCAGCCCATCACCTGGAAGCCGGCGGCGCGCAGCCGCCCGGCCACATGGGCGCCGAGCTGGCCCAGGCCCATCACGCCGACCGTGGTCTGGCTGGCCAGGCGGCCGGTCAGCCGCGGGGACCAGCGCCGTTCGCGCTGGCTGTCGATCAGGGCGGGCAGTTCACGCACCATGCCGAGCGCGGCGAAGAGCACGAAGTCGCCCATGCGCTCGGCCGTCTCGGGCGTGACCATACGCACGATGGGCAGGGCCGGCAGCTGCGGGTCCGCCAGGATGTGGTCGACCCCGGCGGCGGCGCTTAGGATCAGGCGCAGATGCGGGAACCGCGCCAGCCAGCCGGGTTCCGGCTGCCACACCAGCGCATGGGTGACGGTGGCGGGGTCCACCGCGGGGTCGTCGAAGGCCCGCACCCGCAGCCCGGGCGCGGCCGCCTGGAAGGCCGCCTGCCATTCGGGCCACGCGGCGGCGCCGCCGACCTGCACCAGCAGCACATCTTCTTGTTCCATGGGATCTATTTGCTCAGTTCGACATTCCAGTAGCGCGGCTTGCGGCCGGCCCAGGCCTGGAAGCCCTTGACCTTGGGGGAGAGGGCCGAGAGGCTCCTCGGGGTGCTCCAGGCGATCATGGGGGCATCATCGACGAAGAGCTGGTGCAGCTGGTCGAACAGCGGCTGGCGTTCGGCCGCCGAGGCGGTGTTGCCGATGCGCGCCAGCAGCTGGCTGGCCTGGGGGTTGCCCCAGACCCGGTCGGCCTGCCTGCTCTTGTCGCCGGTGAAACGGTCGATCACGAAGAGCGCGTCGAGCTGGGGCGCGAAGTTCCAGACCATCATCTGGTAGCTGCCCTTGAAGTAGCGGTCGAGCTGCACCGCCCATTCCACCACCTCGACCTCGATGTTGATGCCGGCCTCGCGCGCCAGGGCCTGGTAGAGCACGGCGATGTCCTGCATCGACTGGAAACGCGAGTTGGTCGTCAGCTTGATCGACTGGCCCTTGTAGCCGGCCTCGGCCAGCAGCTTGCGCGCCAGCGGGATGTTGTAGGCCAGGCCCTTCTTCTCGGCCGCGCCGTAGTAGCGGCTGGTCAGCGGGATCGCCGAGGTGGCCGGGCGGCCGTAACCGTCGAGCACGGCATCGACCATGGCCTGGTTGTCGACGGCCAGGTTCAGCGCCTGGCGGATGCGTTTGTCGGCCAGCAGCGGATCGGCGGTCTGGATGACCAGGCTGTTCACGCTGGCGATCTCGGCGCCGCTCAGGCGCACCTTGCCGGTGGCCTCCATCTCCTTGGCGAACTTGGTGTCGATGGAAGGCCAGACATCGAGATTGCCGGCCAGCACCGCGGCGCGGGCGGCGGCCGGATCGGGCACGATGGTGAAGCGCAGCCGGTCCACCCTGGCCGCCTTGGCGCCGGCCAGTCCGTCGCTGGGTTCGCTGCGCGAGCGGTAGTCGGGGTTGCGGGCGAGTTCGACGTATTCGCCGCGCTTCCATTCCGCCCATTTGAAGGGGCCGGTGCCGATGGGGGTGGTCCAGACGCCGTTGACCACCGAATCGGGATGCGCGATGCCGGTGCCGTCGCAGTCGCCGCGGGCCATCATGCCGAGGAAGGCGCCGTAGGGCTGGGCCAGCTTGAACACCACGTGTCTGTCGTCGGCGGCACGCACCGATTCGACCTTCAGCGCGCGGCTGCCGTCGAAGTTGGCGCGGCATTGCCAGGGGCCCTTGGCCGGATCGAGGAAGTAGTTCCAGGTCCAGACGACTTCCTTGGCAGTCAGCGGGGCGCCGTTGTGGAACTTCACGCCGTCGCGCAGGGTGAAGGTGTAGTTCAGGCCGTCGGCCGAGGTGTCGATCTTCGCGGCCAGCATCGGTTCGACCGTGCCGTCGGCCCGGGAGGCGACCAGGCCCTCGTAGACCTGCTGCAGCACGGTGCCGTGGTTGTCGTCGGTGTTCGCGCCCGGCATCACGGTGCGCAGGTCGGCGGTGATCATGGTGCGCAGCGTGGTCTGGGCACCGGCCAGGCCGGGCGCGGCGGCCCCGGCCAGCAGCGCCAGCGCGCACAGGGACAGCCGGATCGGGTTCGGGACGGTCATCGGGGGTACCTCCTGTTTCGGTGGATCAGGCGCTGGCGACGGCCTGGGCGTGCACGTCCAGCGCCGGCGTGGCGGCCAGCAGCTCGCGGGTGTAGGGGTGCTGCGGGCGGTCGAAGATCTCGTCGCGCGAGCCGCTCTCCACGATCAGCCCGTGCTGCATCACCACCACCCGGTCGGCCACCTGCTCCACCGCCGCCAGGTCGTGGCTGATGAACATGCAGGCGAAGCCGTACTGCTCCTGCAGCGAGCGGAACAGGGCCAGCACCTGGGCCTGGATCGTCATGTCGAGCGCCGACACCGGCTCGTCGGCGACGATGAAGGCCGGCCGGCGCACCAGGGCGCGGGCGATCGCCACCCGCTGGCGCTGGCCGCCCGAGAGTTCGTGCGGGAAACGGCCGCCGAAGTCGGCCAGGCCCACCTCGGCCAGCGTCTCGTCGATGCGGCGCGCCCTGGCGGCCTCGTCCATGGCCGGCAGGTGGCGCAGCGGTTCGGCCACCAGGGCGCGGATGCGCATGCGCGGATCGAGCGAGGAATACGGGTCCTGGAACACCAGCTGGCAGCCCATGCGGAAGTCGTGCAGGGCGGCGCCGCCGGCCTTCAGCACATCCTGGCCGCGGAACAGCACCTCGCCCGCGCTGGCCGGCGCCAGGCGCAGCATGGCGCGGCCCAGGGTGGTCTTGCCCGAGCCGCTGCCGCCGACCACGGCGACCGTCTCGCCGGCGCGGATCTCCAGGTCGAGCCGGTCGATGGCCAGCCGCTGGCTGCGTTTTCCGAACAGGCCCTGGCTGCGCACCGCATAACTGACGGACAGGCCGCGCGCCGCGATCAGGGTGTCGCCGGATGCCGCGGCCGGCCGCGCCGCGGCGCGCCGGGGGATGGCCGCGATCAGCTGCCGGGTGTAGTCGGTCTGCGGCCGGTAGAGGATCTGCGCGGCGGGGCCCGCCTCCATCTGCCGGCCGCGCTGCATCACCACCGCGCGCTGCGCATAACGCGCCACCAGGCCCAGGTTGTGGGTGATCAGCAGCACGGCGGTGCCGTCCTCGCGCGCCAGCTCCACCATCAGGTCGAGCACCTCGCGCTGCGCCAGGTTGTCCAGGGCGGTGGTCGGCTCGTCGGCGATCAGCAGGCGCGGGCGCAGCAGCATCACGCTGGCCAGCATGATGCGCTGGCGCATGCCGCCGGAGAACTCGTGCGGATAGGCCTGCAGGCAGCGCTCGGGATCGCGGATCTGCACCCGCTCCAGCATCGCCAGGCAGCGCGCCCGGATCTGCGCCGCGCCCAGGCGGGTGTGCAGGCGCATGCCCTCGGCCATCTGGGTGCCGATGCGGTGCGCCGGGTTGAGCGACACCATCGGCTCCTGGAACACCATGCCGATGCTGCCGCCGCGCAGCTCGCGCATGCGCCGCACGCCGGCGGACGACAGGTTCTCGCCGCCGAAGCGCACCGCGCCGGCGGTCTGCCGGATGCCGGCGGGCAGCAGGCCCAGCACGGTGCGCGCGGCCAGCGTCTTGCCGCTGCCGGATTCGCCGACCAGGGCGACGAACTCGCCCCGCTCGATCTGGAAGTTCAGGTCCTCGACCAGCACCGCGCCGCTGGCGGCCTCCAGCCGCAGGTGCTCGATCGACAGCACGGGGCCGGACGGCGCGGCGTTCGCGGCGGCGCTCATCGGGCGGCCATCCGCGGGTCGAGCCGGTCGCGCAGCGCGTCGCCCAGCATGTTGATGCCCAGCAGCGTGAGCGCGATGCACAGGCCGGGCGCCACGCCCAGCCAGACGGCGGATTCCAGATAGGGCCGCGCGCCCGCCAGCATGTTGCCCCAGGTGGGTGCCGGCGGCGGCACGCCCAGGCCGAGGAAACTCAGCGCGCTCTCCGACAGCAGCACCCAGCCGAACATGCTGGTGGCCAGCACCGCCACCGGCGCCAGGCAGTTGGGCAGCACATGGCGGGCCATGGTGTAGGCCTCGGAATTGCCGATCATGCGCGAGGCCTCCACATATTCCTTCTCGCGCAGCGACATCACCGTGCCGCGCACCACCCGCACCACCGAAGGCGCATAGGCCAGCGACAGCGCGGCCACCACGCCCCAGCGGTTGGCGCCGAAGACGGCGGTCAGGCCCATCGCCAGCAGGATGCCGGGGAAGGCCAGCAGGGTGTCGTTGAAGGTCATCAGCACCCGGTCGGTCCAGCCGCGCAGAAAGCCCGCCAGCACACCGACCACGGTGCCCAGCACCACCGCCAGCACCACGGTGCAGATCGCCACGCTGGCGCTGGTGGAGGCGCCGGCCATGACGCGGCTGGCCACGTCGCGGCCGAACTCGTCGGTGCCCAGCCAGTGGCTCCAGGACGGCGGCTGCAGCTTGGCGCGCAGGCTCAGGCGCAGCGGATCGAAGGGGGTCCAGACGAAGGCGGTGGCCGCCAGCGCGCACATCGCACCGACGAGTGCGCCGCCGAACCAGGCGCGGGCATGCAGTTTCATGAGGCCGCCACCCGCGGATCGAAGAGGGGATAGCAGAGGTCGACGACCAGGTTGATCACCACGTAGATGCAGGCGGTGAACAGCAGGCAGCCCTGCACCACCGGATAGTCGCGGCCCAGGATGGAGTCCACCAGCAGCCGGCCCAGGCCCGGCAGGGTGAACACCGTCTCCAGCACCGCGATGCCGCCCAGCAGGTGGCCCAGCACCAGGCCGATCAGCGTCAGCGTGGGGCTGAAGGCGTTGGGCAGCACGTGGCGCCACAGCACGCCCCATTCCGACACGCCCTTGGCGCGGGCATGCGACACGTATTCCAGCCGCAGCACCTCGATGGCGCTGGCGCGCGACATGCGGGTGAGCACGCCGACCTCGATCAGCACCAGCGTGGCGACCGGCAGCACCAGGTAGACCAGGCCCTGCACCAGGTCCTGCCCCATCGGCACATAGCCCACCACCGGCAGCCAGCCCAGGTGCAGGCCGAACCACAGCAGCAGCAGCAGGCCGAGCCAGAAGCTGGGGATGGACAGCATCAGCGTGGAGACGGCGACGATGGCGAAATCCAGCGGCCCGTTCTGCTTCCAGGCCGCCAGCAGGCCGGCCGGCACCGCGATGGCCGCGGCCATGGCGACCGCGCTCAGCACGATGGAGGCGCTGACCTGGAAACGCTCCAGGATCAGCGGCAGCACCGGCTGGTCGCTGGTGATGGAGCGGCCCAGGTCGCCCGCCAGCACATGCTGCAGCCAGTGCAGGAACTGGCTCCACAGCGGCAGGTCGAGGCCCAGCTGCTGGCGCAACTGGGCGATCTGGGCGGCATCCGCGCCGTCGCCCAGCATCAGCTGGGCGGGATCGCCGGGCACCATGCGGATCAGCGTGAACACCGCCACCGCCGCCAGCAACAGCGTGGGCAGCGAGGAGGCGATGCGGCGGACGACGTAGGCGAGCATGGCCGGGTCCGTCCCGTCAGCCGATGGCGGCCGGCGCGGGCGCGGAACTCTCCGGCTGGATCTGCATGTCCAGGGTGAAGCGGCTGAACTCCTTGTTGAGCGCCGGCAGCATCGCCACCTCCATCACGCCCAGGGCCGGCTCCATCACCACCATGGCGACGGTGGCGCTGAGGTTGGTGGTCAGGCTCTGGCGCGGCGGGCGGCAGACGGCCCAGGGCGTCTCGAAGTCGTCGAACAGGGCGGCCTTCATCGAATCGAGGGTGACCTGGCCGGCCCTGGCCTGCGGCTCCAGCAGGGAGCGCACGCGCAGGTCGCGGTAGAGGCTGTCGGGCATGTTCGCCACGCCGGCCTCCTTGAGCTTGGACAGGGCCACCGGGCTCTGCCAGTGGTTGGCATGCACGATCAGGCCGTCGCTGGGGTGCAGCAGGAAGGTCTCGTCCGGCGCGCATTCGAAGTCGATGGCGATGCCGTGCACATGGCTCAGGATGTTGTTGACCGAGGCCGACTTGGGCGTGGTGTAGATGCAGTGCATGGCCAGCGCCAGGCGCTGCTGCTCCAGCACCTTGCGCCGCACGAAGGCCACCGGCAGGCCGACCTGGCGGTAGTCGCGGTCGGATTCGAGGTAGTTGGCGGTGATGGCGATGCCGGCCGCGTTCAGGCCCACGCGGGCCAGCTGGCCGGCCTCGCAGAAGGTCATCAGGTCGGGGCCGTCCTCGCGCCGCACCTTCAGCACCACCGCGGTCTCGGCGCATTCGGCCTTCCAGTCCCAGTTCAGGCCGTGCAGCAGGCGGCCGGAGGCGGTGGCCTCGCGGGTGGCCACCACGCCGGTGCAGCCGTCGGGCTCGGCATCGACGATGTCGCCGGGCTGCAGCGGCTGCTCGCCCCGGGCGCGCCGCTTGGCCAGCTGCAGCAGCTCGGTGCGGGCGTTGAGCAGCACGATGGCCTCGAAGGGCTGGCCCGCGCCCTGCGCCATGCCGCGCATTTCCTCGACATAGGCGGGCTCGAACTTCTCGATCACCGGCAGGTACTGGGCCACGGCGGCCACGATGTCGTCCCAGCCGAACTTGGCCGCCGCCAGCTGCGCGATGTAGTGGCCGGCGCCGATGCGGATGCGCTCGGCGGCCTGGCTGCCGTAGGAGACGCCGCGCTCGAAGGGGGCGCCGGAAACTTCGATGAATTGGCAGGGCTTGACCATGGGTGCGCTTCTTGCTGCAGGTTTTGAACGGCTTGTCGTTTGAATTATGTGGATATAAAACGCAACGAGCAAGCGCTTGATCGTTGCTGAATCCAAGATGAAATACGAATGGTGAAAATACTGTTCTCGACTTGGTGGTTTTATGTGATCATTTAAATCTCATGCCCTGGATCGATTCCGGCCGGCATCCGAGACAATGGACCGCATGACCGCCACGCCACCGGAACCCAAGTTGTCGCCCCTGCACCTCCAGCTCGCCGCCCAGGTGGTGGAGCTGGCCCGCGGCCGCGCCCTGCCCGCCGGCTCCGCGCTGACCGAGCTGGGCCTGGCCCAGCAACTGGGGGTGTCGCGCACGCCCATGCGTGCGGTGCTGGGCTTTCTGGCGGCGCGGGGCGTGGTCGAGCGCGACGGCGACGGCAAGCGCACCGGCTGGCGCCTGCGCCGCGATGCCGCCGGGCTCGCGCCGGTCGAACTCGAGGCGCCGGTGGCCGACGCCGACCGCCTCTTCGTCGAGATCGCCCGCGACCGCCTGACCGAGCAGCTGCCGGTCGATGTGTCCGAGGCCGACCTGATCCGCCGCTACGGCGTCAGCCGCCCGACCGTGCTGAAGGTGATGAACCGGCTGGCCGAGGTGGGCCAGGTGGAGCGCAAGTCCGGCCGCGGCTGGACCTTCATCCCGCCCTCCTACGACACCGCCACCCGCCTGGAGAGCTTCCGTTTCCGCATGCTGATCGAGCCCGCCGCCCTGCTTGAACCCGGCTGGAAGCTGGACCCGGCCTGGGCGCAGAACATGCGCCAGCGCCACGAGGACATGCTCGCCCGCCCCTGGCAGGACAGCAGCGCGGTGGCCCTGTTCGAGCTCAACGCGGAATTCCACGCCGGCCTGGCCGCGGCCTCGCAGAACCGGTTCTTCCAGCTCGCGGTCGAGCAGCAGAACCGCCTGCGGCGCTTCGTCAACCTGAACTGGAAATACGGCCGGGAGCGTGTCGAAGTCTCCTGCCGCGAGCACCTGGAGATCCTCGAGCGGGCCGAATCCGGCGCGCTCGAGGTGGCCGCCTCCCTGATGCGCCTGCACCTGCAGCGCGCCAGCGCCCTGCCCCAGGAAAAGACCTGAGCCCGCCCCGGGCACCCACGGAGCACCATCGCCATGAACCCATCCGCCAGCCCGCCAGACAAACGCTATCCCGCCGTCCTCCGCACCCGCCTGCGCCACAGCGATTTCGCCCCGCGCGAGCAGCGCCCGCGCTGGCCGGGCGGCGCGCAGTGCGCGGTGGTGATCACGGTGGATTACGACGGCGCCTCCAACGAGGCCGGCCGCGGCTGGCCCGCGCTGGGCATCCATTCGGCCGGGCGCTACTCGGCGCGGCGCGGCGTGCAGCGCTACCTCGACCTGCTGGAGCGCCGCGCCGTGCCCTGCACCTTCTTCGTGCCGGGCTACGACGCCGAGCGCTTTCCGCAGTCGGTGCGCGACATCGCCGCCGCCGGCCACGAGATCGGCGCCCACGGCTATCTGCACGAGAACTTCCTGCTGCAGCCCGACGAGGAAGTGCGCCGCCTGGGCCTGACCCACCGCATCCTGGGCGATCTGACCGGCAAGGCGCCGCGCGGCTGGCGCTCGCCGGGCGGCCAGAAGACGGCCGTCACGCTCGACACCCTGCAGGCCCTGGGCTACGCCTACGACTCCAGCGACAAGGACAGCGACATGCCCTATCTGCTGCGCATGCGCGACGGCGGATCCATGGTGGAGATACCCAACAACACCCTGAGCCTGGACGACTACCCTTGGTATGCCGTCTCGCGCACGCCGGTATCGGAGGTGCAGGCCCAGTGGTGCCGCGAGTTCGACGCCATCCACGCGGCCGGCGGCTTCTACATGCTGGTGGTGCATCCGCGCGCCAGCTGGGGCTCGGGCATGCCCTCGCGGGCGCATGCGGTGGAGAACGTGATCCGCCACATCCAGCAGCATCCGGGCGCGCGTTTCATGGAGCTGCAGGAGCTGGCCGACTGGGTCGCGTCGGATCCGTCGCAGTACGACGAGATGGCGATTTCCGGTGCCGGCGGCACCTCGGTCCTCTGAGCCAGGCAGGAGCGCACCCATGCAGAACACCCACCCACTTCCCGCAGGCCTGGCGCGGCATCCGGCCACGATCAGCATCAATGTGGACATCGAGGCGGTCGATGCCCTCGGCGCCGGCGAGGCCGGCCTGTTCGGCAAGTTCAGCTACGGCCGCTACGGCCTGCGCGAAGGCCTGCCCCGGCTGCTGGCGCTGCTGCGCCAGACCGGCATCCGGGCCACCTTCTTCGTGGTGCCGGCCGATGCGCTGCGCCATCCGCGCATGCTCGAAGCCCTGGCGGCCGACGGCCACGAGATCGCAGTGCAGACCAGCATCTGGCTGCCCGCCCATCCGACCGAAGGCAGCGAGGACCTCGACAGCCTGGCCCAGGCCTGCGAAACCCTGCGCGGCCTGACCGGCCAGGCGCCGCTGGGCTGGCGCGCCGCCAACGGCATCGTCACCACTGGCGCGCTGCGGCGCCTGGCCGAGCTGGGCATGACCTACGACAGCAGCTTCCTCGACGACGACCTGCCCTACGTGATGGGCGAGGGCGCGGCCCGGCTGGTCGAGCTGCCGGTCTTCGATTACCTGAACGACAGCATCTTCTACGGCGGCCGCCATCCCACCGACCGCGTCGCCAAGGTCTGGCAGGAGGAAACCACCGCCATGCTGGAGGCCGGCGCCTACCTGCACCTGGTGCTGCACAGCCGCGGCGACGTGGGCACCGCCCGCGAGATCCGCGTCGACGTGCTGGCCCGCTGGCTGGAGCGCACCGCCGCGCTGCCGGGCGTGGCCTTCTACCGCTGCTGCGACCTGGCGCGGATCTGGCTGGAGGGCACGCCGGCCGAGGCGGTCGAGGCCTTCGCCTCCTGAGGCCGCGTCAGGACGGCCGGTTCGCCTTCAGCGCGAGATGCGGCCCCAGGTCGCGCCGCGCCTGGTCTTCCAGCAGCCCGAGCGTGACCGAAACGCCGGCCGCGCGCAGGATCGCGATGCCCTGGCCGTCGTTGCGCGGGTCCGGGTCCAGCATCGCCACGTACACCGTCTTCACGCCACGCTCCACCAGGGTCTTCGCGCAGGAGGGCGTGCGGCCGTGGAAGGAGCAGGGCTCCAGGGTGACGAAGGCCGTCACGTCTTCGAGGCCGCCTTCGAGCTGCGCCAAAGCGCCGGCCTCGGCATGCGGATTGCCGGGCGGCTGGGTGTGGGCGCTGGCCACGATGGCGCTGCCGCGCACCAGCACGCAGCCGACCGGCGGGTTGGGAAGGCAGTCCGGCAGGGCACGCCGGCCTTCGGCGAGGGCGGCCTGCATGAAGCGGCGGGCGGTATCGGCATCCATGGCAGGAGCCTAACAGCGCGGGGTGGCTGGCTTTGACCCGGCGGCGACCGGGGCCGGGGCGCGCTGGGTAATCTTGCGGGTCCATGTCCGATTCCCTCACCGATCCCGCCACCGATCCGCCGCTCGCGGCATCCCCTCTCATCGGCCGGCCGCATGCGCGGCGGCTGCGCGACATCTACCGCTCGGCCGGCTGGCCGAGCCAGGACCTGGTCGAGGTCGAACTGCTGAGTGCCGGCCTGGTGCAGCAGCTGCACGACAGCCACGGCCGCATGTCGCTGCGGGTGACCGAGCAAGGCCTGGCGCTGATGGCGCGCAGCCTGGCCGGCAACCGCGCCGCGCTGTCGTCCCACCAGGCGCTGGAGGAGCAGGTGGCGCGGGCGATGCAGCGCGCCGGGCGCATCGTCTGGCGCGGCCTGGCCCTGCGCGCCCAGGTGCCCTGCGACGCGCCCGCCGCCGGGGCGGATGCCGCGCAGCTGGAAGACGCCGATGCGCCCCGCCCCTCGCGCTGGTGCATCGCCAAGCCGGATGTCTTCTCGATCCGCAACACCTCGGTCGAGGCCTATCTCGCACCGGTGGTGCACGAGATCAAGGTGCGCCGCTCCGATCTGCTGTCCGACCTGCGCAATCCCGCCAAGCGGGCGGCCTACCTCGATGTCAGCAGCGAATGCTGGTACGTGCTGGGCCCGGACGGCCACGGCCGGCCGATCGGCAGCGCGGAAGAAATCCCGCCCGAATGCGGCGTGATGCTGGCCGAGGGCGACCCCGCCCGGCCGCGCCTGACGGTGGCCCGCCCCGCGCCCCGCCGCGCCCGCACCCTGCCCTTCGGCCTGTGGCTGGCGCTGGCCAAGGCGACGCCGCTGCCGGTGCTGGGCGATGACGACCAGGCCCTGCTCTCACCCTGCGAGGATGATCCCGCCGCCAGCTCCTGAAAGCGTGCCGGCGCCACGCCAGGGCGCGGCCTCGTCCGACGGCCACGGCGGCGCCGGCCGCGCATGCTGTCCGGTCGGCATGGCGCGCAGGGACGGTCATGCCTTTTCCTCCATCCAACCGCGACCCGCAGGAGAGACCAGCATGATCGAGAAGTTCGCCACCGTTCATTGGGAAGGTGCAGGCAAGGCCGGCAAGGGCGCCATCAGCACCCAGACCGCGGCCCTGAAGGCGCAGCCCTACGGCTTCGCCACCCGCTTCGAGAACGACACCCAGGGCACCAACCCGGAAGAGCTGCTGGCGGCGGCGCATGCGGCCTGCTTCAGCATGGCTTTCGCCTTCGCCGCCGAGAAGGCGGGCTTTCCGACCGCCTCGGTGGACACCAAGGCCCTGGTGCGCCTGGCGCCCGAGGGCGGCGGCTTCAAGATCGACCGCATCGCCCTCACACTCGACGCCAGCGTGCCGAACATCGACGAGGCCAAGTTCCAGGAGATCGCCCAGGGCGCCAAGCAGAACTGCCCCCTGTCCAAGGCGCTGGCCTCGGTGCCCGAGATCACGCTGACCGCCACGCTGCGCAAGTAGCCAGGGAGATCCCATGAACACCCAGACTTCCCTGCTGCGCCAGGTTTGTGTGCTGGCCGCCGGCTGCATGCTCGGCCTGGCCGCCCATGCGGCCGTCCCGGGCGGCTGCAATGCCAACGAAGCCCGCAACGATCCGGCCGCCTGCAAACGTGAATCCGGCGCCGCCAAGCTGGAGGCCAAGCGCGGCAACCTCACATCGCCGGGCGCCGCCGCGGGCCGCAACGCGGCCGACCGCTGCCGCGACCTGACCGGCGGTGAAAAGACCGATTGCCTGACCCGCATGAGCGGCGGCGGCACCAGCAGCACCACCACCTCGGCCGGCGGCGCCAGCACCAGCAGTTCCACCTCCAGCAATGCCAGCGGCAGCGTGGAAGGCGGCGGCGTGATCCGGGAGACCACGACCACCACCACGACCACGGTGCCGGCCAAGCCCTGAGGGCGGCTGCGGCCGGCGCGGCTCAGGCCGCCCGGCTGCTCGCGGCCGTCGGCGCCTGCCAGCGCGCCATCAGTTCCGCCTCGCGCTGCCTGGCAGCGGCCAGGTTGCGCTCCTTGACGTGGCCGTAGCCCTTGATCATCTCGGGCAGGCGGGCGATCTCCAGCGCCAGCGCCATGTCGCCGCCGGCTTCGATGCCGGCCAGCAGCGTCTCCACCGTGGCGAGGTATGCATCCACCAGCGCGCGCTCGGTGCGGCGCTCCTCGGTCCGGCCGAAGGGGTCGAAGGCGGTACCGCGCAGGAACTTCATCCGGGCCAGCAGCCGGAAGGCTGGCAGCATCCAGGGTCCGAAGCGCTGCTTGACCGGCTCGCCACGGGCATTGCGTTTGCCCAGGATGGGCGGCGCCAGGTGGTAGTGCAGCCGGAAGTCGCCCTCGAACATTGCTTCGATCTTCTGCAGGAAACCGCTGTCGGCCTGCAGCCGCGCCACCTCGTATTCGTCCTTGTAGGCCATCAGCTTGAACAGCGATTTCGCCACCGCCTCGGCCAGGGCCTGGCGCTGGCCGCCCGCGGCCACCCGCTCGACCAGCAGGCGGTAGCGCTCGGCATAGGCGGCGTTCTGGTAGGCGGTGAGGAACTCGACCCGGCGCGCGACGATGCCGGTGAGCGACTCGCGCGGCTGGAAGGCGATCACCTGGGCGGGCGTGACCAGGGCCTCCACCGCCTGCGGCCGGTGTGCCGCCTGGCGGCCCCAGAGGAAGGCGGTCTTGTTGGCCTCGATGGCCACGCCGTTGAGTTCGATCGCCCGCATCAGCGCTGCCTGCCCCAGCGGAATCCAGCCGCGCTGCCAGGCATAGCCCAGCAGCATGGGGTTGATGTAGAGGCTGTCGCCCATGAGGCGGGTGGCGGCGGTTTCCGCATCGAAGCCGCCCAGGCCTTGCGCGCCGACCAGCCGCGTCAGCTCGGCGGCGCAGGCGTTCGACGGGTTCTGCCAGTCGGCCTGCCGCACGAAGGCGGCCGTCGGTGTGCCGTGGCTGTTCAGCGCGACATGGCTGCGGCCGGCGCGCAGGCGGTCGGTGGTCTCGTGGTGCACGGCCACCAGCGGATCGCAGGCCAGCACCAGGTCGGCCGCGGCGGTGCCGACACGGGTGGTGAGGATGTCGTCCTGCCGCTCGGCGATCAGCACATGGCTCCAGGTGGCGCCGCCCTTCTGCGCCAGGCCGGCTGCATCCTGGGTGACGATGCCCTTGCCCTCCAGGTGCGCCGCCACGCCCAGCAGCTGGCCGATGGTGATCACGCCGGTGCCGCCCACGCCGGCCACCACGCCGCCCCAGGGCTGGCCGGAGCGGCCCGACAGCGATGGCAGCTGCGGCTCGGGCAGCTCGCCCAGTTCCGCCGGTGTCGGCGCCTGCGCCTTGGCCTTCTTCTTCAGCTGGCCGCCGGACACTTCCACGAAGCTCGGGCAGAAGCCCTTGAGGCAGCTGGTGTCCTTGTTGCAACTGCTCTGGTTGATGGTGCGCTTGCGGCCGAACGGCGTCTCCAGCGGCTCCACCGACAGGCAATTGCTCTGCACGCCGCAGTCGCCGCAGCCCTCGCAGACCAGGTCGTTGATGACGATGCGGGTGGCCGGGTCGGCCAGGGTGCCGCGTTTCCTGCGGCGGCGCTTTTCGGTGGCGCAGGTCTGGTCGTAGATGAGGATGCTGGTGCCAGCCACCTCGCGCAGTTCGCGCTGGGTGGCATCGAGTTCGTCGCGGTGCCGCACGGGGGGATCGCCCGCGATCTTCACGCCCTGGTACTTGGACGGATCGTCCGTCACGATCACCAGCCGCGCCACGCCTTCGGCCTGCAGGCTCTGGCAGATCTGCAGCACGCTGTGGCCCTCGGGCCGCTCGCCGACCTGCTGGCCGCCGGTCATCGCCACCGCGTCGTTGTAGAGGATCTTGTAGGTGATGTTCACGCCCGAGGCGATGGCCTGGCGGATCGCCATCAGCCCGCTGTGGAAGTAGGTGCCGTCGCCCAGGTTGGCGAAGATGTGCTTCTCGGTGGTGAAGGGCTGCTGGCCCACCCAGGGCACGCCCTCGCCGCCCATCTGGGTGAAGCCCAGTGTCTCGCGGTCCATCCAGGTGGCCATGTAGTGGCAGCCGATGCCGCCCATGGCGCGCGAGCCTTCCGGCACCACGGTGCTGGTGTTGTGCGGGCAGCCCGAGCAGAACCAGGGCGTGCGTTCGGCCCCGCCCACGGCGGCTGCGGCATGCGCGGCGGCTTCCTGCGCATCGAGGATGGCCAGCTGCGCCTGCACCCGCGCCGCCACCTCGCCATGGTCGCGCAGCAGTCCCAGCTTGCCGATGCGGCGCGCGATGGCGCGGGCGATGAGGGCCGGCGACAGGTCGGCATTGGCGCGCAGCAGGGTGCCGCCGCTGGGGTTGGGCATGCTCCATTCGCCGCCGGAGAAGTCGCCCTCCACCTCGTCGAACTTGCCCAGCACCGTGGGCCGCACGTCGGGCCGCCAGTTGTAGAGCTCTTCCTTGATCTGGTATTCGATGACCTGGCGTTTTTCCTCGACGACCAGGATCTCCTGCAGGCCGGTGGCGAAGGCCCGCGTCAGCTGGGCTTCCAGCGGCCAGACCACACCCACCTTGTGCAGGCGGATGCCCAACCGGCGGCAGGTGTCGTCGTCCAGGCCCAGGTCGGTCAGCGCCTGGCGGGTGTCGTTCCAGGCCTTGCCGCTGGCGATGATGCCCAGGCGGTCGTTCGGACCTTCGACGGCGGTGTAGTTGAGCTTGTTGGCCCGGATATAGGCGAGCGCGGCGTACCACTTGAAGTCCATCAGCCGCGCTTCCTGCTCCAGCGGCGGATCGGGCCAGCGCACATGCAGGCCGCCGGGCGGCATTTCGAAATCGGTGGGGATGACGATCTTCACCCGCTCCGGATCGATGAGGGCGGTGGCGCTGGATTCGACGATCTCCTGGATCGTCTTCAAACCCGACCACACACCCGCGAAACGGCTGAGCGCGAAGGCATGCAGCCCCAGGTCCAGGATCTCCTGCACATTGGCCGGGAAGAACACCGGCAGGCCGCAGGCCTTGAAGATGTGGTCGCTCTGGTGGGCGGCGGTGCTGCTCTTGGCGATATGGTCGTCGCCCGCCACCGCGATCACGCCGCCGAGCGGGCTGGTGCCCGCCATGTTGGCGTGCTTGAAGACGTCTGAGCAGCGGTCCACGCCCGGGCCCTTGCCGTACCAGAGGCCGAACACGCCGTCGTACTTCTGCTGCTCGGGCGCCGTGTAGGCCAGGGTCTGCGTGCCCCAGACGGCGGTGGCGGCCAGCTCCTCGTTCACGCCCGGCTGGAACACCACATGCTGCGCGGCCAGGTATTTCTGTGCCTTCCACAGCGCCTGGTCGTAGCCGCCGAGCGGCGAGCCCCGGTAGCCGCTGACGAAGCCGGCGGTGTTGTGGCCGGCCAGCAGGTCGCGCTGGCGCTGCAGCATCGGCAGCCTCACCAGGGCCTGCACGCCGCTCATGAAGGCGCGGCCGTGGTCCAGGCTGTAGCGGTCGTCGAGGCTGGCTTCGGCCAGCGCACGCAGGACGGAATCGGGCAGGGGGGCATTCATCGCTTTGTCTCCTGTGTTGACCGCTTTTTTGGCGCGCGGCTTTTTGTCGGATCAGTGTAGGTTTTGCCCCCGGATAGGTGTTTGCGTTTATTGCCTCCAAACAGGGGTCTGGAGAAAGATCCTTTCTCTAAGAGAGGGCATATGAAGACGATCGACCGTTTCGACCTGGCCATCCTGCGCGAACTGCAGTCCGACGCCCGCCTGACCAATGCCGAGCTGGCCCAGCGGGTGGGCCTGTCGGCCGCGCCCTGCTGGCGCCGGGTGCGGGCGCTGGAGGAGTCCGGCTACATCCTGGGCTACCACGCGTCGCTCAACCGCCAGAAGCTGGGCCTGGGCGTGATGGCCTTCGTGCGCCTGGATGCCGAGCGCAATTCGGCCGGCGCCCTGCGCGAGCTGGAAGAGGCCGTGCGCCAGCTGCCGGAGGTGATCAGCTGCCACTACATCAGCGGCACCGGCACCTTCGAGCTGCAGGTGGTGGCCGAGGACCTGGACAGCTTCTCGCGCTTCGCCCTGCAGCGCCTGGCCGGGCTGCCGCAGGTCAAGGATTTGCACACCAGTTTTTCGCTGGGCGAGGTGAAGTCGCCGGCCGGACTGCCGCTGGGCCATCTGGTGCCGCAAAGCTAGCCTCTGGCGATGGACCACCGGTCCGTTCGTCGGGCCGGCCGGTGCTTCCCTGTGGACGGCGCGGAATCGGCGTCGCGGCGCTGCAATGGGGCTCCATCCACTTGGAGCGCCGCCATGTCCTTTCCGAGTAATGCCACGGCTTCCCTGAACCCGCCCGCCATCCCGCAGCTGCTGCACATCGTGCAGCCGCCCTGGCACGATCCCCATCGGCGCGAGGACTTCGGACCCGACCTGGACGAGGAACGGTCCGGCCGCGCCAGCCCCGAGGATTTCGAGCCTCTGCACGAAGCGGCTCCCGCCCTCTACGACACCCGCGTCGGCGGCAGGACGGTGAGCGACTGGCTGCGCGGCTTCGGCCAGTCCGCCTGGCAGCCGCCCGCGGCCGGCGAAGCGGCGCCGGAGACCTTGCGCAGCGAGGTGATCAATGCTCTCGGCGGGCGCAGGAGCGAGCTGGGAGCCGAGGCCTCGCGCCAGTTCAGCCGGCTCGGCCGCCACCTGCACCAGCTGAAGAGGATTCGCGACCACTTCGCAGAGGAGCATCCGGACCGGCGCGACGAAGTCCATGCCGCCGCCCGGGAATTGATGGCAAGGGCGGTCGAGCGGATGTCGCACGGCCGGGGCGAGGGCGACGCCGCCGCCACCCTGATGCTGCGCATGGAACCGCGGGCCGAGGCCGCGCAGGCGGTGGCGGTGCGTGCTCCGCAGGGCGGGGTCGAGCAGCAGATCCACCGCATCCGGGCCTTCTGGATCTCCCAGGTCTTCACTTCCGAAGAGTCGCTCTACTACCTCATGACCGGCACGATGATCTTCAAGTCCATCCAGGACATGGAAGAGAAATGCCCGGGCGGCAACTACCTGCGCCGCTACGACCCGCGGGTCGACAAGATCATGCAGACCGACGAGTTCGTCTATCCCGATGGCGGTGTCACCCGGGTCTTCCTGACCCTGGCCGAGGGCCTGGTGGAAGTCGCCTTCCGCGGGCCGACCTGGATCTACAAGCAGTGGGATACGCCGCAGACCCTCGCGGCCGGACAACAGCCCACGCCCGATCCGCGCCGCCACGTCAACCCGCACTGGAGCGACGACCCCGAGGTGATCGAGGCCCGCGCCCGCTACGCCAGGATGGCGCGCGGCGAGCGGCGCTAGCGCGTCGGTGGCGGCCTGCGGGCACCGGCGATGCGTGCGTTGACCACCTCGGGATCCGGATTCCAATGCGGGTTGATCTTGCGGGCCCGATGGGGCGGTGGTCGATCGTCCTTGTGCTTGAGCACATAGGGCGTGTCCACCCGGGCCAGCAGCCAGCTCGGGCCGCTGAAGTGCACGGTTTCCGCTGTTCCCTCCCTGACGACCAGCCGGACCGTGACGACGTCGGTGCCCGGGTAGACGAAGCGGCGCTTCTTGTTGCGGAGCCAGCGAAAAAACGGGATGGTGGGTTCGTAGCAGCCTGGCGGGCAGTACTTGTTGAGGCTTTCCGCGGAATAGAACGTCACCACCCCGCTGGAGCTGATGCCGGCCTGGAGGAGATTGCGCTGCTGCCAGTAATACGAGATGTCGATGGCCTGTTGGTCGGCGTTGCGCCTGGCCAGCCATTTCGCGTCGGGCGGGGGGCGTTCTCGGCCTTGCTGGCACTGCCGAGCTGCGGCTCGATGACGAAACCGAGGTCCGCCATCGCGTCGCCCACACCGCCGCCTTCAGCCATCTGCAAGGTGGCGTTGCGCATGAGCCGGTCGGCTTCGTTTTCGATCAGTTCGCGTGAACCGGCCGCGGTGCCCAGGTACTGATCGCGCATCTTCTTCAAATCACGCAGGTAGGCGTGCAGCATCGAGAACTGGCCGGACACCGCCCGGCCGCGGTCGCTGCGTTTGCCGCCCAGGCCATCGACGACACGGGCGCGCAGGGTTTCCGGCGCCGGGTCGTCGGGCGTGCGGTGCCAGGTGACGTTGCCGAAATCCGCGATCCATTGCGAGACGGGGCGGCCTTCGATGGGGAGCTGGAACAGGTCCGGCTCGGTCGTGGTGGTGGCCTGCGTGCTGGTGGAAGTCTCGGACAGAGTGGTGGTGTCGGTCGTGATCCGGGTCGTTGTCGTGGCCGTGGTGGTGGCTGTGGTGCTGTCCGGCATCGTGAAGATCCGCGTCAGCGTCGCGGCATGGGCCTGCCGGTCCGCAGGCAAGCGGGGCAGATCCAGCGGGAGTTGCGGATGCTGCAGGATCTCGACCTCGGGCGGGCGCGCGCCCTGGTAGGGCAGGTGCCAGACCACCGGCGCGTATGCGAAGGTGCTGGTGTTGGCGGGGGTGGTCGGGAACAAGGCCATGGCGGTATCGCTCGGGTGAAAAGACCCGATTCCAGGACCTGCATGGCCACCCTGCCAGCAGGCAAGGGAAAAGCCGCCCGCCGCTACGAAGGCCTCAGCGCATCAGCAGCGCCTGGCGCAGCAGCCGGGTGGCGCGGTCGCGGATGCGGCCCGGCAGCCGGTGCGCCGTCGCTTGCGGCCGGCGTTTTCCGGCGGCGCAGGCCTGCAGGAAGTCGTGCAGGATGGCCGTGTCGTCGATGGTGGCGTGGCGGCCCTGGCGGTGGAACTCGGGGTGCCACTGGGTGGCCGCGATATAGCCGCCGAGCGGCCCGCCGGTGCGGCGTATCGCCTCGGGCACGCCGTCGGGATGGCTCCAGGCCTCCACCGTGAAACCGTCGGCCAGGCGCTTGATGCCCTGGTGGTGGATGCTGTTGACGCGCGAATGGCGCAGGCCCGGGTAGAGGCCGGCCAGCCGCGTGCCCTGCACGATCTCGATGTCGTGGAAGTTCAGGTCGTAGGTGTCGGCATCGCGGTGGCGCAGCGCGCCCTCGTGCTGCGTCTCGATGTCCTGGTAGAGGCTGCCGCCGAAGGCCACGTTGATCAGCTGCAGGCCGCGGCAGACGCCGAAGACCGGCTTGCCCGCCTGGGCGAAGGCCTCCACCACGGCCAGGTCGTAGAGGTCGCGGATGCGGTCGCCCATCCAGGCTTCCTGCAGCGGCTCCTCGCCGTAGCTGCCGGGCCAGACGTCGGCGCCGCCGTGCATCACCACGCCGTCGAGCCACTCGGCGTAATGGGCCAGGGTGACGTCGCCGCGGGCGGTCTCGCCGGTGGGGCAGGGCACCATCACCACCAGCGCACCCGCCGACATCAGCCAGTGGGCGATGGACTGCTCCACGTACTGCAGCGTCTTGCCGGTGAACAGGGGGCGGGACGGGTCCGCGTGCTGGAAGCAGGCGGACAGTCCGATCTTGAGTCGGGTCTGGGCGGTGGAAGGCATCTTGGCGTGCGAGACGGGCGAACGCGCCAGCCTACGCCTTTTTGCCCCGCACCGTGTCAGCCCGGTACCACTTGTTGCGCACTGGCCGGCTCATGCATGGGACAGCCGTTGACCTTGCCGCGGAAGGCAGCCGAGTCCGGATAGACGGCCTTGCGCGCGCGCATCACGCCGCCCAGCGGCCGGTGCGCGGCCAGGCCGTGCCAGGGGTTGAAGGCCAAGCCGTCGTCGATGGCGCGCGAGCGCTCCTCGTTCCAGCCGGGCTGGCGGCCGATACGCAGGCGTGCGACGGCGACATAGGGGCTTTGTTCTTCCGGCCATTCGACCGAGGCGTCCTCGATCGGCATTTTTTCCAGGTCGGTGTTGAGCTGCGCACGCAGCTCCCACTCGGCGCCGTCGTTGCCGGCGAAGAAGCCGTTGACCGCGCCGCGCAGGCCGTCCGGATCGTCGGCGAGGGCGTCTTCGAGCGGCTTGTCCTTGAGTGCGGCCAGGGCCGGCGATACCGGCACCAGCGACAGCTTGGCGACATAGTCGCCGAAGCGCAGCGGCACCTGCGTGAAGAAGGTCTCGCCCAGCGGATGGGTCTGCGCATGGCCGCCCATGGAGACCAGCGTCGGGCTCTCGCCGCCGACCGCCTCCAGCACCTTTTCCGCGCCGCGCAGCAGCACAGACATGATGCGCTTGCCGCCTTCGGCCTTGTCGGTGGTCGAGGCCAGCAGCTTGAGGCTGCGCAGGAAATGCTTGGCATCGGGTGCGTTGAAGACCGGGCCATCGACCATCAGGAAGTCCTGCGTGCTGTCGCCTTCGGAGCCGGGCAGGCGTTCGCCGTCCACGCCCAGCACCTTGAGGGAGACGCCGCGCGGCAGCGAGACGCGGTCGTCGAGCTGCTCGGCCGGCGGCGTTGAGAAGCGCGCGATCACGTCATAGGCCTTGGGCGTGGCGAACAGGCCCTGGGCCAGGGTGGGCGGCAGGCCACCCAGGACTTCGAGCGTGCCGCGCAGCAGGCCGAAGCTCTTGGCATGCACCGAGCGCAGGCCGTGGCCGGTGTGCTCGGCCATGGTCTTGGACATGCCGAGCAGCGTCTCGCGCAGCTCGGCGATGGTTTCGGCCTCGTCCGCCTGCGGCTCTTCGACCGCGGGCGAATAAGGAATGGGCGTGGGGGTGTTGTTGGTGTTCATGCGTGCCGTTCTATCCCCCGCTTGCGATGCGGCATGTAGGCGGGCACGCCCCGTGCGCGAGAGCCTTAGAAGCCGACGTCCACCGTGATGCTGTCCGTGTAGATTCCGGCGGCCGGCAGCGGCTGGTCGGTGTAGATGCGGGCGGTGTAGGGCATCAGCTGGTTGGTGGTGCCGTCGGGAATGCCCACCGCGTTGGCGCGTGCGCCGGCGGTCAGGCCCCAGACGGTGCTGTCGGGCTTGAAGATGTCGTACTGCAGGCGGTTGGTGCCGGAGGACATCTGGCGCCGGCCGGCCAGCGGGCTGCCGCCGGCCGACAGGCCCACGGTGTAGACCATGCCCTTGGTGCAGAGAAAACCCATGTTCTGGCTCACCACCGGAAAGGCGCTGAGCAGGGGCGCGCTGCCGAACTGGATGTCGGGCGCGTTGATCGCGCAGTCGTTGGTGACGGTGAGGGTGATCTGCAGGGTGCTCGGCACATTGGTGCCGCTGGCGGGCACGCCCACGCAGATATCGCCGAGGCCGATCACGCCCTCGCAGATGTTGGCGTAGGTCCACAGCACGGTCAGGGTGTCGGTGTAGATGCCCGCCGCGACATTGGCGCTGAGGCCGGTGGTGATGTTGAAGGGCACACGCGCCCCGTTGCTGCCGAGCAGCGAGACCAGATTCGCGCCGTTGGCGCTCACCACCAGCTGGCCGGTGCTGTAGGGCGTGCCGCTGGCGGCCGTCACCGAATAGGGAATGCTGTCCGTACCGTTCTTCAGCGTGAGCCCGGTGGTGGCGCCGGAGATGCTGGCGCTCAGCACCGGATTGCCGTTGCCCAGGGCCAGCACCACGCCGTTGCAGCGCAGCTCGGTGACCGCCGTGCCGGTGCGCACCGGCCCGCTGCGCACCACGAAGGAGGAGACGCTGCCCAGCGCGTTGCCCGAAGTGACGAAGCTGCAGCCCCAGGCCGCGCCGCCCGCCAGGCAGGCCAGCAGCACCAGCAGGCGGGCGAGGCAGCGCCTCATGGCGGCGGCTCCCCGGCACTGCATTGCAGCTCGCGTCGTCCCTGGCGGTATTGGGCAGCCTCGAAACGCACATGGCAGGGGCCGCTGCCGGTCCGCATCAGCAGGGTGTTGAAGGGCAGCAGCTCCGGCAGGAAGACCACGCCGTCCCAGCCGACGACCGTGTCGAGATTCGCCTCCACATGGCGCAGCGGCGTGCCGGCGCGCAGCGGGGCGCCGTCCACGCCCACCAGGAAAAGCGTGGCCGATTCCACCGTGCGCACCGGCAGCTCCATCACGGCGCCGGTGCCGCCGCGCACGGCCATGCCGCGCTGGGGTGTCTGCACCTGCACGTCGGGCGGCAGGTCGAGCATCTCGATCGCGTACTGGCCTTCGAGGTAACCGGGTACCTGCGGCACGAGGAGATAGCCGTCGCGGTCGGTGGTGCCGATGAGCTGCTGGTCGTAGCGCACCGGCACGCCCTCGCGGCCGGTGGAGACCAGGGCGAAGGCATCGGTGACCCGGTTGGTGGCGAAGGCCCGGCCGTCCAGGTAGCCGAGCGAGCCGCTGGCGCCGGCCCAGCGCGAGACCTGGCCGCCGCTGCCGTAGACGCCGCCCTGCAGCAGCATCCGCCGGTCGCGGTACTGCAGGGCGGCCTGGGTGTAGTCGCCGTTGTGCTGCTCGGCGAGCGAATGGGAGATGTTCCAGCCGAAGCCGCCGTCGGACGGGATGTCCTGCTGGTACTGGGCCTGCAGGCGCTGCTGGTCGCCGCTCTTGACGGCGGCCAGGTTGGCGCTGGCGTTGCGGCCCAGGGTGTAGGTGAGCTGCAGCCGCACCTGGGTCTCGCCGGTCTCGATGGTGCGGCCGGCCGAGACCGACAGGAAGGCGGTATTGCTGATCGGGCGGGTGTAGCTGGCATAGACCACGCGGCTGCGGGCGTTGTCCGGCGACAGGGTGCTGCCGCCGCCGCGCAGGTCCACCATGCCGGCGCTGATCGCGCCCACGCCCAGCGTCATGTTGGCGCTGATCTGGCGCTGGCGGCGGTAGAGGCGATAGCCGTCGTTGGCATAACTCGCGGCGTCGCCGTAGCCGGCCTGGCGGTTGATCTGCTGCAGGCTGACACCGCCGCTCTGGGTGTTGTATTGGTAGCCCATGCTGGTCTGCCAGCCGCTGCCGGTGGTGGGTGTGCTGCCGCGCGACAGCGATGCGGCCAGGGTGCCGAAATAGCCCGGCTGCAGCACGGCGCCCAGGCCCGCCACCGACAGGCCACGGCCGGCCTGGCCCTGGGCCTCCAGCGTGAGTTTGTCGCTCCAGCCGCGCCGGACCACACCGGCGGCCAGCGGCGCGCCGTAGTCGAAGCTGCGCAGGCCGTAGTTGCGGCGCAGCGCGCCGATCGACACCGAGTAGTCGGTGAGCCCCGGCCGCAGCAAAGTGGTGCTGACGTAGAAGGGCAGGTTGGTCGAGACCTGGCGGCCCAGCGCGTCGGTGGTCACCACCGTGGCCGCGCCGGCGCCGCTCACATACGGCAGCTCGTTGAAGACGAAGGGCCCGGGATCGATGTTGCGGCTGGCCGTGCGGTAGCCGTTGACGAACAGGTCCACCGCCGAGGGCACGGCGGCCTGGCCAGCGAACTGCGGCAGCGGGTAGCTCACCAGGTCCGGCCGCAGTCCGAAATTGCGCGACCACTGCACCCCGCCCAAACGCACCGCGCTGCTCCAGGGCAGGGCGCCGAGCACCACGTCGCCGATGCTGCGTTCGGCCGCGCCTTCGGTGTCGGGTGTGGTCCAGCGGCTGTCGTAGCGCAGATAGGCCGGGCCGCTCCAGCCGCCGCGCCGCAGGATGCCGGTGTGGCTGAACACGCCGGTGGGGCTGAAGTAGCGCGCCTCGGTCCAGGCCGAGTTCATCGAGACGCCCTGGCTCTGGGTGCTGTAGAGGTCGTAGTTCAGCAGCAGGCCGGTGCCGGCGACCGCCTGCACCCGCCGGCGCAGGCCGCTGCCGGGCAGGCTCTGCTCGGGCAGCCATTCGGGCGGCACGCTCAGCAGCAGGCGCTGGCCGAGGCTGTCGTATTCGGTGGAGACGCCGGGCAGGCTGTCCACCGCCACGCGCTGGGCCGCCGCCGCCTGGCGCAGCACGTAGAGGCGCCGCAGGATGGCGGCATCCACCTCGTAGTGGGGGCCGCGCTGCGTCACCTCGACCACCTCGCCGCTGGAGCGGCCGTTGACGACCAGCTCCAGGAACAGCGGCACCGGCGCGCCCGCCTCGGCTTGCTGGGCCGCGGGCGGCACGCCGGCCGAGAGCTGGCGCGGCAGCCACAGGCAGACGGCCAGCACCGGCACGACATGGCGGCGGCGTCGTGCACCTTCAGCCCGCGGCACGTCGGATGTCGGCGGGGCGCCCGTTGATCTGCACCCGCAGCGCGGCCTTGGGCGGGATCGCCTGGGCGATGGGAAAACGCATGCGCGCGCCGGCCAGCACGTAGCCGAGCAGGCCGGGGTTGATCACCTGGCTGCGGCCATCCGGGCTGCTCCATTCCACGGCCGTCACCCGGGCGTGCGCGGCGCCGCTGTTGTCCAGCACCAGGACCGGCTTGCCGTCCTGCTGCATGCTGTCCCAGGACAGGGCGGGCTGCAGCGCGTCGCGGTCCGGTCCGCCCAGGCCGTCGCGGGTGCGCGAGAGCGGCGGCAGGGCGCCGGCGCCGTAGATGAAGAGCGGCACGGCGTAGCGCAGTTGCAGCTTGACCGAGGCGCCGGCGCGCTGGTCGGCCTCGGCCTGTTCGGGCGTGGGCAGCTCGTCGATGAACACGCGGTAGGGCTGCTCCACCCCGGGCGTGGCCGGCCGGGTGGCGATCAGCCGCACCAGCTGCCGGCCGCCGGGCGCGATGGTGGCGATCGGCGGGCTGGGCAGCACGCCCTGCTGGGGCTCGTAGCGGTCCTCGCCGCCGTCCTGGCGCCAGTCGAAGATGCGTACCTGCAGCGTGGCGCGGGCCCCGCCCTGGTTCTCCAGCCAGAGCGCGGCGGCCTGCTGGCCGGCGGGGATGATCGGGTCGATCGGCCAGATCAGCAGCGGCGTGCCGGCCCGCGCCGCTGTCAGGCCCAGGCCCGGCAGCAGCGACACGGCCAGGCCACGCGCCAGCAGCTGGCGACGGGCATCGGAGCGCGGCGGGATCTTCACCAGGTCAAGGTCACCTGGACCGTGTCGGAATACAGGCCCGCCGGCAGCCCCACGCCCGGCAGCAGCAGGCTGCCCTGCAGCGGCAGGGCCTGGGCGGCGGTGCCCAGCGCCAGGCCGATCTGCGTGCCGGGCAGCACCGGCTGGTTGCCGCCGACCGTGGTGGAGATCGAATAGGGCACGAAGGCCCCGCTGCCGTTGGCCAGGCGGCGCTGCACGCCCACGGCATGCAGGCCGGCGTCGATGCTCAGCTGCGCGGTGGTGCCGGCGGTGCAGACCAGCAGCGCCTGGCTGCCGCCGGAGGGGCCGAGCGCCGAGGTCTTCAGGCCGGTGTTCAGCGCCGAAAAGCTGCCGAAATTGATCGCGCCGAACACCAGTCCGCTGGTCTGGCCGATGTTGCCCGAGACCACGCAGCCGTTCTGCACCGTGGCGCCCACGCTGAAGCTGGGCGAGGGCGTGATGGTTGCCGCCGGCGCGCTGCCCGATGCGGCGGCCAGCGCCAGCCCCGGCCCGAGGCCGATGGCCGCGAGGCGGCGCAGCAGGGGGGACGGCGGCATCGGTCTGGTCAGAAGGTGAGCGTCACCGTCAGGGTGTCGGAGTAGGTGCCCGAGGGCAGGGCGGCGGCGCTGGTCTTGTTGACCTGGCCGAAGATCGGCAGGTTGATCGCCGCGCCGTTGGCGGGAATCGCGAAGCCGCTCAGCGCCGTGCCCACCGGATAGGCCACGGTGCGGCCGGCATCCTGGTAGATCTCGTAGGGGATGTAGGCGGTGCCGTTCTTCATGGCACGGCTGCCCACGCCCACGGAGGTGCCCTGGCCGGCGTTGCTGCCGCCGTCGATGGTGATGGACAGCCCGCTCACGTCGGGCGAGCACAGCACCTGGGTGGACCCGCCGCCGCTGGCGCCGCCGACCGGGATGGCGGTCAGGGTGCCGGTGAAGGTGCTGGGCTGGGAGGTGAAGCTGAGTGTGCCCAGGTTGATGCCGCTGCTCGAACCCGGCACGCCGACGACGATGCAGCTGGCCGTCAGGGTCAGCGTTGCGTTGAGCGTGCCGCTGAGGGTGGCCGTCTGGCCGTTGACCGCCAGCAGGGCCAGTCCCAGCGCAGCCGCCATGCCGCGCAGCCAACGCCAGTCGCCGCCGCTGCCTTGTTTGTCGAAAGCCATCTGTGCCCCTTGGATGCCGTGAAGTCAGGTGATCGCGGACTACGCGATGGTCGCGCGTCCAGTCTAGACTTCTTTATCGCACCGAGGGGCGGTTTACTTAAGGATTGTTACGAAGGGCGCGGGAAAATCCCGGGTTCTCAAGCCGCGCGGAAAGGCCGGCTGAGGTAGCGTGAGCCGGCTTCGCCGAAGCGCCAGGGCATGTCGATGGCACGGCTGATGCCGATGCGCGGGCCGGTCAGCAGCACCACTTGCTCGTCGTGCCGGCGCGGCAGCAGCTCGAAGGGCGGCGCGTCCAGGGCCAGGCCGTCGAGGCGGCGGTCGATGGCCAGCGCCTGGCCGATGCGGCCCGGGCCGGCGCAGAAGAGGCGGATGTCCTCCAGGCCGCGGCGTTCCCGCATGCGGTCCAGGCCCTGGGTGGGTTCGATGGCGCGGATCAGCACCCCAGCGCCATGGCCCGCCTCGCGGCAGACGACATTCAGGCACCAGTGGATGCCGTAGGAGCGGTAGACGTAGGCATGGCCGGGCGGCCCGAACATGGCCCGGTTGCGCTCTGTCGGCCCGGCATGGCTGTGCGATGCGGCGTCGTCGCGGTCATAGGCCTCGGTCTCGACGATGCGGCCGCCCACGCCGTCGACCAGCAGGGTCACGCCGATCAGCGCGGCGGCGACGATCTCGGCCGGCCGGTCGAAATCGACGCCCGCGATCACGCGGCCTGCCCCGCTGCGGGATAACGCCCGCCCAGGCTCTTGGTGATGGCGCGGCCGGCGGCCTGCACCGGCGCGGCATGGGCGCGGTCCAGGCGTTCGGTGGGCATGGTCAGGGTGACGGCGCCGGCCAGGCCGCCATCGGCGCCGAAGACCGGCGCGGCCAGGCCGGCCAGCTCGGGAATGCGGTCGCCGATCAGCACCACGACCTGCTCGCGCAGGATGCGTGCGCCGATCGCCGCATCGCCTTCGCTGCCGGCGCCGTAGGCCTGCAGGATGCGGCCGCCGGCGCCGCGGTCCAGGGGCAGCAGGTCGCCGGGCTTCTGGTTGTCGCGCACCGGCCGGGGCGAATCGATGCGGTAGAGGCACAGGCGCTGCGCGCCGTGAGGCACGTAATAGGCGGCGCTTTCGTGGGTGGCATCGACCAGCGCCTGCAGCGCCGGCATCACCGCGTCTTCCAGCGAGAAGGAGGCGGCGAACACCCGGTGCAGCCGCTCCACCTCGGCGCCCACCGTCCAGCGGCCATCGGGCAGGCGCTGCGCCAGGTGGGCATGGGCCAGCGAGGCCAGCATGCGCAGCACCGTGCTCTTGCTGATGCGGCTGCGGGCGGCGAGTTCGGCCAGGCTCAGCACCGGCTGGGCGGCGCTGAAGCAGGCCAGCAGCGAAAGGGCGCGGTCCAGCGTGGCGATGCCGCCCTCGGCGGCGTTCTGGTCGGCTAGCGCGGGGACGGCGGGGCGTTTGGGCATGAAGGCGGAATACGGATTGGAAGCGCGGTGAAAGCCGATATTTTGCGGGGCGAACCGCATCGTAGATAGAATTGCGTTCTATCTTTGCAAGCAATCGAGACACGACCATGCCCATTTCCCGACTTCGTCCCCTCACCCGCCGCGCCCTGGGCGCCGTCCTGCTGCTGGCCGCCGCCGCGGCGAACGCGCAGTCGGGTTTCCCGAACCAGCCGATCCGCCTGGTCGTGCCCTTCCCGCCCGCCGGCGGCACCGACACGCTCACCCGCCTGGTGATGAACGAGGTCACCCAGGCCACGCAGTGGAACTTCGTGATCGACAACCGCCCGGGCGCAGGCGGCAACATCGGCCTGGACATGGTCGCCAAGGCCAAGAACGACGGCTACACGCTCGGCAGCGGCCAGACCGCCAACCTGGCGATCAACCCCAGCCTGTATTCCAAGCTGCCCTTCGATCCGCTGAAGGATTTCGCCCCGGTGGCCCTGCTGGCCTCCCAGCCGGTGGTGATCGTGGTGCGCGCCGATTCGCCGCTGAAGAACGTGGCCGACCTCAAGGCCAAGGCGCTGAAGGACGCGGTCAACATGGCCTCGCCCGGCACCGGCACCGTCGGCCACATCGCCGGCGAGATGTTCGCGCGCCGCGCCGGCATCAAGTTCACCCATGTGCCCTACAAGGGCGCCGGCCCGGCGATCACCGACCTGATCGGCGGCGTGACCGACATCTACATCGCCACCCCGCCCAGCGTCATCCAGATGATCAAGGCCGGCAAGCTGCGCGCCCTGGCCGTGACCTCGGCCGCGCGTATCCCGGCCCTGGCTGACGTGCCGACCGTGGCCGAGTCCGGCTACTCGGGCTTCGTCGCCGAGGACTGGAAGGCCCTGGTCGCGCCCGCCGGCACGCCCGAGGCGGTGATCCACCAGCTCAACGTGGCCGTGAACGCCGCGCTGAAGAAGCCCGCCTTCATCACCCGCATGCAGGAAGAAGGCACCACCGCCCGCGGCGGCAGCCCGGCCGAGCTGGGCGCCTTCATCAAGACCGAGAACCAGCGCTGGGGCGCGGCCGTGAAGGCTTCCGGCGCCAAGGCAGACTAAGGGCATGACGACTGCATCTCCCCGCACCCCCACCCGGCCGCTGAAGGGCGTCCGGGTGCTGGACCTGACCAATGTGCTGGCCGGTCCCTTCGCCTGCCACCAGCTGGCCCACATGGGCGCCGACGTGATCAAGGTGGAAGCCCGCATTGGCGGCGACCTGGCACGCCAGCTCGGCGCCGACGCGGCGCTGAACAAGGCCTACATGGGCGCCTCCTTCCTGGCGCAGAACCCGGGCAAGCGCTCCATCACGCTGGACCTGAAGCAGGCGCGCGGCAAGGAGATCTTCCAGCGCCTGGTGGCCAGCGCCGACGTGCTGGTGGAGAACTTCCGCCCCGGCGTGATGCAGCGCCTGGGCCTGGGCTACGAGACCCTGCTGGCGTCGCAGCCCAAGCTGATTTATTGCGCCATCTCCGGTTTCGGCCAGGACGGCCCGCTGCGCGACCTGCCGGCCTATGACCAGATCATCCAGGGCATGTCCGGGATGATGAGCATCACCGGCGCACCCGAGAACGCGCCCTACCGCGTCGGCTACCCGGTGGCCGACACCATCGGCGGGCTGACCGCCGCGATGGCGGTGGCCGGAGCCCTGGCCGACAAGCAGCGCACCGGCGGCAGCTTCATCGACGTGTCCATGCTCGAAGCGGCGATGGCGACGATGGGCTGGGCCGTGTCCAACCACCTGGTGGCCGGGCGCGAGCCCAAGCCCATGGGCAACGACAACGTCACCGCCAGCCCCTCGGGCAGCTTCGCCACCGGCGAGGGCCTGCTCAACATCGCGGCCAACAAGCAGGAGCAGTTCGAGGCCGTCTGCCGCGTGGTCGGCCGGCCGGAACTGGCCACCGACCCCCGCTTCGCCGAACGCCAGGGCCGCCTGGCGCACCGCGCCGAACTCAAGGCCGAGCTGGAAGCGGCCATGGCCAGCGATTCGGCCGAGCGCTGGTGGAAACGCTTCAACGAAGCCGGCGTGCCGGCCGGCCCGGTCTACACCGTGCCGCAGGCGCTGGAGCATCCGCAGATCGCCGGGCGCGGCCTGGTCGCGCAGTTCGACAAGGTGCCCGGCGTCGGCCGCGACGTGCGGGTGATGCGCACCGGCTTCAAGCTCGACGGCCAGGCGCCGACGGTGGATGCACCGCCGCCGATGCTGGGCCAGCACAACGACGACATCCTGGGCGAACTCGGCTATGGCGCCGACGACATCGCCACCTTCAAGAGCGAGAAGATCGTATGAGCGAAGCAAAAGACAAATCCGCCGACCTGCAGGCCGCCGAGAACTGGTGGGCCACCGACATCATCGACATGAGCCCGGGCGTGATCCGCTACCGCGGCTATCCCATCCAGGAACTGATCTCCGGCGGCGTCGGCCTGGCCCAGATGATCTGGCTGATGACCCGCGGCGAGCTGCCCTCGCCCGCCCAGGCGCGGCTGCTGGACGCGGTGCTGATGTCGGCGGTGGACCACGGCCCGCAGGCGCCCAGCATCGCCATCGCCCGCATGGCCGCGACCTGCGGCGTGGGCCTGAACAACGCCATGGCCAGCGCGGTCAACGTGCTGGGCGACGTGCACGGCGGCGCGGGCGAGCAGGCGGTGGGCGTGTACCTGGACATCGCCGCGCGCATCGATGCCGGCGCCACGCAGGACGAGGCGGTGGAAGCCGGGCTCGACGCCTGCATCGCCGAATACGGCAAGTTCATCCCCGGCTTCGGCCACCGCTTCCACCCGGTCGATCCGCGCACCGCGCCGCTGCTGGCGCTGGTGGATGCGGCCGCCGGGCGGGGCGAGGTCTCCGGCCGCTACGCCGTCATCGGCCGCGCGGTGGAAGATGCCCTGGCGCGTCGCAAGGGCGGCCGGCGCATCCCGATGAACATCGACGGCGCCACGGCGGTGATCTATGCCGAGCTGGGTTTCCCGGCGCCGCTGGCGCGCGGCCTGTTCTGCCTGTCGCGCTCGGTCGGCATCCTGGCCCATGCCTGGGAGCAGACCCAGCAGGGCGGCCGCAACAAGGGTCCGCTGCCGCGCACGGTGATCCCGGCCTATACCGGGCAGCCGCAGCGCCCGGTGCCGCCGCAATAAACCAGCCTCCCGCGTGCATTTCCTGCCATGAGCATGGGGATGCACAATCAAACGATGCTCACCCTCCGCACCTCGCCTCTCTCACCCTTTGGCCGCAAGGTCCGCATCGCGGCGGACGTGGCCGGACTGTCGGACCGCATCACCATCGTGGCGGCCGACACCGGCAATCCGGACGACAGCCTGCGCAGCCAGAACCCGCTGGGCAAGATCCCGGCGCTGCTGCTGGAGGATGGCGAGGCGCTGTTCGACTCGCGGGTGATCGTCGAATACCTGCACGACATGGCGCCCTGGGGCGGCCTGTTCCCCGAAGGCCCGCAGCGCTTCGCCGTGCTGCGCCAGCAGGCCCTGGCCGACGGGCTGATGGATGCCTGCATCCTGCAGGTCTACGAGAAGCGCTACCGCCCAGCCGAGCACCATGTGCAGAGCTGGCTGGACTACCAGCGCGGCAAGATGGAGCGGGCACTGGAGTTCGCCCACCAGCGTTACGCGACGCCGCGCGAGGGCGCGCCCGATGCGGGCGAGATCGCGCTGGCCTGCGCCCTGGGTTATCTCGACCTGCGTTTCGAAGGGAAATGGCGTCAGCAGTACCCGGCGCTGCAGGCCTGGCTGGCTTCGTTCGCCGAGCGCACCCCGGCTTTCGCCGGGACCGCGCCGCCGACGGCCTGATCCGGCGGGCTCAGAGGCCCGTCATCAGCTTCAGGTTCTGCACCGCCGCGCCGCTGGCGCCCTTGCCCAGGTTGTCCAGCCGCGCCACCAGCAGGACGTGGCGGTGGTCGGTGTTGTGGAACACGCGCAGTTCCAGATCGTTGGTGTCGTTCAGCGCCTCGGGCTCCAGCTTGCCGTCGGCGGTCGGCGGCAGCACCTTCACGAACTGTTCCTCGGTATTGCTGCGCGCGTAGTGCGCGGCCAGGGCGTCGTGCAGGTCGGAGGCGCTGGGCTGGCCCGGCAGCAGGTCGAGGTGCAGGGGCAGCTGCACCAGCATGCCCTGGCGGAAATTGCCCACCGAGGGCACGAACAGCGGCCGGCGCGTCAGGCCGGTGTTGGCCATGATTTCCGGGATGTGTTTGTGCGACAGGCCCAGCGCGTACAGCTCGAAGGGCGCGGCCGTGCCGGCCTCGTAGGCTTCGATCATGCTGCGGCCGCCGCCGGAATAGCCGCTGACCGAGGGCAGCGAGATCGGGTGGTCGGCCGGCAGCAGCCCGGCATCGACCAGCGGCCGCACCAGCGCGATCGCGCCGGTGGCGTAGCAGCCGGGGTTGGCCACACGCGTGGCCTTCTGCAGCGCCTCTTTCTGGCCGGGAGCGACTTCCGGAAATCCGTAGACCCAGCCCGGCGCCACACGGTGCGCGGTGGAGGCATCGATGATGCGCGGGCCCGGCTTGCCGGTCTCGGCGGCCAGGGCGTCGGCCATGGCCACCGTCTCGCGCGCGGCGTCGTCGTGCAGGCAGAGGATGACCACGTCGGCCAACGCCAGCAGCTCGCGTTTGGCGGCGGGGTCCTTGCGGCGTGCCGGGTCGATGCTCAGCAGCTGGATCTGCGGCATCTTTTCCAGGCGCTCGCGAATCTGCAGGCCGGTGGTGCCTGCCTCGCCGTCAATGAAGATCTGGGGCATGTCGGTCGGATAAATGAGGGCTGGTCGGGCAGCTTAGCGCTTCCGGATGAAGCCCTTGTGTCCACGCTGCGCTGGGGGAAACCCCATGATACAGTCGGCGGCTATCCGGGATGCCGTCGGGCCACTGGCGTCCGGACTGTCCGCGCTTTTGCTCGTGGATGGAGACAAGAATCGACGGCGCGATGCTCCCATCCTTCTCCCCCCAGAGCGAGACCTCATGAAGATTCACGAGTACCAAGGCAAGGAAATCTTGCGCAAGTTCGGCGTGCCCGTTCCCAACGGCATTCCCGCCTTCAACGTGCAGGAGGCGGTGGAAGCCGCCCAGAAACTCGGCGGCCCGGTGTGGGTCGTCAAGGCCCAGATCCATGCCGGCGGACGCGGCAAGGGCGGCGGCGTCAAGGTCGCCAAGACCATCGAAGACGTGAAGCGCATCTCCGGCGAGATCCTGGGCATGCAGCTCAAGACCCACCAGACCGGCCCCGAAGGCCAAAAGGTCCGCCGCCTCTACATCGAAGACGGCGCGGACATCCAGAACGAGCTCTACGTCTCCATCGTGACCGACCGCGCCACCCAGAAGCTGGCGTTCATCGCTTCCAGCGAAGGCGGCATGGACATCGAGGAAGTGGCCCACTCCACTCCCGAGAAGATCATCACCGAATTCATCGACCCGCTCACCGGACTGGGTGACGCGCAGGCCAAGAAGATCGCCGACGCCATCGGCATCCCCGCCGGCTCGACCGCGCAGGCCATCGACATCTTCCAGAAGCTCTACACCTGCTACATGGAAACCGATGCGTCGCTGGTGGAAATCAACCCGCTGAACGTCGACGGCAAGGGCAAGCTGACGGCGCTCGACGCCAAGTTCAACTTCGACACCAACGCCCTGTTCCGCCTGCCGGAAATCGTCGCCCTGCGCGACCTGGACGAAGAAGACGCCGCCGAAATCGAAGCCAGCAAGTTCGACCTGGCCTACATCAGCCTCGACGGCAACATCGGCTGCCTGGTCAACGGCGCCGGCCTGGCCATGGCCACCATGGACACCATCAAGCTGTACGGCGCCGAGCCGGCCAACTTCCTGGACGTGGGCGGCGGTGCCACCCCGGAGAAGGTCACCGAAGCCTTCAAGATCATGCTGAAGAACCCCAAGGTCGAGGCCATCATGGTCAACATCTTCGGCGGCATCATGAAATGCGACACCATCGCCACCGGCGTCATCACCGCCTGCAAGGCCGTGAACCTGTCGGTGCCCCTGGTCGTGCGCATGAAGGGCACGAACGAACAGCTCGGCAAGAAGATGCTGGCCGAATCGGGCCTGCCCATCATCAGTGCCGACTCGATGGCCGAAGCGGCCCAAAAAGTGGTTGCAGCCGTTCAGGCCAAGTAAGGAACAAGCGTCATGTCGATCTACATCAACAAAGACACCAAGGTCATCACCCAGGGCATCACCGGCAAGACCGGTCAATTCCATACGGAAAAGTGCCAGGAATACGCCAACGGCAAGAACTGCTTCGTGGCGGGCGTGAACCCCAAGAAGGCCGGCGAGTCGATCTTCAACATCCCGATCTACGCTTCGGTCAAGGAAGCCGCCTCGCAGACCGGCGCCACCGTCTCGGTGATCTACGTGCCGCCGGCAGGCGCCGCCGCCGCCATCTGGGAAGCCGTCGAAGCCGACCTGGACATGGCCATCTGCATCACCGAAGGCATCCCCGTCCGGGACATGCTGATGGTGCGCAACCGCATGAAGGCCAAGGAAGCCGCCGGCGGCAAGAAGACCCTGCTGCTGGGCCCCAACTGCCCCGGCCTGATCACGCCCGACGAGATCAAGATCGGCATCATGCCCGGCCACATCCACAAGAAGGGCCGCATCGGCGTGGTCTCGCGCTCCGGCACGCTGACCTATGAAGCCGTGGCACAGCTGACCGAACTGGGCATCGGCCAGTCGTCCGCTGTCGGCATCGGTGGCGACCCGATCAACGGCCTGAAGCACATCGACGTGATGAAGGCCTTCAACGACGATCCGGATACCGACGCCGTCATCATGATCGGCGAAATCGGCGGTCCGGACGAAGCCGAAGCCGCCCGCTGGTGCAAGGACAACATGAAGAAGCCGATCGTCGGTTTCATCGCCGGTGTCACCGCCCCTCCGGGCAAGCGCATGGGCCACGCCGGCGCGCTGATCTCCGGTGGTGCCGACACGGCCGACGCCAAGCTGGCGATCATGGAAGAGTGCGGATTCACCATCACCCGCAACCCTTCCGAAATGGGCCGCCTGCTCAAGGGCCTGCTGTAAGGCTCCCCTCAGGATGTACGCATAAATACGCACGTCCTGACCCTTGAGCGCATTTAAACTGCGCCTCGCATAAAGAAAGCGCTCCGGAAAGCCATTTCCGGGGCGCTTCTTGCATTCAAAAATATAGATAACAGGAGCTACAACACCGTGGAATTTCTCAGTACGCCGGACTTCTGGATCGGCCTCATCAAGATCATCTGGATCAACATCATCCTGTCCGGCGACAACGCCGTGGTGATCGCCCTGGCCGCCCGTTCGCTGCCGCCGCACCAGCAGAAGAAGGCCATCGTCTGGGGCTCCGGCGCCGCGGTGGTGCTGCGTATCGTGCTGACCGTGGTCGCGGCCTGGCTGCTGGAACTGCCCTATCTGCAGATCGTCGGCGGCCTGCTGCTGCTGTGGATCGGCTACCAGCTGCTGGCCGAGGGTGAAGAGGAAGAAGGCGAAGCCAAGGAATACGGCACGCTCAGCGCCGCCATCCGCACCATCCTGCTGGCCGACCTGGTCATGAGCCTGGACAACGTGATCGCCGTGGCGGCTTCCGCCCAGGGCAACATGGTCCTGCTGATCCTGGGCCTGGCGATCAGCATCCCGCTGGTGATCTTCGGCAGCACGCTGATGATCAAGCTGATGGAGCGTTTCCCCATCATCGTGGTGCTGGGCGCCGCGCTGATCGGCTGGGTGGCCGGCGAAACCATCATGAGCGACGTCTCGCTCAAGGGTGTGCTGGCCGCCAACCCCTGGCTGCACTACGCCGCCGCCGTGGCCGGCGCGGTCATCGTGGTGGTGGTCGGCAAGTGGGCCGCCGCCCGCGCGAACAGCAAGGCGCACGCCGGCTGACACTTCTCCGCCGTGACGACAGCCCGGTGGCGGGCGCATCTCCGGATGCGTCGGCCGCCGGGCTTTTTCTTGGGAACCATGGGATTGGCGGCGGGCCGCCGCTACCATAAGGCCGCCCCATGCACTACCAGTTCCATGCCCAGACCGACCCCGGCCGCGTGCGTTCGAACAACGAAGACGCGGTGATGTTCGACGAGTCGGTCGGCCTGGCCGTGCTGGCCGACGGCATGGGCGGCTACAACGCGGGCGAGGTGGCCAGCGGCATCGCCACCGCCTATCTGCAGGAACACTTCGCCGCCTGGCTGGCCACCGAGGGCAGCGCCGCCTCCGGCCGCGCGATGCGCCAGGCCATGCGCCGCCATGTGCGCGCCGCCAACGAGACCATCATGGCCGTGGCCGAACAGCAGCCCGAATGCCAGGGCATGGGCACCACCCTGGTTTTCGGCGTGTTCCAGCCGGAGCGCATCGTCATCGGCTCCATCGGCGATTCGCGCTGCTACCGCTGGCGCGCGGGCGAACTGCTGCAGCTCAGCCACGACCATTCGGTGCTGCAGGAGCAGATCGACGCCGGCCTGGTCGATCCGCGCGACGCCCACAAGGCCTCCAACCGCAACCTAGTCACCCGCGCCCTGGGCTTCGCGAACAGCGGGGAACTCGACGTCTTCGAGCATGTGCCGGAGTCCGGCGACCTGTACCTGCTGTGCTCCGACGGGCTCTCCGACATGCTGCAGGACGAGGACATCGCTGGCCTGCTCGATATCCGCGCATCGCTCGAAACATGCGCCTCGTCGTTGATACGCGCGGCAAATTCCGCCGGGGGACGCGATAATGTCAGCGTTTTATTGATTTCGTCGGCCGGCGCGCCGATCGAGCGGAAGCGTCCCTTCTTTCGCTGGAGGGGTGCCTAGGCATTGCAGCACACGGCTCTTGTGTGCGCTTCGAGAACCGCAGGAGCAGGAGTGGCGATGGCAAGGATGCTGATGTCCCTGGAAGGAGTCGCCTTGCGCGAGGTCGAGCTGACGAAGGAATACACCACCTTCGGCCGGCGTCCCTACAGCGACGTGGTGATCGACAACCTGGCAGTGAGCGGCGAACACGCCGCGGTGCGCCGCGTGGGGCGCGACATGGTCGTGGAAGACCTCAACAGCACTAATGGCACTTTCGTGAACGGCCGGCCGGCGCGCCGCCAGGTGCTGCGCCATGGCGACGTGGTCGAGATCGGCCGCTACCGCCTGCATTTCGAGGCGGATGCCGCCACGGCCGGCGACGAGCCCGCACCACCGCCGGCCGCCGAGGACTACAGCTACTCCACCCTGCCGCCATTCCGCCACTCCGAGATGGCGCCCACCTTCTTCCCCGACACCGCCATGGCCGGCGACGCGCCGCCGGTGCAGACCGGCAGCATCAAGGTGCTGTCGGGCGCGGCCACGGGCAAGTCGGTCGAATTGGTGAAGGTGGTCACGACCATCGGCAAGGCCGGCGTGGGCGTGGCCTCCATCACCCGGCGGGCGCACGGTTTCGCGCTGGCCCATGTGGAGGGCGCGGCCGTGCCCACGGTCAACGGCAATGCCGTCGGCAATGCGCCGGTCATGCTGCGCCACGGCGACACGGTGGAGCTGGCCGGCATCCGCATGCAGTTCGCCCAGGGCGCGGGTTGACGCGCGCGGCGGCGGCTGCCCGGCACGCCTGAGCCGGGCCGTGGGATTGCTGTCGCGCCACGGCCGCCGCATCGCGCTTACCCTGCTGCCGGTGCTGCTGGCGCTGGGCGGCATCTTCGGCGGCGTCGAATCGAGCGGGCTGGAACGCCTCGACCATTTCATCTACGACACCCGGCTGCGCGCAACCATGCCGCGTTCGCTCGACGAGCGGGTGGTGGTGGTGGACATCGACGACCGCAGCCTGGCCGAGATCGGCCACTGGCCCTGGGGCCGCGACCGGATGGCGCAGCTGACCCAGGAGCTGTTCGCCCGCCAGCAGGCCGCCGTTGTCGGCTTCGACGTGCTGTTCGGCGAGGCCGACGAGAGTTCCGGCCTGGCCAGCCTGCGCCGCCTGGCCGAGGGCGAACTGCGCGCCCAGCCCGGTTTCGCCGCCAGCGTGCAACGCCTTGGACCGGCGCTGGACTACGACCAGCAGTTCGCCGACGCCCTGCGCGAGCGCCACGCCGTGCTGGGCTATTACTTCGGCCACGACCGCCAGGCGAGCCTGCGCGGCGTCCTGCCCGCCCCCGCCATCGAGCATGCGGCGCCTGGCCAGCCCCAGCCGCTGCTGGGCACCGAACGCTGGACCAGCGCGGGCGCCAACATCGAGGTGCTGGCCCGGGCGGCGCCGCAGGCCGGTTTCATGAACTCGATCCCGGACAACGACGGCGTGATCCGCTCGGTCGCCCTGATCGGCGGGTTCCAGGGGCGCTACTACGAATCCCTTGCGCTGGCGATGTACCGCAGCCTGCTCGGCCAGCCGGCACTGCTGCCCATGGTGATCCCCGGCCAGACCGCGGCGCCCGGCCATCCGCTGACCCTGGAAGGCCTGATGCTGGAGCGCGGCGACAACCCGCAGCTGCTGCCGGTCGACGAACGAGCGGCGATGCTGGTGTCCTACCGGGGGCGGGGCGGGCCCGAAGGCGGCTCCTTCCGTTACATCCCCGCCGTGGATCTGCTTACCGGCCGGCTGCCCGCCGGCTCGCTGGCCGGCAAGCTGGTGCTGGTCGGCACCACCGCGCCCGGCCTGCTGGACCTGCGGGTGACGCCGGTCGGCCGCGCCTATCCCGGGGTGGAAACCCACGCCAACATCCTGTCGAACCTGCTGGACGGCCGCAGCCTGCAGCGGCCGGACTACGAGCCCGGCTACACCGCGCTCACCATCCTGCTGAGCGGCCTGCTGCTGGCGCTGCTGCTGCCGATGCTGAGTGTGCCCGCGGGCATCCTGCTGACCCTGCTGACCCTGGCCGCGCTGGGCGGCCTGAACTTCTGGCTCTTCGCCGCCCAGGGCCTGGTGCTGCCGCTGGCCCTGTCCTGGCTGACCGTGCTGGCCGCCTTCGCCCTGAACATCGGCTACGGCTATTTCGTCGAGACCCGCTCCAAACGCCAACTGGCGCAACTCTTCAGCACCTATGTGCCGCGCGAACTGGTCAGCGAGATGGTGCGTGAGCCCGCCCGCTACAGCATGCAGGCCGAGAACCGCGAGCTGACGGTGATGTTCTGCGACATGCGCGGCTTCACCGCCATGTCGGAGACCATGGAGCCGCAGGCGCTGCAGGCCTTGCTGAACCGGGTGTTCACCCGCCTCACGGAAATCATCCGGCAGGAGCGCGGCACCATCGACAAATACATGGGCGACTGCGTGATGGCCTTCTGGGGCGCACCGGTGCGCACATCCGACCACGCCCGGCTGGCGGTGGCCGCGGCCAGCGGCATGGTCGAGGCGGTCCACCGCATGAACCAGGAACACCAGGCGGCGGGCCTGCCAGCGATCGGCATCGGCATCGGCCTGAACACCGGCGTGATGTGCGTCGGCGACATGGGCTCCGAACTGCGGCGCAGCTACACCGTGATCGGCGACGCCGTGAACCTGGGTTCGCGCCTGGAAGGGCTGTGCAAGGTCTACGGCGTGGAGATCGTCGTCGGCGAGGACACGCATGCCAAGGCCGCGCAGGGCCTGGCCTGGCTGGAGCTGGACCGGGTGATGGTCAAGGGCCGGCAGCATGCGGTGACGGTGTTCACGCCCCTGGCCGAAGAAAGCCCCGCATGGCTGGACGACTGGAATGCCCTGCTGCTGGCCTACCGCGGCCAGGACTGGAACGGCGCCGCCCGCCTGCTGGATCGCCAGGATCTGCTGCCGCCGCGCTTCGCCGCCCTGCAGGCGCTCTATGCTGCGAGGCTGGCCGAGGCCCGGTCGAAGCCGGCCGATGCCGATTGGGATGGCACCACCCGCATGGACACCAAATAATGAGGGGCAGCTTCGCCATGACGGACTGCCAGGAGGAATTGCCATGAAAGTCCGGGTTCTCGGCTGTTCGGGCGCGATTGCGCGGGGACGGCGAACGACGTCCTTCCTGGTCGATGACCGGCTGCTGGTCGATGCCGGCACCGGCGTGGGCGACCTGACGCTGGACGAAATGGCCGCCATCGACCATGTTGTGCTGAGCCACTGCCATCTGGACCATGTCGCGGCCCTGCCGATGATGGTCGACGCGGTGGCCGCCCGCCGGAGCACGCCGCTGCAGGTCCATGCACTGCCGCAGACCGTGGCCGCCTTGCGGGCGCATATCTTCAATAACCTGATCTGGCCGGATTTCTCGGTGATCCCGACCGCCGAGCGTCCTTTCATCCAGTTCCGGACCTTCGAGATCGGCCAGACCGTGACCTTGGGCCGGACCAGCGTGGAGATCCTGCCTGCCTCGCACACCGTGCCGGCTGCCGGCTTCGCCGTGTCCTCAGCCGGCGGCCCCGCCTGGGTCTTCACCGGCGATACCGGACCGAACCCCGCGTTCTGGCAGCGCCTGAAGACGCTGGACGTCGCGGCTTTGGTCATCGAGACCGCATTCAGCGACGCCGAGGCGGCCCTGGCGGAAATCAGCAAGCACCTGGCGCCGGCCACGCTGGGCGCGGAACTGCGGCAGATCGAACGGGCCGGAAAATTTCCCGTGTGGATCACCCACACCAAGCCGGCGGAGACCGAACTCATCATGGCCGAGATCGCGAGCCTGCCGCGCGGTGCGCAGGGCATCGATGCGGCGCTGGAGATCCGCTGGCTCAAGGAAGGCCATGTGCTGGAGGTCTGAGTGGCACAAGTGACGAAATTGGCACATAGGACCCGAAGTGCGCGTGGCTGCCGCCGCGCATCCTGACAATTTTGTCCTTTGACCCGCCGGGCAGTCGTACTTTGGGGCGTGGGGACCATGGCACAGAAGCTGCGGCTAGCTCCGCGGTAAATCCATACCTAAGAGGAGTTAACAAATGACCCGTTCCATCCGGCGCAATGTTCAGCAAGGTTTCACTTTGATCGAACTGATGATCGTTGTGGCCATCATCGGCATCCTGGCAGCGGTTGCGCTGCCGGCTTATCAAGACTACACCGTGCGTGCGCGGGTGTCTGAACTGATCTTGTCTGCAAGCAGCGCACGCACTTGCCTGTCTGAATCTTGGCAAAGCAATGGTTCGTGGACTAACGCGAACATGACCGATTGCGTTCCGCCGGCCACGGGCAAAGTAGCCTCGGCAGGTATTACGGCCACCAATAACAATGTGACTGTTACTGTGCTTGGCAACTCCGCGATTGGTGGTTCTGCTTCCGTCACGGTCAGCCTGAGCGGCGTGGTGAATGCCAACTCGGGCGGCACGATTGTCTGGACTTGCACGGGTGCCCCAACTAAATATGTGCCGGCTTCCTGCCGCGGTTGAGTAGCACAGCGTTCCAGAGAAGCCCCTTCGAAGGGGCTTTTTTTCGTTTGCATTTTAAATGCGGGGGTGATTTTGCTTCGATTTTTTGACTTCAGTGAAGAGCGTAGCTTCGCGGCGGCTTTGGTGGAACAGGTTGTGCGGCAACTTCCACCGGAGACGCTGCATCGTGATGACAAGGGCGAGCTCTCAGTCAACAAGATCACGCGAACACTCGAGCGGATTTTTCGGGATGCCGCAAACTTTTCCCAGAAAAGAAAAATGGGTTTGATGCGGCGCTCTATATTTGCAAATGCTTTCAAATGGAGCCTTAGCGAAAAGGGCTATCCCGCAAAATTTATAGACCTCGCCACGGAAGGTTTGGTCGTTGAGATGGCGAAAGTCGTCAAATGATGCTGTCGGCCAGTCTTTTCGGAGCAGCCACATGTTGAGATTGCTGGTTGGAAATGCATTCGAGCGCGCATTTGGAAGGCTGACTCGCAAGGCCCGCTTAAATCCGCTACTGAAGCGTATCGCCGAGGCACATGAAGCCCGCGAGTGGCGCGCCGCCATCGACGCACTACGGGAATTGCTGAGAATAGATCCGCAGAATGTCAGCGCGTTGATTCGATTGGGTATCAGCCTCGTGGAAATCGGCGAGACTGCGGAAGCTTACGAGAAATTTTCACTGGCTTATCGGCTTGATGATTCTAATATGGAGGCCGTGGTCAACTACGCGCGATGCTTGTTGGACTCTGGAGATGACGAGCAGGCGCGGGTATTGCTCGTAAGAGCGCAGACAGTTATTCCGGGTTACCCGCATATCGATTCCATTTATTCTTCGCTGCTTTTTCGGCGTGGCGACACGGAATCAGCCACCACTTTTGCTTTGCGCGCATGGCTGTCTTACTTCGATAACGGACGCATGCCAGATGGTTATCTGTGGACGCGAGCCTACGAAGACAAGTCAGAGCAGACACTTGCCGCAGAGCATCATTTCTGGGCTCAAACGAGCGCTCCGCTTTCGGACAAGATTACGTATCATCTGCCAAGCTTTGAAACTCGTGATTCCAGTAAGAAGTTGCGTATCGGATATTGGTCGCCGGATTTCAGGGATCATTCGGTACGTTACTTTTTTCGTCCTCTATTGGAAGGGCATGACAGGGAGCGTGTTGAGATTTTTATTTATCACGACTCCTCTTCCTCCGACGCGCAAACCGAAGAAATCAAAGCGCGCTCTGATCATTTCCATGCTGTCTATAAAGAGTCCGATGAAAGTCTGGTCAAACTGATCGGGTCGCATGATCTTGATGTTTTGGTGGAACTCGCGGGCCATACATCTCATAACCGGCTCTGGCTGCTGAAGGCGCGGCTGGCGCGTGTTCAAGTGAGCGGGCTGGGTTATCCGCCGACCACCGGGTTGGAAACTGTAGACGCCAAATTTGTGGACCCTCATCTCCGAACACCGGACGATGGGCGCTGCTACACGGAAGCGCCCTTGGAGTTGCCTCAATCGCTATGGTGCTTCGACCCACGCGGCGATGCGCCGGAGCCATCCGATCCGCCAATGCTCAAGGCTGGCTTCGTGACCTTCGGGTGTTATGGCAACATTGCCAAGATCAATCCAAAGATCATGGGGATATGGGCAGAGATCCTGCGCCGTGTACCTCGCAGCCGTCTGGTATTGCAGTCAGTCAATTTTCAAAACCCTGGAACCTGTGAGCGATTCGGAAATCGCTTGATCGACGCTGGCCTGGAGCGCAGTCGCTTTACTTTGCTTGGGCCGGTGCCAGGGCGTGATTTCTTTCGCTCCTATAACCAGTTGGATATTGTTCTGGATACCCACCCGTTCAACGGGGGGACCACGACCTGTTTCGCGGTTTTTATGGGCGTGCCGGTCGTGACCTTGCAGGGCGACTCTTTGATCAGTCGCGTTGGTGTGTCGGTCATGAGCAATGTGGGAGCTGCGGACTTGGCCGTTTCCGATGTGAACGAATATGTGAGCCGCGCAGTTCGTCTCTCTCAGGACGTGGATTTCCTCAAGAAATTTCGCAAGGAGGCGCGCTTGCGCATGCAGCGCAGCAGCCTAGGCAATGGCCGAATGTTTGCGCAAGATGTGGAGGCGGCCTTTACGAGGCTGGTCGAAGAGTCCGGTGCGCTGAAGTCGATTGCACGGCCATCACAAATTGTTCCTCTTCCTGCCCATGAGTTGATTCGACGCGCTATGGCGGTGTTGGGGACGGGCCAATGGGAAAGTTCAAGGCGTATTGTAAGTTATTGCCTGGCGCACTATCCTGACTTTGCCGGTGCTCACATCATGATGACGGAGGATTTTACGAGTGAGGGGAGATTTGCTGACGCCGCCCGTTATCTGGAAGAGCGCTTTGATCGTTTTGCAGCATCCGATCGTGCATCGGCGCTCGTGAATATTGCGCGATATTGGATATACGCTGAAGACTGGCCGGCATCTGGGCGGGCCGTGGCGCAGCTCGAGTTGGATCATGGTTCCACGTTGGAAGAGCGGCTCCAGGCCCGCTTGTTCAAGGCGTTTCTCGAAATCCAATCGGTGCGTGTCGTGAAGCATGTGGCATTGGATAAACCCCGCGCGCGGAAAATCCTGTGCGTATTGCCGTGCGATGACGTGGAACATTACCAGCGAATGGAGAAACATCTCACGAATCAGGCTGCCATCTGCGGCGCGTCGGTTGTTTTCCAGCGCTGCGCCGAGAGCCTCAAGATTGCTGCATATGAGTCTGCCTTGCGGGCGCCGGACGAGGACATTGTGCTGTTCATACAGAAAAATATTTCAATCGGTGGACCGGGATTTTTTGAGCGCATTAATCATGCGTTGGAATCGGCGGATGTCGTAGGCTATTCGGGCGCGAAACGCTGGGTGCAGCTGGACTGGCGCCTGGACGATTTTGGCCAACGGGCCGCCGCATTCATCCAGGCCACGCCGGAGAAAAGCGGTTTTGCGGAGGTATTGGTTTCCGGGGGCGGCCTGGACGAACTCGTGGGAGGACTCGCCGTGCTTGAGGGTGGCTTGCTTGCGGTGAATGCCCGGCGGGTATCGGGGGTGGCTTTCGACCATGAGTGGATGGATGCCGAGACTCTGCTGGAAGAAAAGTGGTCGTACGAAGCAGGCCGGGCGGGCGCACGCTTGGCAGTGCACCGCGGGCTCGGCGTGTACGTTGACCGGGACCTGCAACTCAGCAAAACGTATATGGCCGCTGCCCGCACAGCATTGGTCGCGCAGATGGGGTTCGATGTTTTCTCCTTGCAGCGCAAGGATGGTTCCATGCTTGCGTGCCCGGTGCCGGACTTTGAACGTGGCGTTGCAACGCTCGACGTTTATTTTTCGCCGGAGTTTGAAGTCTTGTGCGAGTGAAGTGAAAGAAAGGCGTCCTCCAGTTCGACTGTGAAGGCGCGCGCCTGATCAACCATGACGCGCTCCAGCCGCTGACGCAAGCCCGCACGAGTCTTCCGGAGAAAATCCGTCGAGTTGGCGATTTCGATTGCACGAGCGACGTACTCGTCCATGGTGGCGCATGCAAATTCTTCTAGACCGAGTCCTCGCATGGTTTGGACGCCCACCCGCGAGATGGCTGTCTTGCCTTCAAGCGACAGCACCGGAACTCCCATCCAGAGCGAATGCATGGTGGTGGTACCGCCGTTGTATGGGAAGGTGTCGAGCGCGAGGTCTATCTCAGCGTGCATGGCAAGGTAATTGGGCATGGACGTTTTCGCACGTAGAACCAGCCGGTGGGCCGGCACGCCGTGCTCGCCGAAACGGCGCATCCATTCGGGTGCGTCTTCCACACCAGCATTGCCCAGAAGCAGCCTTGAGTTCGGAACCGCGTGCAGGATTGCCGCCGCAGCGGCGACAAAGGAAGAGGTGATCTTGGCGGGGTTGTTGAGGCATCCAAATGTGAAGGTGCCAGAGGCAATGCAGGGCAGCGCCGCAACCGGCGGACTTTGAGGGTCGGGTTGAAAGATCGCGCCGCTGGAAAGCCTTAGCAACTGTTCGGAGTGGAAGCGCTCGGTTTCTCCAGGAGGGTCTACGCCTGCGTCGGTTATTCGGTAATCCATGTTTGCAAGCCCGGTGGTGGCCTGATATCCCAGCCATGTGACCTGGATGGGAGCTGGCCGACGCGCGAAGACCAGGAGCCTGTGGTGTCCGGTATGGCCTGAGAGATCGACCAAAACATCGATTCCGTCGTTTCGAATGCACTGCGCCATGGCTTCGTCGGATAGCTGAGCGCAGTCCCTCCAGTGCTCTGCTTCTTCCCGCATGCGACGGGTAACGTCGTCGATGACCGGATAGGTGTAGTAGCAGAACACTTCGACGCGGCTTCGGTCGTGCTGGCGGAGCACGGGCTCGAAAAAGTAGGCCAAGGAGTGCTGTCGCAAGTCGCCGGATACATACCCGAGTCGCAGGCGCGCGGACCGCTGCACGACCATGGGATGGTCATCTCGGCTTGTATCGAGCAGCGGCGTTTCAAATCGTTCGGCGAACTTCAGATGCTCCTGAAATAGCGCCTCGGGCCCTAGCATTCCGCCGTACTGCAGAGTGAAGAGGCGGTTGCTGTGCCAAGCCGCGTTATTTGGCTGGTACTTCAGTGCGGTTTCGATGTCTTTAAGAGCTTCATCAACAAGACCCAGATGGCGTTCGCAGTTTCCTTTGTTGGCCATGGCTTCGGCGAAGTCCGGTTGAAGCTCCAGAGCCTGGGTATATGCCTCTACAGCCTCGCGGTGCATCGTGGCTTCGGCCAGCACGTTGCCTTTAAGAAAGTGGAGGTCCGCGCGTTGCGGCATCCGTTTAATGCCTTGCGTGAGGACGATCAGCGCCCGCTCTGAACGACCAAGACGAAAAAGGATGGCCGCCAATTCGGCATAAGCAGCTTCAAGCTGCGGTGCTATTTGCAGTGCGGCTTCCATATGCTCGGCTGCTTCCGCGTCATTGCCGAAAGCAACGGCGATCCGGCCCAGGAAAAAATGCGCGTCCGCATGATGCGGTACGTGCTTCAGCGCCGAGCGAAACGCTTGGCCTGCCGGGACCGGCATTCCCGATTCCATCAGGGCATAGCCGAGGTTGACCTGGGCATCCGCGTGGTTTGGATCCAAAATGACGGCATTTCGGTAACAGGCCAGGGCTGTTGCGATGTCACCTTCAGAGAGATGCCTGTTTCCCTCATCCATTGCAGCCCGGCATTGATCTGCGGGCGAAGGCAGCGGACGAAAACCTCGCCCCAGCAACCAATCCAGAAGCCTGCGCCTTGGACGTCGATCGTTTTCTTTCATGGGCGCACTATCTCGTATGGCTCTTGAACCGAAATCGGTACCAATGCATCGGAGCATCGGCGATGCGCGCTGTAGCCGGACCGCTGAGCGGGTCGGCCTGCCGGCAAGGCAAGCTTTTAAAGCGTTTCAAGACCTACGAAACTTCCCGAGGCGCCGCCGTGCTTTTCTAAAACTCGAACATCGTGAATGACCATGCCCCGATCAACAGCCTTGCACATGTCATACACGGTAAGAAGCCCTAATTGAACGGCCGTCAGGGCTTCCATTTCCACGCCTGTAGGGCCGAATGTTTCCACGGTGACCTTGCAGTTCAATGCGGCGCGGCTGTCGTCCGTATATGAGCTCTCGAATTCCACCGCCACCCGCGTCAACGCCAGCGGATGGCAAAGCGGAATCAGATCACTCGTCTTCTTCGCGCCCTGAATCGCCGCGATCCGCGCCACCCCAGCACATCCCCTTCTTGGCCGTCCCGCTCTCGATCAAGGCCAGCGTCTCCGCCCGCATCAGGATCCGCCCGCTGGCGACCGCCACCCGGTGCGTGTGCGCCTTGCCGCCGACATCGACCATATGCGCCTGTCCCTGCGCATCGAAATGGGTGAGTGAAGTCATGTTTCCTCGCTGTCCAGACCATCGGAAATCTGAACATTCCCGACCATGAAGCATCATACGGCGATGGATTTTCCGCGAGCTTTCCCCGCGTTCCGCGCGCTGGTGTGCAGCGCCCTCTGCCTGGCTTTCGCCACGGCCCCGGCCCATGCCCAGCTCCCCAGCCTCGGCGACGGCGCCGACATGCCCGCCGGTCAGGAACGCCGCCTGGGCGATCGCATCGTGCGCGAGCTCTACCGCGACCCGGACTTCGTCGACGACCCGGTGCTCGTCGAGTATGTCCAGGGCATCTGGGACCGGCTGATGGTCGCTGCCGTCGCGGGCGGAGAACTCAATCCCGAGATCCAGGAACGTTTTGCCTGGCGCATCCTGCTCGGCCGGGACCGCAGCGTGAATGCCTTCGCGCTGCCCGGCGGCTACATGGGCGTGCTGTGCGGGCTGATCTCGGTGGTGTCGTCCAAGGACGAACTCGCCTCGGTGCTGGCCCACGAGATGAGCCATATCACCCAGCGCCACATCTCGCGGCTGATGGCCAACCAGAGCCTGACCTCGCCGCTGTTCCTCGCCGGCCTGGTGCTGGGCGCGTTGGCGGCCAGCCGCAATCCGCAGGCGGCCAATGCCATGGTCACCGGCAGCGTGGCGCTGCAGGCGCAGACGCAGCTCAACTTCTCGCGTTCGATGGAGCGCGAGGCCGACCGGGTGGGCTACCAGGTGATGACGCAGGCGGGTTTCGATGGCCGGGGTTTTCCCAGCATGTTCGAGAAGCTGCAGCAGGCCTCCGGCTTCAACGACAAGGGCGGCTATCCCTATCTGCGCAGCCATCCGCTCAATAGTGAACGCATCGCCGACATGCGCTCGCGCATGCCGCTGGTGGGCGGTCCGGAGAGCCGGGCGCCGCAGGGCAGCATTGAAGACGCGATCATGTCCGCGCGGGCGCGTGTGGTGTCGCAGCCGGGCTCCGATGCGCTTCGCGCCTGGGCCACCGAGCCCGACCTGCCCGGCTTCGACCAGCAGCCGCTGCGCCGGCGTGCGGCGGCGCTCTATGCCGCCGCGCTGGCCGATGCCGATCGGCGCGACATGGCGGCGGGCCGCAGGCATGTGGCGCAGCTGGCCAGCGCGGTGGCGGCCGACCCGGCCGGCGCGCGACTGGCGCGCCTGCTGGCGGCGGAGGTGGAGATCGCGGGGGGCAACGGCGCGCGGGCGCTGGAAGCGCTGGGGCCGCTGCCGGCCAGCGGGCTGGGGCGTCCGGAGCTGATCTTGCTGGCCCAGGCCGCGCAGCATGGCGCTTCGTCGGCGGGGGTGACCGACCGGCTGCAGTCCTGGCTGGCCACCCATCCGCAGGACGGCGGTGTCTGGACCTTGCTGGCCGCCGCCTATCGCGCCGACAACCAGCCGCTGCGGGCCCTGCGCGCCGAGGCCGAGGCCCAGGCCGCGCACCTGGACTGGGCCGGTGCGGTCGACCGCTACCGCGCCGGCCAGGAATGGATGCGCCAGCACCGGGGCGGCGCGGGCGACTACATGGAGGTGTCCATCATCGACACCCGCCTGCAGGAGGCGCAGTCAAGACTTCGAGAAGATGCCGCCGAGCGCTGATTCGATCACCATGCCGATCACCGAATAGATCAGAGAGCCGATCAGCGCCGCGCCGAAGCCGCGCACATGGAAGCCTTCGAGCACGCCCGAGGCGGCCCAGAACATCAGCGCGTTGATGACGAAGAGGAAGAGGCCCAGGGTGATGATGGTGACCGGCAGGGTGAGCACCACCAGGATGGGCCGCAGGATGACGTTGAACAGCCCGATGACCGCCGCGGCGATCATGGCGGAGCCGAAGCCACTGATCTGCACGCCGCTGTAGAGATAGGCCACGAAGAGCAGCGCCGCCGCGCTCAGCACCCATTTGATGATCAGTTTCATGCGGCGCAGGATAGCACCCGGGCCCGCTGGCCCGGGGTGGCCGAAGCAGACCTATTCGGCCGCCAGCACCAGCATCGCGCCCATGCCGGCGACGGCGCCGGGCACGGCCCAGCGGTTGTTGGTCTCGCGTTGCGGCTGGGCATCGCTGACCGGTTGCAGCTCCTGGCCGAACTTGGGCCGGCGCATGTCGAGCACGCGGGCGCCGGGATGTTCGCGCAGCAGCTTCTCGGTCAGCGGCGCCAGCGGGCCCTGGGCCAGCACCGGCAGGGCGGTGTCGCCCTTGGCGGTGAGGAAGGGCAGCATGGCGCCGAAGAACTTGTCGGCCCACTTGGCGCGCCAGTTCTCGCGGGCGCTGTGGCTGACCCACTTGCTGATGCGGTGGGTCATGCGCGGCGCGCAGGCCACCACCACCCACAGGCCGGCCGGGTCGTTCGGCCCGCCGAGGCGCGAGGCCACCATGGGCGCGAGCTGCTGCTGGGCGTAGCCCAGGTCGTCGACGTACACGATCATCTTGTCCATGGGAACTCCTTCAGGGGTTGAGGAAGGCACGGGGATCACACGCTTGGGCAGGGAAAGCTTGGCCATGGCGGTCTCTTACTTGGTCGCGGGGTTGACGGCGTCGGCGGTGCGCGCCTGGTCGATGCGTTCCGAGCCCGGAACGGCGCGGCGCGTCTTGAGCCAGCCGGCGCCCAGCACACCCACGATGGCCAGCACGCAGACCGCCCAGTAGGCGACCTGTTGCTGCGTGCCTTCGCCGCCGAAGAAGGCGTCCAGCAGCTTTTCGTTGACGATCATCTTGGCCGCGGTGAAGGCCAGCACGGCCGCGCCGATCTGGATGATGGCGGGGAAGCGCTGCACCAGCTTCAACACCATGGTGCTGCCGAAGACGACGATGGGCACGCTGATCAGGAGGCCGATCACCACCAGGTCGAAGGCGCCGTGGGCGGCACCGGCCACGCCGAGCACGTTGTCGATGCCCATCAGCGCATCGGCGATGACGATGGTGCGCATGGCGCCCCAGAAGGTGGTGACGCCGCCGACATGCTCCTCGCCGTCGTCATGGCCCTGGTCGGCCAGCAGCTTGTAGGCGATCCACAGCAGGCCCAGGCCGCCGATCAGCATCAGGCCCGGGATCTTGAGCAGCCAGACCACGCCGACCGTCATGGCCGAGCGCACGACGATGGCACCGACGGTGCCCCAGACGATGGCCTTTTTCTGCAGGTGTTGCGGCAGCCGGCGGGCCGCCAGTGCGATGACGATCGCGTTGTCGCCCGCGAGGACGAGGTCGATCAGGATGATGGCCAGCAGGGCCGACCACCAGGGGGCGGAAAAGAACTCCATGAACACAGACTCCGGGTGTTGTCGAGCATCGATAACAACCTGGGAAAAGTCTCGTGGAGTCCCGCCATGGCGGGAAGCGAGGAGGCTAGGAGCCAGCCTCTTTCAAGATGAGGACGGCCATGCCACAGACGCACTTCGACGGAACTTGCCCCAGGTTCGCATCGAAGGTCTTGCTCGGCATGGTGTCATGCTGATGTTCTTATGCCCGACGAGGCCGGAAATCTTCGCGAGACTTCGTACTGACGACCTTGCCGATATTCCGTACCGCCGATACCTCGTGGGAAGTACCTCCTTGAGGCGGCACGAAACGGGAGCTACTCCCCTTCGTTCGGGTATTAGAACATCGGTTTTGTGACCAGGGCAACCGGGTTGTCCCGATTTGTTTCCCCACGCCGGGGCGGGACGGGAGCGGCGCTTATCATCGCGGCCCGCCGTTCTCCCGAGGTTCCCGCGCCGCATGGCAGCCCTGCACATCACCGACATCGAGGCCGCCATCAACTACTGGCGCGCCAGGAAACCCTCGCCCGACGGCGTGACACTGGCGCCGGAGATCCGCGCGCTGGCCGAGGTCTATGCGCTGATGGTGTATTTCCACGAGGAAGAGGCCGACCAGCGCGGCTTCCCGCCCAAGGCCATGGATGCCTGGCTGGCCTGGTACGAGAGCACGCCCGACACGCCCTGCATCGCCATCTGCTCGACCAGCCAGGGCGACGAACTCTGCAAGGGCTGCGGCCGCACTTTCGAGGAGGTGCAGCTCTGGCCGGGCATGGACCCGGTCGAGAAACGCGCCACCTGGCGGCGCATCACGGTCGAAGGCAGCGCCTGGCGCTTCAACCGCTATGCCGAGCGGGCCGCCGAAGGCCCGGCCGAGCCGGCCTGATCCGCGCCCGGCCTACTTCCAGCGCTCGCAGGTCAGCTCGACCGTGTCCCTGGAGTTGGACAGCATCAGCGAGCCCTCCTGGATCGTGGCCTGCAGCTGCATGCTGCGTTCGGCCAGCTTGGCGAGTTCCTGCGAGGCCGCGCTGGGGATGCGGTAGACCTCCAGCCGCTCCAGCCGCGAGACCTTGTTCTGCAGGCCCTTCCACCAGATCTCGGCGGCATGGTTGAAGCAGTACACCTGGATGCGGTCGGCCTTGCTGCTGGCGCGCACCAGCGGTTTTTCTTCCGGCTGGCCGACCTCGATCCACAGCCGGGTGCGCTGGGTGTAGTCGCGCAGCCAGACATCGGGCTCGTCCGGATCGGACAGGCCGGCGCCGAAGCCCAGCACGCCGTCGCCGCCCAGGGTGCTCTGCAGCTCGTGGGCCGACAGCGCCAGTGCGGCCAGCCGCACCATCATGCGTTCGTCGTTCTCGCTGGGGTGGCGGGCCAGGGTCAGCTGGTGGTCGGCGTAGTAGGCGTGGTCGATGTCGGCCACGGCCAGATGGGCCTTGAAGATGGTGGACTTGAGCGCCATTCGGGATGCCGCTTCAGGCGCGGCGGGCCAGCTCGGCCGCCTTGCCGATGTAGCTGGCGGGCGTCATGGCGAGCAGGCGTTCCTTCTCGGCTTCGGGGATCTCCAGCGAGCGGATCAGGCCGTGCAGGTCCTCGGGTCGCACCGTCTTGCCGCGCGTGACTTCCTTCAGCTTCTCGTAGGCGCCCTGCACGCCGTAGCGGCGCATGACGGTCTGGATCGGCTCGGCCAGCACTTCCCAGGAGGCGTCCAGGTCTTCGGCGATGGCTTCCTTGTTGATCTCCAGCTTGCCCAGGCCCACGCCCATCGAGTGGTAGGCCAGCGCGCTGTAGCCCAGGGCCACGCCCATGTTGCGCAGCACGGTGGAGTCGGTCAGGTCGCGCTGCCAGCGGCTGATCGGCAGCTTTTCCGAGAGGTGGCGCAGCAGGGCGTTGGCCAGGCCCAGGTTGCCTTCGGCGTTCTCGAAGTCGATCGGGTTGACCTTGTGCGGCATGGTCGAGGAGCCGATCTCGCCGGCCTTCAGGCGCTGCTTGAAGTAGCCCAGGCTGATGTAGCCCCAGATGTCGCGCGCCCAGTCGATCAGGATGGTGTTGGTGCGGGCGATGGCGTCGAACAGCTCGGCCATGTAGTCGTGCGGCTCGATCTGGATGCTGTAGGGCTGGAAGGTGACGCCCAGGCCCAGCGGCTCGGGGGTCTCGACCACGCGGCGGGAGAAGGCTTCCCAGTCGAAGTCGGGCCAGGCCGAGAGATGCGCGTTGTAGTTGCCGACCGCGCCGTTCATCTTGGCCATCAGCTTGATGCCCGCGATGCGTTCGCGCGCGGCCACCAGGCGCACCACCACGTTGGCGATCTCCTTGCCGACGGTGGTCGGGCTGGCGGTCTGGCCGTGGGTGCGGGCCAGCAGGGCCACGTCGGCGTACTGGTGCGCCATGGCGCGCAGGGTTTCGACGATGCCGTCGATGGCCGGCAGGATGACCTGCTCGCGCGCCACCTTCAGCTGCAGGGCGTGGCTGGTGTTGTTGATGTCCTCGCTGGTGCAGGCGAAGTGCACGAACTCGGCGGCGGCCAGCAGCTCGGGCCGGGCTTCGAACTTGGACTTGATCCAGTATTCGACCGCCTTCACATCGTGGTTGGTGACCTTCTCGATGTCCTTGATGGCCACCGCGTCGGCCTCGCAGAAGTTCTTCACCAGGCCCAGCAGATAGGTGCGGGCGCCGGGCGACAGCGGCTTGAATTCGGCGAAGCCGGCGTCCGACAGGGCGATGAACCAGGCGATCTCGACCTGCACCCGGCGGTGCATGAAGCCTTGCTCGCTCATCAGGGGGCGCAGGCTGGACAGGCGTCCGGCGTAGCGGCCGTCCAGCGGCGAAAGGGCGGAAACCGCGGAGGCGGCGGAGGCGGAAACGGGTGTCGGGCTCATGTCAGGGATTGTAGGTGGGCGCCTCGCGCCGCCGGTTCGGGCCGGGCCCGCCGATAGAATCCGCGACATGAAATTGATCGGATCGCTGTCCAGTCCCTACGTGCGCAAGGTGCGTGTCGTCATGGCCGAGAAGAAGCTGGACTACCAGTTCGTGCAGGCCAATCCCTGGGCGCCGGACACGGCGGTGTCGGCCTCCAATCCTCTGGGCAAGGTGCCTTGCCTGGTGATGGAGGGCGGCGAGGCGGTGTTCGATTCGCGGGTGATCGTGGAGTACCTGGACACCCTGTCGCCGGTCGGCAAACTCATCCCCAGCTCGGGCCGGGAACGCGCCGAGGTCAAGACCTGGGAAGCCCTGGCCGACGGCGTGCTCGATGCCGGCGTGCTGGCGCGGCTGGAGGCCGGCGGCTTCGACGGCCGCAGCGAGGCCGAGCGTTCGCAGGTCTGGATCGACCGCCAGTTCGGCAAGATGCACGGCGGCCTCAAGGCCATGGCGCAGGGCCTGGGTGAAAAGCCCTTCTGCAGCGGCGTGCATTTCAGCCTGTCGGACGTGGCGGTGGGCTGCGCGCTGGGCTGGCTGGAGTTCCGCTTCCCGCAGATCGGCTGGCGCACCGAATATCCCAACCTCGCCCGGCTGGCCGACAAGCTGGCGCTGCGCACCAGCTTCGCGGACAGCAAGCCCGGCTGAATCGGTCAAGCCGGCTTCAGCAGGGTGTACTGCACCACGTCGGTATTGCCCTCGGCGAAGGCCGCTTCGCAGTAGGCCAGGTAGAACTCCCAGGTCCGCACGAATTTCTCGTCGAAGCCCTGTGCCAGCACCTCGGTGCGCACGGCCATGAAACGTTCGCGCCAGCGGCGCAGCGTCTCGGCGTAGTCGGGGCCGAAGGCGAAGCTGTCCACCACCCGCAGGCCCGCGGCCTCGGCCTGGGCCTTAAAGGCCGAGGGGCTGGGCAGGCAGCCGCCGGGGAAGATGTATTGCTGGATGAAGTCGGTGGAGCGCAGGTAGCGCTCGAACAGGGCGTCGTCGATCACGATGCTCTGGATGCAGGCGCGGCCGCCCGGCTTGAGCAGGCGCGCCACGCTGGCGAAGTAAGTGGGCCAGTACTCGCGTCCCACGGCCTCGATCATCTCGATGGAGCAGATCGCGTCGTAGGGGCCGTCGGTGATGTCGCGGTAGTCCTGCAGGCGCAGGTCGGCAGGGCCGAGTCCGGACACGCGGTCCTGCGCCCAGGCCAGCTGTTCGTCCGACAGGGTCACGCCGGTGAGCGAGGCGCCGAATTCGGTCAGCGCCATCTCGGCCAGTGCGCCCCAGCCGCAGCCGATCTCCAGCACCCGGTCGCCGGGCGCCACGCCGGCCATGCGCAGCGCGCGGCGTACCTTGGCGTGCTGGGCCTGGGCCATCGGCTGGTCCAGGTCGCCCTCGAAGCTGGCCGAGGAGTAGTTCATCGTCTCGTCCAGCCACAGCCGGTAGAAATCGTTGCCCAGGTCGTAGTGCTGGTGGATGTTGCGCCGGCTGTTGCGCCGGGTGTTGCGGTTGAGCAGGTGGCGCAGGCGGTAGAGCAGCCGGCCGGCCCAGTGGCCGTAGACCATGTCCTCCACCTCGCGCCGGTTGGCCACCAGCAGCCGCAGCAGCGCGCCCAGGTGCGGTGTGTGCCAGTCGCCGGCCATGTAGCTCTCGGCAAAACCGATGTCGCCGGAGCGCAGCACGGCGCCGCAGACGTTCCAGTTGTCGAGCACGATGGTGGCGCTCGGGCCGTCGTCGCCCGCATGGCCGAAATGCCGCATGCCGGCATCGCCCGGCAGGCGCACGCTCAACTGACCATGGCGCAGGCGGGAGAGCAGTTGGAAGACGGTCTGCGCCGAAGCCGGCGCATGGCGCGGCAGTTCCAGCAGGACCGGCGGCGCGGAATGGGGGACAGTGGTGCCGTTCATGAAGAGCGATACGTCGCAGCCGACTCGTTGGTTTCAGCCGCGCGTGCCAGGCTGGTGGAGACAGCCGGCGGCGCCGGCTTGCCGAAGAAGGGGGTGCGCTTGATCGCCAGCCGCAGCGCCTGCCAGTGGATGCGCCAGACGATGCCGAAGGTCAGCAGCGGAAACGCCAGCACGGCGCGGCGGATCGCGGCGGCGGTCAGGGGCGACAGGCGGCCGGCGATGCTGGTCTCCAGCAGCGGGCCGGTCGCGTCGTCGTAGTCGATGCGCACCAGGGTGCGGGCATCGGCGCCTTCGGTGCGCATGAAACGGAAGCGGTAGCGCCCTTGCACCTCGCAGAAGGGCGAGACATGGAAGACCTTGTCCGCCTGCACTTCCGCGCCCCAGGCCGGCGCGTCGAGCAGATAGTTGTGGCGTTCGCCGAAGGTGTTGTGCACCTCGGCCACGACCGCACGCAGGCTGCCGTCCTCGCGGTGGCAGAACCAGAAGCTCACCGGCTTGAAGCTGTAGCCCCACAGGCGCGGAAAGGCCTGCAGCCAGGCCTCGCCCGTCGCGTCGTGGATGCCGTGGGCGGCCAGCAAGGCGTCCAGCCAGGCCAGGGCGCCGCCCGCGTTGGGCAGGCGGCCGTCGCCGTGGTCGCTTTCGTGGAAGGACAGGATGCCGCGCCGGTTGAAGGCCAGCGCGCCCGCGGCCTGGGGATCACGCCGCAGGGTGCGCATCGGCAGCAGCAGGAAACAGCTCGGATAGGTGAAGGCATTGGGCCGCGGACGCGAGCGCCGGTGCCGCACTTCGCCGATGCCGATCAGCGGGGCCGCCGTGGCGTTCATGCTGCCGCCCTGGCGGGCGCCGACGCCATGTCCTGCAGCAGCCGGCGGGCGGCCTGCTGGCCGGCGGCCAGGCCGTCTTCGTGGAAACCATAGCCGGCCCAGGCGCCGCAGAAGTAGCTGTGCCGCAGGCCTTGCAGCTCCGGCAGCTGCGACTGCGCCTGGATGGCGGCCGCATCGAACACCGGATGGGCCCATTCGCGCTCGGCCAGCACCTGCGAGGCATCGACTTCGCGCAGCGGATTCAGCGACACGATCACCGGCTGCGCCCAGGGCAGCGGCTGCAGCTGGTTGAGCAGGTAGTGCAGGCAGACACGCGGTGCGATGCCCGCATTGGCGGCCGGCGGCGCGGCCTCGTAGTTCCAGGCCGACCAGGCAGCCTTGCGGCGGGGCAGCACCGAGACATCGGTATGCAGCACCGCGCGGTTGGCCTGGTAGCGGATCGCGCCGAGCAGCGCCGTCTCCTGCGGCGAGGGCTCCTCCAGCAAGGCCAGGGCGGTATCGCTGTGGGTGGCCAGGACCAGCTTGTCGAAGCGTTCGGTGCCGCGCGCGGTGCGCAGCCAGGCGCCGGCGGCATCGCGGCGGATGCCCAGCACCGGCGTGCCGGCGCGGGTGTCGTCCAGGCCGGCGACGATCTTCTGCACGTACTGGCGCGAACCGCCGGCCACGGTGAACCACTGCGGCCGGTCCAGCACCTGCAGCAGCCCGTGGTTATGGCAGAAGCGGATCATGGTGGCGGTGGGAAACTTCAGCATCTGGTCGGTGGGGCAGCTCCAGATGCAGCCCAGCATCGGCAGCAGGTACCAGTCGCGAAACGGCGTGCCCAGGCCGTGCGCATCGAGGAAGGCGCCTAGCGGCTGGTCCAGCGCCGCGGCGTCATCGGACTGGGCCAGGCGGGTGGCGATGCGGTTGAAACGCAGCAGGTCGCGCAGCATCGACCAGAAGGCCGGCCGCAGCAGGTTGCCGCGCTGCGCGAACACGGCCGACAGGCTGGTGCCGCTCCACTCCAGCGGCGCGGCGCCAGCGCGCGGCGCCTGCACCGAGAACGACATGTCCGACGCCACGGTCGCCACGCCCAGTTCGGCGAACAGCTGGATCAGCCGCGGATAGGTGCGTTCGTTATAGACCAGGAAACCGGTATCGACCCCGTGGGTCCGCGGGCGGCCCTGCTTATCGGGCAGGGTGATGTCGACGGTATGGGCGTGGCCGCCGAAGGTGGGGGCGGCTTCCAGAAGCGTGACCTGCGCATGGGGCTGCAGGGCGTGGGCAGCGGCCAGGCCGGAGATGCCGGCACCGACGACTGCGACCTTCATGCCAGCTTCTCGAAAAAGACTGGCCGGGAAGATAAAAATGCTGCGAAGCGCCCCGACACGAAGGAGGGAGGGAGGGAGGAGGAGAAGAGTCGCCTCGGGATTGCAGCCGCGCCTCTAGGGCACGGAAGGCTTCGCAGCAAGAAAAACGGGTGACGGGCGATGCCGCAAGAGTGGGATTCGATTGGCATGTGCAAGCCATGGTTCCCGTTTCCAAGTGCCGGAGCGTAAGTCTTTGTAATCCGGGAACAGGGCTTCATGACTATCCATACGCAGGCGGCCGGCTGCCGGATTCGGACAGCGCCGCTGGCGTGGGAAAGCCCTTCAGCGGCCGAGGGCCAGTTGCTGCTGCAGCGTCTTGAGGAAGGCGCCGTCTTCCGGCGTCACCGCACTGTCGTAGGCGGCGACCGGCCGGCCGTCGCGGCCGACCAGGTACTTGGTGAAATTCCAGGCCGGCGCCCTGCCGGTGGCGGCGGCCAGTTCCTTGAACAGCGGATCGGCGCCCGCGCCGCGCACCGCCGTCTTGGTGAACATGGGGAATTTCACGCCGAAGGTGTTCTCGCAGAAATCGGCGATCTGCCGGTTGCTGCCGGTCTCCTGCTCGAAATCGTTGGAGGGGAAACCCAGCACCACCAGCCCCTGCTCGCGGTAGCGCGAGTACAGGGCCTCCAGCCCCTTGTACTGCGGCGTGAACCCGCAAAAGCTCGCGGTGTTGACGATGAGCAGCACCTTGCCGCTGTACTGGCAGAGGTCCTGCGGCTTTTCGTCCTGCAGCCGAGGGAAGCTTTTCTGCAGCAGCGCGGGGCAGGATGCGCCGGCCGCGCGGGCCATCGGCAGCGATGCCGCCAGGGGGGCCAGGGCCAGGCCTTGCAGCAAGATCCGGCGGTTTGGAAGGCGTGGGGCGAGCGGTTTCATGGGCGCGATGTTAGGCCCCGGGCCGCCCGGGCGTGCAAGCGGATCCACGGCGTTTTTGTATGTCCTTGAATCTCCAAGCCTTTTTGAAGGGTGCTTGAAAGCTGGCGGGTAAAATCCTGCCCTTGCGCCTGTCATTTAGGTACTTCATGCTGTATCCCGAACTCTTCAAACAACTCGAATCCGTCCGCTGGGACATGGACCGCGACATCCCCTGGGACACATTCGACCCGACCCTGCTGACCGACGAACAGGCGCAGACGGTGAAGATGAACGCGATCACCGAATGGGCCGCCCTGCCGGCCACCGAGATGTTCCTGCGCGACAACCGCCACGACAGCGACTTCTCCGCCTTCATGTCGATCTGGTTCTTCGAGGAGCAGAAGCATTCGCTGGTGCTGATGGAGTACCTGCGCCGCTTCAAGCCCGAGTTCGTGCCCACCGAGCAGGAACTGCACGAGGTGCGTTTCGACTTCGACCCGGCCCCGCCGCTCGAAACCCTGATGCTGCATTTCTGCGGCGAGATCCGCCTGAACCACTGGTACCGCCGCGCGGCCGAGTGGCATTCCGAGCCGGTGATCCGCCACATCTACACCACGCTCAGCCAGGACGAGGCCCGCCACGGCGGCGCCTACCTGCGCTACATGAAGCGGGCCATCGTGAAGTTCGGCGACGAAGCCAAGTCGGCCTTCAGCAAGGTCGGCGTGCTGATGGCCAGCGCCCGCCGCACCGCGCAGGCGCTGCACCCCACCAACCTGCACGTCAACAAGGCCCTGTTCCCCAACGACACGGTGCAGAGCCGCATGCCCAACCCCGAGTGGCTGGAACACTGGCTGGACAAGCAGATCAATTTCGACGCCGTGTGGGAAACCAAGGTCGGCGAACGCATCCTGCACAACCTGAGCCTGCTGATGAACCGCAGCTTCAAGACGGTGCAGGAGCTCAACCGCTACCGCAAGGAACTGTCGGTGTCCCTGGCCGCCGCGGCTGCCGCCACCGGCACGCCGCAGATTGCGGCCTGAAGTCGTCTGGGGTTTTGCGCCCCGCCCCGCAAAAAGCGCCTTTCGAGGCGCTTTTTGTTTTTCAGATCATGCCGAGCATCCGGTCCAGCGAGAGCTGCAGCTTGACCTCCCGGTGCGGAATGCTGGCCGTGATCTTGAACGCGGCCAGGCTGGTGTCGCGCACCACGATCTCGCCGATCGGCATGCCCTGCCGGTTGAGCACCGCCGCCACCCGCGGCGTGGTGCCGGTGCGGCCGCGCTTGAGCACGATGCCGATCTCGTTGCTCGCCAGCTTGACGAAGGAGCCGGGCGGGTAGACACCCATGGCGGTGATCATCGAGGCGCCGGCTTCGTCGACCCGGTGTTCGTCGTCGAAATAGCTGGCGCGCATGGCGATGGCCGCCGGCATGGCCCAGCGCGAAACGCGGGGCGAGAGCCGGGCGGTGAAGATGTCGGCGCGCTCGATCAGGCGGGCGGCGCGTTCGCCGGGCGTCATGTCGGCCAGGCGGCCGGTGGGCGGCTCGTGGTGGCGGCGCACCGCTTCCAGCCACACCGGGTCGGTCACGCCGAGTTCCACCAGCAGGTCGCCCGCGCTGCTCGCATGCATGGAGATGGCGGCCATCTGCGCCTCGGTCGGCCGGTCGGGCTGCTGCACCAGGTCGTCCTGCAGCTGCGTCATGCTGATGTTCATGGTCAGCGCCGCCATGCCGGTGCTGTCGATCGCCGCCTCGTCCCACTGCAGCACGTCGCGGCCGGACATGCCGCAGATCACCGCCACCAGCATGGCGTGGGTGCCGCTGTACATGTTCATCTCGCGCGAGGCGAAATGGATCAGGGCGAACAGGGTGGCGTCGGGCTGGCGGCGGCTGTGTTCGGTCAGCTCGCGCCAGAGGCGGCCCATTTTTTCCAGGAAACCGGGGGCCAGCGGGTTCTTCAGCAGCTGGGTGGAGCGCAGCTGCAACTCGTGCCAGTCGGGCGGGCCGGCGCGCGGCGCCTCGGGCGGGGCCGCGGGCGCGGACATGCGTGCGGTGGCGATCTCGCCGATGGTCTTCTGGTCGCGCACCAGGCCGTCGAGCTGGCTCATGTAGGCGCGGGCCTGCTCGGGCGACTCGTCGATGTCGATGCACAGGGTGCCGGCGCGGGCCACCAGGATGTCGAGCTGGCTTTGCGAGGCGACCACGAATCCACGCCGCGCCAGCAGGGTGCCGTCGAGGGTGTGCAGCGCGAATGCCAGGGGGCGGCCGAGCTTGATGGATTCGGGTCGTAACGGAATCAGGTTCATGCGAATCGCCGGGGTCAGCGGGCGATTATGGTGGTGTATGCCTGACGCGCGGCGCCGGTCACGCGCCCATGTTTCCGTTTTTTTACATCAGCCCGCCGAATCGGCCTTGCGCCGCCGCAGCAGCCGGCCGAACCACTGGCCCAGGTCGTCCACATAGGTGAAGACCGCCGGGATCACCAGCAGGCTCAGCACGGTGGAGGTGATCAACCCGCCGATCACCGACACCGCCATCGGCGAGCGGAAGCTCGAATCCGCGCTGCCCGCGCCGATGGCGATCGGCAGCATGCCGGCGCCCATGGCGAGGGTGGTCATGATGATGGGCCGGGCGCGCTTGTGGCAGGCGTCGAGCAGCGCGTCCCAGCGGCTCATCGGCGCGATGGCCGGATGGCCTTCGGTGGCCGGATGGCCGCGCCGCGCCAGGATGGCGTATTCCACCAGCAGGATGGAGTTCTTGGTGGCGATGCCCATCAGCATGATCAGCCCGATCAGCGAAGGCATCGAGAAGCTCTTGTGCGCCGCCAGCAGCGCCACGAAGGCGCCGCCCAGCGACAGCGGAAGCGCCGCCAGGATGGTCACCGGATGCAGGAAGTCCTTGAACAGCAGCACCAGCACCACGTAGATGCAGAGCACGCCGGTCAGCATCGCCAGGCCGAAGCTGGCGAAGAGTTCGCCCATCACCTCGGCGTCGCCCACCTCGGTCACATGCACGCCCGGCGGCAGGTTCAGCACCGAGGGCAGGGCATGCACCTGCTTGGCCGCGTCGCCCAGCTGCACGCTGGACAGCTCGATCTCGAAGTTGATGTTGCGCGCCCGGTCGTAGCGCTGGATCACCGCCGGGCCGCCGGACACCTCCAGCGTGGCCACGTCCGACAGCAGCACCGGGCCGCGCTTGCCGGGCACCGACAGGCGCTCCAGCACGGAGAGGTCGCGCCGCGCGCTTTCATCCAGCCGCACCATGATCGGCACCTGGCGCTGCGCCAGGTTGAGCTTGGGCAGGCCGACGTCGTAGTCGCCCACGGTGGCCACACGCAGCGTCTCGGCGATGGCGGCGCTGGTCACGCCCAGGTCGGCGGCGCGGGCGAAGTCGGGCCGCACGGCGATCTCGGGCCGCACCAGGCTGGCGGAGGAGCTGATGTTGCCGAAGCCCGGCAGGGTGCGCAGGTCGCGCTCCACGGCCTGGGCGGCCGAGGCCAGGGCCTGCGGATCGTCGCCGGCCAGCACCAGCACGTATTTGTCGTTGGAGCCGCCCAGGCCCACTTTCAGGCGCACGCCGGGCAGGCTCTCCAGGGCGTCGCGGATCTGCGCCTCGATCACCTGCTTGCGCGGGCGTTCCTTGCGGGGGTCCAGCTGCACCGTGAGCGTGGCGCGCCGCACCTCGCCGGAGCTGGGCGCGGCGAAGGCATCGCCGCCGGCCGAGCCGCCGCCTATGGTTGTGTAGACGCTGCCCACATGCGCGATCCGGCCGAGCCGCTTGCGGGCTTCTTCCGCCACGGCGGTGGTCTGCGCCAGGCTGCTGCCGGGCTGCAGTTCCAGGTAGACCTGGGTCTGCGAGTTGTCGTCCGGCGGGATGAAGCCGGTGGGCAGCAACGGGATCAGCGCGATCGAGCCGACGAAGAATAGAAAGGCCATGGCCATGGTGGCCAGCCGGTGCTTCAGGCACCAGGCCACCCAGCGGCCGTAGACGGCCAGCCAGCGCGGCTCCTTTTCCTCGCCCACCAGGGGCTTGAGGATGTAGGCCGCCATCATCGGCGTCAGCACCCGGGCCACCACCAGCGAGGCGAACACGGCCAGCGCCGCGGTCCAGCCGAACTGCTTGAAGAACTTGCCGGCGATGCCGCTCATGAAGGCGGTCGGCAGGAACACGGCGATCAGGGTGAAGGTGGTGGCGACGACCGCCAGGCCGATCTCGTCGGCCGCCTCCATGGCCGCCTGGTAAGGCGTCTTGCCCATGCGCAGGTGGCGCACGATGTTCTCCACCTCCACGATGGCGTCGTCCACCAGGATGCCGACCACCAGCGACAGCGCCAGCAGCGTCACCACGTTGACCGAGAAGCCCAGCAGGTACATGCCGACGAAGGCCGGGATCACCGACAGCGGCAGCGCCACCGCCGAGACCAGGGTGGCGCGGAAGTCGCGCAGGAACAGCCACACCACGATGACGGCCAGGATGGCGCCCTCGTAGAGCATGTGCATGGAGCCGTCGTATTCGTCGGCCACCGGCTGCACGAAGTTGAAGGCCTCGGTCAGGTGGATGTCGGGATGGCGTTCCTTCAGTTCGGCCAGCGCCTTCTGCACGGCCGCGCCCACTTCCACCTCGCTGGCGCCGCGGCTGCGCGAGACCTCGAAGCCGACCACCGGCTTGCCGTCCAGCAGCGCGGCGGCGCGGCGTTCGGCGAAGGTGTCGGAGACGGTCGCCATCTGGTCCAGCCGCACCCGGCGGCCGTCGCTCAGGGTCAGCTGCAGGGCGGCCAGCTCGTCGGCGCTCTGCACCGTGGCCAGGGTGCGCACCGGCTGTTCGCCGGCCCCCAGGTCGGTGCGGCCGCCGGCGCTTTCGTTCTGCACCTGGCGCAGCTGCTTGGAGACGTCGGCGGCGCTGGCGCCCAGCGACTGCATGCGGCCCGGGTCCAGCGACACGCGCACTTCGCGGGTCACGCCGCCCACCCGGTTGACCGCGCCCACGCCCGGCACGGCGAGCAGGCGGCGGGCGAGTGTGTCGTCGACGAACCAGGACAGGCCTTCCTCGTCCAGCTGGTCGGAGCTGATGGCGAAGGCCAGCACCGGCTGCCCGGCCAGGTCGACCTTGGTGATGATCGGATCGCGCAGGTCGGCCGGCAGGTCGGCGCGCACCCGGCCGACGGCCGAACGCACGTCGTCCACGGCTTCCTGCACACCTTTTTCCAGGACGAACTGGGCCATGATCGTCACGGTGCCGTCCTGCACCGTGGTGTTGATGTGCTTCAGGCCCTGCAGCGTGGCGATGGAGTTCTCGATCTTGCGGGCGACATCGGTCTCCAGCTGCCCCGGCGCGGCGCCCGGCAGCAGGGCGGTGACGTTGACCGTGGGCAGGTCGATGTCGGGGAAGTTCTGCACCTTCATCGCATTGAAGGACAGCAGGCCGGCGAAGGTGAGCAGCACGAAGAGCATCACCGCCGGAATCGGGTTCCGGATGGACCAGGCGGAAACGTTCATTGCACGGTCCCGTTGTTGGCGATGCGCACCAGGTCGCGGTCGTTGAGGAAGCCTGCGCCCTGGGTCACCACGGCCTGGTTGGCTTCGAGGCCGGAGACGATCTCGATGCGCTCGCCGATGCGGCGGCCGGTCGCCACCTTGCGCTGGGCGACACGGTTGTCGGCGCCGGGGACGAAGACATAACTGAAGGCTTCACGGACCACGACGGACTGCTGGGGCACGGTCAGTGCATCGCTGGTGCCGAGCTGGAAAGTGCCTTTCGCGAACATCCCCGGAAAGACCGGCCCGCCCTGCCGCGCCTGCGTGTTCGAAGCCGGCGCGCCATAGCCGGGCTGCGCCGGCAGGTCCACGTAGACCAGCCCGTTGCGGGTCTGCGGATCGACCGTCGGCGCCAGCATGCGCACCTTGCCGTCCACCTCGGCGCCGCTGGCCGCCACGATGTGCACCGTCTGGCCCGGCTGGATGCGGCCGAGTTCGGCCGAGGTGACTTCCGCGCGCCACTCCAGCCGGCCGCGCCGCACCATGCGGAACAGCTCGGTGCCGGCGCCGACCACTGCACCCACGGTGGCGCTGCGCGAGGAGATCACGCCGCTGTCGGGCGCCAGCACCTGGGCGAAGCCCAGGCGCACCTGCTGGGCGTTGAGCACCGCCTTGGCGGCTTCCACCCGGGCCCGGGCGGTCTGCTCGGTGGTCATGTACTGGGCGATCTGCGAGCTGCTGAGCGCGCCGCTCTTGTCCAGGGTGCGGGCGCGTTCGGCGTTGGCCTTGGCATCGGCGGCGTTGGCCTCGGCCTCCAGCAGCGAGGCCTTCGACTGGGCCAGGTCGGCGCGGGGTGTGTCGTCGGCGAAGGTGGCCAGCACCTGGCCGGCGCGCACGTTGTCGCCCACGTTGACCTTCACGTCGGTCAGCCGCAGGCCGGCGGCCTGCGAGCCGATGACCGCCTCCTGCCAGGCGGCCACGCTGCCGTTGGCCGTCAGCGCGATCGGCAGCGAACTCTTCTGCGGCAGGGCGGTGGAGACAGTGAGCGCCGGGCGCGGCGCCGGCGGCGGATCGGCCGCCTGGCTGCGGGTGACGAAGACACCGGCGGCGAACAGGACGGAGCAGGCGGCGAGCGCGGTCAGCGTGAAACGGCGGCCGAAGAGGAGGCGCTGGAGAAGAGGCATGGGATGGTCTCGAAGGCGAAAGACGAAAGAGGGCTCAGCGGGCTGCGGTGGACTGCGCGTCGCCCGGCGCGGGCGCGGTCGCATCCCAGCCGCCGCCGGCGGCGCGGTACAGGCCGATCCAGGCGGCCATGCGTTCGCGCCGCAGGTTGACCCGGGCGGTCTCGGCCGACAGGGCCGTGCGGCGCGAGTCCTCCAGCGTGATCAGGCTGGCCAGGCCGGCGTCGTAGCGCGCCTGGGTGCCGGCCAGCGCGCGGCGGTAGCCGTCGGCGGCGATGTCGGTCGAGGCGACGCGGTCGTCGGCCGCCTGCAGGTTGACCAGGGCTTCCTCCACCTCGCGCACCGCCTGGCGGGCCTTGGCGTGCAGCTGGGCGGCGGCTTCGTCGTAGCGCGCCTTGGCGGCCTGCACATCGGCCTTGCGGCGGCCGCCGTCGAAGAGGGGCAGCGCCAGCGCGACCGGGCCGACCTGCCAGTTGGTGAAGTCGAACGTCCGGCCGCCATAACCCAGCTGGGCGCGCGAGACCGAACCCTGCAGCGTCAGCCGCGGATAACGCGCGGCCTCGGCGCCGCCCACCTCGGCGCTGGCGGCGGCCACTTCGCGGGCGGCGGCGCGCACGTCGGGGCGCTGCTCCAGCAGCTGGGCGGGCAGGGCGGGGATGTCGAAGGCGGCGGGCGGCGCCTCGGGCTCGGCCGCCTGGGCGATGCGGCGGCGCAGCTCGTCTTCATCCAGCGCGGTCAGGGCGACCAGGGCCTTCACGCCGACATCGCAGCTGGCGCGCTGCTGGGTGCGCCGGGCCTCGCTGTCGGCGGCGCTGCCGCGTGCCAGGGCGGCATCGGCCGGCGCCTGGAAGCCGGCTTTGGCCGACAGGTCGGACAGGCGCGCCGTCTCGCCGCGCGACTTGGCATCGGACTCGGCCACCGCCAGCAGGCGCCGGCAGTTGCGCACCGTGTCGAGCTGGTTGGCCACGTCGGCGGCCACGGCCACCCGGGCGTCGTGCCAGGAGGCGCGTGCGCCTTCGAGCCGGGCCTGGGCGGCGTCGCGGGCGGCCGCGTTGGCGCCGAACAGGTCGGCATCCCAGCTCACGCTGGGGCCGGCCTGCATCTGCGTGGCGATGCCCAGCACCGAGGCGTTGAAGCCGCGCTGGATGCTGGCGTTGAGGTCGGCGCTGGGCAGCAGGGCGGCCTGTTTGCCGACCTCGGTGCTGCGCGCCTGCAGCAGGCGGGACTTCGCCTGCGCCAGGGTGGGGCTGGCCTCCTCGGCGGCGCCTATCAGCTCCACCAGCAGCGGGTCGTTCAGGCGCTGCCACCAGCTCTGCATGTCGGCGGTGCTGCCGCCGTGCGGCAGCTGGGCATGCCAGCCGGCGGGCGGCGTCAAAGGCGGTGCGGCGGGCGGGCGGGCGGTGGCGCAGCCGGCCAGGACGGCCGCGGCGGCGACCGCTGCCGCGAGCCGCATGGAAGAAGGCAGGGTCATGGAAAGGCTCATGAGGAATGAGGAGGTGCGCCGTCGCGGCGCTGGCGCTCGGCCTGCACCAGCGCCAGGGCGAATTCGACGAGCCGGCTGCGCCAGGCGTCCAGCGCAGCCGGCGCGGCGAACAGACCGGGCAGGTCGGTCTCCAGACGCTCGTGCGCCACCACCAGCTGCAGGCCGAGGCCACCGATGGCGATGGCCAGGCGGTGCACGTCGTCGTCGGCCTGCGCCAGGCCGAGGGCGCGACACAGCTCGCCGACCAGGTGGGCATGCAGGGCGGCGGTGCGCTCGCGCTTGGTACGCGACTGCTCGGTCGGCTCCAGCATTTCGCGGATGTGCAGCCGCAGCACCTGGCGCATGCGTTCGCCCTGCTTGAGCGGCTCGGTGAAGCCGGCGAAATAGCCGGCCAGCCAGTCAGCCAGCGGCTGCGGGCCGGCCGCCGGGGCGGAGGAGGTGGCGGCCGAGGCATCGACGATGCACAGCTCCTCGAAGGTCGCCCGGTACAGGCCGGCCTTGTCGCCGAAGTAGTAGCGGATGGCCGCCAGATTGGCGCCGGCGGCTTCGGCCAGCGCCCGGGTGGAGGTGCGGGCGAAACCGAGTTCGGAAAACAGCCTGAGGGCACAGCCGAGCAGGCGGGCCCGGGTGTCGGGCACGGTTTCGGCGGAGGGGGGTGGAGGACGCGGAGCCGGCATGGGCCGGCATTAGACCATCAATTCAATCGATTGATTGAATTGTCTGCGTCAGGTGAAGCCGGGCCCGGGGCGGTGTCCATCGCGGCGTCGGCGTCCGCAACGCTGGCGGCAAGCGCTTCGGCCCGTGCCTGCTCCCGCGCCAGCGTGCGTCGCACTGCCGCGCCAAGCACGGCCGCCGCCTCACACACGCGCCTCCTGCTGATACCGGCGAAATCGGCGCCACCTTGCGTCTGCTCCTGCTGCACTGCGCGCTCTAGTTCGGCATGGGAGTGTTCGTCGGCAGCCGCCATGTCCTTCGTGTACTGCGCGTCCCTCAGCCCTGGATAGTCGTCGAGCCAGCCCGTCTCGTGCACGAAACGCATCAGGTCATTGTTCTTCACCGTGACCACGGCCGCCACCATCACCGCCAGGTGCGTCAAGGGCACTTGCGTCTGGTAGTAGGTCGTGGTCAGCCCTTCATCCTCCAGCAGGCCCCACCGGCGCAGCTGAGCCTTGATGCACAGGCTGCGCTGCAGCAGGTCGATGTTGGGCGCGTTGCCGTAAATCCCGAAGGTGTGGCGCCGCACCACGTCGTGCAGATGGAGCTGGCGCAGCACCCGCAGCTTGCCGCGCAGGTCCGTGGCCTGGAAGAAGCGCAGCAGCAGGCGCGCGCGGTCCGCGCCGGAAGCGACGTTGTCCTCGCAGGACGCGCAGGCATCGACGCCGATGGCGACCAGCCTCTCGGCAAAGGGCAGCCCGGCCGAGCGCATCATGGCGAGCCAGTCCCCGCACAGGGTCAGCAGCACCTGGGGCCGTTCCCTCCATTCGGCCGTGGTCGGCAGCCGCGCCATGAACAGGGCCAGGCCCTGGCAGTGCTGCCGGTCGAGCAGGGGCTGTCCCTTGTTGTCCAGGATGGCAGGCAGCGCATCGATGTAGCGGTGCAGGTCCGGCGGCAGGGGCTGGTAGAGGGCGCTGATGAACTGCGGCTCCAGGCAGAGGTTCAGCAGCTGCTGGCATTCCAGCAGGTCCAGGTCGCGCAGTTCGAGGGCGCGCAGGATGCGCGGCAGGATCATGATCAGGGTGCGCGGTGCGGTGTAGCCATGGGCCAGCGCCTCGTGCAGTTCCGCCGGCTCGCGGGCCCGGCCGTCTTCCAGCGTCAGGCCCAGCAGGCGGGCCAGGGCATGCATCAGTGCCAGACGCTCGGGTTTGCCGCGTCGGTAGGCGGTGCGCAGGGCCGACAGCAGGCGGCCGGGGGCCAGCTCCGGTGCCCCGGCATTGCCTGCCAGCAGGGCGCGGTAGGTGGGCTCCTGGTCGCGGATGTCCTGGTCATGGTCCACCAGGGCGATCTTCAGGCAGGCCATGACATGCATGTCCAGCGCGGCATGGGCGCCGGTGCTGTCCTTGCTGTCGCGGCCGCGGCGGCGTTCCAGGTCGCGCAGCATCGCCGCGATGGAGATGGGACCGCTCCAGGGATAGCCCGGGAAATAGGCACCGCGGTCCTCCAGGTTCACCAGTTCGGAGCCCGGCGCGCCGGCTTCGGGCCATTCGTCGGCGCAGTGGGTGCAGGGAAGGCCTAGCAGTTCGTGCAACTGCCGCAGCTGCCTGGCCTGGTCCCAGGATCCCGCGCGAGGATAGGTGCGGTGCATGTCGGCCAGCATGCCCAGGGCCCGCCTCAGGCGTGAATCCTCCACGCCGGAGGCGTCGATGTCCGGCATGGGTTCCGGGACCGGCGGGATGAGCAGTGCGGGCTGGGGCGGCCTCGGAATGCTTCGCGGCCGCTCCTGCGGTGGGGGCGGAGGCGGCGGCGGAGGCGGCGGCGGCACCGCGAACACCTCGGCCGCCCTCGGCGCGGGGTCGGGCGGCGGTGCCGCCGGCAGCTGCGCCAGCGGGCCGGCCGACCCTGGCGGCGCCGTGTAGGGCAGGCCCAGGGCCGCATGGGTCTGGCGCAGCAGCGAGTCGTGCCAGCTCTCCTGGCCGGGCGCGCCGAGATACAGGCGGTAGAAACCGAGCAGCTCTTCCTCGCTGATGGGGAGCTGGCCCACCCGGTGGTTGCGCAGGCGCGTGGCGGATGCGAGCAGGGCGTCGAGTTCGGCGGGTGTGCAGGCCGGCGTCTCGGCCAGGCTCAGCCGCGCGCAGAACGTTCGCGCCGAGCGGGGTGGATCGATGGCGGCGAATGCACCGCCCGATGGGGGGATGGCTGGGTTGAACATGATGGTTTCCCACTGACGATGGATCGCTCGACGATAGGAAGGCGCGCGCTGCGGCGTGTTTTCAGAGCCGCAAACTGCACCGGTCGGCGAAACGCCGAGCGCCAGCGGGCGCGAATCCTGCTTGCCCCTGCAGCGCCATGTCCTTCACCCCGCGCCCCCAGGCCACGCCCCTCAATTTGCGCCAGATCGAGGTCTTCCACGCCATCATGATCACCGGCTCGCTCAGCGAGGCCGGCCGCATGCTGTGCGTGTCGCAGCCGGCGGTCAGCCGGGTGCTGGCCACGGCCGAGAGCCGGCTCAAGTTCCTGCTGTTCGAGCGCGTGCGCGGCCGGCTGCAGCCCACGCCGGAGGCGCGGCGGCTGTTCTCGGAGGTCGAGCCCATCGTGGCCGCGGTCAACCATTTCAACGGCGTGGCGCGCAGCCTGGCCGAGGGCGACGAGGGCAAGCTCTGCATCGTCTCCAGCCCCAGCTACAGCGAATGGCTGATGCCGCGCGCCATCGAGCGCTTCCGCGCCCGCCATCCGGACGTGCACATCAGCTACCGCCCCATGCCCTTCGACGCGCTGCTGCCGCACATGCTGCTGGGCCGCGCCGACCTGTGCGTCTCCTCGATGGCGCCGCCGAGCGGCGCCAACCTGGCGGTCAAGGAGATCGGCGAGGGCCGCATCATGTGCGCCATCCCGCGCCGCCATCCGCTGGCCGGCGCGGACGTGGTGACGGCCGCCATGCTGCGCGACCAGACCCTGATCAGCTACGGCAGCGAAACCCCCTTCGGCCAGATGACCAGCCGTTTCCTGGATGCGGCCGGTGTCTTCCCCCACATCGAGATCCGCTCCACGCCCGAGGCCCTGGCCCTGGTGCGCCAGGGGGTGGGCGTGGCGCTGATCGAATCCTTCGGTTTCACCGAGACCCTGGCCGACACCATGGTGCTGCGGCCGATCGCCCCGGCGCTGGTGCACCAGATCTACCAGATCCATTCGCGAGCCCATCCGCTGTCCAACCTGGCCAAGGGTTTCCTCGCCACGCTCAAGCACCTGCTCGACAAGGAGCTGCCGCAAGACCTCTTGCCCGAGCGCCTGGCGGCCTGAATTCCCCGTCCACACATCAGCCCGGAGCTGCAAAAGCGGCCCCGGGCTTTGCCGTGGGCGCGGCCTTTTCGGGCCGGTCATCACGATTTGGCGGTCACCCATAAACGAAGGTTATGACTCGGGTTAACCCTTGTATGCCTCCAGCGGGATTTTTCCTTTTCGGATCAAGGGCTTAGACCTTGATTGGAGCCCGTCCCACACCTTCTCCACCACGCAATCGAGGGGCTTTGGAAGCCGCCAAGCCCCTCGCATCATCACGGCCAGGTCACATAAACCGAGACGAAAACCCCATGTCCAACATCATCACCGTCGCCGCCGCCCAGCTCGGCCCCATCCAGAAGGACGAAGGCCGCGATGTCGCCGTCGCCCGCATGGTCCGCCTGCTGGAGCGCGCCCACCAGCGCGGCGCCCAGGTCGTCGTGTTCCCCGAACTGGCGCTGACCACCTTCTTCCCGCGCTGGTACCACGAGGACCTGAACGAGGTCGACCACTGGTACGAGAGCGAGCTGCCCTCGGCCGCCACCCAGCCGCTGTTCGATGCGATCAAGAAGCTCGGCCTGACCGTCTACCTCGGCTACGCCGAACTGGCCTTCGAGGCCGACGAGACCGGCGCGGTGCGCAAGCGCCGCTTCAACACCTCTGTGGTGATCGCGCCCAGCGGCGAAATCATCTTCAAGTACCGCAAGGTGCACATGCCCGGCCACGTGGAATATGCCCCGGCGCGCAAGGTGCAGCACCTGGAGAAACGCTACTTCGAGATCGGCAACCTGGGCTTTCCGGTGGTGCGCGCGCCCGTCGGCGGCACGCCGGTCAACATGGGCATGATGCTGTGCAACGACCGGCGCTGGCCCGAATCCTGGCGCAGCATGGGCCTGCAGCAGGTCGAGCTGGTCATGCTGGGCTACAACACGCCCAGCCTGAACATGGAGAACAAGGGCTTCGAGGCGCACCACCTGCGGGTCTTCCATTCGGAACTCTCGATCCAGGCCGGCTGCTACCAGAACGCCACCTTCGCCGTCGCCACCGCCAAGGCCGGCAACGAGGACGGCCACGAACTCTTCGGCCACTCGGTCATCGTCAACCCCCAGGGCGAGGTCATGGCCCGCACCACCACCTGGGACGACGCACTGGCCGTGGCCGACTGCGACCTGGAGATGTGCCGCCTGGGCCGCACGACCATCTTCAACTTCGCCCTGCACCGCCGCACCGAGGCCTACGGCCGCATCACCGAGCAGACCGGCAGCGTCGAGCCGCCGGTGTGGACCAGCCGCGAAGGGAGCCTGTGATGAGCACCGCCGCACCGCAACGCAGCCGCCCGGCCGCCACCATCCCGCACGAGATGCTCGGCCAGATGCGGGTGCCGACCTTCGCCGACGTGGAACGCGCCGCCGTGGCCATCGCGCCCCATGTGCGCCGCACGCCGCTGCTGCGTTCGCCCAAACTCGACGCCATCGCCGGCGCGCCGGTCTGGCTGAAGACCGAATGCCTGCAGGTCACCGGCTCCTTCAAGGCGCGCGGCGCCTTCAACGCCATGCTGGCGCTGAGCCCCGAGCAGCGCGCCCGCGGCGTGGTGGCGTATTCCACCGGCAACCACGGCCAGGCCATCGCCTGGGCCGCCAAGACGCTCGGCCTGCAGGCCACCGTGGTGATGCCGGTCGATGCGCCCAAGAACAAGGTCCAGAAGGCCACCCAGCAGGGCGCCCAGGTGGTGCACTACGACCGCCGCACGCAAAGCCGTGAAGAGATCGGCATGCGCCTGCTCGAAGAAAGCGGCGGCACGCTGGTGCCGCCCGGCGACCATCCCGACGTGCTGGCCGCGCAAGGCACCGTGGCGCTGGAAGCCCTGCAGGACCTGCCGGCCGAGGCCCGCGCCAACCTGGGCCTGTTCGCCTCGCCCTGCGGCGGCGGCGGCCTGGCCGCGGGCTGCGGCCTGGTGATCGATGCACTCAGCCCGCAGACGCGCCAGTACGCCGTCGAGCCGGCCGGCTTCGACGACACGGTGCAGTCGCTGGCCAAGGGCCAGCGCACGCCCAACGCGCCGGGCGCCACCACCATGTCCGATGCCCTGATGGCCGCGATTCCCGCCGAGCTGCCCTGGGAGATCAACCACCGCTTCCTCAGCGGCGCCCTGGCCGTCAGCGATGCCGAGGTGCGCACGGCGATCCGCTTCGCGCTGGAAGAGCTGCGCCTGGTCGTGGAGCCCGGCGGCGCCGTCGCCCTGGCCGCGCTGCTGGCCGGCAAGCTGGACCTGCAGGGCCGCGACGCGGTCATCGTGCTGTCCGGCGGAAACATCGACACGCCCCTGCTGCGCGAGCTGCTGCAGGACGCCTGATTTTTATTTGTCCCGTCCCACGAAACCCTTTCAACAGGTCCTCACCATGTCCACCTTCAAGACCACCCTCGGCCGCCTCGCGCGCCGTGTCGTCCTGCCCTTCGCGGCACTGACGCTGGCCACCGCCGCCTTCGCCGCCTTCCCCGACCGGCCGATCACCATCATCGTGCCCTTCAACGCCGGCACCACGCCCGACATCCTGACCCGCATGGTGGCCGAGCAGATGGGCCGCGACATCAACCAGTCGGTGGTGGTGCTGAACCGCGTCGGCGCCTCCGGCATCATCGGCACGCAGGCCCTGATCAACTCGCCGGCCGACGGCTACACCCTGGCCTATGCCAACGTCGCCACGCTGGCGATCAACCAGGCGCTCTACAAGAAGCTGCCCTACGACGCCGACAAGCAGCTGGCCCCCGTGGCCCTGGCCGGCTACGTGCAGAACGTGCTGGTGGTGCGCCCCGAGCTGGGCGTGAAGTCGGTGGCCGAGCTGATCGCCCTGGCCAAGAAGAAGCCCGGCGCGCTGAGCGTGGGCTCCGGCGGCAACGGCACCACCGGCCACCTGAGCGCCGAGATGTTCAAGGCCATGTCGGGCACCTTCATGACCCACATCCCCTACAAGGGCGGCCTGGAAGCCGACCTGGCGCTGATCCGCGGCGAGATCGACGTGCTGTTCGAGAACATCACCACCATCGCGCCCTACATCCAGAGCGGCAAGGTCATCCCCCTGGGCGTGACCGGCGTGAAGCGTGATGCCACCCTGCCCAACATGCCGACCATGGCCGAATCCGGCCTCAAGGGCTACAACGCCGTGGCCTGGACCGGTTACGTGGCGCCTGCCGCCGTCGATCCGCACACGCTGGACTTCCTGAACAAGGCGATCAACAACGCCCTGAACAACCCGCAGCTCAAGGCCCGCCTGGCCGGCATGGCCTTCGAAGTGACGACCGGTCCGCGCAGCGCCCTGTTCGACCTGGCGCACAAGGAACGTCCGATGTGGGCTGACGTCGTCAAGCGTTCCGGCGCCGCCGTCGACTGATCAACAGGCCATGGCGCATTTCGACGTATTGATCCGCCACGGCACGCTCGTGGACGGCACAGGGGCAGCGCGCCAGCGCGGCGATGTCGGCATCCGGGGGGACCACATCGCCGCGCTCGGCGAACTGCACCAGGCCACGGCCGATACGGTGATCGACGCCACCGGCCGCATCGTGGCGCCGGGTTTCATCGACTCGCACACGCACGACGACCGCTACCTCACCTCGGCGCCGCAGATGCCGGCCAAGCTCAGCCAGGGCGTGACCACGGTGGTCACCGGCAACTGCGGCATCAGCCTGGCGCCGTGGACCGCACGCGCCGGCCAGGGTGTGCCGCAGCCGCTCAACCTGCTGAGCGACGATCCGGCGGACTTCCGCTTTCCCACCTTCGCCGGCTACCTGGCGGACCTGGAGAGCCGGCCCGCCGCCATCAACGCCGCCTGCCTGGTGGGCCACACGGCCCTGCGCGCGGCAGCGATGGAGAGCCTGGACCGCAGCGCCGACGCGGCCGAGATCGCCCACATGCAGGAGCTGCTGCGCGAGGCGATGGAGGCGGGCGCGATCGGGCTTTCGACCGGCGCCGCCTATCCCGCCGCCATGCCGGCGAGCACCGCCGAGATGGAAGGCGTGATCTCGGCCATGCGCGGCTATGGCGGCGTCTACGCCAGCCATATCCGCGACGAGAGCGACCGCATCTTCGAGGCCATGGACGAAGCGATCGCCGTGGGTGCGGCCGGCGCGGCCAACACCGTGCTCTCGCACCACAAGCTGATCGGCAAACACAACCACGGCCGCTCGGTGCAGACCCTGGCGCATGTGGCGCAGGCCCGGCTCAGCCATCCGGTGGCGCTGGACGCCTATCCCTACACGGCCGGCTCCACCGTGCTGCGCAAGGACCGGCTGCCGGTCTCCAGCCGGGTGATCGTGACCAAGTCGGTGCCGCATCCGGAACACGCCGGCCGCGACCTGGACGACATCGCCCGCGACATGGGCCTGTCGCCCGAGGACGCGGTCGATGCCCTGCAGCCCGCCGGCGCCATCTACTTCCTGATGGACGAGCAGGACGTGCAGCGCATCCTGAAATTCCCCGCCACCATGGTCGGCTCCGACGGCATCCCGCACGACAGCGCGCCGCATCCGCGCCTGTGGGGCACCTTCCCGCGGGTGCTGGGCCATTACTGCCGCGACGTCGGCCTGTTCACCCTGGAAGAGGCGGTGCACAAGATGACGGGGCTCACCGCCACCCACTTCAAGCTGCCCGGCCGCGGTGTGCTGGCGGTCGGCAACTTCGCCGATGTGACGGTGTTCGACGCCGGCGGCATCGCCGACCTGGCCACCTGGGAAGCACCGACACGGCAGGCCGCCGGCATCGATGCGGTACTGGTCAACGGCGCCCTGGCCTGGCGCGACGGCGCGGCCACCGGCGTTTTCAAGGGCCGGGTGATCCGGCATTCGGACGGCGGCGCGCCGTCCTGATGATCAGTCCGGCGCGCGCAGCACCCGGCGGTACTGCGCGGCCTCGGCCAGATGGACCGCGGTGACCGCCGGCTCCCCCGTCAGATCGGCGATGGTGCGCGCCACCCGCAGCACCCGGTGCGTGCTGCGCGCCGACCAGCCCAGCTTGGCGGCGGTCTTGTGCAGAAAGGCCAGGGCCTGGGGCGCCAGCGCCGCATGCAGTTCGATATCGCCCGCCTGCAGCCGGTGGTTGCCGCAGCCCTGCCGGTGCAAGGCGCGTTCGTGGGCCTGCCGCACCCGGGCGCGGATGGCGGCGCTGTCCTCGCCGGGCGGCGCATGCAGCAGGCGGTCCGGCGGCAGGGCCGGCACCTCGATCTGCAGGTCGATGCGGTCGAGCAGCGGCCCGGAGATGCGCGCCTGGTAACGCTGGATCTGTTCCGGGCTGGAGCGGTAGGGGTTCTCGCGGGTGCCCAGGCCGCCGCAGGGCGTGGGGTTCATGGCGGCGATCAGCTGGAAACGCGCGGGGAATTCGGCGCGCAGCGCGGCGCGCGAGATGCTGATCTGGCCGGTCTCCATCGGCTCGCGCAGCGCTTCCAGGGCAGGCCTCGGGAACTCCGGCAGTTCATCGAGGAAAAGCACCCCGTGGTGGGCCATCGAAATCTCGCCCGGCCGCGGCGGCGACCCACCGCCCACCAGCGCGGCGGCACTTGCCGTGTGATGCGGCGCCCGGGTGGGCCGCGCGCCCCAGGCGCGCAGATCGAAGCGGCCCGACAGGCTGGCGATGGCCGCGCTCTCCAGCGCCTCGTCCAGCGACATCGGCGGCAGCAGCCCGGCAAAACGCTGGGCCAGCATCGACTTGCCCGAGCCCGGCGGCCCCACCATCAGCAGGCTGTGGCCGCCGGCGGCGGCGATCTCTAGCACCCGCTTGGCGCTGTCCTGGCCGCGCACGTCGCGCAGGTCGGGATAGCAGAGCGGCTCCGACAGCGCCGGTGCGCCCGGCCGGGCCCAGCCATCGCCCGCTTCGGGCGGGCCTTCGGCCGTCTCGGGCAGGAACCGGCCGACCACATCCAGCAGGTGCCGGGCGCCATACACCTCACGCCCCGGCACCAGCGCGGCCTCGCTGGCGCTGGCCGTCGGCAGCACCAGCCGCACCGAGGGCGAACCCCGCCGCAGCGTCAGCGCCATGGCCAGCGCGCCGCGCACCGGCCGCAGTTCGCCCGACAGCGACAGCTCCCCGGCGAACTCCCAGCCCGCCAGCCGGCCCGCGTCCACCTGGCCGCTGGCCGCCAGGATGCCGAACGCGATCGGCAGATCGAAACGCCCCGAATCCTTGGGCAGGTCGGCCGGCGCCAGATTGACGGTGATGCGTTTGCTGTGCGGAAACTCCAGCCCCGCGTTCAGCAAGGCCGAGCGCACCCGCTCGCGCGCTTCCTTCACCTCGACATCGGCCAGCCCGACCAGCGTGAAGCAGGGCAGGCCGTTGGCCAAGTGGACTTCGACCGTCACCGCGGCCGCCTCCATGCCCTGCAGGGCCCGGCTTTGCACGACGGCAATCGACATGGGATTTCCTTATGAAGCGCGACCGAATCTCGCGAAATCCGGCATATTAACAAGAATGTTAGTGAGCGCTCTGCACTATCTCTGGGCATAAAAATGCCCGAGGCGCCGATTCGGCGCAATCATGTTCTGTCAAAAGAACAAGATGCACCGCGAGCATTAGGGTATGCCCTGGCTTTGGTGCATCCCTGATGGGTCGAGGGACATCTGGCATGGATCGTGCAATTTGCTCTGTGGCAATTTGTCACACCCACCCCCTTCCACCCCCCGGAGAAGAGAGAAATGAAGAAAGTCCTGTTCGCGCTTGCCGCCGTCGCCACCGCCGCACTTCCCCTTGCCGCGAGTGCCCAGCTGACCGCCAACGTCTCCCTGACGTCCAACTACAAGTTCCGCGGCCAGGACCAGGACGCCTCGCGCACCAAGGGCCTGAAGCCCGCCCTGCAAGGCGGCTTCGACTACGCCTTCGGCGAGACCGGCTTCTACATCGGCAACTGGAACTCCTCGGTCGACTGGCTGCCCAACAACAGCCTGGAAAGCGACTTCTACGGCGGCTACAAGATGACCGCCGGCGACTTCGCCCTGGACTTCGGTGCCCTGGCCTACATCTACTCCGGCTACCAGCCCGCCAAGACCGTCGAGCTCTACGCATCGGCCGGCTGGGGCCCGCTGGTCGCCAAGTATTCGCACACCGTCTCGGACGGCTACTTCGCCTTCTCCAACGCTTCGGGCCAGCGCCTGGACGGCCAGGGCACCGGCTACTTCAACCTGGCCTATGCCCAGGAAGTGATGCCCAAGGTCACCGTCAAGGCCGCTCTCGGCTACACCCGCCTGTCCAGCGACATCCGCCACGATGCCAGCACCAACTGGTCCAACTACACCGACTACAACGTCGGCGCTGCCTATGATTTCGGCAGCGGTGTCTCCTTGAGCGGTGCCGTCGTCGGCGCCAACAAGAAGGATGTCTACGGCTTCATCAACAAGAACCGCTTCGTCGTCACGCTGACCAAGGCCATGTGACGATATCGCCGGCGCCAGCCCCGCTGTGCGCCGGACTCACAACAACTCGGAGGATTGAAAATATGAAATTGGTGACAGCGATCATCAAGCCCTTCAAGCTCGACGAAGTGCGCGAAGCACTCTCGACGATCGGGGTACAGGGCATCACGGTGACCGAGGTTAAGGGCTTCGGGCGCCAAAAAGGCCATACCGAGCTCTACCGCGGAGCCGAATACGTCGTCGACTTCCTGCCCAAAGTGAAGATCGAAGCGGCCGTCTCGGACGACCTGGTCGAACGCGTGATCGAGGCCGTCGAAGGCGCCGCACGCACCGGCAAGATCGGCGACGGCAAGATTTTTGTCTACGACCTCGAACAGGTCGTGCGCATCCGCACCGGTGAAACCGGTCGCGAGGCACTCTGATCCGGCAGGACGAAAGAGCACAAGCCATGAAAAAATTCCTTGCTTCCCTCCTGCTGGGCGCGAGCCTGATCGCCGGCGCCTCGTTCGCCGTCGCCCAGAACGCACCCACCACCAACGCCACCGGCACCACCGGTGAAGCCAGCACGGCCGCACCGGCCGCGACAGCTGCTGCCCCGGCCGCACCCGCTGCCGCCGCTCCGGCTGCGCCGGCCGCCGCCGCTGCTGCTGCACCCGCAGCCGCCGAGGCAGCGCCCGCCGCCGCGCCGGCACCGGTGCCCAACAAGGGCGACACCGCCTGGATGCTGGTCTCCACCCTGCTGGTGCTGATGATGGCCGTGCCCGGCCTGGCCCTGTTCTACGGCGGCCTGGTCCGCAGCAAGAACATGCTGTCGGTGCTGATGCAGGTGCTGGTCACCTTCTCGCTGATCCTGGTCCTGTGGTTCATCTACGGCTACAGCCTGGCGTTCACCGAGGGCAATGCCTTCGTGGGCGGCTTCGACCGCTTCTTCATGAAGGGCATCTGGGACAACACCGCCGGCACCTTCGCCAACGGCGCGACCTTCAGCAAGGGCGTGGTCATTCCGGAAATCGTGTTCGCCGTCTTCCAGGCCACGTTCGCCGGCATCACCTGCGCGCTGATCGTCGGTTCGTTCGCCGAGCGCATCAAGTTCTCGGCCGTGCTGGCCTTCATGGTGCTGTGGTTCACCTTCAGCTACATCCCGATGGCCCACATGGTCTGGTTCTGGATGGGTCCGGACGCCTACACCGGCGCTGACGTGGTCGACGCGATGAACGCCAAGGCCGGCCTGCTCTGGCAGTGGGGCGCGCTGGACTTCGCCGGCGGCACCGTGGTGCACATCAACGCGGCCGTCGCCGGCCTGGTGGGCGCCTACTGCGTGGGCAAGCGCATCGGCTTCGGCAAGGAAGCGCTGACCCCGCACAGCCTGACCCTGACCATGGTCGGCGCCTCGCTGCTGTGGGTGGGCTGGTTCGGCTTCAACGCCGGCTCCGCCCTGGAAGCCAACGGCACCGCCGCCCTGGCCTTCGCCAACACCATGCTGGCCACCGCCGCCGCGGTGCTGACCTGGTCGCTGGGTGAAGCCATGCTGCGCGGCAAGTCGTCCATGCTGGGTGCCGCTTCCGGCGCCGTCGCCGGCCTGGTGGCCATCACCCCCGCCGCCGGCAACGTCGGCATCGGTGGCGGCCTGGTCATCGGCCTGATCTCCGGCTTCGCCGGCCTCTGGGGCGTGACCGGCCTGAAGAAGATGCTGGGCGCCGACGACACGCTGGACGTGTTCGGCGTGCACGGCGTCTGCGGCATCCTGGGTGCCCTGCTGACCGGCGTGTTCAACGCCCCCAGCCTGGGTGGCCCCGGCTATGTCGCCGACTGGACCACCGCCACCGTCGTGACGGCCGATGCCTTCTCGATCGGTTCGCAGGTCTGGGTGCAGTTGAAGGGCGTGATCCTGACCGTCGTCTGGTCGGGTGTGGTCTCCTTCATCGCCTACAAGCTGGTCGACATGACCATCGGCCTGCGCGTCAGCGAAGAAGCCGAGCGCGAAGGCCTGGACATCACCTCGCACGGCGAAACCGCCTACCACTAAACATCGCGGGAGAGCTGGCGCGGTCCTTGCATCGTTGCCAGCGCTGCGAACTTGCTTTGTAGCGAGAGTCTCCTTTGGATGTTGGGCCCGCCTCACCGCGGGCCCTTTTTTTTGTGCGGCCGGACACGGCGCGGCCAGCGGCAGCCGCTAAGGTGTGGCCATGCAAAGCAGCGACTGGACTCCCGCCTTCGAACAGCCCGATCTCCTGGGCGAATCCCCCTTCTGGCACCCCTTGGAGCGGCTGCTCTACTGGGTGGACATTCCCGGCCGCAAGCTGCTGCGCGGCGATCCTCAAGACGGTCGGCGCGAGACCTGGGACATGCCGAGCGAGCCCGGCTGCATCGCACCGGTACGGGGCGGCGGCCTGGTGATCGCCCTGCGCGACGGCATCTACCGCGCGCAAAACTGGGGCGGCACGCTGGCCCTGCTGGCGCGTTTTCCGCACGATCCGGCCCTGGTGCGCTTCAACGACGGCAAATGCGACAGCCAGGGCCGCTTCTGGGCCAGCACCGTCTACGAGCCCAAGGACAAACGCGGCGCCGATCTGTGGTGCCTGGACATGCGCGGCGGCAAGGCCGAGGCGATGCTCAAGGCCTGCAACGCCACCACCGGCAACGGCATGGCCTGGACGCCCGACGAAAGCGGCGCCTTCTGGTCGGATACGCCCCGCCACCGCATCCACGCCTGGGACTACGAATCCGCCACCGGCGTGCTGCGCCGCCACCGGGTGTTCCGCCAGTTCCCGCCCAAGCCCGAGGGCTGGACCTCCGCCGAAGCCGGCGCGCGCCCCTACGGCGGCCGGCCCGACGGCGCGGCCATGGACAGCGCCGGCCGCTACCACTGCGCCATGTTCGAGGGCTCGCGCCTGCTGCGCATCGATGCCGACGGCGTGGGCGAGAGCAGCCTGGCCCTGCCGGCGGTCTGCCCCACCATGCCCTGCTTCGGCGGCGAGGACCTGCGCACCCTCTTCGTCACCACCTCGCGCGAGAAGCGCCCGCCGGAAGAACTGCAGCGCACGCCGCTGGCGGGCCGGGTGCTGCAGGCGCGGGTGGAGGTGGCCGGCCTGCCGGTGAATTTCTTCGATCCGGGGCCGGGCGGCTGACTTCCTAGGGTTAGCCCCAGTCACTTTTCTTCGATCGGGGCTGGCAGTGCCATCGATTTCCGGCGGCGCGGGCTTCACGGGCCCGTAACATCCGGAGCATGTCTTTGTCCGTCAACGAACTGGTCGACCGGGTACGCGCCGCCGCCGCCGACAAGCAGCCGCTCCGCATCCGGGGCGGCGGCACCAAGGATTTCTACGGCCACCCGGTAGCGGGCGAGATGCTGGAGACCGGCGGCCTCAGCGGCATCGTCGATTACGAGCCCAGCGAACTGGTCGTCACCGCCCTGGCCGGCACCCCGCTGGCCGAACTGGAGGCCGCCCTGGCCGAGCGCGGCCAGTGCCTGCCCTTCGAGCCGCCGCGCTTCGGCGCCGGCGGCACCGTCGGCGGCATGGTGGCGGCGGGCCTGGCCGGGCCGGCGCGGGCCAGCGTGGGTTCGGTGCGCGACTATGTGCTGGGCACCCAGCTTCTGAACGGCAAGGCCGAGCTGCTCGACTTCGGCGGCCAGGTGATGAAGAACGTCGCCGGCTACGACGTCTCGCGGCTGCTCGCCGGCTCGCTCGGCACCCTGGGCGTGATCACCCGGGTCAGCCTGAAGGTGCTGCCGGTGCCGCCGGCAGAGGCCACGCTGCGCTGGGCCTGTTCGCAGGACGAGGCGCTGGAACTGCTGCACGGCTGGGGCGGCCAGCCCTGGCCGCTGAATGCCAGCCGCTGGCAGCTGGAAGATGCCGCCGATGCCGGCTCCGGCGTGCTGCACCTGCGGCTGCGGGGTGCCGTCGCCGCCGTGCAGGCGGCCTGCCAGACGCTGGGCGGGCGGGCCGTGCCGGGCGAGGTGCACAGCGACTGGGAAGCCTGCCGCGACCAGCGCCTGGCCTGGTTCGCCGCGCGGCCGCCAGGCCACGACCTGTGGCGCCTCTCGCTGCCGCAGACCGCGCCGGTGCTGGGTTCGGGATTGGCAAACGCGATCGGCCCGCTGGTCGAATGGCATGGCGCCCAGCGCTGGTACCAGCTCGACGCACGAGACACCCAGGCAGCCCATGCGCTGCGCCAGGCCGCGCACGAGGCCGGCGGCCATGCTGTGCGTTTCCGCCCGGCCGATCCGGCGGCCGGCGAGCGTTTCGCGCCGCTGTCCGCCGCCTTGGCGCGCATCCACGAGGCCTTGCGCCGCAGCTTCGACCCCCACCGCATCTTCAACCCCGGCCGCATGCACCCCTGATCCGCCATGCAACGTCTGCTGCACCTCGCCGACCGCCACCGCAGTGCCTCCACCACCCGCTGGCTGGGCTGGCTGCTGGCCTTCAACGCGGGCGCGGTGAATGCGGGCGGCATCCTGGTGGTCGGCATGTACACCTCGCACATGACCGGCTTTGCCTCCCAGGTGGCCGACGGCCTGGTGCTGGGCCGCGCCGCGATGCTGGCGAGCGCGCTGGGCGCGCTGCTGTCCTTTCTGTGCGGCGCCGCCGTCACCGCCATGGTGGTGGCCTGGGCGCGCCAGCACCGCCTGCGCAGCGGCTTCGCCCTGCCGCTGCTGCTGGAGGCGGCGCTGCTGCTGCCCTTCGGCCTGATGGGTGCGATCACCCTGAACTGGCCCACGCCCTTCGCCGTGCCGGCCACGGTGCTGCTGCTGGCCTTCATCATGGGACTGCAGAACGCCATGGGCACCCAGGCCTCGGGCGGCCGGGTGCGCAGCACCCACATGACCGGCAACATCACCGACCTGGGCATCGAGCTGGGCAAGCTGATCTACCGCAACCGCAGCGGCCTGCCGCCGGACGTGGTGGTGCGTGCCGACCGCGGCCGCATGCGCATGTATGGCGGCCTGCTGCTGGCCTTCATCGTCGGCGGGCTGTTCGGCGCGGCGGGCTTTCACTACATCGGCTTTCTCTGGGTGCTGCCGATGGCGGCGCTGCTGCTGACGCTGGCCCTGCCGCCGGTGCTGCACGACCTGCGCCAGCGCAACCATTTGCACACGGTGCTGGTGCGTGTCCTGGAGCGCCTGGGCCAGTGGTTCCGCCTGCGCCGCCATTCCTGAAAAACCAGCACCAGAAAAAGCCCCATGCAGACCCAGCTGTCACCCGAATTCGCCGATACCGCCGATGGCCGCGAGGCCGAGGCGATCCTGCGCAAATGCGTGCATTGCGGCTTCTGCACCGCCACCTGCCCCACCTACCAGCTGCTGGGCGACGAACTCGACGGCCCGCGCGGCCGCATCTACCTGATCAAGCAGGTGCTCGAAGGCCAGCAGCCCACCGAGAAGACACGCACCCATCTCGACCGCTGCCTCACCTGCCGCAACTGCGAAACCACCTGCCCGAGCGGCGTGCAGTACGGCCACCTGGTGGACATCGGCCGGCGCATCGTCGAGAAGAAGGTGCCGCGCAGCCCCGGCCAGCGCGCCCTGCGCTGGACCCTCAAGCAGGGCCTGACCTCACCCCTGTTCGCCCCGGCGATGAAGCTCGGCCAGTCGGTGCGCGGACTGCTGCCGCCGGCCCTGCAGGCCAAGGTGCCGGCGCGCCAGTCGGCCGGCACGTGGCCCAGCCGCACCCACGCGCGCCGCATGCTGCTGCTGGCCGGCTGCGTGCAGCCCGCCATGGCGCCCAACATCAATGCGGCGACGGCGCGAGTGCTCGATGCCTGCGGCATCCAGACCGTGATCGCCGAGGCCGCCCGCTGCTGCGGGGCGGTGAAGTTCCACCTCAACGACCAGGCCGGCGGCCTGGACCAGATGCGCGCCGCCATCGACGCCTGGTGGCCGCTGCTGGACAGCGGCCAGGCCGAGGCGATCGTGCTGAATGCCTCGGGCTGCGGCGTCACCGTGAAGGAATACGGCCACCTGCTGCGCGACGATCCGGCCTATGCCGCGAAGGCCGCGCGGGTCTCCGCCGCGGCGCGCGACTTGGGCGAGCTGCTGCCCGAACTGCTGCCCCGGCTGCAGGCCGCCATCGACAAGCCGTCCGCGCACCAGGTGCTGGCCTACCACCCGCCCTGCACCCTGCAGCACGGCCAGCAGCTGCGCGGCGGCGTCGAGCAGGCGCTGCGCACCCTGGGCTTCGCGCTGCAGACGGCGCCCGAGGAGTCGCACCTGTGCTGCGGCTCCGCCGGCACCTACTCCGTACTGCAGCCGCAGCTCGCCCAGCCGCTGCGCGACCGCAAGCTGCACCATCTGCAGAAGCTGCAGCCGGCGGCCATCCTGTCGTCCAACATCGGCTGCATCACCCATCTGCAAAGCGGCACCGAAGTGCCGGTGCGCCACTGGATCGAGCTGCTGGACGAAGCACTGTTGCCTGCCGTTTCATCGGAAAAAGCCGCCAGCCCCCGCGGGCTGGCATGATCGAGGGTTCGCTCCCGAACTGACCGACGACGTGAACGCAACCGATTCCCCCCTGGCCACCCCCGTGGCCGAAACCGCAGGCGCGGCGATCCCCGACACAGCGCCCGGTGCCGATTCCGGAGCTTCCGAGGATTTCTCCGGCGCTGCTTCCGCGCAGCCCGGCAAATCCGGCGGCCGGCGCCGCGGAGGCCGTGGCGGCCGCCGTGGCGCGGCTGCACCGGCAAGCGACGCGCCCGCCGGCAAACCCGCGGCCGGCGAACGCCATCATCGCCAGGTGCATCCGCTGCTGGAGCAGCTCGCCTCGCTCTACCCCCGGCTCTTCGGTGGCGACTTCCTGCCGCTCAAGCGCGGCATCTTCCAGGACCTGCGCGAGGCGCATCCGGAACTGCTGGCGCCCGATGCGCTGAAGGAAGCCCTGGGCCAGCACACCCGCTCCACCCGCTACCTGCAGACCATCGCCGCCGCGCGGCCGCGCCACGACCTGGCCGGCCAGTCGGTGGAGGCGCTGGCGCCCGAGCATGTCTACCAGGCCCTGATCGAACTCTGGCGCCGCCGCAGCCACCGCACGCCGGAATCCGGCCAGGCGGCCCTGCGCGACGAATGGCGCAAGCGCATCGTGCGGGCCTTCGAAAGCTCCGGCCTGGCGCGCGACGAATATGCCGAGAAGGTCCGCACACGCGACGAGATCGCCGGCGCGCTGCTCGACGAGGCGCTGTCCGAGGCTTCGGCCCAGGCCGCCAAGGACGAAGCCCTGCTGCGCGCCTTCGAAGCCGGCCAGGCCGAACTGCCGGCCTTTGCCGACATGTACGGCCTGGATCCGCGCCAGACCGCACGGGTGCTGGAAGCGGCGCAGCGCCGCCGCGGCGCGGCGCCGGCCGTCGCGCCCGCCCCGGCCGCCTGAGCCCGCGGCCGCGGGTTACAGATAGCAGCGCCCCGCCGCGGGGCGCTTTCCACAATGGGCTCCCCCGGCGCATCCGCGCCTTCCGAGGAGACCCCATGCCCCGTTTGTTTTCCGTGCTGCTGCCGGCCGCGACGCTTTGCTGCGCCCTGGCTGGCGCTGCCCATGCCCAGTCGCCGGCCGATGTGAAATACCGCTGCGGCGGCATCGGCTCGGACGAATCCACGCAGATGCGCGAGGAGATGAAGAGCCATCCGCTGTCCCTGCTGTTCGCCAAGCCGGACGGCGATTACCTGGCCGATGTGCAGGTCAGCCTGTCGGATACGCAGGGCAAGCCGCTGCAGGAATGGAAGGCCAGCGGCCCCGTTTGCCTGGTGGACCTGCCGCCCGGCCGCTACAAGGTCTCGGCGCGCAGCGGCGACACCAGCCGCGACCGTGAGGTCAATGTCGGCGCAACGCCGGTGCGGCTCGACTTCCGCTTCTGACGCAGCCCAGGCGCGCGATGCCCGCGATCAGTGGTGGTCGTCGTGGCGCGCGATCTGCAGCAGGTGGTCGACTTCCTCGGGGTAGCGTTTGAGGTTGTTCTGGTGCCAGCGCATGATCATCCACATCATGCCGGCCACCACCACGCCGAAGGCGGTGATCGCACCGAAGGCCGACAGGCCGAACTTGGTCGACACGCTGTAGAAGGCGCCCAGGCCCAGGATGCAGGCCTGCTCGTTGAAGTTTTGCACGGCGATGGAGCGGCCGGCGCCCATCAGGTTGTGGCCGCGGTGCTGCAGCAGCGCGTTCATCGGCACCACCAGGAAGCCGCCGATGCCGCCCAGCAGGATCAGGAAGGGCGCCGCCAGCCAGACATTGGTGATGAAGTTCATGAAGATGACCAGCACCCCCATGCAGATGCCCAGCGGAATCACCCGCGTGGCCATGTCCAGGCGCATGCGCATCGAGGCCAGCACCGCACCCACGGCGGTGCCCACGGCGACCACGCCGACCAGCGACGAAGCCTTGGTCGTGCCGTAGCCCAGCGCCGCCGCGCTCCAGGCCAGCACGATGTAGCGCAGATTGCCCGACACGCCCCAGAACAGCGTGGTGGTCGACAGCGAGATCTGGCCCAGCCGGTCGCGCCACAGGCGGGAGTTGCAGGTCCAGAAATCGGGCAGCAGTTCGAGCGCGTTGCACCACATGCTGCGGCTCGGATCCTTGCGCAGCGGACGCATCTGCACGCCGGTGTCGGGGATGCGGGTGTTGAACCAGGCGGCCAGGGCGTAGATGAAGATCAGCACCAGGATGGCGGCCTCGGGCGGCGTGTCGATGCCGGTGTCGAAGTAGGGCAGGTCGAAGCCCAGCAGGAAGCCCGAGACCTGGTGCCCCACCAGCTGGCCGCCGAAGAGCACGCCCAGGATGATGGAGCCGATGGTCAGCCCCTCGATCCAGCCGTTGGCCTTGACCAGCTGCGAAGCCGGCAGCAGCTCGGTGAGGATGCCGTACTTGGCCGGCGAATAGGCCGCAGCGCCCAGGCCCACGATGGCGTAGGCCGCCAGGGGGTGCGCGCCGAACAGCATCATCAGGCAGCCCACCACCTTGATCGCGTTGCTGTAGAACATGACGCGCCCCTTCGGCCGGGCATCCGCGAACGCCCCCACGAAGGGTGCGAGCACCACGTAGAACAGGGCGAACATGGGAACCAATGCGGCGCGCTGCCATTCGGCGGCACCGGAGGTGCGGAGCAGTTCGACGGCAGCGACGAATAGCGCGTTGTCTGCCAGCGACGAGAAGAACTGCGCCGACATGATCGTGAAGAAACCGCGTTTCATCGATGGCATGCGGGCCGGTGTTGAAGCCGGCGCTTATGAGTGACTGCTCTTCGGGTTTCTGAGGAAGGCGGGTTATAGCATGCAGTACCCGAAGCCCTGTTCCGAATGTCCGACCCGGCTGCCGGTGAGTTATCGCCTGACAGAATGCCCGTCATCGTTTTAGAGATCCCAAAAGCGCCATGCCCCGTCCCATCCTCGCCACCATCCATGCCGACGCCCTGCGCCACAACCTCGACCGCATGCGCCGTGCGGCGCAGGACGCGCGGGTCTGGGCGGTGGTCAAGGCCAATGCCTACGGTCACGGCATCGAACGTGTCTTCGAATCCTTCCGCGCCGCCGACGGCTTCGCCATGCTGGACCTGGCCGAGGCCGAACGCGTGCGCGCCCTGGGCTGGCGGGGCCCGGTGATGCTGCTCGAAGGCATCTTCGAGGCGCGCGACCTGGAGCTGTGCTCGCGCCTGCAGATCTGGCATGCGGTGCATACCGACGAGCAGATCGACATGCTGGCGGCGCACAAGACGCAGGCGCCGCACCGCGTCTTCCTGAAGCTCAACTCCGGCATGAACCGCCTGGGTTTCTCGCCCGACCGCTTCCGCACGGCCTACGCCCGGCTGTCGGCCCTGCCGCAGGTCGACGAGATCTCCTTCATGACCCACTTCAGCGATGCCGACGGCGAACGCGGCATCGCCCACCAGCGCGCCGCCTTCGAACGCGCCACCGCCGACCTGCCGGGCGAACGCAGCCTGTGCAACACCGCCGCCCTGCTGCGCCACGCCACCGACGCGGCGGTGCGCGGCGACTGGGTGCGGCCCGGCATCGGCCTCTACGGCGGTGCGCCGGACTTCCCGCAGCACGACATCGCCCACTGGCAGCTGCAGCCGACGATGACACTGTCCTCGCGCATCATCGGCCTGCAGCAGCTGGCGGCCGGCGACACCATCGGCTATGGGTCGAGCTTCACCGCCGACGCCGCCCTGCGTGTGGGCACGGTGGCCTGCGGTTATGCCGACGGTTATCCGCGTCTGGCGGGAACCGGCACGCCGGTGCTGGTGGACGGCGTGCGCACCCGCCTGCTGGGCCGGGTCAGCATGGACATGCTGGCGGTCGACCTGACACCGGTGCCGCAGGCCGGCTTCGGCACGGAGGTGACGCTCTGGGGCAAGGCCCGAAGGACGGCTCCGCGCAAGCCGTGCTGCCCATCGACGAGGTGGCCCGGGCGGCATCGACCATCGGCTACGAACTCATGTGCGCCGTGGCGCCGCGGGTGCCTGTGGTGCTGGGTTAAGCGGCGCAGCCCAGGCCCCGTATTGAATTATCTGAAGATTGGATAGATATATATCTTCGACATTGGTGCCGAGAAGGGAAAATGCCGGCGTTGATATATGCAGATGTGCTGTGACACGATGATTCGTGCGCAAATGTAGGTAGAACGACGGTTATCAGATTGCATGCCGCGCTATTTGGGGCAACCATCCGCCGCCGCGCCGGGCGCCAAGCCCGCCGCGAGGCGGATCGTTCATTCAACCATGTGGTGCCATTTATGCTGTCTCTTACCGATATTGAGGATTCTCCCACCGAAGTTTCCAAAATGGAATCCGTCTGCGATGCCCTCGCGGCGGATTTTTCCCGTGATAACTGCTACCGCTCGGCGCATTTGAGCATGACCGCCAGCGAGAATTATCCGAGCAAATTCGTGCGTGCCATGGGCGGCGCGATGCAGGGCGCGTTCTATGAATTCGCCCCGCCATACTCCACTGCCGAAGGCGAATGGCATTTTCCGGATTCGGGTGCGCAGGCGGCGCTGGTGCAGAAGCTGGCGCAACTCGGCTGCCAGATGTTCCAGGCCCAAACCTTCGACTGGCGCCCCAATGGCGGCGCGGCGGCCGAGCAGGCGGTGCTGCTGGGCACCTGCTCGCGCGGCGATGCCTTCGTGCATTTCGGCCACCAGGATGGCGGCCATTCCTCGCTGGAGGAACTCGCGCGCAAGATCGGCATCGGCATTTTCCATATTCCGGTGCAGGAAGATAGCCTGCTGATCGATGTCCAGCGCCTGGCCGAATTGCTCGCCGCGCAACCCGAAATAAAACTGGTGATACTCGACCAGTCCTTCAAGCTGCGCTGGCAGCCGCTGGCGGAAATCCGCGAAATCATGCCGCCCACCGTGACTTTGGCCTATGACGCCAGCCACGATGGCGGGCTGATTTTGGGCGGTGTATTGCCGCAGCCGCTGGCGGCCGGCGCGGATATCGTGCTCGGTAATACCCATAAGACGATTCCGGGGCCGCAAAAGGGTTATGTGGCGTTTTTCAATGCGCGGCATCCGGTGCTCAAGCCGGTATCCGACTGGATCTGCCCCTATATGCAGAGTAATTCCCATGCCGAATTGCTGGTGCCGTTCTATATGGCATTGGTCGAAATATCGCTTTTCGGCAGGCCGTATGCGCAGCAGATCGTCAAGAACGCGAAGGCGCTGGCCTTGTGCATGCATGCGGAGGGCTTGCGGGTGGTGGGCGAATCCTTCGGCTATACCGAGACGCACCAGGTGCTGGTCTCCATCGGCAGCCCGGGCGAGGCGCTGCATGCGGCGGCGCACCTGCTGGCGCTGGCGGGCATACGCTGCAACAACATCGAGATTCCCGGCTCGGGCGGCCGGCATGGCCTGCGCTTCGGCGTGCAGGCCCTGACGCGGCGCGGCATCCAGGAGATCGACATGGCGGTCATCGCCCGTTTCATCGCCCGGGTGCTGGTGCGCAAGGAGCCGCCGGAACTGGTGCGCAACGAGGTGGCGCTCTTCCTGCGCAGCTTTCCGCTGCATCCGCTGGCCTTTTCGCTGGACAGCCAGTATGAGGAGCCGCATGCGATACGGCTGCGGGAAGAGGTTGCCGCCTGAAACGAGAAAAGCCCCCGCAAGGGCTTTTCGTCAGGCCTGGCGAGGCGCTCAGGACATCTGCTTCTGGCGGTCGCGCAGCAGCTTGATCTGGTCGTGGTTGCGCTGCACGCCCTGCAGCTGCTGTTCGACCAGGGCACGCACCGGTGCCGGCAGGTCCTTCTGGGCGGCCTTGCGGTAGCGCGCCAGGGCGCTGTCTTCGCCGCGTTCGGCTTCTTCGAGCAGGCTCAGGTCGGTGGCGGTGGTGAGCTTGCTGCGCACGGCCACCCAGCCGCGGTGCAGTGCGCCGCTGGCGGTGCCGCCGTCCTCGGGAGTGCCGCCCTGGGTGGTGACGGCCTGCTCCAGGTCGCTCACCGAAGCGCGGATCTCTTCGGCGCGGCGCTGGAAGGTCTGCTTGAGTTCCGGTGCCTGGGCGCGTTCGGCCAGTTCGCGGAAGCCGTATTCGCCGTCGTGCGAGGTTTCGATCAGGTCGTTGAGGGTGTCGATGACATCGTCGCGTGCGCTCATAGCGGTTACTCCTTGAGGGTTTGAGAATTTGCCGAAGACGCGGCGCGGGTCTCTTCAGCTCGCGCCCCGTCGTCGTCGCAAAACCCATCTTGGGCGCCTGCCGCGGCCGCTGCGTCGGCGCCCGGACCCTGTGCCTGTAGGACGGCGGGGACGGGATCCGCGCGCCGAGCAACTCAGCCGAAGAACAGGTAGCCGATGCCGATGGCGGCCACCAGCCCCACCGCATCGGCCACCAGCGCGCAGCCCAGCGCATGGCGTGTGTCGCGCAGGCCGGCGCTGCCGCCGTAGACCGCCAGCACGTAGAAGGTGGTCTCGGTGGAGCCCTGCATGATGGCGGCCAGGCGGGCGGGGAAGGAATCGACGCCATAGGTCGTCATCACATCGACCATCAATGCCCGGGCGCCCGAGCCCGACAGGATCTTCATCAGCCCCACCGGCAGGGCGGGCAGGAAGCGGGTGTCCAGCCCCAGCGCGGATGCGGCCGAGCCGATCGCGCCCATCAGCGCATCCATGCAGCCGGCGGCGCGGAACAGGGCGATCGCGCAGAGCATGGCGACCAGGTAGGGGACGATCTGCACCGCCACGCCGAAGCCCTCCTTGGCGCCTTCCACGAACACCTCGTAGACCGGCACCCGCCGCCAGGCGCCGACGGCCAGGAACATCGCCACCAGGCCCAGGATGCAGGCCGCGCCGGCCACACCCGCGGCCTGTGCCAGCTGCGCGCTCGGCAGTCTCGACAAGGCCCACAGCAAGACGCCGCCGCCGGCGGCCAGGCCCAGCAGCGGCAGCCACCAGCGCGGGCGCCACAGCGCGAAGCCCTGGCAGGCGGCCACGGCGAGGAAGCCGGCCAGACAGGAGACACCGGTGACCAGCAGCGTCGGCAGGAAGATGGCGGCGGCATCGAAATGCGCCACCTTCTGCTGCATGGCGATGCTCTGGCGCACGGCGATGACCGCGGTCGGCACCAGGGTCAGGCCGGCGGTGTTGAGCACCATGAACATGATCTGGGCGTCGCTGGCGGTGTGCGGGCGCGGGTTGAGGGTCTGCAGCTCGCGCATGGCCGACAGGCCCAGCGGCGTGGCGGCGTTGTCCAGGCCGAGCAGGTTGGCCGACAGGTTCATGGTCATCGCGCCCTGGGCCGGATGGCCCGCAGGCACGCCGGGGAACACGGCGCGCAGCAGCGGCGCGACACGCCGCGCCAGGCCCTCGACCAGGCCGGCGCGTTCGCCCACCTTCAGGAAGCCCAGCCACAGCGCCATCACGCCGGTCAGCCCCAGGGCGATGTCGAAGCCGCTGCGCGCCGCGTCGAACAGGGCGGCCACCAGGCGGGCGAAGACCTCGGCGTCGCCGCCCAGGAAACGCGCCAGGGCGGTGACGATGGCCACCAGGAAGAAACCGAGCCAGACCAGGTTGATGACCATGCGGGAGCAGACCGAAAAAGAAGGGCGCCAGGCGTGCGCCGCGCACGGCGGCGAGAATCGGGCGATGCCCGCTGCGGCGATTGTCATGCCGCGGCCATCCTCCCTTCCTGCGATTGCCCGCCGAATGTCCGACACGACCCTCTCCCACGTAGCCGCGCTGCCCTTTGTTTTCGATGCCGCCGCAGACGACAGCGCGCAGGAGGCCATCGCGGCCCTGCAGGCGCGCACCGTCCGCGAGACGGCCGAGGTGGACGGCTGCCCGGTGGTCTTTCGGCGCATCGGCAACGGTCCGCCGCTGCTGCTGCTGCACGGCGGCCACGGCAGCTGGCTGCACTGGGTGCGCAACGTCGATGCCCTCTCGGCGCGCCACACCCTGTGGCTGGCCGACATGCCGGGTTATGGCGACTCCGGCGTGCCCGAAGGTGCGCAGACGCTGGAGAACATCGTCGGTGTGCTCGGCCGGGCGGTAGATCAGCTGCTGGGCGAATCGACCGCGCTGGACATCGCCGGCTTCTCCTTCGGCGGCCTGTGCGCGGCGACGTTGGCCGCGGCGCGGCCGCAGGTGCGGCGTGTCGCCCTGCTGGGCCCGGGCGGCCACGGCCTGCCGCGGCGCGAGCGGCTGGGCATGCTCAACTGGAAGGACCTGCCGCCGGGGCCGGAGCGCGACGCGCGCCTGCACCACAACCTGGCGGCGCTGATGCTGCACGAGCCCGCGCACATCGATGCCATGGCGCTGGCGCTGCACCGGTCGGCCTGCGTCAACACCCGCTGGCGCAGCAAGGGCCTGTCGCGCCGCGCGCTGCTGCCGGATGCGCTGGAGATCCTGTCGCAGCGCCAGGTGCCGGTGCTGCTGGCCTGGGGCGAGCACGACGTCACCGCCGTTCCCACGCAGGCCGGTCCGGCGCTGCTGGCCGGCGCCAGCCAGATGGAACTGGTCATCGTGCCCAATGCGGGCCACTGGCTGCAGTACGAGGCGGCGGACGCCACCGACCGGCTGTTGCTGGACTGGTTCGCGCCGGCCTGAAGCCGGTCAAGTGTCCGCGCTGAAGCCGATCGTCTTGACGATGCCGCGCCAGCGCTCGGTATCGGATTTCAGCGCTGCGGCCAGCTGCTCCGGCGTGCTGCCCTGGGCCTCCAGGCCCATGGCGGCCAGGCCGTCGATGGTGTCGCGCTGGGCCAGCGCGGCGCGGATGGTGCCGTTGAGTTTCTGCACCGTGTCCGGCGCCGCCTTCGCCGGCAGGAAAAAGCCGTACCACTCGCTGAAGGCCAGGTCCTTGAAGCCCTGCTCCACCAGCGTCGGCGTGCCCGGCGCGAAGCGGCTGCGCTTGGCGCCCGAGACCCCCAGCAGCCGGCATTTGCCCGCCTGCACATACTGGATGAATTCGCCCACCGGACCGGACACGGCCGGGATCTGCCCGCCGATCATGTCCAGGATCGCCGGCTGCGAACCGCGGTAGGCCACATGGGTCATCTCGATGCCGCCGGCACGGCCGAGCAGGATGCCGATGAAGTGAGGCGAGGAGCCGGCCGCCGGCGAGCCGAAGGCGGCGCGCTCCGGGCGGCCCTTGCACCAGGCCAGGTATTCGGGAACCGTCCTGATGCGGTCGGGCACCGAGGGGCCGACGGCGAAACCGTAGTCGAAGACCGAGCCGATGCTGACCGGCGTCAGGTCGGCCACCGGGTCGTAGGAAAGCTTCTTGTAGGTGTGCGGATAGATGCCCAGCATGGACATCGGCGTCAACAGCATGGTGGCGCCGTCGGCCGGCTGGCTCTTGACGTACTGGATCGCGATCTGGCCGCTGGCGCCGGTGCGGTTCTCCACGAAGGCCGCGTTGGCATAGGCCGGATGCAGCTTCTCGGCGATGCGGCGGCTGACCGCGTCGGCCGTGCCGCCTGCGGCGAAACCATTGACCACACGAGCCGACTCGAGAACTGCGCCCTGCGCCCGGGCGATGTCCCAGGCGGCGGTGGCGGGAAGCAGGGCGGCCGCCTGCATCAGGCGGCGGCGGGAAGCGGAGAACATCATCGGACCTTGGGGCAACTGGGAAACCCGCGATTGTCCGTCGGAGCGGACGCGGCAGTCTCAGGGGTGTCCCGGGGCCCGGCCGGATCAGTTGCCGCTGCCGCCGAAGTTGGTATCGACGAAATCCGCCTGGTGGTACTTCAGGGGCTTGCCGCGGCGCTTGTTGACCTGGTCGGAGGCGGCGCTGAGCAGCTCGGTCACCCGGAAGGTGGTCTCCACGTATTCGCGCCGGTCGGTCGAATGGTTGAGCCGCAGCATCAACCGGGTCAGGGAGATGGAATAGCGGTTGCCGGTGCCGAATTCGGCATCGAGTTCGGCCTTGGCGTCGAACGTGACGTTCATGACCGCATCGACCTGGCCTTGGGCCCGGGTCAGCAAAGCAAGCTTGGCGAGAAAATCATCGAATTTGTTCATACCTGCCTCGTATCTTCCCTTCTACGCAGGAAGTGGAAGCCCGGATGAGACCGGGTTTTCCCTGATCATAAAGGACACGTGTCCAATTTGTGTCCAGCATGCCTAAATTCAGCGGGTTTTGCCAGGGTTCTCGTGTGTACGCCGCGTGAAGTAGGGCCGGCCGTACCGATATAGTCGGCCGGCTTATGGCCAAAGAAAAATCGACCTACGTCTGCAGCGAATGCGGCGGCACCAGCCCGCGCTGGCTCGGCAAATGCCCGCATTGCGGCGCCTGGAACTCGCTGGTGGAGACGGCGGCCCAGCCCGCGGCCGCGCCCTCGAAGAATCGGCTGGCGCAGCCGGCGGCCTTCGTGGCGCTGGCGCAGACCTCGGAGGTCACCACGCTGTCGGAGATCGAGGCCGCCGACGTGGCGCGCGCCTCCACCGGCATCGAGGAGCTCGACCGGGTGCTGGGCGGCGGCATCGTCGAAGGCGCGGTGGTGCTGATCGGCGGCGATCCGGGCATCGGCAAATCGACCCTGCTGCTGCAGGCGCTCGATGCGCTGGAGCGCGGCGGGCTGGAAACGCTTTATGTCACCGGCGAGGAGTCGGGCGCGCAGATCGCGCTGCGTGCCCGCCGGCTCGGGCTCGACGGCTCCCAGGTGCAGGTGCTGGCGGAGATCCAGCTGGAGAAGATCCTGGCGACGCTCGCCGAACGCCAGCCCTCGGTGGCGGTGATCGACTCGATCCAGACGGTGTATTCCGACCAGCTCACCAGCGCGCCCGGCTCGGTGGCCCAGGTGCGCGAATGCGCGGCCCACCTGACGCGCGCGGCCAAGGCCAGCGGCATCGCCATCGTGCTGGTCGGCCATGTCACCAAGGAGGGCGCCCTGGCCGGCCCGCGGGTGCTGGAGCACATGGTCGACACGGTGCTGTATTTCGAAGGCGAAACCCACAGCGCCTTCCGGCTGGTGCGGGCGATCAAGAACCGCTTCGGCGCGGTCAACGAGATCGGCGTCTTCGCCATGACCGAGCGCGGCCTGCGCGGCGTCGCCAACCCGAGCGCCATCTTCCTCAGCCAGCACAGCGAGCCGGTGCCCGGCAGCTGCGTGCTGGTGACGCTGGAGGGCACCCGGCCGATGCTGGTGGAGATCCAGGCCCTGGTCGACAGCGGCGGGCCCAGCCCGCGCCGGCTCTCGGTCGGCCTGGACCGCGACCGCCTGGCCATGCTGCTGGCGGTGCTGCACCGCCATGCCGGCGTGGCCTGCATGGACCAGGACGTGTTCGTCAACGCGGTGGGCGGCGTGCGCATCAGCGAGCCGGCGGCCGATCTGGCGGTGATCCTGGCGATCGCGTCGAGCCTGCGCGGCAAGGCGCTGCCCAGCGGCTTCATCGCCTTCGGAGAGGTCGGCCTGGCCGGCGAGGTGCGGCCCGCGCCGCGCGGCCAGGAGCGGCTGAAGGAGGCCGCCAAGCTCGGCTTCTCCATCGCCGTCGTGCCCAAGGCGAACGCGCCCAAGAAGGCGGTGGAGGGTTTGACCATCCACCCGATCGAGCGGGTCGAGGAAGCCATCGAGCTGCTGCGCCAGCTGCAGTAACCCTGCGCCGCCCGGCGGATCTCTGGGATGAGAACCATTCTCGTCTTGTAGACTTGCTTTCGTTTTCCTTTCAAAAGACATCCGAGCCATGCAAGTCACTTTCTCTCCCGCCCGTCGTTTCGCCTGCGCCCTGGCCGTGCTGCTGGTGGCCGGCGGTGCCTCCGCCCACCAGATCTGGATCGAGCAGGACGCCGGCGGCGCAAAGCTGTTCTTCGGCGAATACGGCGAGAACCTGCGTGAAGCCTCCCCCGGCCTGCTGGACAAGTTCGGCAAGCCGGTCGCCCGCAAGATCTCCGCCCAGGGCGTGCAGAGCGCCGACGTGGCCAAGACCGCCTCGGCCTTCACCATCCCGCTGTCGGCGGCCAAGGGCGAATCGCTGATCGCCGAGGACGCCACCTACCCGATGTGGGACATCAAGGCCCCCGGCACCGGCAAGGGCATGTACCTGCCGGCCGCGCGCCTGGTCACCGACCTGTCGGCGCAGAAGCCCCAGCTCACGCTCGACCTGGTGCCCACCGGCGTCGAAAGCGCCGAGGGCGCGCAGCTGCAGGCCTTCTTCCAGGGCAAGCCGCTGGCCAAGGCCAAGGTGGAGGTGGTCACCGCCTCCGGCTGGGCGCAGGAGCACCACACCGATGCGGACGGCAAACTCAGCGTGTCCCTGCCCTGGCGCGGCACCTATGTGCTGGAGCTGATGCACAACGGCCCCGCCGGCGAGCGCGCCGATGGCCAGAAGTTCGAAAAGGCCAGCTACGTGACCTCGCTGACGGTGGTGCGCGAGGCCGGCCTGGCGGCGCTGCCGGCACCGCCGGCCGCCACGCCGAACAAGTAATCCGCGCCGCGGCGGCGGCGGCATGGCGGGCACTGCGAAAATACCCGCCATGAAATTGACAAAGCTTTTAGTTCCCATCGGCTGCCTGGCCCTTTTGGCCGTGGCCTTCAACACCTACGGCTGGCGCGGCCTGGCCGTCGTGGGCGGCGGCATCACCATGTGGCTGCTGCTGCACTTCACCCGGATGATGACGGTGCTCAAGCGCGCTTCCGACCGCCCGGTCGGCTATGTGGGCAGCGCCGTCATGCTCAACGCCAAGCTCAAGCCCGGCGTGAACCTGCTGCATGTGGTGGCCATGACCCGCTCGCTGGGCCAGCAGCTCGACGGCGCCGGCACCCCCCGCGAAACCTATCGCTGGACCGATGGCAGCGAGTCCTATGTCGACTGCGTCTTCGAATCGGGCAAGCTCCAGGAGTGGCAGCTGACCCGTCCGCAGCCCAAGGACGCGGACGCGATCACCTCCGCGCCGTAAAATGGCGGGCTTTTGTCGCGCCGAACGGCGGCGCGCTGCCCGGCGGACTGTGTATTTGCGGCCGGCGGGCCTCTTTCAGCCTCTCAAGGACTCCCGCGCATGACCCTCGTGCCCCCCGCCCCCTCGCTCTCCGACCGTGACGGCAAGATCTGGATCGACGGTGAACTCGTCGACTGGCGCGAGGCCAAGATCCACGTCCTGACCCACACACTGCACTACGGCTGCGGCGTCTTCGAAGGCGTGCGCGCCTACGACACGGTCGACGGCCCGGCGGTCTTCCGCCTGCAGGAACACACCGAGCGCCTGTTCAACAGCGCCAAGATCCTGCGCATGAAGATCCCCTTCACGCAGGACCAGGTCAACGAGGCCCACCGCACGGTGGTGCGCGAGAACGGCCTGAAGTCCGGCTACATCCGGCCGCTGTCCTGGATCGGCTCCGAGAAGCTCGGCGTCAGCCCCAAGGGCAATACCATCCACGTGATGGTGGCGGCCTGGTCCTGGGGCGCCTACCTGGGCGACGAGGGCATGGCGCGCGGCATCCGCGTCAAGACCAGCAGCTACACCCGCCACCACGTCAACATCACCATGACGCAGGCCAAGGCGGTGAGCAACTACAGCAACTCGATCCTGGCCAACATGGAAGCCCTGGACGACGGCTACGACGAAGCCCTGCTGCTCGATGCCTCCGGCTTCGTCTCCGAAGGCGCGGGCGAGAACATCTTCATCGTGAAGAAGGGCGTGATCTACACGCCCGACCTGTCGGCCGGCGCCCTGAACGGCATCACCCGCAACACGATCATGCACATCGCCGCCGATCTGGGCATCGAGGTCGTTCAGAAGCGCATCACCCGCGACGAGGTCTACATCGCCGACGAGGCCTTCTTCACCGGCACCGCCGCCGAAGTCACGCCGATCCGCGAACTCGACCGGGTGGAGATCGGCACCGGCAGCCGCGGCCCGGTCACCGAGAAGGTGCAGAAGGCCTTCTTCGACATCGTCAACGGCCGCAATCCCAAGTACGCCCACTGGCTGACCAAGGTCTAAAGAGAGAAAGCCCCATGAGCAGCAGCCCCGCCTACTTTCCCGCTTCCGCGCCGGCCCAGCCGGCGGCCGTCGTCGAGGTCGCCGCAGCCGACCTCAATGCCCAGGGCGGGGTGTTCTGCCCCAGCCCCCTGGCGCACATGAAGCTGTGGAACTCGCATCCCAAGGTCTACCTGGACGTGGCCCGCACCGGCGAGGCCAAGTGCCCCTACTGCGGCACGATGTACCGGCTCAAGGCCGGCGAAACCGTGGCGCACGGCCACTAAGGCACGCAGCTTGACCGAGAAGTCCGTGAGCAGCATCACGGCACTGCTGGACCGCGTCACGGTCATCACCGTCACCTACAACAGCGCGCATTGCGTGCCGGCCCTGGCGCAGGCGCTGGCGGCCTGCCCGCATGTGACCGTGGCCGACAACGCCAGCGCCGACGACTCCGTCGCCCAGGCGCGGCGCCAGCTGCCGCAGGCGCTGGTGATCGAGCTGCCGCGCAACCTCGGTTATGGCGCGGCCAACAATGCCGCCATCGCACGGGCGACCACGCCCTACGTGCTGCTGCTCAACCCCGACTGCGAGGCCGGCTCGTCAGCCATCGCCGAGCTGGTGCGCCTGGCCGATGCCGATCCGACCTCGGGCCTGTGGGTGCCGCAGCTGCTGGGCAGCGACGGCAGCCCGGAGCTCAACTACAGCATGCCGCGCCACCACGGCGCGCCGCGCGGCGGTGCGGCCGAGGGGCCGCTCTGCGTGGGTTATGCCTGTGCGGCGGCCCTGCTGATCCACCGCGAACGCATGGCGCCGGTCGGTTTCTTCGACGAGCGCTTCTTCCTCTACTACGAGGACGAGGACCTGTGCCTGCGCGCCTTCCAGGCCCGCCTGCCCATCGTGGTGTTGCCGCAGGTCCGCATGACCCATCACTCGCGTGGCTCGGTGCGTGGACCGAAGCCGCTGGCCGCCGAATACTGGCGCGGATGGCACCACGCGCAGTCCAAGATCATCTTCGCCGCCAAGCATGCCGGCGACGCCGCCGCCGGCCAGCGCCTGCTGGCGCGCACCCTGCGCCGCGCCTGGGCGCAGGTGGCGGTGCGTGCGTTGCTGCCTTCGCCGCGCCTGCTGGCGCGCGCCTGGGGCCGGCTGCAGGGCCTGCGCCGGCTGCGCCGCGACGGCTTGCCTTCATGAACGGGATTCCAATGGCTCCGCGCCTGACCATCGGCGTGCTGACCCTCAACGAGGAGCGCCATATCGAGCGCTGCCTGCGCAGCTGCGCCTTCGCCGACGAGATCGTGGTGGTCGACAGCGGCAGCCGCGACCGCACCGTGGCGCTGGCCGAAGGGCTGGGCGCGCGGGTGTTCACCCATGCCGACTGGCAGGGCTTCGGCGTGCAGCGCACCCGGCTGATGGAGCATGCGACCGGCGACTGGCTGTTCTTCGTCGATGCCGACGAGGAAGTCACAACTGAACTGCGCGCCGAGGTCGAGGCCTTCGTCGCCGCCGGCCGCGAGGCGATCGGCACCGTGCGCTGGCGGGTGGTGGCCTATGGCCAGGAGCTGCGCTGGTTCCTCGGCCAGTCGGAGATCGAACGGCTCTTCCCCCGCCAGAAATTGCTGCGCTACACCGGCGTGGTCCACGAGCATGCCGAGATGGCCGAGCCGCGCCCGCCGCGCCATGCCTTCTCCGGCCGGCTGCTGCACACCTCGCGCGAATCGGTGGGCGACAGCCTGGGCAAGCTGCGCCAGTACGCCATGCTGGGAGCCGCCAAACGCGCCCAGGCGGGCAAGCGCGGCGGCGTCTGGCGCGGCATCGCATCCGGGCTGTGGGTGTTCCTGCGGCTCTACGTCATCCGCCTGGGCTTCCTGGGCGGCGGCGCCGGCTTCCTTTTCTGTTTCTTCATCGCCCTGGAGAGCTTCTTCCGTTATGCAGCCTTGCACTACGACCGCGACACGCTGAGGGCCGACATTCCCCGATGAGCGCTCTACCGAAGGCGGTGCCTGCCGTGCCCGCCGCGTCCTTTTCCACCGTCCTCATCCTGGGCACGCTGGCCGCCGGCACGGCACTGGGGCCCTGGTCCAGCAAGATCGCCGGGGCCACCTGGCTGGTCTGGAGCCTGTGGGGCCTGCTGGTCGGCCTGGGGCCGCGTTTCGGCGCCCGGCCGGCACCGCATCCCGGACTGCCGGCGGCCCGCTGGCTGTTTTTCGGTTTCGCCATCACCACGGTGCTGGCCCTGTGCAAGGCGCTGTACTGGCACGATCCCTTCGACGAGATGTACGGCTACCTGCGCCTGACGCTGTCGGCGGCGGCGGCCTGCTGGGTGCTCGAACGTGTGTTGCTGCCGGCGGCCACGGCCGCAATGGCATTGCGGGTCCTGGCGGTGCAATGTATTGCCGCGCTGATCTGCCTCGCCAGCCTGGCCTGGCGCTATTACGGGATGGATTTCCGCAACATGCTGCCTGCCAATGCCATCCCGTGGGCGCAAGCGGTGGCCTTTGCCGTGTGTCTGTTGATGCCGGCCGCTCTGGCCGGTCGGGTACGGCCCGGCACGCGTGCGTTTCTGTGGCTGGGCGTGGCGCTCGGCGGAGCGACGGTGCTGGCTTCACTCTCCCGGGGCGCCTACGGCATCTTTTTCTGGATGGGCTGGCTCCTGGCGGCCCGCTGGCGCGATGTGCATGGCCGCTGGCCCTGGGGCCGCCTGTCGGTGCTGGGCGCGGCATTCTGCCTGGCGCTGGCGGCGGTCTGGTGCGTGCCCGGCGACCCCTTGCGCCTGCGGCTGGCCGAGAAGGAGATCTCCCAGGCCGAGACCCATTCGGTGTTCGACACCTCGCTGGGGACCCGCATGTACCTCTGGACCATGGCATGGCAGGGCCTGAAGGATTCGCCCTGGATGGGTGTGGGCGAAACCGAGCGCATGTACCGCATCAAGCATGCAGGCGAAGAACTGCCCCCGGCCCAGCGCGAAGGTCTGGCCTACGTGCGCACCATGGGGCATGTGCACAACCAGTACCTGCACGCGGCGCTGGACGGCGGCATCCTCGGCCTGGCCGGGATGGCCGCGCTGATCCTCGGCATGGCCGTGGCCGCCTGGCGGCTGCGGGCGGTGGACAAGAGCGCCTCGCGGCAGATGCAGGGCCTGCTCTTCGTGCACACCCTCGGCGGCATGAGCAACGTGAACTTCGCCCACACCTACTACGTGGTGACACTGGCCGTCGCCACGGCGGCGGTCTTCGTCTGCATGCGGCCGGCGCCGCCCGCCATCGCCCAGCCATGAACATCCTGATGGTCCACCGTGCGCCGGTGCCGGTGTTCGCCTACGGCGGCACCGAACGGGTGATGTGGGACCTGGCCCGGCGGCTGTCCACACTCGGCCACCGGGTGCGTTTCCTGGTGCCGGCCGGCTCGCACTGCGACTTCGCCGAAGTCATCGCCCTGGATCCCGCGGGCGACTGGCGCGCCCAGGTGCCGGCCGATACCGACGTGGTGCACCTGCAGTTCCAGCCCGAGGGCGGCCTGCTGCCCGATGTGCCCTGCCTGGTCACGGAGCATGGCAATCCCGCGCCGGGCGTGCCGCTGCAGCGCAACACCGTCTTCATCTCGGCCGACCATGCGGCGCGCCACGGTTCCACCGTCTTCGTGCGCAACGGCCTGGACTGGTCGGCCTACGGCGTGGTGGATTTCGACCGGCCCCGGCCCGGCTTCCATTTCCTCGGCAAGGCTTCCTGGCGGGTGAAGAACGTGCAGGGTGCGATCGATGTCACCGGCGATGCCGGCGTGCGCCTGGACGTGCTGGGCGGCGTTCGTTTCAATTTCAAGCGCGGCATCCGGCTGACCTTCACGCCGCGGGTGCACTTCCACGGCATGGTCGGCGGCGAGAGGAAGATGGGCCTGCTCAACGCCTCGCGCGGCCTGGTGTTTCCGGTGCTGTGGCACGAGCCTTTCGGCCTGGCGGTGATCGAGAGCCTGTACTTCGGCTGCCCGGTGTTCGGCACGCCCTATGGCGCGCTGCCCGAGCTGGTGCCCGGGGATTGCGGCGTGCTGTCCACCAGCCGCGCCGAACTGGCCGAGGCGGTGCGCGGGCGATCGTTCGACGCACGCGCCTGCCATGCGCTGGCGGTGCGGGAGTTCGGGGCGGACACCATGGCTCCCGGCTATCTGAGGCTCTACGAAAAAATCACCGCTGGCGAGTGCCTGCACGCAGAGCCGCCGCGTCTTCGGGAAGAAGCCCGCCGGCTGGCTTGGCGGCCTTGACCTCGTGTTGCCGAAGGAGCCGCCAGGCCAAAATGAATGGAAGTGCCCGCATTTAATCGGACATCCTGAATATATTTCAACCTGCGAGATATCCTTGATAATCTCTGCGCCGACTGTAGTTAGGTCCTTTTGGGCTATCGCGCTTCCGAGGGGCGTCGCGCAATATGAGCGCAACTTCAGGAGGGCAAAATGAAAATCTTCGTACCGTTGGTATTATCCGTGGCCTGCATCGCATCCGCTCCGGCCATGGCGAATCAAATAACATTTGGCGGCGATACCGGGGACGGCCCGGGTTTCGAGCGGCCCGGACCGGGTGTGATCGGAAGCGCCTATCGATATCTGTCATACGCCTTTACAGTATCTCAGGCCGGTATATATACATTCACCAGCACGGCAATGGATTTCGATAACCTGACGGCTTTGTATCTGGGGGATGCGACGGTGGTGGATGCGGCGCATCTGCTGATTTACAACGACGACAGTACGGATGCTCGCCATTCCGGTTTTGACTATTCGCTGGCCGCCAACACCACCTACAACTTCGTGACCACGGCATATTCGCTTGGCCAAAGCGGGGTGGTCTCCAATTCAATCACGGGTGCAGGGACGATATCGCCTTTCGTCTCCGCTGTTCCAGAGCCGGAAACGGTCGCGATGCTGCTGGCCGGCATGGGCACCATGTGGATGAAATTGCGCCGCCGGCAAAAGCAGCAGTGCCAATAGCGCACCCGCGGCAGGGGATCAGGCCGCCGGCAGCGTCACCACGAACACCGCCCCGCCGCCTTCGCGCTCCTCGCAGCGCACCGTGCCGCCGTGGCGCTGAACGATGGTCCTAACCAGCGCCAGGCCCAGGCCCACGCCGCCCTCGCGCTCGCTGGCGCCGGGCAGGCGGTAGAAGGGCTCGAAGATGCGTTCGCGCAGTTCGGCCGGCACGCCCGGGCCGCGGTCGCTGACCCGCAGCAGGGCGTGTTCGCCTTCCCGGCGCAGCGAGAGTTCGATCTCGCCCCGGCCATAGCGCCGCGCGTTCTCCAGCAGGTTGCGCACCACCCGGCGCAGCAGGCGCGACACGCCACGTGTTTCCACGCCGGCCATGCCCGCGTCGCCCAGGTCGAGTTCGGCACCCACCCGGGCGCATTCCTCGGCGGCCAGGCCGACCAGGTCCACCGTCTCCACCGTGCCGATGTCGGCCTCGTCGGCATCGAGCCGGCTGGCCAGCAGGATCTCGTCGATCAGCTGGTCGAGTTCGCCGATGTTGCGGGCGATCTCGTCGCGCGCCATGGAGCCGGCCGGGTTCATCAGCTCCAGCCCCATGCGGATGCGCGCCAGCGGCGAGCGCAATTCGTGCGAGGCATTGGCCAGCAGCGACTTGTGCGAATGCACCAGGCGCTCGATGCGTTCGGCCGCATGGTTGAAGCGCCGCGCCAGGAAGGCCACCTCGTCGCTGCCCTGCACCGGCACACGCACCGACAGGTCGCCCTGGCCCCATTGCTCCACGCTCTGCTGCAGCTTCTCCAGCCGGCGGGTGAGCTTGCGGATGATCGGATAGGTGGCCAGCGCCACCGCCACGCCAACCAGGCCCAGCGTCCAGAAGAAGCCGAAGGGCGGCCGGTTCCAGAAGCTGCGCGGCGGCCGCGGCAGGTGCACGGTGATGGTCTGGCCGTCGTGCATGGCGACCGCGAATTCGGGGCCGCTGCGCACCGGCCGACCTTCCTCGGCCTGCTCGGCGTCGGGCGGCGCCGGCTGCGGCGGCGGGCCGGCCTCGCCGTGCGGGCCGCGGCGCGGGCGCAGGGCGCCGCTGCCGATCACCTCGCCGGCCTCGTTGCGCACGAAGACCTCGCGCAGCGGCGGGTCCGAGGCCATCTGCCAGGCCCAGCCCACCAGCAGGGTCAGCACCGCGACCGCCAGCACCACCGCCAGCCAGATGCGCACATAGAGCCGGCGCGCCAGCCGCATCAGGGAGGCCGAGCGGCGGCGGCTCGCGGTGGGGGCGCTGCCCTGGTAGGGCGGCAGGCTGTCGGGCGGCAGGTTGGCCACGGAGGGCTAGTCCTGCTGCTTGGCGAAGACGTAGCCCACGCCGCGCACCGTCAGGATGCGCTTGGGGTTCTTGGCATCGGCCTCGATGGCCGCGCGGATGCGGCCCATGTGCACGTCGATCGAGCGGTCGAAGGCTTCGAGTTCGCGGCCGCGCACGGCTTCCATGATCTGGTCGCGGGTCAGAACGCGGCCGGCGCGCTCGGCCAGCGCCACCAGCAGGTCGAACTGGTAGGAGGTGACTTCCGCGCCCTTGCCGGCCACGGACACGGTGCGCGCATCGCGGTCGATCTCCAGCGAGCCGAACTGCATGCTGCGGCTGGCGCTGGCCGCGCCCTCGCTGCGGCGGCGCAGGATGGCGCGGATGCGCGCCAGCAGCTCGCGCGGCTCGAAGGGCTTGGGCAGGTAGTCGTCGGCGCCGAGCTCCAGGCCGATGATGCGGTCCATCGGATCGCCCTTGGCGGTGAGCATCAGCACCGGCACCTGCGCCATCGGGCCGGACAGGCCGCGGATGCGGCGGCAGACGTCCAGGCCGTCCATGTCGGGCAGCATCAGGTCGAGGATGACCAGGTCGCAGACAGCGCCGCCGCCGTCGCCCTGCAGTTTCTGCAGGCCGTCGGTGGCGCTCGCGGCGTGGGTGAAGCCGAAGCCCGATTGGGCCAGGTACTCGCCGACCATCTGGGCCAGGCGGGTGTCGTCTTCGATCATCAGGAGTTGGGGACTGGGCATGGGGGTGATCCTCCTGTGCTTGGGGGGTGTGGGCGTTGTCGCAGCCGTAAAGTTAGGTAAAACGCCCGCGCTACATTCGCGCGGGCCGGGCCTCGCCGACCGGCGTGGCCCGCCGGGCCAGGGCCACCAGCGCCAGCACCGGCAGGCCGAGCAGGGCGGTGCCGGCGAAGAAGCTGCCGTAGCCGAAGCGGTCGACCATGTCGCCGGAAAAGCCCGCCAGGAACTTGGGCAGCACCAGCATCAGCGAGCTGAACAGCGCGTACTGCGTGGCCGAGTAACGCAGATTGGTCAGCCCCGAAAGATAGGCCACGAAGGCCGAGGTGGCGATGCCGCCGGCCAGGTTGTCGGCGGCCACCACCAGCACCAGGCCGGTGACGTCGTGGCCGCGGGTGCCCAGCCAGGCGAAGAGCAGGTTGGTCAGCGCCGACAGCAGCGCGCCCAGCATCAGCACCCGCATCACGCCCAGGCGCATGGCCAGCGCGCCGCCGGCGAAGGCGCCGACCAGCGTCATCACCACCCCGTAGAGCTTGGTGACCGTGGCCACCTCGGCCTTGGTGTAGCCCATGTCCACGTAGAAGGGATTGGCCATGATGCCCATCACCACATCGCTGATGCGGTAGACAGCGATCAGCGCCAGCACCAGCAGGGCCCGGCCGCCGTAGCGGCGGAAGAAGTCGGCGAAGGGCTCGATCAGCGTGCCGCGCAGCCATTCGGCGGCGCCGCGGGCGGCCACCGGCGGACGCGGCGCCGGCTCGGCCGACAGCAGGGTGGTGAGGATGCCCACCAGCATCGACGCCGCCATCGCCGCATAGGCATAACGCCAGGCCGCGGCCTGGTAGCCGCCGCCATTCACCTCGGCCAGGGCCGCCAGCGCCAGCGCGCCGGCACCGGCCCAGATCATGGCCAGGCGGTAGCCCGTCTGGTAGGTGGCGGCCAGCGCGGCCTGGCGCTCGGCGCCGGCCGATTCGATGCGGAAGGCGTCCAGCGCCACGTCCTGCGTGGCCGAGGCGAAAGCCACCGCCAGCGCGCACCACACCACCGGCTGCAGCGCCTGGCCCGGATCGTTGAAGGCCATGCCCAGCAGGCCCGCCGCCACGCCGCATTGCGACAGCAGCAGCCAGGCCCGCCGCTGGCCGAAGGTGCGGCTGAGCAGCGGCAGCGGCATCCGGTCCACCAGCGGCGACCAGACCCATTTGAAGGCGTAGGTCAGCCCGATCCAGCTCAGGTGGCCGATGGCCGAGCGGTCGATCGAGGCCTCGCGCAGCCAGAAGCTGAAGGTGCCCAGCACCAGCAGCAGCGGCAGTCCCGAGGAGAAGCCCAGCGCCAGCATGCGCAGGCTGGCCGGCTCCAGGTAGACCTTCAGCGCCTGCCGCCAGGACGGCCGGACGGCGGTTTCGGTCAGTGTGGCGGTGGGGTCCCGGGGGACGGCGGCGGGTGGTGCGGATGGTTGCATGGCGCGCGGGGGTTGGCTGCCTATTATTGATTGCGCCGGAGGCGCCGCTAACATTCTCACCATGACCGATCTTCCCCTGCTGCTGCCCCACGCCGCCGCGCCGCCTCCGGCGCCGCTGGGCCGGCTCGCCGACGAGGTCTACAGCCTGATCCAGCAGGACATCGCCTATTTCCGCCGTGTGCCGGGCGACCGCTTCACCGAGGGCGACATCGCCACCCAGCTCGGCATCTCGCGCACGCCGGTGCGCCAGGCCCTGTTCCGGCTGCGCGACGAGGGTCTGGTGGAACTGCTGTTTCGCAGCGGCTGGCGGGTGCGGCCCTTCAACTTCGCGCGTTTCGAGCAGCTCTACGAACTGCGCCGGGTGCTGGAGATCACCTCGGTGCACCGCCTCTGCGAGGGTGGCCGCACCCCCGGTCATGCCCTGCTCGACGCCCTGGCCCACCGCTGGCTGGCGCCGCCGCAGGAGCGCAGCACCGATGCCAACGAAGTCGCGCTGTGGGATGAGGACTTCCACTGCGACATCGTCGAGGCCGCCGGCAACGAGGAGATCGCCCGGGTGCACCGCGAGGTGACCGAGCGCATCCGCATCATCCGCCGCCTCGACTTCACCCGCCTGCCGCGCATCGACGCCGCCTACCAGGAGCATGCGCAGATCCTGTCGGCCATCCTCACCAAGCGCGGCAACCAGGCCGCGATGCTGCTGCGCGCGCACATCGAGTCGAGCCAGGCGGAGGTGCACAAGATCACGCTGCACCAGGTGCACATGGCGCAGCGGGCGGGGCGGGGCGGCGGGGCTTGAGCCGGCGCGCTGATCAACCCCAGGAGCGGGTGAGCAGTTCGTCCATGGCGTCGGTGATGGCCTGGCCGTTTTCCGCCAGCGATCCAACGACCTCGCCCATCTGGTCCATCGCCACGGAAATCGTATCCAGCGGGTGCAGGACGACCGCGACACCTTCGACACTGAAGACGGGGTTCATCCGCGACCGTTCGCTGGCGGCCTTTGCCGCCAGCAAGGCCTGCCGCACCAGCGGAACGACGACCCGGCGGCGATAGCCGTCGAACTGCCGGGACTGGACGACCACGACGAACGGAATCGAATCGCGCAAGGGCCCCTTGTTGCGATGAACGTCGAACTGCGCCATTACAAGGTCGAGTGCTCGTCCGCAAACGAGCCGATGCGGTCATGCACCGCGTTCCACTCCTGCGCGCAGGCTTCGGCAGCGTCCCGGTGGCTGCGCAGCGCAGCCTGCCGTTCCGTCACGAAACCGGTCAGCAGCAATTCCACCGTGGCGGAAAGGTTGTCGGTCAAGGTCCTGGCTTGAATGATCAGGTCTTCGTTCAACGTCAGATTCACGGCCCTCTTGCGGGGCGCTGCAGCGATTGCTTCCATGACTGCGGTTCCGTTGGGGTGGATCATGCGCATGGTATGCGCATGGCCGCGACATGGCAATTCGCCGGCCTTCAAGCCCGGTCGATCGTCTCGGTGGCGATCAATTGCTCGCAGCTCAGCACCACTGTCACCGCCTTCTCGATCGCGTTGTTGGCATCGGCGATGCCCATGCCCAGGTCGAGCGCCAGGCCGATGGCCAGGTCCACGTATTTCACCCAGCCGGGGATGCCGTCTTCCATCTTCTCCAGCGCCGCCTCGAAGGCGAGCTGGCGTTTCTCGGCGCGCTCGACCGATTCGTTGACCTTGATCGTGCCCTTGATCAGGATGTCCAGCGCCTTCTCCGACTTCTCCAGCGCCGTCGAGATCTTGCCCACCCTGGGCGCCGGCATGCTCTTCTTGGCCTTGTCGAACTTCTTGGCCCAGTCGGCCTGCAGATCCATCGCCTCGTAGATCTTCTTGGACATCTCGTGCGATTTCTTCTCGATCTTGCCGATGTCGATCTTGTGCAGCTCGATGCGCGACTTGCAGTTCTTCAGGCTCGGCGTGTCGATGCCCGCGACCTTGGCCAGCGCGTTGAGCCCCAGCTCCTTGGCCGCGTTGCCCTTGGGCTGCTTGTCGGTCATCACCTTCTTGAGCACCTTCAGCTCGGCCTGGATCACCTTGGCGATCTGGTCGGCCGACAGCGCCAGCTTGACGATCTCCTGGCTGATGGTCACGCCGCCGCGCACCACACCCACGATGCCCAGCGGCGACAACGCGCCGTAGGTCAGCGCCGAGCCCGCCACGCTGGCGGTGATCACCAGCGCGGTCACCAGGATCTTGCCGCCGGCCTTGATGCGGAACTCGAGCAGGTCCTTCTGGCCTTTCTTGTAGCTTTCGAAGAGCTTGACCGAAGCGTCCGCCATCTCGCCGCTGGCCGCCTTGAAGCGGGCCTCCAGCATGGACTGCACGTCCTTGGTGAAGATGGCGGCGGTCTTGGCGTCGAACTTGCCGGCCTTGGCCTCGACGGCCAGGATGTCCTTGGCGGCAGCGTCGAGGGCGGTGCGGGCCTTGTCGCCGGCGGCTTCCTGCAGCTTGGCCAGCCAGGTCGGGTCCTTGGCGAGCTTCTTGAACAGATCGTCGTCGAGTTCGATGACGACCTGCAGGCTCATGGTCTTGGGCAGCTGGATGCGTTCCAGCTTGCCGCCGACCGCCTTGGCCAGGTATTTCGCGCCGTCGTAATCGACGGCGGTCCACTTTTTCGTGCCCATGCGTGACTCCGGGGAAAGGTCACGCACTGTTACAGATAAACTCGTTGTCTGCCAGTATCAGCGTGCCGGCTGGCGGTCAGCAGGAAGCGAACGGGTTTTCAATGCGCACGCCGCCCAGCACCGCGCCATGCTGCATGTCCTCGCTGAGGACCCTCTCGCATCCTCCAACGATGGCGGCTTGCACGATCAGGGCATCGTAGAAAGAAAGGCTGCGTAGGACATAGAGGTCCAGCGCCCCGGCGATCAGATCGGGTGATGCAGACACCATTTCGAATCGCCGGTAGAACCCGATTCGCTCCCGGATCAGGTCTGGCGGCAGGCGGAGCTTGCGCAAGGCGACATTCACGTACTCCTGCAGCACCTGCGTCGAGAGAACCGCGGTGCCTGCGCTGCGGGTGGCGGTGATGAGTGCGATGGCTCGTTTCTGCTTCGCGGGTTCGTCGGCGGCGTCGGCGTAGACAAGGACGTTTGTGTCCAGGAGGCTACGCACGGCGGTTCGCCTCTTCGCGGTCGAAGCGCCAGCCCTCCAGCCGGCCCGGTGTGGCAAGGGCCGACCGCTCGAAGTTATCCAACTCGCTGGCCAACTGCTGGCTTCCCGCGAGTTGCTCCAAGTAGTCCCGCACGGCCTGGTTCAGGCTCTTGCCCATGGTGGCCGCAGCTGCGCGGGCTTGTTCGGCGATGCGTTCGTCTACGGACAAAGTGATGTTCATGGGTTGGAATCCTGTGCGCACATATTATGTGTTTTCGGGGCGTCACAGCGTGACGTCGTACCCGATCGTCAGCGGCGCATGGTCGCTGAACTTCACGTCCTTGTAGATCGCCGCCGTGCGCGCCGCCTCGGCCGTGGCGGGCGTGGCGATCTGGTAGTCCAGCCGCCAGCCCACGTTCTTCGCATAGGCCTGGCCGCGGTTGCTCCACCAGGTGTAGCAGTCGTCGGTGGTGTCGGGGAACAGGCGGCGGTAGACGTCCACCAGGCCGCCGGTGGCGTCGGTCAGGTGCAGGATCTTGCTCATCCAGTCGCGCTCCTCGGGCAGGAAGCCGCTGTTCTTGCGGTTGCCCTTGAAGTTCTTCAGGTCGGCTTCCTGGTGGGCGATGTTGATGTCGCCGCAGAGGATGAATTCGCGCTCGCCCTTCAGCTTCATCAGGATGGGATGCACCTCGGCCAGGAAGCGGTACTTGGCCAGCTGGCGCTCCTCGCCGGAGGAGCCGCTGGGGAAGTAGCAGCTGATGATGGAGAGCTTGCGTGTCGGCGTGTCGAAGCGCAGCTCGACGAAGCGGCCCTCGGCGTCGAACTCGGGCGAGCCGTAGCCGATCACCACCTCGCTCGGCTCGTGGCGGGTGTAGATCGCCACGCCGGAATAGCCCTTCTTCTCGGCGAAGTGGAAATGGCCCTTCATCCCGGCCAGCTCCTCGAAGCGGCCGGCAACGTCGGCCGCCTGGGCCTTGACCTCCTGCAGGCAAATACAATCCGGCGCGGTCTCGGCGATCCAGGGCTCCAGGCCCTTGCTGGTGGCCGAGCGGATGCCGTTGAGGTTCAGGCTGGTTAATTTGAACAAGGAAAACGTCCCATGGTGGTGGATGGCAGCAGCGCCCGGGGCGCTTTGGCGGCGGGGCCGCTGGCGCAGGAGTTCGTGCAGTTCTGCATCGAGTCCGGCGTCTTGCGGTTCGGTGAATTCAAGACCAAGGCGGGGCGCCTGTCCCCGTATTTCTTCAATGCGGGGCTGTTCGACGACGGCGCCAAGCTCGGCCGGCTCGCAGGATTCTATGCAGAGGCGCTGATCGCCAGCGGCATCGAATTCGACATGATCTTCGGCCCCGCCTACAAGGGCATCCCCCTGGCGGCGGCCGTGGCCATCGAGCTGGCGCGGCGCGGCCATAACCTGCCGTTTGCCTACAACCGCAAGGAAGCCAAGGACCACGGCGAGGGCGGCAGCCTGGTCGGCGCGCCGCTGCGGGGCCGGGTGCTGATCGTCGACGACGTGATGTCGGCCGGCACCGCGGCACGGGAATCCATCCAGCTGATCGAGGCCGCCGGCGCCGTGCCCCACGCCATGGCGATCGCCCTCGACCGCCAGGAAAAGGCCACCGAGAACGGCGCCGACGTGGACTACAGCGCGGTGCAGTACGTGCGCGACCGGCTGGGCCTGCAGGTCTGCACCATCGCCTGCCTGTCGGACCTGCTGGCCTACCTGTCGGATAGCGGCTCCGGCGGCGAGGCGGCCGCGCACCGGGCCTCGGTGCAGGCCTACCGCGAACGCTACGGCGTCGAGGTGTGAACACGGCGGCGCCGCATCGCTGGCTGAGCAGCGCCGCGGTGCGCGGCTGGAGCTGGGTGCACAAGTGGTCCAGCCTGGTCAGCACGGCCTTCATGCTGCTGTTGTGCATCACCGGCCTGCCGCTGCTGTTCCACCACGAGATCGGCCATCTGCTGGGCACCGAGGCCGAGCCGCCGGCCATGGCGGCCGACGCCCCGCGCGCCCGCATCGACGACATATTGACCAAGGCGCTGGCGCAGCACCCCGGCACGGTGGTGCAGTTCTACGGGCCGGACGAGGACGACGACCGCATGGCCTTCGTCACCCTCAACACCACGGCCGACGCCAGCACCGGTTTCACCAGCCTGATGATGGATGCCCGCACCGCCGAGCCGCTGCCGCATCCGCCCTTCGACCAGGGCTTCATGTACATCATGTTCCGGCTGCACGTGGACCTGTTCGCCGACCTGCCGGGCAAGCTCTTCCTGGGCTTCATGGGCTTTCTGCTGCTGGTGGCCATCGTCTCGGGGGTGGTGCTGTATGCGCCCTTCATGCGCAAGCTCGATTTCGGCAGCGTGCGGCGCGACCGCAAGCCGCGCACCAAGTGGCTGGACCTGCACAATCTGCTGGGCGTGACCACCCTGGTCTGGGCCTTCGTGGTGGGCGCCACCGGCATGATCAACACCTGGGCCGATCTCGTCTTCAAGTTCTGGCAGAACGACCAGATGGCCCAGATGGTGGCGCCCTACAAGGGCCTGCCGCCGCCGGCCCACCGGGTGCCGGTGCAGCTGGCGGCCGATGCGGCGCAGGCGCTGCTGCCGGGCATGCAGATGCGTTTCATCGCCTTTCCGGGCAGCAATTTTTCCAGCCCGCATCACTACGCGGTCTTCATGAAGGGCGACACGCCGCTGACCGCACGCCTGCTGCAGCCGGTGCTGGTGGATGCCGAGACCGGCCAGGTCACCGACAGCCGGCCGCTGCCCTGGTATGGCAAGGCCTTGCTGATCTCGCAGCCGCTGCACTTCGGCGACTACGGGGGCACCCCGCTGCAGCTGCTGTGGGCGCTGCTGGACATCGCCACCATCGTGGTGCTGGGCAGCGGCCTGTATCTGTGGATCAAGAAGCGATGAGCCATTCCCACTCGAACCTGGCTGCGCGCCAGCACCGCGCGCAGCTGTGGAGGCTCTGGGGCTGGCCGCTGGCCATGGGCTTGCTGTCGCTGGTCGGCCTCTTGACGGGCCTGGTGTTCGACGGCTGGGGCGATGTGCTCTCGTGGATCGCGCTCGCCATTCCCGTTCTGGTGATGCTGTGGTTCGGCTGGCTGCGCCGGCCGGGGCCGGAACACCGCCAGCGCTAGATCACTGGCAGTCGATCTGCATCGATTCGATGCGGCCGCCGAAGCCCAGGGTCTTGCGCACATTGGCATCGCGGGTGTTGGCGGCGAAGTCCACCTTGCGGTCCTTGAACAGGCGGTGTTCGTAGACATGCAGCGTGGTCTTGGGGCCGGTGACGATGCTGTCGATATCGCGCCTGAGCTGCTTGGCCGTGCCCTTGTCCAGAGCGGCGAGCTGGCTCGGGCCGACCAGGGTCACGATGTCGCCCTTGAAGTCCTTCTTCTCGTAGAACTGCACCCAGCAGCCGCCTTCGAGCGCGCGGTTGGAGACTTCCACCGGCACCAGCAGGATGACGGGGGCGGGCTGGTTGTCGCCATTGGCGGCCACACCGCCCGCGGGCACCGGCGCAGCGGTCTGGGCGAAGGCCATCGAAGCGCCGAGGGTCAGGGCAGCGCCCAGGAATTTGTGCAGAGTTTTCATTGTTCGAGAGTCCTGTGAGTCGGTCCACGCCGTGGCGGCGCGGTGCATGCAGGATGGGACCGCGGCACGGAGCGGCGCGTCAGCCGATTTCCCCATGCGCTGAAGGGGGTCATCGGCACCCTGGGCGCCTACAGCCCTGCCAGCGCATGGCCGACGGGCGCGGCGCGGCGGCCTGATTAGCGTGGGTGCATGAACAAATCCACCATTCGCCTCCTCGCCGCCGCCGGCCTGGGCGCCGCCGCCGTCGCCCTGGTCGTCGGCTGCGCCTCCGGCTCCGGCAAGACCGACGTGCCGCTGCCGCTGGCCCGCAACATCGACATTCCGCGCTACATGGGGTCCTGGTACGTCATCGCCAACATCCCGACCTGGCCGGAACGCGGTGCCCGCGATGCGGTGGAAAGCTACACGCAGGCAGCGGACGGCCATATCGACATCGACTTCCGCTACCGCAAGCAGGAGGGCGACGGTGAGTTGAAGCACATGGGCTCCAAGGGCTTCGTGTCCGAGCAGGACGGCGCCATCTGGGGCGTGCAATTTGTCTGGCCGATCAAGGCCGACTACCGCATCGCGCATGTCGAGCCGGATTACAGCCAGACCATCGTCGCGCGGGAGAAGCGCGACTATGTCTGGATCATGGCCCGCACCCCGACGATTCCCGAGGAGCGTTACCAGGCCCTGGTGGCCCGCGTCGCCGCCATGGGCTACGACGTGAGCAAGCTCCAGCGGGTGCCCCAGGCCGCCCGCTGAAGCCTCACCGGCTTCAGGCCAGCCGTGCCTTCAGCACCGCGTTGACCTCGGCCGGATTGGCCTTGCCCTTGCTGGCCTTCATCACCTGGCCGACCAGGGCGTTGAAGGCCTTGTCCTTGCCGGCGCGGAACTGGGCCACGTTGTCGGCATTGGCGGCGATGACCTCGTTGACGATCTTCTCCAGCGCGCCGGAGTCGTTCATCTGCTTCAGGCCCTTGGCCTCGATCACCGCATCGACCTCGCTGCCCTCGCCGCTCCACAGCGCCTCGAACACCTGGCGCGCCGCGTTGTTGCTGATGGTGCCGTCGGCGATGCGGGCGATCAGCGCGGCCAGCTGGGCGGCCGACACCGGCGCGGCATCGATCGCCAGGTCGCCCGCATTCAGCCGGCGCGAGACCTCGCCCATGATCCAGTTGCTGGCCAGCTTGGCCTGGCCGCTGGCCTTGGCGGCCGTCTCGAAATAGCCGGCCATGGCCTTGCTCTGGGTGAGCGTGGCGGCGTCGTATTCCGGCAGGCCGTAGTCGGCCACGAAACGCGCGGCCATGGCGCGCGGCAGTTCCGGCATGCGGGCGCGCACCTGTTCCACCCATTCGGCGGCCACCACCAGCGGCGGCAGGTCGGGATCGGGGAAGTAGCGGTAGTCGGCCGCGTCTTCCTTGGTGCGCATGGCCCGGGTTTCGCCGGTGTCCGGATCGAACAGCACAGTGGCCTGCTGGATCGCCCGGCCGTCCTCGATCTCCTCGATCTGCCAGCGGATCTCGAAGTCGATCGCCTGCTGCATGAACTTGAAGCTGTTGAGGTTCTTGATCTCGCGGCGAGTGCCGAGCGGCGCGCCGGGCTTGCGCACCGACACGTTGGCGTCGCAGCGGAAGGAGCCTTCCTGCATGTTGCCGTCGCAGATGCCGATCCAGGTGACGATCTTGTGCAGCTCGCGCGCATAGGCCACGGCCTCGGCGCTGCTGCGCATGTCGGGCTCGGTGACGATCTCCAGCAGCGGCGTGCCGGCGCGGTTCAGGTCGATGCCGCTCATGCCGATGAAGTCCTCGTGCAGCGACTTGCCGGCGTCTTCCTCCAGGTGGGCGCGCACCAGGCGCACGGATTTCTTCTCCTCGCCCAGCAGGAATTCGACGCTGCCGCCCTGCACCACCGGGATCTCGAACTGGCTGATCTGGTAGCCCTTGGGCAGGTCGGGATAGAAGTAATTCTTGCGCGCGAAGACGCTGCGCGGCGCGATGGTCGAGCCCAGCGCCAGGCCGAGTTCGATGGCGCGTTCGACCGCGCCCTTGTTCATCACCGGCAGCGTGCCCGGCAGCGCCAGGTCGACCGGCGCGGCCTGGGTGTTGGCCTCGGCGCCGAAGGCGGTGGGCGCGCGGCTGAAGATCTTGGAGGCGGTGGAGAGCTGGGTGTGGGTTTCGAAGCCGATCACGACTTCATAGCCCTGGACGAGTAACGAGGACATGGTCTTAGACGCCTTCCGGTGCACGAAGGTGGAAATCGGTGGCTTGCTGGAAGCGGTGCGCGGCGTTGAGCAGGCGCGCCTCGCCGAAGTAGTTGCCGATCAGCTGCAGGCCCACCGGCATGCCGCCCTCGCCGCTGCCCACCGGCAGGCTCATGCCGGGCAGGCCGGCGAGCGAGGCGGGCAGGGTGAAGATGTCGGCCAGGTAGCTGGCGACCGGGTCGTCGGCCTTCTCGCCGATCTTCCAGGCCACGCTGGGCGCCACCGGGCCGGCGATCAGGTCGCATTGGGTGAAGGCGTTGCGGAAGTCGTCGGCGATCATGCGGCGGATCTTCTGGGCCTGCAGGTAGTAGGCGTCGTAGTAGCCATGGCTCAGCACATAGGTGCCGATCATGATGCGGCGCTTGACCTCGTCGCCGAAGCCTTCGGCGCGGGTCTTTTTGTACATGTCGAGCAGGTCGGTGTAGTGCTCCGCGCGGTGGCCGAACTTCACGCCGTCGAAGCGGCTCAGGTTCGACGAGGCCTCGGCCGGCGCGATGATGTAGTAGACGGGGATGGCCAGTTCGGTGCGCGGCAGGGTCACCGGCACGATCTTCGCGCCCAGGCCTTCGTAGGTCTTGAGCGCGGCGTCGATCGCGGCGCGCACATCGGGCTGCAGGCCCTCGCCGAAGAACTCCTTGGGGATGCCGATGCGCAGGCCTTCCAGGCTGTCGTTTAGCGAGCGCGAGAAGTCTTCGGCCGGGCGGTCCAGCGAGGTGGAGTCGCGGTCCAGGTCGGGGCCGCACAGGGCCGACAGCAGCAGGGCGCAGTCCTCGGCGCTGCGCGCCATGGGGCCGGCCTGGTCCAGGCTCGATGCATAGGCAACCATGCCGTAGCGCGAGGCGCGGCCGTAGGTGGGCTTGATGCCGGTGATGCCGCAGAAGGCGGCGGGCTGGCGGATCGATCCGCCGGTGTCGGTGCCGGTGGCGGCCGGCGCCAGGCGCGCGGCCACGGCCACGGCGCTGCCGCCGGAGGAGCCGCCGGCCACGCGGGCGCGGTCCCAGGGGTTTTTCGGCGTCTGCGGCGTGGCGCTGCCGACGGCGGGCACGGCCACGCTCTCGTTGGCCGAGCCCATGGCGAATTCGTCGCAGCTCAGCTTGCCCAGGGTGACGATGCCCTGTTCGGCCAGCTTGGCGACGACCGTGGCATCGAAGGGCGAGCGGTAGCCGGCCAGCATCTTGGAGCCGGCGGTGCTGGGGAAGTCGCGGGTGACGAAGATGTCCTTGTGCGCCATCGGCACGCCTTCGAGGCGCCCGGCGGTGCCGGCGGCGATGCGGGCATCGGCGGCGCGCGCCTGGGCCAGGGTCACCTCGGGATCGATGGCGACATAGGCCGCCAGGTCCTGGTGGCGGTTCGCGCGGTCCAGGAAGTGTCGGGCGGTTTCCACCGCCGAGACCTCGCGCGCGGCGATGCGGGCGGCCAGTTCGGCCACGCCCAGGTCGTGGAGTGCCTTGTTGCTGTCGTTCATGCTGCCGCCGCTCATTCGATCACCTTGGGAACCAGGAACAGGCCGTTCTCGACGGCGGGCGCGCTGCGCTGGCTGTCCTCGCGGCTGGGGAAGCTGCCGACGGCGTCCTCGCGCAGGCGCAGGGCGACGTCCTCGAAGGCGGCGACGGGATGGGCCAGGGGCTCCAGCCCGCTGGTGTCGACGGCGCGCATCTGCTCGACGATGGCGAAGAAGGCGTTGAGCTGGCCGAGCATGCGGTCGCTCTCGTCGGGCTGGAGTTCCAGCCGCGCCAGGTTGGCGATCCGGCTGATGTCTTGGGAGGTGAGGGCCATGGCAAACGGGCGCCGCGCGGGCGCCGACAGCGTGAGTTGGGTACTGTTGGGGTACGGTTGACGCAGCGGGCAAGCCCCTATAAGGGTCGGCGGGCGCTGGCGCATCGGGTATTATCCCGCCTTCGCCCGGAGGCTCCGCCCGCGCCCCGCGCCGGCCCCTTTTGTCGCCGCATTCGCCCGAATCCGACCCCTCCGCGCTACCCCCGACACATTGCACAGCACAACCGGCGACGGCAAGAAGCACAGCATGCCGTGCCCCTTCTAGGATTCGTATGTTTGGAGCTTTCCGCCGGTACTTCTCTACCGATCTCGCCATCGACCTGGGTACCGCCAATACCCTGATCTTCGCCCGCGACAAGGGCATCGTGCTCGACGAGCCCTCGGTCGTCGCCATCCGCCACGAAGGCGGCCCGCACGGCAAGAAGGTGATCCAGGCCGTGGGCCGCGAGGCCAAGGCCATGCTGGGCAAGGTGCCCGGCAACATCGAGGCGATCCGCCCGATGAAGGACGGCGTGATCGCCGATTTCGTGATCACCGAGCAGATGATCAAGCAGTTCATCAAGATGGTGCATCCGCGGACCATGCTCACGCCGAGCCCGCGCATCATCATCTGCGTGCCCTGCGGCTCGACCCAGGTCGAGCGCCGCGCCATCAAGGACGCGGCCGAGGCGGCCGGCGCCACGGCGGTCTACCTGATCGAGGAACCCATGGCCGCCGGCATCGGCGCCGGGCTGCCGGTCAGCGAGGCCTCGGGCTCGATGGTGGTGGACATCGGCGGCGGCACCACCGAAGTGGGCGTGATCTCGCTCGGCGGCATGGTCTACAAGGGCTCGGTGCGGGTGGGCGGCGACAAGTTCGACGAAGCCATCATCAACTACATCCGCCGCAACTACGGCATGCTGATCGGCGAGCCGACGGCCGAGGCCATCAAGAAGAACATCGGCAGCGCGTTTCCGGGCTCCGAGGTCAAGGAGATGGAAGTCAAGGGCCGCAACCTTAGCGAAGGCGTGCCGCGCAGCTTCACCATCAGCAGCAACGAAGTGCTGGAAGCCCTGACCGATCCGCTCAACAACATCGTCTCGGCGGTGAAGAACGCGCTGGAGCAGACCCCGCCCGAACTCGGCGCCGACATCGCCGACCGCGGCATGATGCTGACCGGCGGCGGCGCCCTGCTGCGCGACCTGGACCGCCTGCTGGCCGAGGAAACCGGCCTGCCGGTGCTGGTGGCCGAGGAGCCGCTGACCTGCGTGGTGCGCGGCTGCGGCATGGCCCTGGAGCGCATGGATCGCCTGGGCAGCATCTTTACCTCGGAGTGAGCCCCCCGGCTTCTCACTGCGCCTTCGGCTCCGTGTAGTTCGCCACCCCCCGAGGGGAGGCTTCGCCTGCGCCAGGGAGACCCTGACGCGGCTCTACCGGGATATGAGGGGGATCGGGCTCTGCGGCGTTGCTGGCCGGGTCGGGCGCGCGCTGACCGGAACCTTTCTCCGTCACGGTCTGTCTCCTATCATTGCCGGTTACTGCTTCTCCGGCCCGATCTCTTCCTTTCTTCAACCGCCATGCCTCTGGGTACCCTGGATCGCGCCGCGCCGCCCTTCTTCAAGCAGGGGCCGTCGGCGCGGTCGACTCTGGCGGTGCTGACGGCGCTGTCGCTGTTCCTGATGGTGGCCGATACCCGACTGGGCATCACGCCGCCGATCCGCTCGGCGGTGTCCACCGTGCTGTATCCGGTGCAATGGCTGGCGCTGCAGCCGGTGCGCATCGGGCGCATGTCGGCCGACTACTTCGACACGGTGCGTTCGGCCCAGACGGTGGAGAACGCGGCCCGCCGCAACATGCTGCAGCAGGCCCAGCGCGCCAGCCAGGTCGAGGAGCTGCTGCTGGAGAACCGCCGGCTGCGCGAGCTGCTCGGCCTGCGCCAGCGGCTCAATGCCTCCGAGCAGGCGGCCGAGGTGCTGTACGACGCGCCCGATCCCTACACCCGCCGCGTCATCATCGACCGCGGCCAGCTGCAGGGCGTGGCGCTCGGCGCGCCGGTGCTCGACGACGCCGGCGTGCTCGGCCAGGTGACCCGGCTGCATCCGCTGCTGGCCGAGGTCTCGCTGCTGGTGGACCGCGACTTTTCCATTCCCGTGCTCAACACCCGCACCGGCGCCCGCAGCGTGGCCTACGGCGATCCGGCCGGCGCGGGCGGGCTGGAGCTGCGTTTCATGCCCAGCAACGCCGACGTGGAGGAGGGCGACCTGCTCACCACCAGCGGCGTGGACGGCGTCTATCCGGCCGGCCTGCCTGTCGCCAAGGTGAGCCATGTGGAGCGCCGCTCCGAATCCGCCTTCGCCCGCATCCGCTGCGTGCCGCTGGCCAGCACCCAGGGCTCGCGCCATGTGCTGGTGTTGAAGCCCCTGACCGACCAGATCCCGCCGCGCCCGGCCGAGGAGCCGGCGCCGGTCGAGAGCAAACGCCGCCTGCTGCCGCCGCGCACAGTGCCGGCACCCTGAGGACCAGCGCCATGGCACGCACGCCGCAGCAACTGCTGCTGCCGGTCAACCCGGTCTTCATCTGGAGCAGCCTCTTCGTGGCCCTGCTGGTGGCCCTGCTGCCGCTGGGCCGCGCCGCCTGGGTGCCCGATGTGCTGATGCTGGTGCTGGTGTTCTGGAGCGTGCACCAGCCCTCGCGTGTGGGCATGGGCGCGGCCTTCGCGCTCGGCCTGTGCGTGGATGTGCAGCATGCCGCCCTGCTGGGGCAGAACGCACTCATCTACACGGTGATGGTCTACCTCGGCGTGAGCCTGCAGCGGCGATTGCTGTGGTTCGGCATTCCCTTGCAGGCGGTGCAGCTGCTGCCGCTGTTCGCGGGGGCGCATGTGCTGCAGACGCTGATCCGGCTGATCCTGGGCGCCAGCCTGCCGGGCTGGGGCATCGTGGCGGCGCCCTTGCTCGAATCGCTGCTCTGGATTCCGATCAGCGTGGTGCTGCTGGCGCCGCAGCGCCGGGCGCCCGACCGCGACGAAAACAGGCCGCTATGACCGAAATCCGCAGCACCGAAATGGAACTGGCGCGCTTCAAGCGCCGGATCCTGGCCGTCGCGCTGCTGATGCTGTTCTGCTTCGGCCTGCTGTGCAGCCGCCTGGTCTACCTGCAGATCGTGCGCCACGAGGACCTGGCCGAGCAGGCCGAAAGCAATCGCACGGCGGTGGTGCCCATCGTGCCCAACCGCGGCCTGATCCTCGACCGCAACGGCAACGTGCTGGCCACCAACTATTCGGCCTACACCCTGGAGATCACGCCGTCGAAGGCGGGCGACGTGGAAGACACCATCGCCCGTCTGGGCGGCCTGATGGAGATCACCCCGCGCGACCGCCGCCGCTTCAAGAAGCTGACCGAGGAGTCGCGCAACTTCGAGTCGGTGCCGATCCGCACCCGCCTGTCCGATACCGAGGTCGCCAAGTTCGCCGCCCAGAGCTTCAAGTTCCCCGGCGTGGAGATCAAGGCCCGGCTGTTCCGCACCTATCCCTTCGGCGAGCTGGCCAGCCATGTCATCGGCTACATCGGCCGCATCAACCAGCGCGAGAAGGAGCGCATCGAGGACTCCGACGACTCCAGCAACTACCGCGGCACCGACCACATCGGCAAGCTGGGCGTGGAGCAGAGCTTCGAGCGCCAGCTGCACGGCACCACCGGCGTCGAGCAGATGGAGACCTCGGCCGGCGGCCGGGCGGTGCGCCGGCTGGCCACCTACGCGGCCATGCCGGGGCAGACGGTGCAGCTGTCCATCGACATCAAGCTGCAGCAGCTGGTGGAGGAGCTGTTCGGCGACCGGCGCGGCGCGCTGGTGGCGATCGAACCGTCCACCGGCGAGATCCTGGCCTTCGTCAGCAAGCCCACCTTCGACCCCAACCTCTTCGTGGACGGCATCGACCAGGAGAGCTGGAGCGCGCTCAACGATTCCATCGACAAGCCCCTGCTCAACCGGGCGCTGCGCGGCACCTATCCCACCGGCTCCACCTACAAGCCCTTCATGGGCCTGGCGGGGCTGGAGACCGGCAAACGCACGGCGGGCACGGTGATCAACGACCCGGGCTTCTACATGTTCGCCGGCCACCGCTTCGGCAGCCCCGAGGGCTATCTGGGCGGGGTGGACCTGCAGCGGGCGATCATGCTGTCGTCCAACGTGTATTTCTATTCGCTGGCCAACGAGCTGGGCGTGGACGCCATCCACGACTTCATGGCGCCGCTGGGCTTCGGCCAGATCACCGGCATCGACCTGCCGGGCGAAGTCACCGGCGTGCTGCCCAGCACCGACTGGAAACGCCGCACCTACAAGCGGCCCGAGCAGCGCAAGTGGTATGCGGGCGAGACGATCTCGCTGGGCATCGGCCAGGGCTACAACAACTTCACCATGCTGCAGGTGGCGCAGGCCACGTCCATCCTGGCCGACGGCGGCATCAAGCACCGGCCGCACCTGGTGCGCGCGGTGCGCGATCCGGTCACCGGCGTGACCACGCCGGTGGAGCAGCCGGCGCCGGTGAACCTGGGCTTCAAGCGGTCCAACATCGACGCGGTGCGCGCCGGCCTGATCGCGGTGACCACCGGCGGCACCGCGCGCGGCGTGTTCGCGGGCGCGCCCTACGTGTCGGCCGGCAAGACGGGCACCGCCCAGGCGGTGACCCAGGCGCAGAACACCAAGTACAACGCCCGCGCGCTGGAGGAACACCAGCGCGACCACGCCCTCTACATGGCCTTCGGTCCGGCGCAGGACCCCAAGATCGCCCTGGCCGTGATCGTGGAGAACGCCGGCTGGGGCACGGGCGCGGCCGCGCCCATCGCCCGGCGGGTGCTGGACTACTGGCTGGCCGGCATCTACCCCAGCGAGGAAGACATCGCCGCCACCCGCATCGGCAAGAGCGCCGCGCCGATCGGCACACCGCGCAAGGTCGAGGACATCGCCCTGCCGCAGCCCTGAGGCCGGGCGGCTTCAGTCCACGAGTTCGGCCGGCAGCCAGCCGCGCAGGCTGTTGACGAAGGCCAGGGCGCGCATCTGCGGCAGCGCGTCGACCGTCAGCCGTGCCTCGCGGATGCGGCCCTCGGCCAGCCAGCGGCCCCGGCCCACGCCGGGCAGCAGGCCGGCCGACAGCGGCGGCGTGATCCAGTCGCCGTCGGGTGTCAGGGCGGCCAGGTTGCCGCGGGTGAACTCGGTCACTTCGCCGTCCGTGTTGTGGAGCAGGGTGTCGAAGATGCCGGGTTCGGTGGGCTCGAAGCGGCTGTAGTGGGCGCGGCGGCTGGTCTTGTGGCGCAGGAAATCGGGGTGGACGGTTTCCATCGGGCGGGTCGCCAGCCGGATGCGCACCGGTGTGGCGGTCGGTGCGAAGGCGAATGCCTCGGCTTTCGGCTGGCCGGCCGCGTCTAGCAGCAGGCGCACGCGCCAGGCGCCTTCGGCGTGTCCGGCGAGCAGGCCGTCCAGCGCCTGCCGCACCCGGGCGCCGTCCCAGCCGAAGCCGAAATGCGCCGCGCTGGCCTGCAGCCGCGCCAGGTGTGCGTCGCCGTGGATGAACACGCCGCCCTCCAGCCGCAGGGTCTCGATCAGCGTGAAAGGCGCGGCGGCGGCCTCCAGGAAACGCCGCTTGTTGCGCCATTCGTCCCATTCGCCCTCGGGCCGGGCATCGATGGTGATGCCGCTGCCGATGCCGCAGACGGCGCGGCCGTCCCGCAGCTGCACCGTGCGGATCGGCACGTTGAAGATCGCGCCGCCGCCCGGCCGCAACACACCGGCGGCGCCGCAGTACACGCCGCGCGGGGCGGTCTCCAGCGAACGGATCAGCCCGGTGGCGCGCACCTTGGGCACGCCGGTGACCGAGCCGCAGGGGAACAGCGCCTCGAACACATCGACCAGGCCCGTGCCCTCGCGGGTGCGGGCGAGCACGTCCGAGGTCATCTGCCAGACGGTGGGCCAGGCGCGCGCCTGGAACAGCTGCTCCACCTTCACCGAATGGGGCCGGGCGATGCGCGAGAGGTCGTTGCGGATCAGGTCCACGATCATCAGGTTCTCGGCGCGCTCCTTTTCCGAGGCGAGCAGGGCGGCGGCCTGGCGCGCATCGGACAGGGCGTCGTCGCCGCGCGGCGCCGTGCCCTTCATCGGCCGCGAGCGGATGCGCTCGCCGTCCCAGTCGAAGAAGAGTTCGGGCGAGACCGACAGCAGCTGCTCCTCGCCGGTGTCGATGAAGGCGGCGTAGCCCTGGGGCTGCTCGCGCTGCAGGGCGCGGAACCAGGCTTCGGCCTCGCCCTGGAAGCCGCTGCTCAGGGGCTCGGTGAGGTTGATCTGGTAGGTCTCGCCGCCGCGGATCGCCTGGTGGATGCGGGCGATGCGGGCATCGAAGGCGGCGCGGGCCAGCTCGCTCTGCCACGGGCCGGTGGACCAGGCGCCAGCGGCGGGGGCGTCCGGCCAGGGCGCGGCGCTGTCGAACACGCCGAACCACACCAGCGGGCCGTCGGCGGGGTGGACTTCGAAGGCGGCGTCAAAGGCCGGCGCAGCCTCGTAGCGCACGAAACCGACGCACCAGGCGCCGGCGGCGGCATGGCGTTCGGCCGCCTGCAGCACGGTGCGGACTTCGGCCAGGGTGTCGGCCCGCAGCACCTCGCGGCAGCCTTCGAAGGCCAGGCGCAGCGGCGGCCGGCCGTCCTCGCTCAGGAAATCGACGAGGGCGCGGGGAGGACGGCGGGCAGCATGCATCGCCGGATTTTCGCCGCTGGCGGCAGCCGCCCCAAAGCGTGCGTGGTGGCCGCCGATTCACCGCCTTGGTGCGCGGCCAGCCCGAAAGGCCGCACGGCCCCGGAACGAGCAGGCCAAAAAAAACGCCAGGACATGCCTGGCGTTGTGAGAGCTGCCCGCATCTCTCGAGGGATGCTGACGGGCGAAATTTCGAATTCTGCTTGGGTGTGTCTCCTCGGGCCTCGCTCTCGCAGGAGCGTCTAGGCCCTGCAGCGCCCACGACTTTAAGCCCGTGCGCCCTTTTAGTGCATAGGGGCTTACCCGTGCCCGCTCTCGGTGAGATCGGTTTCCGCTTGTGGTGGCACGACTCCTGCTGCGTTCCATGTAAATCAAATTGCGGGGGATGGGGCTGATGGCTTGGAATGCACGGAGCTGGCTGCTGGGCTTTGCCGGGCTGCTGATCGGTGCCTCCGCGCTGGCCCAGGCAGCGGTCGAGGCAACGGCCCAGGCCGCGCAGGCGCCGGCGTCCGCGGTGCTCACCCACCCGGGACGGCTGCCGCTGGAGGCGATCAACGCAGCCGACACCGCCTGGATGATCGTCGCCAGCGCCCTGGTGCTGCTGATGACGCTGCCGGGCGTGGCCCTGTTCTACGCCGGCATGGTGCGCCGCAAGAACGTGCTCAACACCATGGCCTCGGTGATCGGCATCGCGGCGGTGGTCACGCTGCTGTGGTTCGCGGTGGGCTATTCCTGGGCCTTCACGCCCGGCAACGGCTTCATCGGCGGCGGCGAGCGCATGTGGTTCGCCGGCTTCGACTACGACAAGCTGACCCGGCAGGTGGCCGTCAGCCACATCGCGCCCAATATCCCGGAAGCCGTCTTCGCGATGTTCCAGCTGGGCTTCGCGGTCATCACGCCGGCGCTGATCGTGGGCTCGCTGGTCGAGCGCATGCGCTTCTCGGCGCTGCTCTGGTTCGCCGGGCTGTGGTCGCTGGTGGTCTATGTGCCGATCGCCCACTGGGTGTGGGAGCCGGGCGGCTGGCTGGCGCAGCGCGGCGCGCTGGATTTCGCGGGCGGCTCGGTGGTGCACATCAATGCCGGCGTGGCCGGCCTGGTCTGCGCCTGGATGCTGGGGCCGCGCCAGGGTTATGCCAGCGAGCCCTTCGAACCCTTCAACCTGGCCATGACCATGAGCGGCGCCGGCCTGCTGTGGATCGGCTGGTTCGGCTTCAATGCCGGCTCGGCCATGGCCGCCGACGGCCGCGCCGGCCTGGCCTTCCTGGCGACGCACCTGGCCGCAGCCGCCGGTGCGCTGGGCTGGATGGCGGCCGAATGGTTCGTGCGGCGCCGGCCTTCGCTGCTGGGCCTGTGCTCGGGCGCGGTGGCCGGGCTGGTGGCGATCACGCCGGCCTCCGGTTATGTGGGCGTGCGGGCGGCTTTGCTGATCGGCCTGGTCGCGGGCCTGGCCTGCTACTGGGGCGCGACCGGGCTGAAGCGGCTGCTCAAGGCCGACGACGCACTCGATGTCTTCGGTGTGCACGGCGTGGGCGGCCTGGTCGGCTGCGTGATGACCGGCCTGTTCGCCGACCCGGCCATCGACGCCGGCCCGCCCGGCCGTGTGCTGGTGCAGCTGCTCGACGCCGGCGCCGTGATCGCCTGGAGCGCCTGCGGCACGGCCCTGGTGCTGCTGGTGACCCGTGCGCTGGTGCGGCTGCGGGTGGAGGAAGTGGCCGAACACAACGGCCTGGACATCGCGCAGCACCGCGAGCGTGTGGCGCTCTGAGGTGGATATGCAGGACAGCGACAAGATGGCCCTCGCCGCGCAGATGCATGTGCTGCTGCGCCGCATCACCGGCCGGGTGACCGACACCGAATGGATGGTGCGCAACCCCGAGTACGCCCGCGCCATGGTGGCGCTGGCGCGGCAGACGGCGGTGACCGACCGCCGGCCGGAGCTGCAGGACTGCGCCGACCGGCTGGAGCAGGCGCTGGCCCTGGCGCAGCCGCCGGCACCGGCCGCGCCACCGGCGGCGGCGGCGCCCGCACCGTCCGCGGCGTCGTCCAAGGCCCCGGCGCCCGGCTCCATCGTCGGCGCCGCCGCGCGCTACATCGGCCGCCTGCGTTGAGCCGCGGCGCCGCCCGCGCCCTGCCTCCTTCGGGTGACGCGCCGTCGGCTGACACACGGCATATTCCGGAGGCGCTTACCATGCTCCGGCTGCGGCCCGCAGCGAACGGCCTCCGTCTTTCCCGAACTTGACCCGTCCCGATCCGCCCATGGAGGAGTCCGCTCCCCGCATCGTCCGCGACCCGTCCGTCCAGCCTGCGAGCCTGCGCCTGGAAGGCCGCTGGACGTCGGCGCAACTCGGCTCGCGCCGGGTCTGGCGCCAGCTGGTGCCCGAGCTGCGCCAGGCCTGCGGCAACAGCGAGCTGCACTGGGACCTGCGGTCGGCCGAGCAGCTCGACCATGTCGGCGCCCAGCTGCTGTGGAATGTGTGGGGCCGCGGCTGGCCGCGCCATGTCGACCTGGCCGAGGGCCAGCGCTCCATGTTCGAGCGGGTGGAGCGCTTCAGCGTGGACATCCCGCGCGAGCGCCCCTTCTCCCTGATGCGCGGCCCAGAGGCCCTGGGCCGCCGGGTGATCGAGGCCCTGGCCCAGGCGCGCGCGCTGACGACCATGCTCGGCCAGCTGCTGCTGGACATCGGCCGCCTGATCCGCCGTCCGTCCACCGGCCCCTGGCGCGACATCTCCGGCCATCTCTACCAGATGGGCACCACCGCGCTGCCGATCACCGCCCTGGTCGGCTTCCTGATCGGCGTGGTGCTGGCCTACCTGATGTCGATCCAGCTGCGGCAGTTCGGCGCCGAATCCTTCATCGTCAACATCCTGGGCATCTCGCTGGTGCGCGAGCTGGGGCCGCTGCTGGCGGCCATCCTGGTGGCCGGCCGTTCGGGCTCGGCGATCACCGCGCAGATCGGCGTGATGCGGGTCACCGAGGAACTCGATGCGATGCGGGTCATGGGCATCGCCCACGGCTTCCGGCTGGTGATGCCGCGTTCGCTGGCCATGGCCGTGGCCATGCCGCTGATCGGCGTGTGGACGACGCTCGCCTCCCTGGCCGGCGGCATGCTGGCGGCCGACCTGGCGATGAACATCACGCCGGCCTATTTCGTCAACGCGCTGCCGGGGGCGGTGAGCCTGCCCAACCTGGGCATCGCGGTGCTGAAGTCGGTGGTCTTCGGCGTGTTGATCGCGCTCATCGGCTGCCACTACGGCATGCGGGTCGAGCCCAATACCGAGAGCCTGGGCAAGGGCACGACGGCCTCGGTGGTGACTTCGATCACCGTGGTCATCCTGGTCGATGCGCTGTTCGCCATCGTCTTTCGCAACGTGGGGTTCTGAGGCGCCATGGATGCCGTGATCAACACCAGCGCCTGCGGCCCGGTCGGCGGACCGGTGGTGCGCATCGAGGGCCTGGTGACGGCCTTCGGCACGGGGCGCGGCCGTGTCGTCATCCACGACCACCTGGCGCTGCGGGTGGAGCAGGGCGAGATCCTGGCCCTGGTCGGCGGCTCGGGCACCGGCAAGACGGTGCTGCTGCGCCAGATGCTGGGCCTGGAGACGCCGGCCGAGGGCACGGTCGAGGTGCTGGGCGAGCCGGCGGCGCAGCTGGGCCGGCGCGGGGCATCGAGCCGGGTCGGCATGCTGTTCCAGCAGGGCGCGCTGTTCTCGGCCTTCAACGTACTCGACAACGTGGCCTTCGCGCTGCGCGAGCTGGGCACGCTGCCGACCGCGCTGGCGCGCGACGCCGCCATGGTCAAGCTGCAGATGGTCGGCCTGAAGCCGGCCGATGCGCTGAAGATGCCGGCCGACCTCTCGGGCGGCATGATCAAGCGCGTGGCCCTGGCCCGCGCCCTGGTGATGGACCCGCCCCTGCTGCTGCTGGACGAACCCACCGCCGGCCTGGACCCCAGTGCCTCCGACGACTTCTGCGACCTGCTGCGCGAACTGCACCGCGAGCTGTGCCTGACGGTGGTCATGGTGACGCACGACCTGGACACACTCTTCGCCCTGTGCACCCGCGTGGCCGTGCTGGCCGATCGCCAAGTCATCGCCGACGGCCCGCCGCGCGAGGTGGCGCGCTTCGACCATCCCTTCATCCACACCTATTTCCAGGGCGAGCGCGGCCGCCGCGCCATGGCGCCCCTGCCCCAGAAGGACTGACATGGAAAACAAATCGCACGCCATGGCCGCCGGCATCTTCGTGCTGGTGCTCACCGCCATGCTGATCGGCCTGGCCTTCTGGCTGACCCGCGACACCGGCAGCTACCGCGACTACGAACTCAGCACCGGCGACACCGTCACCGGCCTGCAACTGCAGGCGCCGGTGCGTTTCAAGGGCGTGCCGGTGGGCAAGGTGACGAAGATCGGCTTCGACCCGCAGATCCCCGGCAATGTGGTGGTGCAGCTGGCGGTGCGCGAGAACACGCCGGTCACGCCGACCACCTTCGCCACGCTGGCCTACCAGGGCGTGACCGGCCTGGCCTTCGTGCAGCTCGACGACGACGACCTGCCGCAGCCGGTCGTGCCGCCGGGCGAGGACGGCATCGAGCGCCTGCCGATCAAGCCCTCGCAGCTCGGCCGGCTGACGGAGAGCGCGCCGGCCATCCTGGCCCAGGTGGAGGACGCCGCCAAGCGCCTGAACGACCTGATGAGCGACGACAACCAGAAGCGCATCTCCACCGCGCTCGACAACATCGGCAAGGCGGCGGCCAACGTCGCGGTGCTCACCGAGAAGGTGCAGGGCACGCTCACCGACCGGGTCGACCCGGCCCTGGCCGCCATGCCGCGCACGCTGGACCAGGCCACCGTCACCCTGCGTTCGCTGCAGGGCACGGCCACCGACATCTCCGGTGCGGCCAGACAGATCGGCAATACGGCGCAGCGGCTGAACGCACCCGACGGCCCGCTGGACCGCCTGGCAGAAGGCACCGGCGCGCTCAGCCATGCGGTGGACGTGATCGGCACCACCACCCTGCCGCGCATCAACCGCGTCAGCGAGGATGCCTCGCGCGCCATGCGGCAGCTGAGCCGCACGGTGACCGGCATCAACGACAACCCGCAGTCGCTCATCTTCGGCAATGGCGACGCCCGGCCCGGCCCCGGCGAGGCCGGCTTCGTCACACCCGCCGCCACCGCGGCGCCCACCGCGCCCGCCGCAGGAGCCCGCCAGCCATGACCACACGACTCTGCCTATCGCTTGGCGCCGCGCTGGCGCTGGCCGCCTGCTCGGCCCTGCCCGACAAGCCCACCCGGCCGGTCGCCTACGACTTCGGCTCCAGCGTCTCGGCCGTCGTTTCCGCGCAGACCGTTACCGCGCAGGCGCCGATCGCGCTCGGCGACATCGAGACGGCCGGCGTTTCCGACACCGCCGCCGTGAGCTACCGCCTGCAGTATTCCGACGCCCAGCAGCTGCGCCCCTACGCCATGGCCCGCTGGACCCTGCCGCCGGCCCAGCTGGTGCGCCAGCGGGTGCGCGAGGTGCTGGCCGAGCGCCGGCCCATCGTGGATGTGGACGACCTGCTGGCCCAGCAGCGCACCGAAGGCCGGCGGCCGCGCCTGCTGCGCCTGCAGCTGGAGGAGTTCAGCCAGGTCTTCGCCAGCCCGGGCCAGAGCGAGGGCGTGCTGCGCCTGCGCGCCACGCTGGTGGAGAACACGCCGCTGGGCGACAGCTTCGTCGGCCAGCGGCTCTTCGCGGTGCGCCAGCCGGCCGCCTCGGCCGATGCGGCCGGTGGCGTGCAGGCGCTGGCCGCGGCCACCGACGCCGCCGCCGCGCAGATCGACGCCTGGCTGGTGCAGCTGGCTCCGACCGGGATGGTCAAGCCCTGAGCCCGGGGCCTGCAGCCGCGCGCTGCCTGGGTTACAACAACGCCCGCGGCCGGCAGAACCGGCCTTTTCCACATCCCGTTTTTCCAACGTCCACAGGAAGCAAACCATGTCCGCACACGACATCACCCTCACCGCCGCCGACGGCTTCGAATTCCCCGCCTACGTGGTCGAGCCCGAAGGCACGCCGCGCGGCGCCATCGTGGTGCTGCAGGAAATCTTCGGCGTGAACTCGCACATCCGCTCGGTCGCCGAAGGCTATGCCGCCGAGGGCTACCTGGCTGTCGCGCCCGCCACCTTCTCCCGTGCCCAGACCGGCGTGCAACTGGGCTACACCGGCCCGGACATGCAGGAAGGCGTGCGCCTGAAGGCCGCCGTGGAAGCCCTGCCGGCGCCCGGCGTGCTGCAGGACATCCAGGCGGCCGTCTCCTATGCCGCCAAGGCGGGCAAGGTCGGCATCGTCGGTTATTGCTGGGGCGGCCTGCTGGTGTGGCGCTCGGCCGCGCAGGTGCAGGGCCTGTCGGCGGCGGTGGCCTATTACGGCGGCGGCATGACGGTGGGCTCGGAGCCCGAGCGCAAGCCGCTGGTGCCGACCATCGCCCATTTCGGTGAGAAGGACGGCCACATCAGCGTGGAGAGCGTGAAGGCCTTCGAGGCCGCGCATCCGGAAGTGAAGGTCTACCTGTACGAAGCCGACCACGGCTTCAACTGCGACCAGCGCGGCTCCTACGACGCGCCCGCGGCCAAGCTGGCCAAGGAACGCTCGCTGGCGTTCTTCAAGCAGCACATCGGCTGATCTTCAGCGGCTGGGCCTGGCGAGATATTTCTTTCGCCAGAACCAGGCCATGAGGGCGATGGCGATCGCCCCCATGGACCCCATGGCCCACCAGAACCCGTCCTGCTTGTGCACCAGCGGGATGAATTCGAAGTTCATGCCGAAGATGCCGGCGATCAGGTTCAGCGGCAGGAACACGGCGGTCAGCGTGGTCAACACCCGCATGATGTCGTTGGCCCGGTTGCTCTGGATGCTGAAATGCATCTGCACGGCGGTTTCGGCGCTCTGCTCCAGGCGCCGCACGTGGTGCACCACCCGTTCGATGTGTTCCAGCACGTCGCGGCTGCGCACCATCAGCAGGTCGCGCTCGCGCTGGGCGGGCGGGTTCTGCGGGGCGGGCCAGGTCTCCAGCGCATCGACCCAGTCCTGCACGGCGGCGCGCTGGTCCTCGCAGATCTCGTCGAGGTGGTGCAGCGCCAGGCGGGCGCCGAGCAGGGCGCTCCAGTCGTTCACATGCGGTCGCGGGCGCAGCAGTTCGGTCTGCCAGACATCGAGCTGGCGGGTGAGTTCGCGGCGCAGCTCCAGGTAGCCGTCCACCATCAGGTTGACCAGGCGCAGCATCAGGTCGGCCGGGCTGGCGGGCGTGCGGGCACCGGTGGCGCGCACTTCCGTCGCGTGGCCGGCCAGCAGGCGGGCGGCGAAGGCGTCGCGCACGGTGCAGTCGTCGGGGTGCACCGTCAGCAGCAGCTGGTCGAAGACGGCGAAGCCGACGGGCGTGGTGTCCACCTGGCGCAGCGACATCGGCTCGTCGCGCCGCTCGGGGTTGCCCTTGCCGTCGCGGTTGGTGGCGACCAGGCGGCGGAACACCAGCAGGTCGTACTGCGAGGTGTAGTCGTAGTGGGACGGCAGCTGGCGGTTGAGCAGGTCGCTCACATGCAGGTCGACCAGCTGGATGCCGATCAGCCGCTGCAGGGCCTCCTGGATGCGGCCGAGCATGGCCTCCAGCTCCTTGCGGGTGCAGGAGATCCACAGAAAGCCCTGGGGCGGCAGGGGGGCGTCGAGGCTGTCGCTCTCGACCACATGGGCGCCCTGCAGCGAGATGACACGCATCGCGGCTCGGTGCTCAGCCGCGCTGTTCGCGCAGCAGCTGGGCGGCCTGGATGGCGAAGTAGGTCAGCACGCCATCGGCACCAGCGCGCTTGAAGGCCAGCAGCGCTTCGAGCGTGGCGGCGTCGCGGCTCAGCCAGCCGTTGGCGAAGGCCGCCTGCAGCATGGCGTATTCGCCGCTGACCTGGTAGGCGAAGGTGGGCACGCGGAACTCATCCTTCACCCGGCGCACGATGTCGAGATAGGGCATGCCGGGCTTGACCATCACCATGTCGGCGCCTTCGGCGATGTCCAGCGCCACTTCGCGCAGGGCCTCGTCGCTGTTGCCGGGGTCCATCTGGTAGGTCATCTTGTTGCCCTTGCCCAGGTTGGCGGCGGAGCCGACCGCATCGCGGAAGGGGCCGTAGAAGGCGCTGGCGTACTTGGCGCTGTAGGCCATGATGCGGGTGTGGATGTGGCCGGCCTCTTCCAGGCAGGCGCGCACGGCGCCGATGCGGCCGTCCATCATGTCGCTGGGCGCGACGATGTCCACGCCGCATTCGGCCTGCACCAGGGCCTGGCGCACCAGCATCTCGATGGTGGCTTCGTTGATGACGTAGCCCTTGTCGTCGAGCAGGCCGTCCTGGCCGTGGCTGGTGTAGGGATCGAGGGCGACGTCGGTCATCACGCCCAGTTCCGGGAAACGCGACTTCAGGCCGCGCACGACGGCCGGGATCAGGCCGTCGGGATTGGTGGCCTCGACGCCGTCGGGGGTCTTGAGCGAGGGGTCGATCACCGGGAACAGGGCCAGGGCGGGGATGCCCAGCTCCAGGCATTGTTCGGCCACCGGCAACAGCAGGTCCAGGCTCAGGCGTTCCACGCCGGGCATGGAGGCGACCGTCTCGCGGCGGTTCTGGCCGTCGAGCACGAAGACCGGGTAGATCAGGTCGTGCGCGCTCAGCGCATGTTCGCGCACCAGGTTGCGGCTGAAGCCGTCGCGGCGCAGGCGACGGGGGCGGGAAAGCGGATACGGCGTGGGAGCGTGGTGCATGAAGCGAATTGCACCACAGGGCAGCGCGGGCTGGCGTTACTCGGGAATTCACCCGTACCGCTGTCCGAGGCGGCTTGCTACATTGCCCGGCGAACGGCTCTTGTCGTTCCCCGCTTTTCCTCCCTGAGCGGGTGCTTCTTCCGCCTCGTGCGGACGAAGCTTCCCAGACCCGGCACCGCCTTCGGACGCGCCGGGTTTTTTTTGGCGCTGCCCGGGCCCGATCGGAGCATTGCCTACACTCCACGCATGGCCATGCTCTGGATCAAGTCGTTTCACATCGTTTTCATCGCCAGCTGGTTCGCGGGCCTGTTCTACCTGCCGCGGATCTTCGTGAACCTGGCGGAGGTGCCGGCCGGCAGCGAGGCCGAACGCCAGCGCCTGCTGGGCATGGCCAACCGGCTGCTGCGCTTCACCACGATGCTGGCGGTTCCGGCGCTGGTCTTCGGCGCCTGGCTCTTTATCGGCTACGGCATCGGCCAGGGCGCGGGCTGGATGCATGCCAAGCTCTTCGTGGTGCTGCTGGCGCTGGGCTACCACCATGCCTGCTGGAGCCTGCTGCGCAAGTTCCGCGCGGGCCGCAACCAGCGCAGCGGCCGCTGGTACCGCTTCTTCAACGAGGTGCCGGTGCTGCTGCTGCTGGCGGCGGTGATCCTGGTCGTGGTCAAGCCCTTCTGAGGCGCCGCCGTGGCGCCGTCCGGGCAGCTTCCTCCGCGGCGCACCGCCGCCGCGCCGCTGGCGCTGGCCTACATGGCCCTGATCGTCTATGCGAGCCTGTATCCCTTCGGCGAATGGCGCGACCAGGGCATCGCGCCCTGGGCCTTCCTGGGCGCGCCGCTGCCGCGCTGGTGGACGGGTTTCGATGTCACCGCCAATGTGCTGGGTTATGCGCCACTGGGCTTTTTGCTGGCGCTGGCCGCGCTGCGCTCCGGCCGGGGTGTGCGCGGCATCCTGCTGCTGACCTGCTGCGCCGCGCTGCTGTCGCTCACGCTGGAGGCGATGCAGAGTTATCTGCCTTCGCGTGTGCCGTCCAATGTCGATCTGGCGCTGAATGCGGCGGGTTCGGCCATCGGCGCGCTCCTGGCCTGGAGCCTGGAGCGCATCGGCGGCGTGGCCCACTGGAACCGGCTGCGCGAGCGCTGGTTCATCGAGGAATCGCGCGGCGCGCTGGCGCTGCTGGCGCTGTGGCCGATGGCGCTGCTGTTTCCGGTGGCCGTGCCCTTCGGCCTGGGCCAGGTGCTGGAGCGGCTGGAGGATTCGCTGGGCGAACTGCTGCAGGACACGCCCTTCTTCGACTGGCTGCCCGCGCATGTGGACGAAATGCCGCCGCTGTCGCCCAGCTCGCAGCTGGTCTGCGTGGCCCTGGGACTGGTGGTGCCCTGCCTGCTCGGCTACTGCATCGCGCGCCACTGGCGGCTGCGCATCGGCATGGCGTTGGGCGCGCTGGTGATCGGATCGCTGGTGACGGCCTTGTCGGCCGCCTTGAGCTACGGCCCGGTGCATGCCTGGGAATGGCTGACGCTGCCGGTGCAGGTCGGGCTGGCGCTGGGCATGCTGCTGGCGGCCCTGGCGCTGCGCCTGCCGCGCCGGGCCAGCGCGGCGGTGGCGCTGCTGGCAGTGATGCTGCACCTGAACGTGCTCAACCAGGCGCCGACCAGCGCCTACTTCTGGCAGACGCTGCAGACCTGGGAGCAGGGCCGCTTCATCCGCTTCCACGGCCTGGTGCAGTGGCTGGGCTGGCTCTGGCCCTTCGCGGCGCTGGCCTACCTGCTGCTGCGGGTATCGCGGCGCGAACGTATCGCCGCCGGCCCCGCTGCCTAGAATCGGCCGCATGAGTGAAACCCACGACACCACGGGCGACGCGCCCTACTACGAGCGCCACATCTTCTTCTGCCTCAACGAGCGCGAGCGCGGCGAGGACAGCTGCGCGCTGCATGGCGCCAAGGAGGGCTTCGACCACTGCAAGAAGCGCGTCAAGGCCGAGGGCCTGGCCGGACGCGGCGGCGTGCGTGTCAACAAGGCCGGCTGCCTGGACCGCTGCGCCGGCGGGCCGGTGGCGGTGGTCTATCCGGAGGGCGTCTGGTACACCTTCGTGGACGAGCAGGACATCGACGAGATCGTCGAGTCGCACCTGAAAAACGGCCAGCCGGTGGAGCGCCTGAAGCTGGCGCCGGACGTGGGGCGATGATCCCGGTGAACGCCCAGACCCAATCCCTGCAGCTGAGCGGTGGCGCCGGCCTCATCGAAGCCGCGCGCGACGAGCCGCATCCCGGCGTGGCGCCGCGCGGCACCGTGGTCATCGCCCATCCCCATCCCCTGTTCGGCGGCACCATGGACAACAAGGTGGTGCAGACCCTGGCGCGCGCCTTCGTGCAATGCGGCTGGACGGCGGTGCGCTTCAACTTCCGCGGCGTCGGCGCCAGCGCCGGCGAGTACGACGCCGGCAAGGCCGAGGCCGAGGACATGCGCGCGGTGATCGAACAGGTCGCGCCGCAAGGCCCGCTGGCGCTGGCCGGTTTCTCCTTCGGCTCCTACGTGATGAGCCATGTGCTGGAGGCCTTGTGGGCCGAACGCTCGCCCGAGAAGGCGGTCTTCGTCGGCACCGCCGCCACCCGTTTCACCGTGGCGCCGGTTCCGCCGGACGCCCATGAACGCACCCTGGTGATCCACGGCGAAGCCGACGACACCGTGCCCCTGGCCGACGCCATGGCCTGGGCCCGCCCGCAGACACTGCCGGTAACGGTTGTGCCCGGAGTCGGCCACTTTTTCCACGGACAATTGCCGCTCCTCAAGTCCCTGGTGGTGCGCCATCTGAGCGCCACCTGAGGCTCCCGCCTCATTCCTCCCCGCTGTCTTTGTCGCCTATGACCCGGTTCATGCCGGCGCTGCGTGCGCTTGTCCTGCTGGCGTGCGCCGCACCACTCGCCGTTTCCTCCGCCTTCGCCCAGGGCGCTCCGGTGCCGCCCGAGGTCGCCGCCCGCTCCTATCTGCTGATCGACGTGACGGCGCAGCAGATCCTGGCGCAGAAGGACATCGACACCCCGGTCGAGCCCGCCTCGCTCGCCAAGCTGATGAGCGCCTACCTGGTGTTCGACGCGCTGCGCTCCAAGAAGATCACGCTGCACCAGACCTTCCCGGTGAGCGAGAAGGCCTGGAAGATGCCCGGCTCGCGCATGTTCATCGACCCCAGGATGCAGGTGCCGGTGGAGGATCTGCTCAAGGGCATGATCGTGCAGTCCGCCAACGACGCCACCATGGCGCTGGCCGAGGGCGTGGGTGGTACCGCCGAGCGTTTCGTGCAGCTGATGAACGACCAGGCCAGGGTGCTCGGCATGAGCCGCACCGCCTACAAGAACCCCGAGGGCTTGAACGAGGCCGGCCAGACCACCACGGCGCGCGACCTCTCCATCCTGGCGACGCGGTTGATGCAGGACTTCCCGGAGTACACCGGCTACTACGCCATCAAGCAGTACCGCTACCCCGGCACCCCCGCGGCCAATACCAACAGCCGCAACCTGCTGCTGTTTCGCGATCCGACCGTCGATGGCCTGAATACCGGCCATACCGACGCCGCCGGCTACTGCCTGGTGGCTACCGCGCACCGCGAGGTGCCCCCGGTCGGCAGCCGCCGCCTGCTGGCCATCCTGCTGGGCGCGGCCAGCGAAAACGCCCGCGCCAACGAAGGCCAGAAACTGCTGAACTGGGGCTATACCGCCTACGAGCCGGTCAAGCTGTTCGACACCGGCCAGGCGGTGGTCAGCCCGCCGGTGTGGAAGGGCACGCAGAACACCCTGCCGCTGGGCCAGCCCGGCGCCATCGTCGTGGCGGTGCCGGCCGGTACCGCAGGCAAGGTCAGGACCGAGGTCTCCCGGCCCGATCCGCTGGTCGCGCCCTTCGCAAAGGGCCAGAAGGTGGGCACGCTGCGTGTCACGGCCGGCGATCAGCCGACCTTCGAGCTGCCGCTGGTGGCGCTGCAGGAGGTTCGGCAGGCCGGCGTGCTGGGACGGGCCTGGGATTCGATCCGGCTCTGGATCAAGTAGAAGCCCCGGCAGTCCGGCGACGGATTGCACAAAAAGCCGGCACTGCTATACTCGCGGGCTTTTCGGAAATTTGCCGAAGGGTTTCACGTTTTCGTTTTCAGAACGTTTTGGGACGTTCCACAGGGTTTACCTATGCCAACCATCAACCAGCTCGTGCGTCAGGGGCGCGAGGTCGAGAAGATCAACTCGAAGAGCCCCGCAATGCAAAACTCGCCGCAACGCCGCGGCGTCTGCACCCGTGTCTACACCACGACCCCGAAGAAGCCTAACTCGGCTCTGCGTAAGGTCGCCAAGGTCCGCCTGACGAATGGCTTCGAAGTCATCTCGTACATCGGCGGCGAAGGCCACAACCTGCAGGAACACAGCGTCGTGCTGGTCCGCGGCGGCCGTGTGAAGGACTTGCCCGGTGTGCGTTACCACATCGTGCGCGGTTCCCTCGACCTGCAAGGCGTCAAGGACCGCAAGCAAAGCCGTTCCAAGTACGGTGCCAAGAAGCCCAAGGCCAAATAAGCCCTGCGTCTTTCGTTCGAATAAAAGGTGCTGTTTTCCGCGTGGCGCGGAGATGCAGCGTAGTGACCCGATGTTCCGGGTCGAGTAAGTGAGAGTCCCGTATTTGGCTCTCGCGGTGTCCGCCAAGGGCGCCAACTGAAGCAATTGAAGAGGTGAAAAATGCCACGTCGTCGCGAAGTCCCCAAACGTGAAATCCTGCCGGATCCCAAGTTCGGCAACGTCGAACTCTCGAAGTTCATGAACGTGATCATGGAAGGCGGCAAGAAGGCCGTCGCCGAGCGCATCATCTATGGCGCTCTGGACCTGATCCTGAAGAAGAACCCCGACAAAGACCCGCTGGAAGCCTTCGTTGTTGCCATCAACAACGTCAAGCCCATGGTCGAAGTGAAGTCCCGCCGCGTCGGCGGCGCCAACTACCAGGTGCCCGTCGAAGTGCGCCCGGTCCGCCGCCTGGCCCTGTCCATGCGCTGGATCAAGGAAGCCGCCCGCAAGCGCGGTGAGAAGTCCATGGCCCAGCGCCTGGCCAACGAACTGCTCGAGGCCACCGAAGGCCGTGGCGGCGCGATGAAGCGGCGCGATGAAGTGCACCGCATGGCAGAAGCCAACAAGGCCTTCAGCCACTTCCGCTTCTAAAAACCGTCGTCATCTCAGGCTATAAGAGCCCGACCTACCGCACGTGCGGTGGGCGGGCTCTCAGCCGTTAACGGAGTTAAAAACCATGTCCCGCAAGACCCCCATCGAGCGCTACCGCAATATCGGTATTTCGGCTCACATCGACGCCGGCAAGACCACCACGACCGAGCGCATCCTTTTCTACACCGGCGTGAACCACAAGATCGGCGAAGTGCACGATGGCGCGGCCACCATGGACTGGATGGAACAGGAGCAGGAACGCGGCATCACGATCACGTCGGCTGCCACCACCTGCTTCTGGAAGGGCATGGCGGCGAACTACGAAGAACACCGCATCAACATCATCGACACCCCGGGCCACGTCGACTTCACGATTGAAGTCGAACGCTCGATGCGCGTGCTCGACGGCGCGGTCATGGTCTACGACGCCGTCGGCGGCGTGCAGCCCCAGTCGGAAACCGTCTGGCGCCAGGCCAACAAGTACAAGGTGCCCCGCCTCGCGTTCGTCAACAAGATGGACCGTACCGGCGCCGACTTCCTGCGCGTGCGCCAGATGATGGTGGACCGCCTGAAGGCCAACCCCGTCGTCATCCAGATCCCGATCGGTGCCGAAGAGCACTTCCAGGGCATCGTCGACCTGGTCAAGATGAAGGCCATCATCTGGGACGAGGACAAGGGCGTCACCTTCCAGTACGGCGACATCCCGGCCAACATCGCCGACGTCTGCAACGAATACCGCGAAAAGCTGGTCGAGGCCGCCGCCGAAGCCAGCGAAGAGCTGATGAACAAGTACCTCGAAGGCGAGGAACTGACGGAAGCCGAAATCAAGCTGGCCATCCGCACCCGCACCATCGCCGGCGAAATCCAGCCGATGCTGTGCGGCTCGGCCTTCAAGAACAAGGGCGTGCAGGCCATGCTCGACGCCGTGCTGGACTACATGCCGGCACCGACCGACATTCCGCCGGTCTCGGGCACCGACGAAGACGAACAGCCGGTGGTCCGCCAGGCCGACGACAACGAGAAGTTCTCCGCCCTGGCCTTCAAGCTGATGACCGACCCCTTCGTCGGCCAGCTGACCTTCGTGCGTGTGTACTCCGGCGTCCTGACCAAGGGCGACAGCGTTTACAACCCGGTTCGCGGCAAGAAGGAACGCATCGGCCGTATCGTGCAGATGCACGCCAACAACCGCGAAGAAGTCGCTGAAATCCGCGCCGGCGACATCGCCGCCTGCGTGGGCCTGAAGGAAGTGACCACCGGCGAGACCCTGTGCGATCCGGCGGCCATCGTGACCCTCGAACGCATGGTGTTCCCGGAGTCCGTGATCTCCCAGGCCGTCGAGCCCAAGACCAAGGTCGACCAGGAAAAGATGGGCATCGCGCTGCAGCGCCTGGCCCAGGAAGATCCGTCCTTCCGCGTGAAGACCGACGAAGAATCCGGCCAGACCATCATTTCGGGCATGGGCGAGCTCCACCTCGAAATCATCGTGGACCGCATGAAGCGCGAATTCGGCGTGGAAGCCAACGTCGGCAAGCCGCAGGTGGCCTACCGCGAAACCATCCGCAAGACCGTCGAAGATGCCGAAGGCAAGTTCGTGCGCCAGTCGGGCGGCAAGGGCCAGTACGGCCACGTCGTGCTCAAGATCGAGCCGAACGAAGCCGGCAAGGGCATCGAATTCGTCGACGCCATCAAGGGCGGTGTGGTTCCCCGTGAATTCATCCCGGCCGTGGAAAAGGGCATCAATGAAGCCGTCGGCCAGGGCGTGCTCGCTGGCTACCCGGTGGTCGACGTCAAGGTCACGCTGCACTTCGGTTCGTACCACGACGTGGACTCGAACGAACTGGCCTTCAAGATGGCCGCCATCTTCGGCTTCAAGGAAGGCTGCCGCAAGGCCGGCCCGGTCATCCTCGAACCGATGATGGCCGTCGAAGTGGAAACCCCGGAAGACTACGCCGGCAACGTGATGGGCGACCTGTCCTCGCGTCGCGGCATGGTTCAGGGCATGGACGACATGGTCGGTGGCGGCAAGGCCATCAAGGCCGAAGTCCCGCTGTCGGAAATGTTCGGCTACTCGACCACCCTGCGTTCGATGTCGCAAGGCCGCGCCACCTACACGATGGAGTTCAAGCACTACTCGGAAGCTCCGCGTAACGTTGCCGAAGCCATCATGGCTTCCCGCGCCAAGTAATCGGCGTGTCACCCGACCCTGTCAGGGTCGGGCTTCTTTTTGTCTGCGATCCGGTGCCGCCTTGTCCCCCGTGCGAGGCGAATCAGCAATCGGATGCAGACGTTAAACCTCACACGGGGCTGCTCTTTGGAGAAAAGTAATGGCAAAAGGTAAATTCGAACGGACCAAGCCCCACGTCAACGTGGGCACCATCGGCCACGTGGACCATGGCAAGACCACGCTGACGGCTGCGATCGCAACCGTCCTGTCGAAGAAGTTCGGCGGCGAAGCCAAGGCCTACGACCAGATCGACGCAGCGCCTGAAGAAAAGGCCCGCGGCATCACGATCAACACGGCCCACGTCGAGTACGAAACGGCCAACCGCCACTACGCACACGTCGACTGCCCCGGCCACGCCGACTACGTCAAGAACATGATCACCGGCGCCGCCCAGATGGACGGCGCGATCCTGGTGTGCTCGGCCGCCGACGGCCCGATGCCCCAGACCCGTGAGCACATCCTGCTGGCCCGCCAGGTGGGTGTGCCTTACATCATCGTGTTCCTGAACAAGTGCGACATGGTCGACGACGCCGAGCTGCTCGAGCTGGTCGAAATGGAAGTGCGCGAGCTGCTGGACAAGTACGACTTCCCCGGCGACGACACCCCCATCATCCACGGCTCGGCCAAGCTCGCCCTGGAAGGCGACTCCGGCAAGCTGGGCGAAGAAGCCATCATGAAGCTGGCCGAAGCGCTGGACACCTACATCCCGACGCCCGAGCGCGCCGTGGACGGTGCCTTCCTGATGCCCGTCGAAGACGTGTTCTCCATCTCCGGCCGCGGCACCGTGGTGACCGGTCGCGTCGAACGCGGCATCGTCAAGGTCGGCGAGGAAATCGAGATCGTCGGTATCCGCGACACCGTCAAGACCACCTGCACCGGCGTGGAAATGTTCCGCAAGCTGCTGGACCAGGGCCAGGCCGGCGACAACGTCGGTATCCTGCTGCGCGGCACCAAGCGTGAAGAAGTCGAGCGCGGCCAAGTGCTGTGCAAGCCCGGCTCCATCAAGCCGCACACGCACTTCACCGCCGAGGTGTACGTTCTGTCGAAGGACGAAGGCGGCCGTCACACGCCCTTCTTCAACAACTACCGTCCGCAGTTCTACTTCCGCACGACCGACGTGACCGGCGCCATCGAGCTGCCGACCGACAAGGAAATGGTCATGCCCGGCGACAACGTGTCGATCACCGTCAAGCTGATCAACCCCATCGCCATGGAAGAAGGTCTGCGCTTCGCCATCCGTGAAGGCGGCAAGACCGTCGGCGCCGGCGTGGTTGCCAAGATCATCGCCTGATCATCGTCACCGTCAAAGGAATACGACCATGAGCAAGCAAATGATCCGCATCCGCCTGAAGGCGTTCGATTACAAGCTGATCGACCAGTCCGCAGCCGAGATCGTCGACACCGCCAAGCGCACCGGCGCCATCGTCAAGGGTCCCGTGCCCCTGCCGACGCGCATGAAGCGCTTCGACATCCTGCGCTCGCCGCACGTCAACAAGTCGAGCCGCGACCAGTTCGAAATCCGTACGCACCAGCGTCTGATGGACATCGTGGACCCGACCGACAAGACCGTGGACGCGCTGATGAAGCTCGACCTGCCGGCCGGCGTCGACGTCGAAATCAAGCTGCAGTAAACAACGCCTGGCGTTGAAAACCCCGCCCGGTGGCAACGCCGGGCGGGGTTTTTTCGTTCCAGGGATGGCTGGTAGTTGCAGATGCGACACCTGCGTGCTAATATCGCCGGCTGCGCAAATTTTGGGCAATGCACCTGCATGACTGAATACGAATTGCGCGGATTTTATTAACCTTCTCTCATCTGCGCCGTTCGGCACTTCGTCGACGGCAACAGAACGCAGTCGCCAATTGCAGTGGCTGCGGTGGGAGTTTCGGAGAAAAACCATGAGTCAAAGCAACTCCCCTGGGTTGCTGGGCCGCAAGGTGGGCATGATGCGCCTCTTCACGGATGATGGCGATGCAGTGCCTGTCACCGTGGTGGACGTGTCCAACAACCGCGTGACCCAAGTCAAGGCCCAAGAGACCGAAGGCTATGTGGCCTTGCAAGTGACGTTCGGCAGCCGCAAGGCCTCGCGCGTCAGCAAGCCCCAGGCCGGCCATCTGGCCAAGGCCGGCGTCGAAGCCGGCGAGATCGTGCGCGAATTCCGCGTCACGGCCGAAACCGCGGGCCAATACGCCGCTGGTGGCGTGCTCAAGGCCGAAGCGCTGTTCGCAGCCGGCCAGCAAGTGGACGTGCAAGGCACCTCCATCGGCAAGGGCTTCACCGGCACCATCAAGCGCCACAACTTCAAGTCGCAACGCGCGTCGCACGGTAACAGCCGTTCGCACAACGTTCCGGGCTCCATCTCGATGGCGCAGGATCCGGGTCGCGTGTTTCCGGGCAAGAAGATGTCGGGCCACCGCGGCGATGCCACCACCACCGTCCAGAACCTGGATGTGGTCCGTGTCGACGAAGGCCGTCAGCTGCTGCTGATCAAGGGTGCAATCCCCGGCGCCAAGGGCGGTTTCGTGACCGTGCGCCCGGCCATCAAGGCCAAGGCGCAAGTCGCTGACAAGGGAGCGAAGTAATGGAACTCGAACTCCTGAACGAACAAGGCCAGGCTTCGAAATTCGAAGTGCCGGAAACCGTTTTCGGTCGTGCCTACAACGAAGACCTGATCCATCAGATCGTCGTTGCCTACCGTGCCAACGCGCGTCAGGGCACCCGTGCCCAGAAGGACCGCGAACAGGTCCACCACTCGACCAAGAAGCCCTTCAAGCAAAAGGGCACCGGCCGCGCTCGCGCCGGTATGACCTCCTCGCCCCTGTGGCGTGGCGGCGGTCGTGCCTTCCCGAACAGCCCGGACGAGAACTTCACCCAGAAGATCAACAAGAAGATGTACCGCGCCGGTATGGCTTCGATCTTCTCCCAGCTGGCCCGCGAAGGCCGCCTGGTGGTGGTGGACTCGCTGACCGTCGATTCGCCCAAGACCAAGGCACTGGCTGCCAAGTTCAAGGCGCTGAATCTGGAGTCCGTGCTGGTGATCGCCGAGGAAGTCGACGAGAACCTGTACCTGGCCTCGCGCAACCTGACCAACGTCCTGGTGGTCGAGCCGCGTTACGCCGACCCGGTGTCGCTGGTGCACTTCAAGAAGGTCGTCGTGACCAAGGGTGCCATCGACAAGCTCAAGGAGATGTTCGCATGAGCCGCGTCAATCCCACTCCCGCTCAGCGCACCTTCAGCGAAGGCCGCCTGATGTCGGTCCTCGTCGCGCCCATCGTGTCCGAAAAGGCCACCCTGGTCGGCGAAAAGTCCAACGCTGTGACCTTCAAGGTCACGCAGGACGCCACCAAGCCCGAGATCAAGGCTGCAGTCGAACTGCTGTTCAAGGTCGAGGTCAAGGGCGTGTCCGTGCTCAACACCAAGGGCAAGGCCAAGCGTTTCGGCAAGTCCTTCGGCCGTCGCGACAATGTTCGCAAGGCCTACGTGACGCTGAAGCCCGGCCAAGAGCTGAACCTCTCCGGGGAGGCCGCGTAATCATGGCTGTCATCAAGATGAAACCCACCTCGCCCGGCCAACGTGCCGTGGTGAAGGTCACGCGTGATCACCTGTACAAGGGTGCTCCTCACGCTCCGCTGCTGGAGCCCCAGTTCCAGGCAGCCGGCCGCAACAACAACGGCCACATCACCATCCGCCATCGTGGCGGTGGTCACAAGCACCACTACCGCGTGGTGGACTTCGTGCGCAACAAGGACGGCATTCCGGCCAAGGTTGAGCGCGTTGAATACGACCCGAACCGTACCGCGCACATCGCCCTGGTGGTGTACGCAGACGGCGAGCGCCGCTACATCATCGCCCCGCGCGGTGTGGAGCCGGGTGCCACGCTGATGTCCGGTGCCGAGGCTCCGATCCGCGCCGGCAACACCCTGCCGATCCGCAACATCCCCGTCGGTTCGACCATCCATGCGATCGAAATGAAGCCCGGCAAGGGCGCTCAGATCTGCCGCTCGGCCGGTACCTCGGCGACGCTGCTGGCTCGCGAAGGCATCTACGCCCAGGTCCGCCTGCGCTCCGGTGAAGTCCGCAAGGTCCACATCGAGTGCCGCGCCACCATCGGTGAAGTCGCCAACGAAGAACACAGCCTGCGCCAGCTCGGCAAGGCCGGTGTGAAGCGCTGGATGGGTATCCGCCCGACGGTTCGCGGCGTTGCCATGAACCCGGTCGATCACCCGCACGGCGGCGGCGAAGGCCGTACCGGCACCGGCATGGCGCCTGTCGACCCATGGGGCAATCTGACCAAGGGCTATCGCACCCGCAACAACAAGCGCACGCAGACCATGATCGTCGCGCGTCGCAAGAAGTAAGGATCGACGATGACTCGCTCTCTCAAAAAGGGTCCGTTTGTTGACCACCACCTGGTGGCCAAGGTCGACAAGGCCGTGACCACCAAGGACAAGAAGCCGATCAAGACCTGGTCGCGCCGCTCGATGGTTCTGCCCGATTTCATCGGCCTGACCATCGCCGTCCACAACGGCAAGCAACACGTGCCGGTCTATATCACTGACCAGATGGTGGGCCACAAGCTCGGCGAATTCGCCCTGACGCGCACCTTCAAGGGTCACCCCGCGGACAAAAAAGTCCAGAAGAAGTAAGGAGCAGACATGTCCGAAACTCGTGCAGTCCTCCGTGGCGTTCGCCTCTCCGTGGACAAGGGCCGGCTCGTTGCCGACCTGATCCGCGGCAAGAAGGTCGATCAAGCCCTGAACATCCTGTCCTTCACCCAGAAGAAGGCCGCCGGCATCGTTAAAAAGGTGCTGGAGTCCGCTATTGCCAACGCCGAGCACAACGACGGCGCCGACATCGACGAACTGAAGGTCAAGACCATCTACGTCGAACAAGGCACCACGCTCAAGCGCTTCACCGCGCGTGCCAAGGGTCGCGGCAACCGCATCAGCAAGCCCACGTGCCATGTGTACGTGACGGTTGGCAACTAAGGCTCGGAAGAAATATGGGACAGAAAATCCATCCTACCGGCTTCCGCCTGTCGGTGAGCCGCAACTGGGCCAGCCGCTGGTACGCAAGCAACCGTGACTTCGCCGGCATGCTGGGCGAGGACATCAAGGTGCGTGAGTACCTGAAGGCCAAGCTGAAGAACGCCGCCGTCTCGCGCGTCCTGATCGAGCGTCCCGCCAAGAACGCACGTATCACCATTTTCTCGGCTCGTCCGGGCGTGGTGATCGGCAAGAAGGGCGAAGACATCGAGAACCTGAAGAAGGAACTCGCGCTGATCCTGAAGGTGCCGGTCGCCGTCAACATCGAAGAAGTGCGCAAGCCCGAAATCGATGCCAAGCTGATCGCCGACTCGATCACCCAGCAGCTCGAAAAGCGGATCATGTTCCGCCGCGCCATGAAGCGCGCCATGCAGAACGCCATGCGTCTGGGTGCCCAGGGCATCAAGATCATGTCTGCCGGCCGCCTGAACGGCATCGAGATCGCACGTACCGAGTGGTACCGCGAAGGCCGCGTGCCGCTGCACACCCTGCGTGCCGACATCGACTACGGTGTCTCGGAAGCCAAGACCACCTACGGCGTCATCGGCGTCAAGGTCTGGGTCTACAAGGGCGACACGCTGGGCCGCAACGACCTGCCGGCCGTGGTCGAGCCCCGTGACGAGGAACGCCGTCCGCGCGGTCCCCGCCGCGATGGCCGCCCGGGCGACCGTCCGGGTTCCGACCGCCGTGGTCCGGGCGCTGGTGCTCCCCGCCGTGATGGCGGCCGTGCCGACGCGCCCCGCGCCTTCGGTGGCAATGTCGCCCCTGCCGATGGCAGCGACAAGCCCGCCGGTGCCGGTGGCGCCGCCGATCCCTCTTCCGTTAAGCGCGTCCGCAAGGTAGCCGCGCCCGCTGCAGCAGCGGACGGTGCACAGGCCGAGTAATCGGTCTTTTAAGGAACCAACATCATGCTGCAACCCGCTCGCCGCAAATATCGCAAAGAGCACAAGGGCCGCAACACCGGCATCGCCACCCGAGGCAACTCGGTGGCGTTCGGTGACTTCGGTCTGAAGTGCACGGACCGCGGCCGCCTGACGGCCCGCCAGCTCGAAGCCGCACGTCGTGCGATTTCCCGTCACGTCAAGCGTGGCGGCCGTATCTGGATCCGTGTGTTCCCCGACAAGCCGATCTCCACCAAGCCCGCAGAAGTGCGGATGGGTAACGGCAAGGGCAACCCCGAGTACTACGTCGCTGAAATCCAGCCCGGCAAGATCGTTTTCGAGATCGTCGGTGTTCCGGAAGAACTGGCCCGTGAAGCGTTCAAGCTGGCAGCCGCCAAGCTGCCGCTGCGCACCACGTTCGTCGCACGCCAGCTCGGCGCCTGATCAGGAGAATGGAAATGACCAAAGCTGCTGACCTGCGCCAAAAAGACGTTGCCGGCGTGGAAGCCGAAATCAAGGACCTGCAGAAGGCCCATTTCGGTCTGCGCATGCAGAAAGCCACGCAACAACTCACGAACGTCCGTTCGCTGCGCATCACGCGCCGTGACATCGCTCGTGCGAAGACCATCCTTGCTGAAAAGCAAGCCGCCAAGTAAGGAGCCGACATGACGGAAGCTAAAAAATCCCTCAAGCGCACCTTGATTGGCAAGGTGGTCAGCGACAAGCGTGCCAAGACCGTGACTGTGCTGGTCGAACGCCGCGTGAAGCACCCGGTGTACGACAAGATCGTCGCCAAGTCGAGCAAGTACCACGCTCACGACGAAACCGGTGAATTCCACACCGGCGACGTCATCGAGATCACCGAGAGCCGTCCGCTCTCCAAGACCAAGAACTGGGTTGCGACCCGTCTGGTCCAGAAGGCTGGCCTGGTCTGATCGAGACCTGCCGCACTTTTGTGCTGATCTGAAAAACGGCCCACCTCGTGTGGGCCGTTTTTTATTGTCCAATCGGTTTTTCAACCAGAAGGAAATCACATGATCAAGGTAGGCGACAAGCTGCCCGGCGGCACGCTGATGGAGTACTCGGAAGTCGAAGGCAACGGCTGCAGCATCGGCCCGAACGCGGTGGACATCGAGAAGGCGCTCGCAGGCAAGACGGTCGCGATCTTCGCGGTGCCCGGCGCCTTCACCCCGACCTGCTCGGCCAAGCATGTGCCGGGCTATGTCGAGAAGGCCGCCGAATTCAAGGCCGCGGGCGTGGACGAGATCTGGTGCCTGGCCGTCAACGACGCCTTTGTGATGGGCGCCTGGGCGCGGGACCAGAAGACCGGCGACAAGGTCCGCATGCTGGCCGACGGCAGCGCCGTGTTCGCCCAGGCGCTCGGCCTGACGCTGGACCTGCAGGCGCGCGGCATGGGCGTGCGCAGCGCCCGTTATTCGATGCTGGTGAAGGACGGCGTGGTCAAGACGCTGAACGTGGAAGCCGCCGGCAAATTCGAGGTGAGCGACGCCGACACCATGCTCGGCCAGGCCAAGGCCGCTGCCTAGATCTCGGCCTTGAGGTAATGGGCCCCGGCAATGGGGTTGTGGTAGTAGGGCGGAATGTCCTCGAAACCCAGGTCGGCGTAGAGCACACGCGCCGACTCCATTTCGTCCAGCGTGTCGAGCAGCACGTTGGCATAGCCTGCGCGGCGCGCCAGGTCCAGTGTGGCCTCGGCCAGCTGCCGGCCCAGGCCGAAGCCACGGAAGGCGCGGCGCACGAAGAGGCGCTTCATCTCGCAGGCGTTGGGATAGTCGGACAGATCCATAGGCCGGATCGCGCAGCAGCCGGCGACTTCACCATCGACCAGGGCCAGCAGCAGGCCGCCACGCGGTTCGGCGTATTCGCCGGGCAGGGCGATGAGCTCGGCCGAGACGTCCTGGAACGTCAGGTCCACGGCGAGGCTCTCGACGTATTCCTGGATGATTTCGCGCGCGGCATCCAGCTCCTGCGGAGTGGAGGGGGAAATCAGTTCGATCTGGGGTCTGGACACCGGTGGACGACGGAGGCTGGCGGAAGCGCAGTTTAGCGCCCTCGCATGACAAGGCTCAGGCGGCCAGCAGCTTCTCGATCAGGCTGTGCAGTTCCGCGAAGTCCGGCTCGCCCACGTAGCGCTTGACGATACGGCCCTGCTTGTCGACCAGGTAGCTGGTGGGCGTGAGCTGCACGTCGCCCCAGGCCTTGGCCACGGCGCCGGTGTTGTCGATCGCCACCTTGAAGGGCAGTTTGCGGGTCTCGGCGTAGTTGACGACGTAGGCCGGCGGGTCGTAGCTCATGGCCACGGCCAGGGTTTCGAAGCCCTGGCCCTTGTACTGGTCGTAGGTGGCGATCACCTTGGGCATCTCGGCCACGCAGGTGACGCAGCTGGTGGCCCAGAAGTTGACCAGCGTGACCTTGCCCTTGAGGTCCTCGGTGCTGTGCCTGGAACCGTCGAGCAGCACGAAGGTCGAGGCGGGCGCCGCCGCCGCGCCGCCGCTGAAGAAGGCTGCCGCGCCCAGTGCGATGACGGCGGCGCCGACGACGGCATAGATCGATTTTTTCATGGCGGCAATGGCGAGGACGGCGCCGGTGAGGCGGAGTGGCGCAGTTTAGGTGTTTGCGGGCTTTCCTGCTTTCAGAGGGGATCGGCGGGATTTGGTTCCTGCGCTGTGCGGGTTTGGATAATGGCCGCATGCGTCTGTGTCTCCACCTTCTGGCCCCTGCCTTCGCCTGCATGGGCCTGGCCGCCTGCAGTCCCGAGTTCAACTGGCGCGAGGTGCGCCCCGCCGGCACCCGCCTGCAGGCGCAGATGCCCTGCAAGCCCGAGGAAGCCACCCGCGCCGTGCCGCTGGCCGGCACCACGGTGCAGATGCACCTGGCGGGCTGCGACGCGGGTGGCGCGACCTTTGTCATCGGCTGGACTTCCCCGGCCGCATCACGCGTGGGGGCCGTGCTGGGCGACTGGCAGGACTCGACCCTGTCCAGTGCCGGCATCGCGGCCGGGCCGGATGCTCCCGTGGGCCGTCCTTTCGGCCCGCCGGGCGCCATGGCCCTGCCGCAGGCGGTGCGGCTGAAGGTCCAGGGCCATGCGCCGGACGGGGCGGCCCTGCCGCTGGAGGCCGCCTGGTTCGCCGCCGCCGGCGAGGCCGGCCCCGAGGCCCTGTTCGCAGCCGTCTACCGACAGCCCGAACGCCCCGAAGCCAGCGACACCTTCTTCACCGGCTTGCGCCTGCGCTGAAGAAGCCGCAGCAAGCGGCGATGCCGCACCTCATAATGCTGCGCTGCCCCCCAGCAAGCCCTCATGACCAACCGCATTTTCCTGATCGCCCATGCCCCCCTGGCCCATGCCCTGCGCCAATGCGCGCTGCATGTGTTTCCCGACTGCGGCAATGGCGTGCTGGCGCTGGATGTTCAGCCCAATGTCTCGCCCGAGGAAACGCTGGCTTCGGCCCGCATCATCATGTCGCAGCACCGCGGCGGCGGCACCCTGGTGCTGACCGATGTCTTCGGCGCCACGCCGTGCAACGTCGCCCAGCGGCTGGTCGACGGCGTCCACTCCAAACTCGTCACCGGCGTCAACCTGCCCATGCTGCTGCGTACCGTCAGCTACCGCCACGAACCGTTGGACGCCCTCGTCTCGCGCGCCGTGGTCGGCGGCACGCAGGGCGTGATGCAGGTCGCCATCACCGCGCCGCAGAACCAGGCCCGCAGAAAACATGATCCAGAACACCATCACCATCAGCAATAGGCTGGGCCTGCATGCCCGCGCCTCGGCCAAGCTCACCAAGCTGGCCGGCAGCTTCCCCTGCGAGGTCTGGCTCTCGCGCGGCGAACGCCGGGTCAATGCCAAGAGCATCATGGGCGTGATGATGCTGGCCGCGGGCATCGGCACCCAGGTGATGGTCGAGACCAACGGCGCTTCCGAGCAGGAAGCCATGACCGCCTTGCTGGCCCTGATCAACGACAAGTTCGGCGAAGGCGAATAAGGTTCCGGCATGACATTCGCCGTCCACGGTCTTCCTGTCGCGCGTGGCATCGCCATCGGCCGGGCGGTGCTGGTGGCGTCGAGCCGCGTCGATGTGGCGCATTACTTCGTCGAGCCCGGCAACGTCATGCGCGAGATCGGCCGGCTGCGCGATGCGCGCGATGCGGTGGTCGAGGAGATCCAGCGCATGCAGGCCAGCGTCGCGCAGATGAGCCCCAAGGACGCGCCGCAGGAACTCTCGGCCATCCTCGATGTGCACCTGATGCTGCTGCAGGACGAGGCGCTGGAAGAAGGCGTCAAGCACTGGATCACCGAGCGCTTCTACAACGCGGAATGGGCGCTGACCACCCAGCTCGAATCGGTGGCCCGCCAGTTCGACGAGATGGAAGACGCCTACCTGCGCGAGCGCAAGGCCGACCTGGAACAGGTGGTCGAGCGCATGCTGCGTTTCATGCGCGGCGTGGCTTCCCCGGTGGCGCCGCCGCCCACCGCCCGCCCGCCGCGCAGCCAGGACCTGAAGCTGGCCGACACCGCCGACGTACCGCTGGTGCTGATCGCCCACGACCTCTCGCCGGCCGACATGCTGCAGTTCAAGCAGAGTGTGTTCGCCGGCTTCGTCACCGACGTGGGCGGGCGCACCTCGCACACCGCCATCGTGGCGCGCAGCATGGACATCCCGGCGGTGGTCGGCACCCGCAGCGCCAGCCAGCTGGTGCGCCAGGACGACTGGGTGATCATCGACGGCGACGCCGGCCTGATGATCGTCGACCCCTCGCCGATCATCCTGGCCGAATACGGCTTCAAGCAGCGCCAGGGCGAGCTGGAGCGCGAGCGCCTGGCCAGGCTGCGCCACACGCCGGCCATCACCCGCGACGGCGAGCCGGTGGAGCTGCTGGCCAATATCGAGCTGCCCGAGGACGCCATCGGCGCGGTCAAGGCCGGCGCCGCGGGCGTGGGCCTGTTCCGCAGCGAATTCCTTTTCATGGGGCGGCACGGCAAGCTGCCCGACGAGCAGGAGCAGTTCGAGGCCTACCGGCGCGCGGTGGAGAACATGGAGGGCCTGCCGGTCACCATCCGCACCGTGGATGTCGGCGCCGACAAGCCGCTCGATGCCTCGCACCGCGACGACGCCCACCTCAACCCCGCGCTCGGCCTGCGCGCGATCCGCTGGAGCCTGGCCGACCCGGGCATGTTCCGCACCCAGCTGCGCGCCATCCTGCGCGCAGCGGCGCTGGGACCGGTCAAGCTGCTGATCCCCATGCTGGCCCACGGCAGCGAGATCCGCCACACCCTGGCCCTGATCGACCGCGCACGCGCCGAGCTGGACAACGCCGGCATCGCCTACGGCAACCCGCAGCTGGGCGCCATGATCGAGATTCCGGCGGCCGCCTTGTCGCTGCCGCTGTTCCTGCGCTATTTCGACTTCCTGTCGATCGGCACCAACGACCTGATCCAGTACACCCTGGCGATCGACCGCACCGACGAGTCGGTGGCCCATCTGTACGACCCGCTGCACCCGGCCGTGCTGCGCCTGGTGGCCGACACCATCGCCGCCTGCCGCGCGGCCGGCAAGGATGTCTCGGTGTGCGGCGAGATGGCCGGCGATACCGCCATGACCAAGCTGCTGCTGGGCCTGGGCCTGCGCAGCTTCTCGATGCACCCGGCGCAGATCCTGTCGGTCAAGCAGGAGGTGCTGCGGGCCGATGCGCTGCGCCTGGCGCCGTGGGCGCAGGAGGTGCTGGTCGCCGAGGATCCGGCCGGGGTGCTGGCCGGTCTCTGAACAAGGCTCGCGGTCAGGCGGCCGCGGCTTCGCTCGGCTTCATCTGCGTGGCGTTGTAGTTGACGACGGCGCCCGTGTCCGGATCCACGCCGATGCGGCCCGTCAGCGTCTCCAGCGGCCGGCCGTACAGGTGGAAGTGCAGCGTGGGCGTATCGCCTGCCACATGGATGCTGTGCAGGTCCTGCGCCAGAAAGGCGATGGGCGTGCCCGGCTCCACCGTGAGTTCACGCTCGACCTCCAGCCGGATGACGGAGCCGTCGGCGTTCTGCCCCACCCGGCGGTAGACGCGGTTGAACTCCTGCCCCTCGATGGCCACGATCACCGCCCAGGTGTCGTGGTTGTGGGGAATGGTCTTCTTGCCCGGGTTGATCGAGTTCAGGTAGAGGGCGATGTCCTCGTCGCCGTCGTCCGGATTCAGGCGATAGCGGGTGGAGGCGCCCACGCCGGCTTCGGCTGCCGGTGGCGGGAAGTCGGCGCGGGAGAAGAGTTCGGCCCGGGCGGCCAGGACGGCCAGCCGCGCGGCGATGCGATCGAGTGCCGCGCGGTCAATCTGCGCGGCAGAGAGCCGGCGGATGTCGGCGAGGGTGTCGGCCACGGCGCCGCGGCGGGCCTGGCGCAAGTCTTCGGGGGAGGCGGCTGTCATCGTGGGCTCCTTGGGGCGAAGCGGCCATCTTGGGACGCCCGGCTCGGCCCGGTCAAGGAGGATTTCCTGATATGCCCATGCGGAGCCCGTTGGCCCGCGCGGGTCCTCAGGCGCCGCGGATGGCTTCGAGGCCGGCGGCGTGGGCCTGCTCGTCGGCGTGGTAGCTGGAGCGCACCATGGCACCCACGGCCGCGTGGGTGAAGCCCATTTCGTAGGCCTTCTCCTCGAACATCTTGAAGGTGTCCGGGTGCACGTAGCGGCGCACCGGCAGGTGGGAGTTCGAGGGCGACAGGTACTGGCCGATGGTGAGCATGTCGATGTCGTGGTCGCGCATGTCCTGCATCACCTGCAGGATCTCCTCGTCGGTCTCGCCGAGGCCGACCATGATGCCGCTCTTGGTCGGCACGCTGGGGTGCAGGGCCTTGAACTTCTTCAGCAGGTTCAGGCTGAACTGGTAGTCGCTGCCCGGGCGCGCTTCCTTGTAGAGGCGGGGCGCGGTTTCCAGGTTGTGGTTCATCACGTCCGGCGGGGCGGCCTTGAGGATCTCCAGCGCGCGGTCGTCGCGGCCGCGGAAGTCGGGCACCAGGATCTCGATCTGCGTGCTGGGCGAGAGCTCGCGGATGTTGCGGATGCACTCCACGAAATGGCCGCTGCCGCCGTCGCGCAGGTCGTCGCGGTCCACGCTGGTGATCACCACGTACTTCAGGCGCAGCTGGGCGATGGTGCGGGCGAGGTTGAGCGGCTCGTCCTTGTCCAGCGGATCGGGCCGGCCGTGGCCCACGTCGCAGAAGGGGCAGCGGCGGGTGCACTTGTCGCCCATGATCATGAAGGTGGCCGTGCCCTTGCCGAAGCATTCGCCGATGTTGGGGCAGGAGGCTTCCTCGCACACCGTGTGCAGCTTGTTGGCGCGCAGGATGTCCTTGATCTCGTAGAAGCGGGTGCTGGGGCTGCCGGCCTTCACACGGATCCACTCGGGCTTCTTCAGCACCTCGCCCTGCACCACCTTGACGGGGATGCGCGAGAGCTTGGCCGCGGCCTTCTGCTTGGCCAGCGGGTTGTAGGTGTCGAGGGATTGAACCTCGCGGACGACGTCGGTGGTGCTCATGGGGCGGGTCGGGATGGGCTTGTCTGGACGGTCAGGGCATCAGGTAGATGCCCAGCTTGCCGGCCAGCACGAAAGCGGCCTCGTCCCAGGTGGCGGAGATGCCGATTGTAGAAAGGTCCACCGTCTTCAGTCCGGAGTAGCCGCAAGGGTTGATCCGCGAGAAGGGTTCCAGGTCCATGGCCACGTTCAGCGCCAGGCCGTGGTAGGTGGTGTGGCGGCTGACCTTGATGCCGAGCGCGGCGATCTTGCCCAGGCCGCGGAAGGGGTCGCCCTCGGGCTGCGGGCCGGTCAGCGCGGCGTGGGAAAACGGGTCGTCCAGCCGCACGTAGATGCCCGGCGCGCCGGCCACGCGGTGGCCGGTGGCGCCGAAGTGCGACAGGGTGGCGATCACGGCTTCTTCGAGCCGGTGCACGTACTCCTTGACGAAGTAGCCGGCGCGCCGCAGGTCGATCAGCGGATAGGCCACCACCTGGCCGGGCCCGTGGTAGGTGACCTGGCCGCCGCGGTTGGTGGCGATGACGGGGATGTCGCCCGGCATCAGCAGATGGTCGGGCTTGCCGGCCACGCCCTGGGTGAAGACGCGGTCGTGCTCGCAGATCCAGAGCGCGTCCGCATCGTCGGCCTGCCGCGCGGCGGTGAAGGCCTGCATGGCGGCGTAGGTCGATGCGTAATCGACCCGGCCCAGATGGGTGGCCGGCAGCGCCGCGACGGTCGTGTCCATGGCGGCTACAGCACCACCTTGACCATCGGGTGCTGGCTCAGCGCGGTGTAGAGCGCGTCGAGCTGCTCGCGGCTGGTGGCGGTCACGTGGATGGTGATGCCCAGGTACTTGCCGCCGCTGCTGTCGCGCAGCTCGATGGTGGCGGCGTCGAAGAAGGGATCGAACTCCCTGGCGGTGGCGGTGACGGCATGCACGAAGCCGTCGGTCTTCTCGCCCATCACCTTGATGGGGAACATCGACGGGTATTCGATCAGCGAGTCCTTGCGGGCGACGGGTTCCGGTGTGTCCATGGTGGTTCTCAGGCAGGGTTTTGAATGGGGGTGCGGCGCGGCAGGCGCAGGGTCTGGCCGATGGGCACGGTGCCGAAGGCGCCCTCGGGCAGGCCGGCGGCGCGGCTGGCCGTGGCCAGGTCCTTCGGTGGCTGGTCCGAGGGCTCGTCGGTCAGCGCGAAGGTGCCCCAGTGCACGCCGATGCTGCGCTTGGAATCGACCTCGCGATGGATGCGCACGGCCTCCTCGGGGTTCACATGCTGCTGGGCCATGAACCAGCGCGGCTCATAGGCGCCGATGGGGACCAGGGCCAGGTCGAAACCGCCGCCGTTCGCGGGTGTGTGGCGGGCGGCGAAATGGGCACCGATGTCGGCGAAGTCGCGCGAATAGCCGGTGTCGCCGGCGAACCAGAAATGGAAGTCCGGCGCCAGCAGGGCGTAGCCGCCCCACAGGGTCTGCAGCCGGTCGCCCAGCCCGCGGCCGCTCCAGTGTTGGGAGGGGGTCAGCGTGACTTCTGCGACGGCGCCGTCGCGCTCGATGCGGTGGCTGTCGAACCAGTCGAGTTCGACCGCGCCCGGCACGCCGTGCGACTGCAGCCAGGCACCGATGCCCAGCGGCACCACGAAGAGCGGCGGGCCGCCGGCCTGCGCGGCCAGCGCCCGCACCGAGGCTTCGTCGAGGTGGTCGTAGTGGTTGTGGCTGATCAGCACCAGGTCGATGTGCGGCAGATCGCCCAGCGCCATTCCCGGCGCCTGCGCACGTTTGGGGCCGATGAAGCTCAGCGGCGAGGCGCGCTCGGAGAACACCGGATCGGTCAGCACCTGCAGGCCGTGCTCGCCCAACGGGATCTGCAGCAGCGTGGTCGCATGGCCGATGAAGGTGATGCTGGGCTGCATGGCCGCGCCCGCCCTGGCGTTGGCCTGGATGAAGGCGAGGTCCGGCGTGGTGGTCGGTGGCGGCGCGGCGGGCGGGCGCGGCAGGTCCTGGCGCCAGGCATCCCAGCGCCAGCGTGCCAGCTCGGCCAGGCCCTTGGGCTGGAACTCCAGATAGCGGTTCTGGAAACCATCGGGCCGGTGATGCGGCTTGCTCGCGTCGTAATAGGGGTTCACGTGTTGGCATCCGGCCAGGAGCGGCATGGTGGCGGCCAGCGCGCAGGCGGCCAGGAGCCGCAGCAGGCTGCGCGCAGGACGAGGGGGCGCAAGTGGCATGCGGGACAATGAAGGTGGGTTCGCGACTGCTATGGATCGACCATTGTCATCCGCACAAAACCGCCGCGAGACGAAGCAATTCCGAAAACCCGCTCGGGCATGGCGGGAGCCGCTGTAGTTCTACCTATAATCAATGGCTTTGCTGAACTTTTGCAAACGTAACAGGCTTTGGAAAACATGAGACCTGTAACGGATTGGGAAGAGCTAGAGGCAGATGCCCCGGATTTCAAGCCGCTGACCGCCGAAGAGGCGCGACTGCTGCGAGAACGCCATCCATCCGTATCGCCGTGGTGGGTCATCCTGGGGCAGGCGACGGTGGGTTTCCTGGCCGCATGGGTGGCCTGGGCGATCACCGGGGAGGCCCGTACGGGGTGGTCGGCAGCCTGGGGCGCGCTGGCGGTGGTTCTTCCGGCCGCTGTCTTCGCGCGGGGTGTCACCCGCCGGCGGGAGGGATCGAATCCGGCTGCTGCGGTAGCGGGATTCTTGGGATGGGAATTCGTCAAGATTGCGTTGACGCTCGCCTTGCTGGCCTTGTCTCCCAAGGTCGTGCCGGGTTTGAGCTGGCTGGCCCTGGTGGCCGGCATGGTCGTGACGGCGAAGACCTGGTGGCTTGCATTTCTGGTTCGCGCCGCCCTCCGCAAAAGGAGGGGGCGATGAACGACAACGCATCATGGATTGGTGCCCCCGAGGGCAAGAAGGATGGAATTGAATGGCTGCTGAAGAACACGGGCAAACCGCTGGCCAGTACATCGTTCACCACCTGCAGCATCTGCAGAACGTGAAGCAGGGAAAGATCGTCGACTTTTCCGTCATCAACTACGACTCGATCGTCGTGGGCGGGCTGCTGGGCCTGTTCGCCATCTTCGTGCTCTGGCTGGCCGCCCGCAAGGCGACCTCCGGCGTGCCCGGCCGCTTCCAGGCGGCCGTCGAGATGCTGGTCGAGATGGTCGACAACCAGGCCAAGGCCAACATCCGCAACGCCGAGAGCCGCAAGTTCATCGCCCCCCTGGGCCTGACCGTGTTCGTCTGGATCTTCCTGATGAACGCCATGGACATGCTGCCGGTCGATCTGCTGCCCAAGCTCTGGGGCCACGGCTACGAAGCCGCCGGCATGAACCCGCACGAAGCCTTCCTGCGTGTCGTGCCCACCGCCGACCTCTCCACCACCCTGGGCCTGGCCCTGGCGGTGCTGCTGCTGCGCTTCTGGTACAGCCTCAAGATCAAGGGCGCCGGCGGCTGGGCCCACGAACTCGTCTCGGCGCCTTTCGGCACGAGCAAGAACCCCATCTTCGCGATCATCCTGGGTGTCATCAACCTGGTGATGCAGATCATCGAATACACCGCCAACACCGTCTCGCACGGCATGCGGTTGTTCGGCAACATGTACGCCGGCGAGCTGGTGTTCATGCTGATCGCGTTGATGGGTGGCGCCGCCGCGCTGTCGATCTCGGGCACGCTGCTGCCGCTGGGTCACATCATCGCCGGCACCATCTGGACCTTGTTCCACATCCTGGTGATCACGCTGCAGGCCTTCATCTTCATGATGCTCGCGCTGATCTACCTCGGTCAGGCACACGAGCACCACTGAAAAAGGGGCGCCACGGACCGCAGGCGGCTTTTGGCCGCACGGTCCGCCGGACGCTCGCGCATCTGTTTCCCTTTCACTAAACCAACCTTTTCATCTCAAGGACTCATCATGGAAAACGTTCTCGGCTTCGTCGCTCTGGCTTGCGGCATCATCGTTGGCCTGGGTGCCATCGGCGCCTCCATCGGCATCGCCATCATGGGCGGCAAGTTCCTCGAGTCGTCGGCTCGCCAGCCGGAACTGATCAACGAACTGCAGACCAAGATGTTCATCCTGGCCGGCCTGATCGACGCTGCATTCCTGATCGGCGTCGCCATCGCCCTGCTGTTCGCCTTCGCCAATCCCTTCGTTGTCGCCTGATACCGGTCCGACGTCTTTCTAGAAAGGTGTTGCCGTGAGCATCAACGCGACCCTGTTCGTTCAGGCGATCGTCTTTCTGATCCTGGTGTGGTTCACGATGAAGTTCGTGTGGCCCCCGATCGCAAAGGCGCTCGATGAACGGGCCCAGAACATCGCCGAAGGCCTCGCTGCCGCCGATCGCGCCAAGTCCGACCTGGTCGCCGCCAACCAGCGCGTCGAGAAGGAACTGGCCGAGACGCGCAACGCGACCGCCACGCGCCTGGCAGACGCCGAGCGCCGCGCCCAGGCGATCATCGAGGAAGCCAAGGCCCGTGCGTCCGAGGAAGGCAGCAAGATCGTTGCCGCCGCCCACGCCGAAGCCGAGCAGCAATCCGTCCGTGCACGCGAAGCGCTGCGCGAACAGGTCGCGGTGCTGGCCGTCAAGGGCGCCGAGCAGATCCTGCAGAAGGAAGTCGACGCGAACGTTCACGCCGACCTGCTCGCCCGCCTGAAGACCGAGCTCTAAGGAGACGCACGCATGGCCGAAATCGCCACCATCGCGCGTCCCTACGCCGAAGCGCTGTTCCAGGCCACGCCTGCGGACCAGCGCGACGCGGCCCTCGCCTGGGTCGATGAGCTCGGCGCCATCGCGGCCGATCCGCAGATCGCGCAGCTGGCGCACGACCCCAAGGTCGACGCCGCCCAGCGCTTCGAGCTGATCGCTTCCGTGGCCCGTACGCCGCTGCCGGAGGCCGCCCGCAATTTCCTGCGGGTGGTCATCGACAACGGCCGGCTGGCCGCGCTGCCCGAGGTGGCGCATCAGTTCCGTGCACTGCGCAATGCGCAGGGCGGATCGTCCGATGCCGTCGTCTACAGCGCCTTCCCCATCGGGGATGCCGCCCTGGCGGACCTCGGCGCGACGCTGCAGAAGCGTTTCGGCCGTCCGCTCAACCTCAGCGTGGTGATCGATTCCTCGTTGATCGGCGGCGTTCGCGTCGCCGTCGGCGACGAAGTGCTCGACACCTCGGTACGCGCCCGCCTCGACCATATGAAGGCTGCCCTGGCCGCGTAAGCGCCAGGTCCGGCCGCAACCCCTAAGAGAAGGAAAGAGTCATGCAACTCAATCCCGCAGAAATTTCAGAACTGATCAAGAGCCGCATCGAGGGGCTCGCGGGCGGTGCCGACATCCGCAACCAGGGCACCGTCGTGTCCGTGACCGACGGCATCTGCCGCGTGCACGGCCTGTCCGACGTGATGGCCGGCGAAATGCTCGAGTTCCCCGCGGGTTCCGACGGCCAGCCCTCCTACGGCCTGGCGCTGAACCTCGAGCGCGACTCGGTCGGCGCCGTGATCCTGGGCGAGTACGAGCACATCTCCGAAGGCGATGTGGTCAAGTGCACCGGCCGCATCCTGGAAGTGCCCGTCGGCCCCGAGCTGCGCGGCCGCGTGGTCAACGCCCTGGGCCAGCCGATCGACGGCAAGGGCCCGGTCAACGCCAAGCTCACCGACGTGATCGAGAAGGTCGCGCCCGGCGTGATCGCCCGCAAGTCGGTCGACCAGCCCCTGCAGACCGGCCTGAAGTCCATCGACTCGATGGTGCCGATCGGCCGTGGCCAGCGCGAGCTGATCATCGGCGACCGCCAGACCGGCAAGACCGCCGTGGCGATCGACGCGATCATCAACCAGAAGGGCCAGAACGTCACGTGCATCTACGTGGCCATTGGCCAGAAGGCTTCCTCGATCAAGAACGTGGTGCGCTCGCTGGAGCAGGCCGGTGCGATGGACTACACCATCGTCGTCGCCGCCTCGGCTTCCGAGTCCGCCGCCATGCAGTACGTGTCGGCCTACGCCGGCTGCACCATGGGCGAGTACTTCCGCGACCGCGGCGAAGACGCGCTGATCGTGTACGACGACCTGTCCAAGCAGGCCGTCGCCTACCGCCAGGTCTCGCTGCTGCTGCGCCGCCCGCCGGGCCGCGAAGCCTTCCCCGGCGACGTGTTCTATCTCCACAGCCGCCTGCTCGAACGCGCAGCCCGCGTGAACGCCGACTACGTCGAAGCCTTCACCAAGGGTGAAGTCAAGGGCAAGACCGGCTCGCTGACCGCACTGCCGATCATCGAGACCCAGGCCGGCGACGTGTCCGCCTTCGTCCCGACCAACGTGATCTCGATCACCGACGGCCAGATCTTCCTGGAAACCTCGCTGTTCAACGCCGGCATCCGTCCCGCCATCAACGCGGGTATCTCGGTGTCGCGTGTCGGTGGCGCAGCCCAGACCAAGATCATCAAGAGCCTGTCGGGCGGCATCCGTACCGACCTGGCCCAGTACCGTGAGCTGGCTGCGTTCGCGCAGTTCGCTTCCGACCTGGACGACGCCACCCGCAAGCAGCTCGACCGCGGCGCCCGCGTGACCGAACTGCTCAAGCAGCAGCAGTACAGCCCGCTGTCCATCAGCCTGATGGGCGCGACCCTGTTCGCGGTCAACAAGGGCTTCATGGACGACATCGAAGTCAAGCAGGTGCTGCCCTTCGAACACGGCCTGCACCAGTTCCTGAAGACCAGCCACGGCGCCCTGCTCGACAAGATCGAGGCGGCCAAGGCCATGGACAAGGACGCCGAAGCCGAAATGACTGCTGCCGTCACCGCCTTCAAGAAGTCGTTCGCCTAAACGCGGACGTCGAAACTTCAAGGCATAGGAGCACACATGGCAGCAGGCAAGGAAATCCGGGGCAAGATCAAATCGGTGGAGAACACCAAGAAGATCACCAAGGCCATGGAAATGGTGGCCGCCTCGAAGATGCGCAAGGCGCAGGACCGCATGCGTGCCGCTCGTCCCTACAGCGAGAAGGTGCGCAACATCGCGGCCCATCTGGGCCAGGCGAATCCGGAGTACGTGCATCCGTTCATGAAGACGAACGACGATGCCAAGGCTGCCGGTTTCATCGTGGTCACCACGGACAAGGGCCTGTGCGGCGGCATGAACACCAACGTGCTGCGTGCGGTCACCGCCAAGTTGCGCGAGCTGCAGTCCCAGGGCGTCAAGTCCGAGGCCGTGGCCATCGGCAACAAGGGCCTGGGCTTCTTGAACCGCATCGGCGCGCACGTGGTCAGCCACGTGACCGGCCTGGGCGACACGCCGCATCTCGACCGCCTCATCGGCCCGGTCAAGGTGCTGCTCGACGCCTATGCCGAAGGCAGGCTGTCGGCTGTCTACCTCTGCTACACCCGCTTCATCAACACGATGAAGCAGGAGTCGGTGGTGGAACAGCTGCTGCCCCTGGCACCGCCGGTGGCCGACGAGAGCGCCAGCAAGTCCAGCTGGGACTACATCTACGAACCCGACGCGCAGAGCGTGATCGACGAACTGCTGGTGCGCTACGCAGAGTCGCTGGTGTTCCAGGCAGTCGCCGAGAACATGGCTTCCGAGCAGTCCGCCCGCATGGTCGCGATGAAGGCTGCCACCGACAACGCCGGCAGTGTCATCGGCGAGCTGAAGCTGGTCTACAACAAGACCCGCCAGGCCGCGATCACCAAGGAACTCTCCGAGATCGTCAGCGGCGCCGCAGCCGTCTGACGACCGTCTGGTCCCGAACACCTATTTGGAGCAAACAATGGCTCAAACGCAAACTCAAGCTGGCACCCAGGGCAAGATCGTCCAGTGCATCGGCGCCGTGGTCGACGTGGAATTCCCGCGCGACAAGATGCCGAAGATCTATGACGCACTCAAGCTCGAAGGCTCCGCGCTGACGCTGGAAGTCCAGCAGCAGCTGGGCGACGGCGTGGTGCGCACCATCGCGCTGGGCTCGTCCGACGGCCTGCGCCGTGGCCTGATGGTCACCAACACCGCGGCCGCCATCACCGTGCCGGTCGGCAAGGCAACCCTGGGCCGCATCATGGACGTGCTCGGCGCGCCCATCGACGAACGCGGCCCGGTCAGCCAGGAACTCACCGCCGGCATCCACCGCAAGGCTCCCGCGTACGACGAACTGTCGCCCTCGCAGGAACTGCTGGAAACCGGCATCAAGGTGATCGACCTGGTCTGCCCGTTCGCCAAGGGCGGCAAGGTGGGCCTGTTCGGCGGCGCCGGCGTGGGCAAGACCGTCAACATGATGGAGCTCATCAACAACATCGCCAAGGCGCACTCGGGCCTGTCCGTGTTCGCCGGCGTCGGTGAGCGCACCCGCGAAGGCAACGACTTCTATCACGAGATGGCCGACTCCGGCGTCGTGAACCTGGAGAACCTGGAAGAGTCCAAGGTCGCCATGGTCTACGGCCAGATGAACGAGCCCCCGGGCAACCGCCTGCGTGTGGCCCTGACCGGCCTGACCATCGCCGAGTCGTTCCGCGACGAAGGCCGTGACGTGCTGTTCTTCGTGGACAACATCTACCGCTACACCCTGGCCGGCACCGAAGTGTCCGCACTGCTGGGCCGCATGCCTTCGGCCGTGGGCTACCAGCCCACGCTGGCCGAGGAAATGGGCCGCCTGCAGGAGCGCATCACCTCGACCAAGGTCGGCTCGATCACCTCCATCCAGGCCGTCTACGTGCCTGCCGATGACTTGACCGATCCCTCGCCCGCGACCACCTTCGCCCACCTGGACTCCACCGTCGTGCTGTCCCGCGACATCGCCTCGCTGGGTATCTACCCCGCGGTCGATCCGCTGGACTCCACCAGCCGCCAGTTGAGCCCCGACGTCGTCGGCGAAGAGCACTACGCCGTGGCCCGCGCCGTGCAGGGCACCCTGCAGCGCTACAAGGAACTGCGCGACATCATCGCCATCCTGGGCATGGACGAATTGGCGCCGGAAGACAAGCTGCTGGTGTCGCGGGCTCGCAAGATCCAGCGTTTCCTGTCGCAGCCTTTCCATGTCGCCGAAGTCTTCACCGGCTCCCCGGGCAAGTACGTGCCGCTGGCGGAAACCATCCGTGGTTTCAAGATGATCACGGCTGGCGAATGCGACCACCTGCCCGAGCAGGCCTTCTACATGGTCGGCACCATTGACGAAGCTTTCGAGAAGGCCAAGAAGCTGGCTTGAGCTGGAGAGGCGGTCGCCGCAAGGCCGCCGCCATTCCCGCCCCAACCCTTCCAGCCCACTCCTAGGAATCCCAGATGGCCAACACCATTCACGTCGACGTGGTCAGCGCGGAAGAGTCGATCTTCTCCGGCGAAGCACGCTTCGTCGCGCTGCCGGGTGAATCCGGCGAGCTCGGCATCTATCCGCGCCACACGCCGCTGATCACCCGCATCAAGCCCGGCACCGTGCGCATCGACATGGCCGACGGCAGCGAAGAGTTCGTCTTCGTCGCCGGCGGCATTCTCGAAGTGCAGCCGGATGTGGTCACCGTCCTGTCCGACACCGCCATCCGCGGCAAGGACCTGGACGAAGAGAAGGCCAACAAGGCCAAGGTCGCCGCCGAGGAAGCCCTCAAGCACGCCAAGAGCGACCTCGACCTGGCCAAGGCCCAGTCGGAACTGGCCGTGATGGCCGCGCAGATCGCCGCGCTGCGGCGCTTTCGCGACAAGCGCTGAAAACAGCGCTCCGGCGCTTCGAAAAGCCACCTTGCGAGGTGGCTTTTTTTATATGCGACGGGTTTGTGTGACGTTTTGATGAAAATATCGGATGCGTTTCCAAATTAATCAAAAAATGCCCGCTGGCGAATTTCGGGTGATTCGATCTGCATTCGGCTTGGGGGTATTTTGAAAATCCCGCCGGGTTCATCTTTGTGCATTTGATGCAGAAAGAGAAAACCCATGCTGACCATTGCCACGTTTTCGCCGAGGGCCGCACCGGTCAAACCGGGCGATGAAAAACCGCCGCCGGACGACGAGGTCTGGTACGAATGCGAGCTCGGCAGCTCGGAGCCCTCGGAAGCGGACGCCGAAGTCTTCCAGCTGCCGGCGGGCAAACCTGCATACCGGGCACTGCCGCCGGGCCGTCCTCATGCGACCCCGGGGCAGCTGCAGGCCTGCCAGGATGCGCTGCAGCAGGAAACCGAACGCCGGGTCGATGCCGCCGCCGCGGCCCTGATCCTCTCGGGCGTCCTGGCCCGCATCGCGGTCAAGGAATGCGAACGCGGCCGCCCGCTGGACCTGGCGGAAAGCATCGCCCTGGTCGAAGACGGCGATGTGCAGGGCTTCATGCTGGCGGCCGGCCTGCAGGCCGGGCAGATCGACCGGGGCCGCGTCGGGCAGGCGCGCGCGGCGGCGCTGGCCTCGCTCGCCACCCTGCCGACCGCCTTGCTCGGCACCAGCCTTTCCAGCGCGGTCAATGCCTTTTTCCCCGGAAACGCGACGGCGCGCCTGGTGGGTTTCATTCTCAACGTGGCGATATTGGCGCTGACGCCCTGGCTGAACGCATGCCTGATCCAGCCATTCGGTGCATGGGCGGACCGCTGGCGCGCGGCCGATTATGTGGTGCGTGTGGACCGGTTCCGCATTCACGACCGCCAGGATAAACCGGCGCTGACCCGCCATATTCGCCGGGCCATGGCCGAATATCGTCGGACACACGCCGCCATCGCCCGCTGCCTGGAGCAGCCCGGCAGGCTGGCGCGCCTGCCCGATTTGCGCTGGCGCCATGCCCGCGCGACCGAGGCGCTGCGCAAGCTCTTGCCCGCCGTCCGCGCCAAGCAGGCGGCCGATACCCGTGTGCATCTGGAGAACCGCTTCCAGAATCTCGCCCGCTATCCCAAGCTGGTGCTGGCTCCGGTCGGCCAGCTGCTGCGCGCGGCGCGCTGGATCTCGGCCTGGGCCTCGGCCGCGCTGCAGGTGGGTGTCTCGCTGGGGGCGGCGGGCATCCAGGCCTGGCTCGCCGGCCGCGACGAGGGCCACAAGCAGGCCTTCACCATCCGCTTCCACATGCTGTACGACCCACCGCTGAACGCCCTTGGAGATAGCCGCCTGGCCCGCGGATCGCCGCTGCGCCCGCAGGACATCGACGAGACCCGTCTGCGCGACTTCTTCACCGGCCCGAACCGCAGCCGCGTCGCCATGCTCGCCACCTGCCTGCGCGCCCATGCCGGCGGCTACGAACGCCGGCATTCCGGCGCGGTGGCCGATGCCGCCGCCAACCTCGAAGCCGGCGATGGCTGCCATGCCGAGCTGCAGCGCCTGCGCGCCGACCTCGCCCGCGTGGAAAGCCAGCAGCTGACCGAGCTGGCGCTGGACGGGGTCGCCGCCCGGCTGCTGCTGCCCGGCGGCCGCTGCGATCCCCTGCTGTGGGCCGAGGTCAGCGCGCGCCTGCAGAAGCAAGGCGAGGTCTCCAGCCAGTTCTGCAAGTTCCTGGGCCAGCAATGGCAGGTCGGCGTCGGGCCGGGCTATTACGTCTTCGTGCCCAAGCTGCTGAACCTGGCCTGGCAAGGCAGCCCACCGCTGCCGGGCATGGTGGCCTGTGCCGGGCTGGCGGCGCTGTTCGGCCTGGCGGGCTACAACACGCATCCCAAGGTCGCCATCGAACGCAACGAGCTGCAGGTGCGCATCGACCACGGCGAGGTCGGCACCGGCTTCCTGGACACCATGCGCCAGGCCGGTGTCGCGATGGTGGCGCTGCCGCGTCAGCTGCAGCAGGGCCGGCAGTTCGGCGCGGCGGTGTGCGCGCTGCTCGAATGCCTGGGCCAGGCCGCGGAAATGGAGCGCCGGCTCGGCGCCTGAGGTTCGGGTGCTGTTGCCATTTGTTCCCGGTCGCGGCGGCCGCGCGCCGAAGATGATCCGACCATGGAACTCATCGTCGCCCGCCCCGAAGGCCTCTACTGCACCGCCGGGGATTTCTACATCGACCCCTGGCGGCCGGTGGACCGCGCCGTCATCACCCACGCCCATTCCGACCATGCGCGTGTCGGCCACGGCCACTACCTGGCCCACACCGACAGCGAAGGCACCCTGAGGGCCCGCCTGGGCGCCGACATCCCGCTGCAGACCCTGCCCTACGGCGAGGCGATCGAGCACAAGGGCGTGCGCATCTCCCTGCACCCGGCCGGCCATGTGCTGGGCTCGGCCCAGGTGCGGCTGGAGCACGGCGGCCGGGTCTGGGTGGCCTCGGGCGACTACAAGCTCGAAGACGACGGCACCTGCGCTCCCTTCGAGCCGGTGCGCTGCGACACCTTCATCACCGAATCCACCTTCGGCCTGCCCATCTACCGCTGGCCGGCGCAGCCGGTGCTGTTCGCCGAGATCGATGCCTGGTGGCGGACCAACGCGGCGGCGGGCCGCGCCTCGGTGCTGCTGGGTTATGCCTTCGGCAAGGCGCAGCGCATCCTGCACGGGGTGGACAGCAGCATCGGGCCGATCGTGGTGCATGGCGCGGTCGAGCCGCTCAATGCCGTCTACCGCGCGGCCGGCGTGCGCCTGCCGCCCACGCTGCGGGTGACCGACCCGGGAGTGGACGCCGCCCTGCTCAAGACCGCGCTGGTGGTGGCACCGCCCTCGGCCCAGGGCACGCCCTGGATACGCCGCTTCGGCAACTATTCGGACGGTTTTGCCAGCGGCTGGATGCAGCTGCGCGGCACCCGCCGGCGGCGCGGCGTGGACAAGGGTTTCGTCATGTCCGACCACGCCGACTGGCCCGGCCTGCAGCGCGCCATCGGCGCCACCGGCGCGGAGTGCGTGTACGTCACCCACGGCAGCGTGGCGGTGATGGTGCGCTGGCTGGCCGAGCAGGGCCTGGACGCCCGCTCCTTCAAGACCGAATACGGCGACGAGGACGGCGAGACCGCGCCGGCGGCCGAGCCGGCGGGGCAGGGCGCATGAAGGCCTTCGCCGCCCTCTACCGCGCCCTGGACGCCACCACCTCCACCCTGGCCAAGCAGGCCGCCCTGCAGCAGTACCTGGCCGCCGCGCCGGCCGAGGACGCCGCCTGGGCCGTCTACTTCCTGGCCGGCGGCAAGCCGCGCCAGCTGGTGCCCAGCAAGCTGCTGCGCGAGATCGCCCGCGATGCGGCCGGCTTGCCCGAATGGCTGTTCGCCGAGAGCTACGACGCGGTCGGCGACCTGGCCGAGACCATCTCCCTGCTGCTGCCCCTGCCGTCCGGCGCACACGAGCTGGGCCTGGCCGCCTGGATGCAGCAGCATCTGCTGCCCCTGCGCAAGACTCCGCCCGAGGCCCTGTCCGCCGTGCTGGGCGCGCAGTGGGACCTGCTGGCTCCGGAAGACCGGCTGGTGTATTTCAAGCTGATCACCGGCAGCTTCCGTGTCGGCGTCTCGCGCCTGCAGGTGACGCAGGCGCTGGCCGTCACCGCCGGGCTGGACCCGAAGCTGATCGCCCAGCGCCTGATCGGCTACACCGCCATCGGCGGCGCGCCGGATGCCGACGATTACCGCCGGCTGATCGCCACGGCGGAAGAGGGCGCGGCCGATCCGCATGGCAGCGGCCATCCCTATCCCTTCTTCCTGGCCCATCCGCTGGCGCTGCCGGTGGCGCAGTTCGAGGCGACGATCGGCCCGCCCTCGGCCTGGCAGGTGGAGTGGAAATGGGACGGCATCCGTGCCCAGCTGGTGCGGCGCGCGGGCGATGTGTGGATCTGGTCGCGCGGCGAGGAACTGGTCACCGACCGTTATCCCGAACTGCAGGCCCTGGGCGGCGCGGTGCCGGACGGCACGGTGATCGACGGCGAGATCGTGGTCTGGCGCGACGGCCGGGTGCAGCCCTTCGCCGAGATGCAGAAACGGATAGGCCGCAAGACCGTGGGCCCCAAGCTGCAGCGCGAGCTGCCGGTGGTGCTGCTGGCCTACGACCTGCTGGAGGAAGGCGGCGTGGACCTGCGTGCCCTGCCCCAGCAGGAGCGCCGCGCCCGGCTCGATGCGCTGGTGGCACGCACACCGCATCCGTCGCTGGTGTCCAGCCCGCTGCTGCAGGGCACCGACTGGGCAGACCTGGCCGTGCAGCGCGAGCAAGCACGCTCGCTGGGCGTGGAGGGCATGATGCTCAAGGCCTTGTCCGCCCAGTACGGCGTGGGCCGCACCAAGGACGTGGGCACCTGGTGGAAGTGGAAGATCGACCCGCTCTCCATCGACGCGGTCCTGATCTACGCCCAGCGCGGCCACGGCCGCCGCGCCAGCCTCTACAGCGACTACACCTTCGCCGTCTGGGACGGCCCGGCGGAACAGGAGGACCGCAAGCTGGTGCCCTTCGCCAAGGCCTATTCGGGCCTGACCGATGCCGAGATGGCCCGGGTCGACGCGGTGATCCGCAAGACCACGCTGGAGACCTTCGGCCCGGTGCGCAGCGTCAAACCCACGCTGGTCTTCGAGCTGGGCTTCGAAGGCATCGCCCGCAGCAGCCGCCACAAGAGCGGCATCGCCGTGCGGTTCCCGCGCATGCTGCGCTGGCGCGAGGACAAGCCGGTGGCGGAGGCCGACACGCTGCAGACCCTGGCCGAGCTGCTGCCGCATTCCGATCCCTGACGCCGGCGCCGTTCAGAACCAGCTGGCCTGCTCGGTGTCCAGGCGCGAGTTCAGCGCCACGCCGGCGACGGCGAGCATGCCGGCCAGCTTGTCGCGGTCGGCCTGCGTCTGCTGGAAATGGTGCCGTGCGTACTTGGCAAGGCTCAGGTCGTACCAGTAGAGGCGCGGGTCCAGATTGCCGATGCGGGTCCGCCAGCCGCGCCGGGCCATGGCCTGGCCCAGCTTCCAGCATTGCTGGTCGGAGGCGGACAGCAGCTCGAAATCCGCGGGCGCGGCCAGGGTGCGGTCGATGCGCTGCTTGAGCTGCTGGCTGCCGCCCATGGCCAGCAGCATGGCCAGCACTTCCTCGACCCGCGGCGCATCCGCTGGCCAGTGGCCGGCGTGCTGGTGGAACTGCGCCAGATCCCGCGCGCAGTGAGCCACCAGCGCATCGAAGGAGGCATCGTCCGGGGCGTAGCCGCCGCGCCAGGACTGGATCTGCGCCGCGGTCTGGAAGGTGGCCGGCCCGCTCTGCGGCTGAATCGCGTTCATCAGGTTGGAGGCCAGCGGGCTGGCCAGGCTGCTCAGGCGCGGCGCGAACTGCAGCTGTTTCAGATGGTCCGGCGACAGCATGCTGAGCTTGAACTCGCCGAGGTGGTGCACGCTCTGGGCGATGGCCAGCGCGCCGCCGGCCAGCACCACCACCGCGGCGGCCGCACCCTGCCAGGTGACGGGGATGACCTGGCCGGCGAATCGCGCGGTGCCGCGGGTGAAGGCCAGGAACCACAAGTCTCGGTTGACCCGGTAATGGCGCGAGATCTGGCCGGCGGCCGAGAAGCTGCGCAGCGAGGCGCCGACGATGCCCAGCGGGTCCTGCACCCGGTCGAAGCGGCCGCTGCGCAGGGCGAGCAGGTCGCGCGCCAGGATGCACATGGCGCGGCGGTGTTCCTCGACGCGGGCGGCGCGGCTGCGGTAGTCGCGGTACAAGGCTTCCAGGCGCTGCGGCGACAGGCCCGACCAGCGCAGGTGCAGCGGCTCGTCGCCTTCTTCGAGCTGGCCGCGTGTCTGCAACTTCACTTCCACCTGCGCCAGCCAGATTTCGGTGTCGTTGTCGGCGAAGGGGGTGCGCAGGGCGGTGGCCAGGGCGGCCAGCTCACCGCGCGACAGGGCGAAGCCGGGCGTGTGCCGGTGGCGCTGCAGGAAGCCATCGACCTGGCCACGCGCCCGCGCAAGCAGGGCGGCGATGCGCAGGCGCGCCGGGATGCGGCCGCCTTCGCCGGGGAAGAAGCCGGCATGGCGCTCCTGGTACTGGAAGGCCTGGCGGATGCCGTAGCGGTCGCGCTCCTGCCGGTAGTCGCGGGCGATCTGTTCGATGGCGGGGCTGGGTGTCTGCACCACCCGCTGGGCTGCCTCGGCGGCGCAGTCGAGCAGCCGGATCGAATCCCGGTGGGCATCGAGCAGGGCCTGGTGCTTCAGCACCGAGGTGGCCTCGTGCATCGCGTCCAGCGAGTGCGCGGCGAGCTCGGCCACGCAGCGCCGCCGCCAGTGCGCCAGCGGGTCCTGCTCCAGCGCATGCAGCAGGTTCCAGCCCATCTGCGACTGCTCGGTGCTGCCGTCGACCAGCTCGTTCTCCCAGGCCGCGCGCAGCGAATGCGTCATCTGCAGGATGCGGCGCAGGTAAAGCGGCACATGGTTGTCCAGCACCGCCTTCTCGATGCTGGCGAGCCAGCGCGCCCGGTCGCCGGTGAGGGCATGGGCCTCGAGCGATCGCAGCAGGCGGTAGAGCTGGCCGTCGGTCTGGCCCTGGCGGTCCTTGCGGTACCAGGCCACGGCAGCAGCGTCGCGCGGTGCCGCGCCGACGACGAAGGCGGCCAGCGCGAAGGCCACCGCCACACCGAAGCCGGCCGCCGCCCCGCCCGAGGCGGCCGCGGCGCTGATGCCGAAGAAGGCGGCCACGCCGATCGCCATCGTCACCACCAGCCCGAACACCGCGTTCACATACAGGCCGCGGTACTGGGCCATGAGGAAGCAGCGCGATTCGAACAAGGCCTGCTCCTGCAGGCTGCAGGATCGCAGCAGCTGCAGGATCAGCCCATGGAAGGCCACGCCGCCGGCGTGCAGGGCCACGCTGTCCGGCGCCATCCAGGCGCCCCAGGCGGCGCGGTCCATGTCGGCCTCTTCCAGCACCGCCGCGGCATGGGCCAGGGCGCGCTCGGCGATGACGGCGGCCTCGGCCGGCGGCTCTTTGCAGGCCTTGCGGTTGATGGCTTCGACCAGGGCCAGGACCACCGAACGGCGCAGTTCCTCGTCCAGCGCATCGGGGCTTTCTTCCAGTCCGGCCGGCAGCGGCGGCAGCGCCGCCACGAATTCCAGCAGCAGCTGCGCGATGCGGATCGGCGCGGGAATGGCCTGGTCCAGCCCGCCGGTTTCGCGGCCGAGCATATGGGCCTGGTAGTCACACAGGGCCAGCAGTTCGGGCGCCAGGGCGCAGCGGGCGTTCAGGCCGTAGCCCCGGGATTCTTCCAGCCGGCGCACGCTGCGCCGGCACTCGGCCGCCGCCGGATTGCCGGGCTGGGTGTAGAGGTGCAGGGCCTCGCGGGCAATGGCGGTCACCGCCTGGCTGAGGCGGCGCTGGTTCCAGTAGAGCTGCGGATCGACCTGCGGCCGGGCCTGCACCGCCGAATCGAAAGGCCGCAGGTCCACATTGGCCGCGCCGGTGGCGCCGGCGCTGGCCTGGGACAGCACCGCGCCGCCGTACTGCAGCACGGCGGTCGAGATCACGGTGACCGTGGCCGCCACCGCCGCGCTGCCGCCCAGGGCGGTCAGTCCGGCCGTCACCACCCGCGCCACCATGGACCAGGTCGCGCCGGGCACCAGGATGCTGCGGTAGTACTCGGTATTGCAGTTCTCGCGCACCTGTTCGCTCAGGCTGTTGTAGCCGAACTCGCCGCCGTTGCGCCGCCGGAACTCGTCGAAGGCCTGCTTGCGTGCGTTGGCGATGCGGCGGCTGGTGGCGCGGGCGTTCCTGCGCACCAGGGCGTGGAGCGCGGCGGGGGGCGCATCCGGGCCGAGCCGGGAGCTCTCGGCCACCAGCCTGTGCATGGCGTCGAGGTGGATGGCGTCGAAGCGGCGCTGCAGCGCCTCGCCCAGCTCGGCGATGAGTTCGGCGGTCTTGCGGGCCGCGGCGGGGCTGGGGCGCATCAGCTCGTCCATGGTGGCGGCCGACAGGCGCAGCACCCAGTCGCGGCCGGCCAGGCCCGCCAGGTCCCGGGGCGGGCGCTGGCCGTCGCGTTTCAGGGCCCGCAGGGCGCGCCGCAGAGCCGAGTCGTCATGGCGCAGATCGGTCATCTCGGCGATCAGCTGCGCCCGGGTGCGGGTGAGGTCCTGGTCGTCCTGGCTGACGAACTGCCAGAGCAGGCCGCAGCCCTTGTCCACATTGCGCCGCAGGTTGGTGAGGAAGGCGTCGTCCATGTGGCCGAGCAGCTGCTCGACCACCTCGGCCAGCAGGCCGGGCGTCAGCGGCGCCATGCTGAAGTTGCGCCGCAGCAGCAGGGTCTGGTTGTGGCGCTGCACCTTCTGCAGCGTGGGCGATATGTCGCTCACCCGCCGCGCCACCGCGGCGCTGCAGCCGTGCAGTTGGCGCGAGGCCTTGCGCCAGCGGCCGTTGACGCCGGAATCGAGAAAGCCGGTGTGGCGGAATTGGGTGGCGAGCGGGGCGGCGGCGAAGTCGCTGTCGGGCGCGGCGGGCCTGTCTTCATCGCCCGCGCAGTCGTCGCGCGGTGCATCGTCGGGCCGCTCGAGGTCGTCGGGTGGGGGTGGGGGAATGAGCCGTGGCGATGGACATCCACCGGTCGGGATCGGGTTTGCCGGCAACATGGGGTCTCCTGTCTTTTGCGGCCGAGATTCGCAGCCGGCCTCTGCGCTGTTGACGTGAACACGAAGCTACGCGCGGTAAATCCGAGCGCCCCACAATCGCTGCCGATGAAGTCCCACAGCCGTCCGCTCGCCATCCGCCGCGCCATCGCCGGCTGGTTCTCCGAGCGCGGCTGGAAGGCTTTCGGCTTCCAGAAGGAAGTGTGGAAGGCGCTGGCCGAGGGCCGCTCCGGCCTGCTGCATGCCACCACCGGCGCGGGCAAGACCTATGCGGTGTGGCTGGGCGCGCTGCAGGCCTTCTCGCAGCGCGCCGCCGAGGGCGAGGAGCCCGGCTCGCGTCGCCGCTCCACGCCTTCCGTGCCGCTGACGGTGCTGTGGATCACACCGATGCGTGCCCTGGCCGCCGACACCCTCACGGCGCTGCGCCGGCCGCTCGACGAGCTCGCCGGACGCCATCCCGGCATCGCCCGCTGGACCGCCGGCGCCCGCACCGGCGACACCGACAGCGGCGAGCGCAGCGCCCAGTCGCGCCGCCTGCCGACGGTGCTGGTGACCACGCCGGAGAGCCTGTCGCTGATGCTGGCCCGCGCCGATGCCCAGGAACTGCTGCGCGGCGTGGAACTGGTGGTGGCCGACGAATGGCACGAGCTGCTGGGCAACAAGCGCGGCGTGCAGCTGCAGCTGGCCATCGCCCGCATCCGCGGCTGGAACCCGGCGCTGCGGGTGTGGGGCATGTCGGCCACGCTGGGCAATCTGCAGGAGGCGATGGAAACCCTGCTCGGCCCGCGCCAGCCCGGCGACGAAGGCGTGCTGGTGCAGGGCAAGATCGACAAGCGCCTGGTCGTCGACACCCTGCTGCCCGGGAACGCCGCCCGCTTCAGCTGGGCCGGCCACCTGGGCCTGCGCATGCTGCCGCAGGTGGTGGCGGAGCTGGACCAGAGCGGCACCACACTCGTCTTCGTCAACGTGCGTTCGCAGGCCGAGCTTTGGTACAAGGCCATCCTCGAAGCGCGGCCGGACTGGGCCGGCGTGCTGGCCATCCACCACGGCTCGCTGGACCGCGGCGTGCGCGACTGGGTGGAGCAGGGGCTGAAGGCCGGCTCGCTCAAGGCGGTGGTCTGCACCAGCAGCCTGGACCTGGGCGTGGATTTCCTGCCGGTGGAGCGGGTGGTGCAGATCGGCTCGCCCAAGGGCGTGGCGCGGCTGCTGCAGCGCGCCGGCCGGTCGGGCCATGCGCCGGGCCGGCCGTCCCGCATCACGCTGGTGCCCACGCACAGCCTGGAGATCATCGAAGCCGCCGCAGCACGTGCCGCCATCCGCGCCGGCCATGTGGAGCGCCGCAGCTCGCCGCACCAGCCGGTGGATGTGCTGGCCCAGCACCTGGTCACGGTCGCGCTCGGCGGCGGCTTCGAGCCCGAGGCGCTGTATGCCGAGGTGCGCCGCACGGCCGCCTACCGCGAGCTGCCGCGCGCGGTGTGGGACTGGTGCCTGGACTTCGTCTCGCGCGGCGGGCCATCGCTCGCGGCCTATCCGGACTACCACCGCGTGGCGCCGGACGAACAGGGCATCTGGCGCCTTTCCGACAAACGCCTGGCACGCCGCCACCGCAGCAATATCGGCACCATCGTAAGTGATGCCTCGATGGTGGTACAGATCAAGAACGGCGCGCGGCTCGGCACCATGGAGGAGAGCTTTCTCGCCCGCCTGCAGCCCGGCGACTGCTTCCTCTTCGCCGGCCGGGTGCTGGAGATGGTGAAGATCGAACAGATGACGGCCTACGTCAAACGCGCCACCGCGGGCCGGCCGACGGTGCCGCGCTGGAACGGCTCGCGCATGGCGATCTCCTCGGTGCTGGCCGAATCGCTGGTCGAGCAGATGGCCCTGGCCGCGGCACACCGCTTCGATTCGCCCGAGCTGAAGAGCGTGCGGCCCTTGCTGGAGGTGCAGCAGCGCTGGTCGGCCCTGCCCACGCCCGGCACCCTGCTGGCCGAGACCTTGCGTACGCGCGAGGGCTGGCATCTCTTCCTCTATCCCTTCGCCGGCCGCCATGCACACATCGGCCTGGCCAGCCTGTTTGCCTGGCGCGCGGCGCAGCACGAGCAGGGCACCTTCTCCATCGCCATCAACGACTACGGCCTGGAGCTGATCAGCGCCACACCGCGCGACTGGGCTGGCCTGCTGCCCGATCTGCTGCGCCTGGACGACGCGCCCGGCGGTGGCGAGCACGGCGCCCTGCTGCAAGAGGTGCTGGCCAGCCTGAACGCCACCGAGATGTCGCGCCGGCGCTTTCGCGAGATCGCGCGGGTGTCGGGCCTGATCTTCCAGAGCCATCCCGGCGAGCGCCGCAGCAACCGCCAGCTGCAGGCCTCGTCGCAGCTCTTCTTCGAGGTCTTCCAGAAATACGACAGCGACAACATGCTGCTGCGCCAGGCCGACGAGGAGGTGCTGAGCCAGGAGCTGGACATCGCCCAGATCCTGGGCAGCCTGCGCAAGATGCGTTCGCAGGAACTGGTGGTCAAGCACCTGGAGCGGCCCAGCCCCTTCGCCTTCCCGCTGATGATCGAACTCTTCCGCGAGAAGCTGACCAACGAGAACCTGGCCGACCGCATCGCGCGTATGGTGCTGCAGCTGGAAGACGCGGCCGATGGCCGGGCGCCGGATGCGCAGGCGGCCGAGGAGAAACAGGCCCGGCGCCCGCGCAACGGCCCGCCTCGCGCGAAGCCGCCCGAGCCGCCCAGCGCGGCGGAACAGGCGGCGGCGGCGGAGATCAGGAAGGATCTCGATTTCTCGCTCACGCCGGTGGAAGGCGGCGAGCCCCGCAAGCCGCGCCGGGAGCGCAAGCCTTCGCGGCCCCTGCCTCTGTTGTAAGTGTTCGCTTGCTTATGATGCGGGTCTTGTGCAGCTGCAGGGTTGGCAATGCCTCGTTCAAAAGTTCCCGTTCCCACCCGGACCAAAGGGCCGGAAACCGGCTTTGTCGAAATCGCCGGCTTGATCCAGTCCGCCAAGGCGCAGACCTACCAGGCGGTCAACACCGCCTTGATCGAGCTGTACTGGCAGGTCGGCGGAGCGATCAGCCGCCGGATCGCGGCAGCGGAATGGGGCGAAGGGATCGTCCGGCAGCTGGCGGTCTACCTGGAGGAAACGCAGCCCGGCCTGCGCGGATTCACCCGGGCCAACCTGTTCCGCATGCGGCAGTTCTACGACGCGTATGTCGACGACGAGAAAGTCACACCACTGGTGCGACATGTCCCCTGGTCGCATAACTTGGTCATCCTCAGTCAATGCAAAGGCATGGCGGAGCGCGAGTTCTATCTCCGCGCAGCAGCCCGGGAAAAGTGGAGCCGCCGCGAACTCGAACGCCAGCTGCAGTCGGCCCTGTTCGAGCGCATCCAGCTCAGCCCCGCGAAAGTCTCACCAGTGGTGCGACAAAACAGCCCCGAGGTGCTGAACGTCTTCAAGGACGCCTACATGGTCGAATTCCTCGACCTGGCGGACACCCACAGCGAGGCCGACCTGCACCGCGGCCTGCTCGACCGCCTGAAGAACTTCATGATCGAACTGGGCCGGGACTTTTGCTTCGTCGGCTCCGAGTTCCCCCTGCAAGTCGGCAAGCAGGACTTCGCGCTGGACCTGCTGTTCTTCCACCGCGGCCTGAACTGCCTGGTCGCCATCGAGCTGAAGGTCGGCCGCTTCGAGCCCGAATACCTGGGCAAGCTGGCCTTCTATCTCGAAGCGCTGGACCGCGACGTGAGGAAGAAACACGAGAACCCCGCCATCGGCGTGCTGCTGTGCGCCAGCAAGGACGACGAGGTGGTCGAGTACGCGCTGAGCCGCATGGCCTCGCCCGCGCTCATCGCCCAGTACCGCACCCAGCTGCCGGACAAGGCCTGGCTGCAGGCCAAGCTGCATGAGTTCTACCAGCAGAACCTGGCCGGATCGGCGGGCTGACGGGGGCGCGGCTCACAGATGCGGGTCGATGGCCGCCAGCAATTCCGGAAACTCCGCCATCGGATAGAAATGCCCCCGGTTGGCCACCTCGTGGTAGTCGCTGCCGAGCCGCTCGTGCAGGAAACGCGCCTCCTCGATCGGGATGTAGGGGTCGCTCGGCGAGTTGAGTTGCACGATCCACTGCTGGTTCGCGCGGATGCGTTCCCAGTCCCAGGGCTGGTCGAAATAGCCGCTGACTTCCTCGGTGCGCAGGCCCAGCGTGGTGTGGTAGCCGGCCACCAGCACCGAGCCCAGGATGCGGTGCGTCTGGGCATGGCGCATGGCGGCGATGGCGCCGGAGGAGAAGCCGACGAGGATGGTGTTCTCGTCGGCGCCGAGCTGCTCCAGGTAGGGCAGCCAGTATTCGGCCCGGGCCAGCTCGGCATCGGGCCAGGTGCCGGGCGAGACCACCTGCAGGCCGCGTGCGCGCAGCCCCTCGGCCACGTAGGGAAACCAGTCGTCGTGGGTGGAGCCGCCGCCGTTGCCCGGAATCAGGATGGCTTTTTTCATCCGGCCCATGCTAAGCCCGCACCGGCGTTACCGCTGGCCACGCGGGCTCTTTCGGCGGCTGGCCTAATCGGTGCCGAATGTCCGACCTGATCCTTGCCGGCGAAGCCGTCCAGTTCCTGCCCGACCCCGCCCTGTGGTGGCCTGCCGGCGGCACCCTGTTCGTGGCCGACCTGCACATCGGCAAGGCCGCGGTGTTCCGCGCGCGCGGCCTGCCGGTGCCCTCGGGCACCACCCGCATCAACCTGGATCGCCTGAGCTCGCTGCTGTCGCGCCATGCTGCCCGGCGCCTGGTGGTGCTGGGCGACTTCCTCCATGCCCGGGAAAGCCGCACACCCTCGGTGCTGACGGCGCTGCAGGCATGGCGGCTGGCCCATGCCGCCGTCGAGATGGTGCTGGTGCGCGGCAACCACGACAGCCATGCGGGCGATCCGCCAGCGTCGCTGGGCATCGCGGTGGTCGACGAGCCCTGGTCCGCCGGCCCCTTCGCCTGCTGCCACCATCCGCAGCTGCAGCCCGGCCGCCATGTGCTGGCCGGCCATGTGCATCCGGCGGTGCGGCTGCGCGGTACGGGGCGCGATGCCTTGCGATTGCCCTGCTTCAGCACCGGCGCCGGCCTGACGCTTCTGCCGGCCTTCGGCGACTTCACCGGCAGCCATGTGCTGGCGCCGGAGACAGGGCGGCTGCTGTTCGCGGTGGGTGGCGGGCGGGTGTGGCCGGTGCCCGCATCGACAGCGCTGCCGGCCTGAGTTCAGTCCAGCAGCAGGTCGCCCTGCAGCACCGGCGCGTCCGGCAGCTCGTTGGGGCGCATGCTGCCGTCGTCCGGCGCGGGGAAGTAGGCGGCCAGCAGCTTGCCGACATCGTCCAGCGCCTGGGTCAGGCCGTCCTCGTAGCGGCCGGCGCCGAAGGCGTCTCCCATGTGGGCCACCAGGTGCTGCCACTGGCCGGCGCCGACATGGCGGTTGAGGCCGCGGTCGGCCACGATCTCGATCGCATGGTCGGCCAGCAGCAGGTAGACCAGCACGCCGTTGTTTTCCTCGGTGTCCCAGACACGCAGCTTGCCGAACAGCATCACCGCCCGCTCGCGCGGCGTGGCGCCGCGCCAGAGGTAGCTGGTGGGCAGGCCGGCCTCGATGCACAGGCGGATCTGGCCGGTGTGCCGGCGTTCGCTCTCGGCCACGCGCTGCTGCAGCCGGGCGACCAGATCGGGCGGAATGGCCTTGCGGATATGGCCTTCGTCGCGCCAGCGGTGGCGCACGATGCGGATGAGCCTGGAGAAGAGATTTGCCATGCCGTTCACCAGTCCCCGGACGCGCCGCCGCCACCGAAATCGCCGCCGCCGCCCGAGCGGAAGCCGCCGCCGCCGCTGCTCGATCCGCGTGAGCTGCCGCCGAGCACATTACCGAAACCGCTGCCGGCGATCACGCCCGGCAGCCCGCGCATCCCCGGGCGCGAGGACAGCCCGCTCCAGCTCAGCATCGCCAGCACCCAGGCCAGCACGGCGGCCACGCCCGCGGCCGGCACGCTCCAGGTGAAGAGGAAGGCCAGCCCGCCGACGATCGCCGCCGCCAGCACCGAACCGAAGCCGCGTCCCAGCAGCCGCCGCAGCACGCCGCCCAGCAGCGGCACGGCGATGAACAGGAACACCGCCAGGTCGTACCACTGGAAGCCGTTGGGATTGCGGCCGGCCAGCGCGTCGTCGCCGTCGATCGAGGCCTGGGCGGCATCGGGCGCGGGCGGTGTCGGCGAGGGCAGGGCCTCGGCGCGGATGCGGGTCTCCAGCCGGTCTAGCGCGTTGCTCAGCCCGCCGACGTAATCACCCGCGCGGAAGGCCGGGGTGATGGCTTCGTCGATGACTTCCTTGGCGGCCAGGTCGGGCACCGCGCCCTCCAGCGCCTTGGCGACCTCGATGCGCACCTTGCGGTCGCGCTTGGCCACGATGATGACCAGGCCGTCGCCGATGGCGCGGCGGCCGATTTTCCAGGTGTTGCCCACCCGGTTGGCATAGGCGGCGATGTCCTCGGGCGCGGTGGTCTGCACCATCAGGATGGCCACCTGCGAGCCGGTGGCCTGCTCGAAATTCACCAGCCGCGCCTCCAGCGCGCTCTTCTGGCGCGCATCGAAGGTGTTGGTGTTGTCGGTCACATGCATGGCCGGCGCGGGGATAGGCTGCAGCTTCTGCGCCTGCGCCAGGCCGGGCGCGAACAGCGCCATCAGCAGCAGCGCGGCCGCGGCCAGCCAGGCACGCACCGGGCGGGACAGCTTGGAAAACGAAACGAAAAAGGCCAGGGGCAAGAAAAAGACTCCTGTCAGCGCGCGGGCTGCGGGTTGGGGTTGCCGAAATCGACCTTGGGCGCCACGCCGCTCTGGGCGTCGCCGCTGGCGGTGAAGGCCGGCTTGGGCGCGTAGCCGAAGACACGCGCGGTGATGTTGGTCGGGAAGCTGCGTGCCTTCACGTTGTAGGCCTGCACCGCCTGGATGTAGCGGTTGCGCGCCACGGTGATGCGGTTCTCCGTGCCTTCGAGCTGCACCCGCAGGTCGCGAAAGCTCTGGTTGGATTTCAGGTCCGGATAGGCCTCCGACACCGCCAGCAGCTTCGACAGCGCGCCGCCGAGCTGTGCCTGGGCCTGCTGGTAGCGTTCGAAGGCCTGCGGGTCCTTCAGCGTCTCCGGCGTGACCTGGATGGCGGTGGCGCGGGAGCGCGCCTCGATCACCTGGGTGAGCGTGTCCTGCTCGAATTTCGCCTCGGCCTTGACGGTGGCGACCAGGTTGGGCACCAGGTCGGCGCGGCGCTGGTACTGGTTCTGCACTTCGCTCCAGGCGGCGGTGGACTGCTCGTCCAGGCTCTGGAAGTCGTTGTAGCCGCAGCCGCCGAGCAGCAGCGTCAGCAACAGGGTGAGGATGAGTGGGCGCATGGCGGGGCGGGTGGCCGGCAGAAGGACAAGGCGGAAGTCTGACACAGGCTCATCCCCCCACGAACAGCCGTCTGCATCAACCGGTATCCAGGCTGAGGCTATGCTCGGCTTTTGCACCGCGCCCAGGCGCAGGAGACCCGCCATGCCCTCAGCCACCGCCGCCGCATCCTGTCCGCCGCCAGGCTGCGTCTGACGATGCGCAGCGATCGCATGTCTTCCACCGCCGCGGTGGGCGGGCGGCCGGACGATGTCGAGGCCGAGTTCTACGAGGCGCTGCGGGTCGGCGACCTGGCGCGCATGATGGCCTGCTGGGCCGACGAGGACGACATCGTCTGCGTGCATCCGGGCGGCCCGCGGCTGGTGGGCACCGGCCAGATCCGCGCCAGCTTCGAGGCCTTGTTCGAACGCGGCACGCCGCCGATCCGCCACGAGACCCTGCACCGTGTCGAGACCCTCGTCAGCAGCGTGCACAGCGTGCTGGAGAAGGTGGCGCTGACACTGCCGGACGGCGCGGTCGAGGCGGCCGTGATCGCCACCAATGTGTTCCACAAGACCGCCCAGGGCTGGCGCATGGTGGCGCACCATGCCAGCCCCGGCACGGTCGCCGAGACGACGACGGACCCCCGGCCCGAGGTGTCGCCGACCCTGCACTAGTGGCGGTGGATTTCGGGGACTACCGCGCGCCCTGGTGGCTGCCGGGCGGCAATCTGCAGACGGTGTGGCCGGCGCTGTTCGGGCGGCGCGGCGATGGCCGGGCGCCTGTGTATTCGCGGGTGCGCTGGGACACGGCGGACGCGGATTTCATCGACGTGGATTTCGCCGCCGGCCCCGAGGCGCCCGCGGCCGGGCAGCAACCGCTGCTGGTGCTGTTCCACGGCCTGGAGGGTTCCTCGGCCAGCCACTACGCCCAGAGCTTCGCGGCGGCCGCGGCGGCGCGCGGCTGGGCCTTCGCGGTGCCGCATTTCCGAGGCTGCGGCGGTGAGCTGAACCTGGCGCCGCGCGCCTACCACTCGGGCGACCATGAAGAGATCGGCTGGATGCTGCAGCGCCTGCGCCAGGCGCATGGCGCAGGCCCGCTGCTGGCCGTGGGTGTGTCCCTGGGCGGCAATGCACTGCTGCGCTGGGCCGAGGAAGCCGGCCAGGAGGCCGGGAAGCTGGCCAGCGCGGTGGCGGCGGTGTGTTCGCCGATCGACCTGGCGGCCAGCGCGCGGGCGATCGGGCGCGGCTTCAACCGCCATGTCTACACCCGCATGTTCCTGGCCAGCATGAAACCCAAGGCGCTGGCCAAGCTGGTCCAGCATCCGGGGCTGTTCGACGGCATCGCCCTGGCCGCGGCGCGCGACCTGCATGGCTTCGACGATGCGTTCACCGCGCCCCTGCACGGCTTTCGCAGCGCCGAGGACTACTGGCGGCGCTGCTCCGCCGGGCCGCACCTGGGAGAGATCCGGCTGCCTGCACTGGTGCTCAACGCCGTCAACGACCCCTTCGTGCCGGCCGCGTCCCTGCCGGCGCCGGTCGATGGGACATGGGTGAAGTTCTGGCGGCCGGCGCAGGGCGGGCATGTGGGTTTCCCGCAGGGTGCGCTGCCGCCGGGCGATGTCAATGCCATGCCGCGCGCCGTCTGCGGCTGGCTGGCCGGTCACATCCGCTAGCCGGACGCTTGCCGCGCACCGGGAGAATCGAACCCATGGACGACCTCGTCAAACAAGCCATGGCCAAATGGCCCAACGTGCCCGACTGCTTCGGCTGGCTGGGCCTGGACGCCCGCGGCGACTGGTACATGCGCGACGACGCGGTGCAGGCGGCAGGCGTGTTCGGGCAGGCACCCGCCGCGCGCGGCGCGGTGCTGCGCCACGAGAAGCTGCTCGGCTTCATCGCCCGCAACTACGGTAGCGACGAGCAGGGCCGCTGGTTCTTCCAGAACGGGCCGCAGCGGGTGTATGTGGAACTGGAGGCGGCGCCCTATGTCTGGCGCGTGGCGCCCGATTTCGCGGTGACGGCCCACACCGCCCAGCCGGCGGGCGAGGTGACGCAGGCGCTGCTGGACGAAGACGGCCGGCTCTACCTGCTCACGCCGCTGGGCTGCGGCCTGGTGCACAGCCTGGACATGGTGCATGCGGCCGATGCGGTGGAGGCCGGCATCTGGCGGCCGCTGGAAGTGCGCGCCGGGGAGCTGGAGCAGCGCTGCGGCTTCCAGCGCCACCCGCGGCCTTGAACCAGCGCGCTAGTTCGAAAGCTTGAAATACTTGTCGTGAATCGCCGCCACCGAAGAGGAGAAGGTGGCGAGCGAGAAGCGGCTCTCGTAGGCCTTGCGGCCGTTGAGCCCCAGCAGGCGGCTGAGTTCTTCGTCGTTCAGGGCATCGATCAAGGCGTCCGCGATCGCCTTGACATCGCCAGGGTTCACGAAAAGCGTGTCGATCCGGCTCTGCAGCACGGTGGGAATTTCGCCGACCGGCGTGCAGATCGTCGGGATGCCGTGCGCCAGCGCTTCCAGAATCACCAGCGGCAGGCCTTCGTCGTAGGAGGGCAGGATCAGCACGTCGGCGGTCTTCAGGATGTCGGTGGCCTTGGTCTGGTCCACCCAACCCAGAAAACTCACCAGCTTCTCCAGGCCCAGGCTGTCGGACAGGCGCTGGAATTTCTCCACGTCGCCGCCACCGACCACCAGCACCTCCACCGTGGCCGGATCGAAGCGGGCATCCGTCAGCGCATGCAGCAGGTCGGCCAGACCCTTGCGGTCCCATAGATTGCCGAGGAACAGTACCCGCTTGCGGGCGCGGTCGTGGGGACGCTCCACCAGGGTGGCGGGCCCCGGTACGCCGTTGATGACCACGCTGACCTTGTCCGGCCGGATGCCGATGACATCGATCAGGAAACGCCGGGCGTTGTCGCCCAGCACGATGTTGTGGGTGGTCAGGTGGAAAACCGTGCGGGTGAACAGCTTGGCCGGCGCCGACAGGGAGCGGTAGTAGCTCTCCATCTGCGCCGCATGCAGGTGCAGCACGGCGGGCACGCCCAGCATGCGCGCGAACAGCAGCAGGATGCCCTTGCGGAACACACTCAGGCGCTCGGCCATGTTGACATGCAGGCCCGCCAGGCTGCCATTGAGCTTGCTCTTCAGGATCGTGCCCATCGCCTTGCCCAGCATGACGAAGGAGCCGGCCGCACTGCCGGTGCCGCGGGTGTCGAGCTTGACCATCTGCGCGCCCTGGTAGCAGTCGAAACCACTCTGGGCCTGCATCAGGTAATCGACCACGCGCAACATGCCGCCGCCCATCGGCCCCAGCGGCCCCGCCATATAGATGTACTTCATTTGACCTGTGACGAAGGAGGATCGCGAGGCCGGCGTGCCTTTGCGAAAACATCCCATCGTAACAAACGATAACTAAAGCATCATCCAGCAGGCGTTTTACGGGGACTGGCGACTGCGGGTTCTCACCAGGGTCGATGCGGCCACGCAGGTCAGCGTGGCGGCTAGCTACTTGGCCGCATCGACCATGTATTGGACGGCGGCGCGCACATCCGCATCCGGCGCGGTGGAGCCGCCCTTGGGCGGCATGGCGCCCATGCCGTGGAGGGCAGCGTTGACCAGGGTGTCCATGCCGGTGGCGATGCGCGGCGCCCAGGCAGCCTTGTCGCCGAACTTCGGCGCGTTGGCCACGCCGGCGGCATGGCACATCTGGCAGGTTTGTTTGTAGAGCGCTTCACCGGCCCCGCCGCCTGCGGCGGTGGTGGGCGCTGCTGTCGCCGTGGCGGCCGCCACCACCGGCGCCGCGCCGGTCACCGCTGCCGGACTCGGGGCCGCCGCGGCAGCCGTGGCGGCCGGCGCGGGCGTCGCGGCGGCACCCGCATTCGCGGTGGGCGCGGCCGCCGGCCGGTCCGGCACCGGGAACTTGGCGCCGCCGGCATTGGCCATGTAGACCACCGCCCGGCCGATCTCCACGTCCTCGAAGTCGCCGCCGCCCTGCGGGGGCATGGCGTCCTTGCCGGCCAGGGCCGAATGCAGCAGGGTCTCGTAGCCCTTGGCGATGCGCGGCGCCCAGTCTGCGCTGTCCTGGAACTTTGGCGCGCCCATCATGCCGGTGCCATGGCAGGTGATGCACTGGGCCTTGAAGACGTCCTCGCCGGACTTGAGCGGCCGGTTGGCATCGCGGATCTCCACCGTGCCGATGCGCTGTATGCGCGCCTGCAGCGCCTTCTGCGCGTCCGGCCCGCTGACGCCCGGCGCGGGCTTGTTGGCCGAGGTGACGAACAGCACCAGTCCGATGATCACGAAGATCGGCACCACGAAAGAAAAGAGCACCGCGATCAGCAACTGCTTGGGATTCTTGATCGGGCCGGAATGCGCCTCCTGGTGTTCTTCTGCCGGATTTGTCTCGCTCATGGGCTTGGCGTCCTCAGCTTTTTCATCGGGGCTGTCGCGGGCTGGAGCGCCCGGAATCAGCGATCGATTATAGGGAGCCACCCCCTTTGCAGAGCCTGTGCAAAGGGGGGGTTTCCCATGAGGCTCAGCGTGTTGCCGGGCTGCTGGAGGCCGCGCTGGCGGCCATTTCCGGCTGGTCGGTCCAGCCGCCGCCCAGGGCCTTGTACAGGCTGACCTGGTTCTGCCGCTGCAGCAGCCGGGTCTGCACCACGGCCTGCTGGGCGCCGAACAGCGAGCGCTGGGCGTCGAGCAGGTCGAGGTAGGTGGCCACGCCGTTGCGGTAGCGCAGGTCCGACAACTCGAAGCGGCCGGACTCGGCCTGCGCCTGCGCCTGCAGGGCGCGCAGCTGCTCGGCCAGGGTGGCGTCGCCCGCCAGGGCGTCGGCCACTTCGCGGAAGGCGGTCTGGATCGACTTCTCGTACTGCGCCACCGCGATGTCGCGGCCGGCTTCGGACGAGGCCAGCCCGGCGCGGTTGCGGCCCGCGTCGAAGATCGGCAGCACCAGCGAGGGCGCGATGCTGAAGGCCGAGCTGCCGCTCTTGAACAGGCCCGAGAGCTCGTTGCTGGCGGTGCCGGCCTGCGCGGTCAGGCTGATGCGCGGGAAGAAGGCCGCGCGCGCCGCGCCGATGTTGGCGTTGGCGGCGATCAGCTGCTGCTCGCTCTGGCGGATGTCCGGACGGCGCACCAGCAGATCGGACGGCAGGCCGGCCTGCAGCGCCGGGAAGGGCGGCACGTCGGCCAGGCGGTCGCCGGCCAGGCTGCTGCGGATGTCCGCGGGCAGCGGCTGGCCGAGCAGCAGCACCAGCGAGTTCTCGTCCAGCGCGCGCTGGCGCTGGGCCTGGGCCAGGGTGGCGCGGGCGCTCTGGGCGAGCGAGTCGGCCTGCTGGAAGTCCAGCGCGGAGGACACGCCGTTGTCCAGCCGCAGCTTGGTCAGCCGCACCGAGTCTTCCCGGGTGGCGACGGTGCGGCGCGACAGGTCGAGCAGCTCCTCGTCGGCCTGCAGCGCCAGCCAGCCGTTGGCCACGCCGGCGACCAGGCTGGTCTGCGCGGCGCGGCGCCCTTCCTCGCTGGCGAGGTAGGTGGCCAGGGCCTGTTCCTTCAGGCTTTGCAGGCGCCCGAAGAAGTCGATCTCCCAGGAGGTGACGGCCAGGCCGACCTGGAAGGAGTTGGTCAGGGCGCCGTTGATGACGTTGGGCGCGCGGCTGGCATTGGCCGCCAGCCCGACTGCCGGGTACTGGTTGGCGCGGGTGATCTGGAACTGCGCCCGCGCCTGCTCGATGGCCAGGCTGGTGGCGCGCAGGTCGCGGTTGCTCGACAGGGCGATGCCCACCAGCTGCACCAGGCGCGGATCGGCGAAGAACTGCTGATAGCTCAGCTCGCTGGCCACCGCGCCGGTGGCGGCCTGCGGCTGGGCGCCGTCGATCGCCGGCGGCGGCGGGAAGGACGCCTCCACCGGCGCGGCCGGGCGTTCGTAGGTCGGGATCAGGCTGCAGCCCGACAGCAGCAGCGCCGCCGCGGCGAGCGCTGCCAGGGGGAAGGTCTTTTTACGCATGGTCATGTGCGTCCTTGGAGTCTGTGTCGCCGCCGACGCCGGCTTCCTTGGCGTGCTGGGCGTAGATCTGCTGCTGGCGCTTGCTGCCCTTGAACACGCCGCGCACCACCACGAAGAAGACCGGCACGAAGAACACGGCGAGCGCCGTGCCGGTGATCATGCCGCCGATCACGCCGGTGCCGATGGCGCGCTGGCTCGCCGAGCCGGCGCCGGAGGCGATGGCCAGCGGCAGCACACCCAGCATGAAGGCCAGCGAGGTCATCACGATGGGCCGGAAGCGCAGGTGGGCGGCGGCCAGGGCCGACTCGATCACACCCTTGCCGGTGGCCTGCAGGTCCTTGGCGAACTCGATGATCAGGATGGCGTTCTTCGCCGACAGGCCGATGATGGTGATCAGGCCCACCTGGAAGTACACGTCGTTGTTGTAGCTGCGCAGCAGGGTCGCCAGCAGCACGCCGAGCACGCCCAGCGGCACCACCAGGATCACCGACAGCGGGATCGACCAGCTCTCGTACAGCGCGGCCAGGCAGAGGAACACCGCCAGGATCGCGAAGCCGTAGAGGATGGAGGCCTGCGAGCCGGCCAGCTTTTCCTCGCGGGTCAGGCCGGTCCATTCGTAGCCGAAGCCCGCGGGCAGCTTGGCGGCGAATTGCTCCATCTCCTTGATCGCGTCGCCCGAGCTGTAGCCCGGCGCGGCGGCGCCGTCGATACGCATGGCCGGATAGCCGTTGTAGCGCACCGTCTGCGTCGGGCCGGTCACCCAGCGGGTGGTCGCGAAGGTCGACAGCGGCACCGTCTTGCCCTGCGTGTTGACCGCGTTGAGCTTGAGCAGGTCTTCCGGCTGCATGCGGAAGGGCGCGTCGGCCTGTATCACCACCCGCTGCAGGCGTCCCTGGTTGGGGAAGTCGTTGATGTAGCTCGATCCGAGCGCGGTCGACAGCGCGGTGTTGATCGCCGCGAAATCCACGCCCAGCGCCTGGGCGCGGTCACGGTCGATCTCCAGCCGCAGCTGCGGCGCGTCTTCCAGGCCGTTGGGCCGCACCTGGGCCAGCACCTTGGACTGCGCGGCCATGCCCAGCATCTGGTTGCGGGCCGCCAGCAGCGCGTCGTGGCCCTTGCCGCCGCGGTCCTGCAGGCGGAAGGTGAAGCCGGTGGCGGTGCCCAGTTCCGGAATCGCCGGCGGCGACAGCGGATAGATGAAGGCATCGCGCACGCCCATCAGCGCACCGAAGGCGCGGCCGGCCAGCGCCTTGGCGCTGTGCTCCTCGCCGTGGCGCTCTTCCCAGGGCTTGAGCGTCACGAAGGCGAGCGCCGCGTTCTGGCCCTGGCCCGAGAAGCTGAAGCCCAGCACGCCGACCATGCTGCGCACTTCCGGCTGCTTGAGGATGAAGCCTTCGACCTGCTCGATCACCGAGCGCGTGCGCTCCTGCGTCGCGCCGGAGGGCAGCTGGATGTTGACGATGATGTTGCCCTGGTCCTCGTCCGGCAGGAAGGAGGACGGCAGGCGCAGGTACACGACCACCAGCACGCCGACGATGGCCGCGTAGATGATCAGGTAGCGCGCCGCGCGCTTCAGGATGCGCGCCACCAGGCTCTCGTAGCCCTTGGCGGTGCGGGTGAAGCCGCGGTTGAACCAGCCGAAGAAGCCCTTCTTCTCGTGGTGGCTGCCCTTCTCGATGGGCTTCAACAGCGTGGCGCACAGGGCCGGCGTCAGCGACAGCGCCAGGAAGGCGGAGAAGCCGATTGAGCTCACCATCACCGCCGAGAACTGGCGGTAGATGTTGCCGGTGGAGCCGCTGAAGAAGGCCAGCGGCACGAACACCGAGATCAGCACCACCGTCACGCCGATGATGGCGCCGGAGATCTGGCCCATGGCCTTGCGGGTGGCCTCCAGCGGCGGCAGGCCCTCCTCGGACATGATGCGCTCGACGTTCTCCACCACCACGATCGCATCGTCCACCACGATGCCGATCACCAGCACCATGCCGAACATGGTCAGCACGTTGATCGAGAAGCCCAGCGCCAGCAGCGCGCCGAAGGTGCCCAGCAGGGCCACCGGCACCACCACCGTCGGGATGATGGTGTAGCGGATGTTCTGCAGGAACAGGAACATCACCAGGAACACCAGCACGATGGCTTCCAGCAGGGTCTCGGCCACCTGTTCGATCGAGATCTTCACGAAGTCCGAGCTGTCGTACGGGATGTCCCACTTGATGCCCGAGGGGAAGAAGCCCTGCAGCTCGCCCATGCGCTTGCGCACGGCGGTGGCGGTGGCCAGCGCGTTGCCGCTGGGCGCCAGCTGCACGCCGATGCCGATGGCCGGCTTGCCGTTCAGGCGCGCCGAGGTGGCGTAGGCCTGCGCGCCCAGCTCGATGCGGGCCACGTCCTTCAACTTGACGGTGGAGCCGTCGGTGTTGGCGCGCAGCACGATGTTGCCGAAGGCCTCGGTGCTGGAGAGCTGGCCGGTCACTACCACCGTGGCGGAGATGCCCTGGCCGGAGATCGCCGGCAGATCGCCGATGCTGCCCGAGGCGACCTGGGCGTTCTGGTTGCGGATGGCGGTGGCGACGTCGCCGGCCGACAGGGCGAAGCCGGTCAGCTTGGCCGGATCGATCCAGATGCGCATGGAGCGTTCGGTGCCGAAGAGCTGGGCCTGGCCGACGCCGGCGATCCGCTGGATCTCGGGCACCACGTTGCGCGAGGCGTAGTCACCCACGCCGAACACGTCGATCGCCGGGTCTTCCGAGGACAGGATGACGAACATCAGGAAGTTCGAGCGCGACTTGTCGACCCGCACGCCCTGCTGCGTCACCGCCGCCGGCAGGCGCGGCGTGGCGCGCGACAGGCGGTTCTGCACATCCACCTGCGCCAGGTCGGGATTGGTGCCCGGCTCGAAGGACGCGGTGATGGTGCCGGTGCCGTCGGCCTGGCTGACCGACTCCATGTAGATCATGCCGGGCGAGCCGTTCAACTCGCGCTCGATCACGCTGATCACGCTGTCTTCCAGCGTCTGCGCCGAAGCGCCGGGATAGGCCACGGTCACCACGATGGCGGGCGGCGCCACCGTGGGGTATTGCGAAATCGGCAGCTGGGTGATCGAGACCGCGCCGAGCACGATCAGGAACAGTGCGATCACCCAGGCAAAGATCGGCCTGTCGATGAAAAACTTGGCCATTCAGGCGCTCCTCGTTACTTGGCCGCCGGGGCGGCTGCCGCGGCCGGGGCTGCGGATGCCGGCGCGGCAGGCGTCCAGGGAACCGCCTTGACCGGGGTGCCCGGAGGCGCCATCTGCAGCTTCTGGAAGCCGTCGACCATCACCTGGTCGCCGGCCTTCAGGCCGTCGGTGACCACCCAGTTGTTGTCCTTGGACCCGTTGATCTTGACGGTGCGCGGCGAAATCTTGCCGTCCGCCGCCACGATGGACACCGTGTCGCCCTGCTGGGTGCGGGTGACCGCCTGCTGCGGCAGCAGCACCGCGTTCTGCACCTGCGCCTGCTCGATGCGCACCCGCACGTACAGGCCCGGCAGCAGCGCGCCGCCGGCATTGGGCACCTCGGCCCGCAGGGTGACCTGGCCGGTGGTGGCATCCACCGACAGGTCGGTGAACAGCAGCTTGCCGGTCTGCGGCAGCACCGAGCCGTCTTCCTGCACGATGCGCACCACGGCGGATTCGGCGCCGCCGGCCCGCTGCAGCTGGCCCTTCTGCATGGCCGCGCGCAGGCGCGACACCTCGGCCACCGACTGGGTGAAGTTCACATACACCGGGTTGATCTGCTGGATCAGCGCCAGCTGGGTGGCCTCGCCCTGGCCGACCAGCGCGCCTTCGGTCACCAGCGAGCGGCCGATGCGGCCGGAGATCGGCGCCGTCACCTGGGCATAACCCAGCGTGATCTGCGCATTGGCCACCGCCGCCTTGCCCACGGCCACATCGGCCTGGGCCTGCTTCTCGGTGGCCTGGGCGTTGACGTAGTCCTGCTTGCTGATCGCGTTGACTTCCACCAGCGGCTTGTAGCGCTGCACCGTGGCGCTGGCCTGCGCCAGGTTGGCCTCGGCGCGCTGCAGCGAGGCGGCGGCGCTCTGGGCGCTGGCGGCGTACGGGCCCGGATCGATCTGGTAGAGCACCTGGCCGGCCTTCACGTCCGAGCCTTCGGTGAACAGGCGCTTCTGCAGGATGCCGGCGGCGCGCGCACGCACCTGGGCGACGCGCGAGGCTTCCACGCGGCCGGGCAGCTCGGTCTCGATGCCCACATTGCCGGGCTGCACCGTCACCACGCCCACTTGCGGAGGCGGCATGCCGCCGCCCGGAGGGCCGCCGGCGGCCGGTGCCGCGTCTTTCTTGCCGCAGGCCGAAAGAGCGATGGAGGCGACGATGGCGAGCGCGATCGATGAAAGTACGGCGGAGCGGGCCGGAAACGGGGCTTTCCACGAGACAGACATGGAGGGTCCTTCCAGAGACGGGAGAGAGGGATGCAGAGAGAAACGGGGGCGGCGCGCCGGTGGGTGTACCAGGCACATTCCGCAGCGTAACGCAGGGTTACGGCCGGAGGAGCGCGCCAGTATACATACAATGATGAATGTAAAACGACAGTCCGGACGCCTCTTCAGGCTTGCCGGCCGATCCTCGAAAGCAAGGCAAGAAAAATGGTCCGCCGTACCAAGGAAGCAGCCCAGCACACCCGCAGCCAACTGCTGGATGCTGCCGAGCAGCTGTTCCATGCGCAAGGCGTGTCGCGCACCTCGCTGCAGGAAATCGCCGCCGCCGCCGGCACCACCCGCGGCGCCATCTACTGGCATTTCAAGGACAAGGCCGACCTGTTCAACGCCATGATGGAACGCGTCACCCTGCCGATGGAGGAAACCATCCAGCACCTGGGCGAGAACCCGCGGGCCGACCCGGTGGCCGAGCTGCGCGAATCGGTGCGCGCCGCGCTGCTGCTGGTGCGCGACGACCTGCAGGTGCGCCGTGTCTTCGAGATCGCCACCCACCAGGTCGAATACGTCGAGGAACTCAAGGCGGTGAAGGAGCGCCACCTGCAGTGCCGCAACGACTGCCTGGTGAAGATAGAGCGCGGCCTCAACCAGGCCGCCGCGCAGCAGAAGCAGGGCCTGAGCCTGCCCGCCCCGGTGGCGGTGCACGGCCTGCACGGCCTGGTGGACGGCCTCATCCAGAACTGGCTGCTGGACGTGCAGGCCTTCGACCTGGTCGAGTACGGATGCCGCAGCGTGGATGTCTACCTGCGCGGCCTCGGCCTGATGCCGGATTTGCGGTCCTTGCCTGAGCCGGCCGAGGCCCTGGCGGAAGTGCTGGTGGAATAGGCCATAATCGCGCTCTTCGGCGCAATGCCGGAAATCAGCGGCTGTAGCTCAGTGGATAGAGTATTGGCCTCCGAAGCCAAGGGTCGTGGGTTCGATCCCCGCCAGCCGCACCACATCTCCCATCAGCATCGACTGGATCCCGCCTCCTGGGGCGCCAGTGCCGCCACCAGGTGGCCGAGATGCTTGTTCCCCTCGATGGCGCCCTTGCGCACGCAGATCCTGTTGTGCCGCGCCGCCCACGGGTCCGTCAGTTCGATCACGGCCATCTGGCTCCGTTCCCGCTTGCCGAGTGCCGAGGTGGGAACGATGCTGATGCCGGCGCCGGACGTCACCAGCCGGACCACGGCATTGAAGCCTGACACCTGCACCCGCACGTCCAGCCGGCCGCCGGTGGCCGCCGCCTGCCCCATCAGGTAGGTGTGCAGGGCGGAGCCGTTGGGCTGGCTGATCCAGGGTTCCCCGAAACAATCGACGAAACGCACCGAGGCCCGTCTGGCGAGCTTGCTGCCCAGGGGCGCGACCACCACGAAGCGGTCGTCCCGGTAGGGGTGGAATTCCAGGTCGGGGTGATCGGAATCGACGGCCACGATGCCGATGTCCGCGCGGCCCTGGGTCACCGCGAAGATGATGTCCGGCCCCATCCGTTCCTCCAGCTTGATGCGCACCGAGGGATGTGCCGCGAAGAAGCGCGCCAGGTCGTCCGGCAGGTGGAAGTTCACCACGTTGTTGTTGGCGAACAGCGTGAGATGCGTGGTGAGCCCCAGCGCATAGGGCGACAGGTCGGCATGCATCTGTTCCAGGCCGGCCAGGCAGTGGCGCACATGTTCCAGCATCACGGAGCCCGCGGCGGTCAGCGCCACGCCGCGGGCCTGCCGTGTGAAGAGGGTCACCCCGAGCGCGTCTTCCAGCCCCTTCAGGCGAAGACTGGCCGAGGAGGGCGCGAGATGGGCGCGCACCGCGCCGCGCGAGAGGCTGCCTTCCTCGGCGATGGCCAGGAAGGTCCGTAGGTCGACCAGGTCGTAGTGCATGGGTTTGCGTTCGTCGAATCGTGGGCTGGCCGCGGTCGCGGCGCCGATTTTCTGCTGCACCCGGGTTTCGAAGGATTCGGTTTTCACAAAGCCTCGGCTTGCGAGAACTCACTTGTCCGTGCCCGGGGGCGCTGCAGATACTGGACCGTCATCAGGAGTTGCCCCATGTCCCTAGCAAGAACCATTCGAGGCCTGCTTGTCGCCGCGCTGGCCGTCGGCAGCGCGGCGCTGTGGGCGCAGGCCTCCTACCCCGACCGGCCCATCACCTTCGTCTCGCCGTTCCCGCCCGGCGGCGCCACCGATCTGGTGGCCCGGGTCATGGCCAGGAGCCTGTCCGTGGCGATGGGCCAGCCCGTCGTGGTCGAGGACCGGGTCGGCGCCACCGGCCTCATCGGCGAGAGCTACGTCATGCGCGCCAAGCCCGATGGACTCACGGTGCTGATCGCCACCAACAGCAGCCATGTGGTCGCGCCCCTGCTGCAGGCGAAGAAGCCTTTCGATCCGGTGGCGGATTTCGAGCCCGTCACCCTGCTCGGCGGCTATCCGCTGGCGCTGTCGGTGCATCCCTCGGTGCCGGCGCGCAATGTGCAGGAACTGATCGCGCTGGCGCGCAAGTCGCCCGGCAAACTCAACTTCGGCAGCGTGGGCACGGGCAGCGTGATCCACCTGACCGGGGAGCAGTTCAAGCTCAGGAGCGGCATCGACATCACGCATGTCCCCTACAAGGGCACCGGTACCTTGTCGAACGCCCTGATCTCCGGCGAGATCGACATGCAGTTCGACAGCGTGGGCTCCACCCGGGTGCTGATGGACTCCGGCCGGATACGCCCCCTGGCCGTCACCGGCGAGAAGCGCTCCGCCGTGCTGCCCCAGGTGCCCACCCTGGCCGAGGCCGGCCTGCCGGGCCTGAACTCCATCGTCTGGCTGGGCGCGTTCGTGCCCAGGGGCACGCCGCCGGCGATCGTGGACAGATTGCGGCGCGAGATGGTCAAGGCGCTCCGGGAGGACGCCGATGTCCGCCGGGTGTTCGCGGACAACGGCATCGAGATCGTGGGCAACGACAGCCAGGCCTTCGCCGCCTCGCTGCAGCGCGAGCAGAAGAGCTGGGCGGAGCTGATCGAGGCCGCCCGCATCCCCCTCCAATGAACACGCAGAACCTCGCCAGGGAAATGAAGACCATGCACGAGCAGCCATCCGCGGACCGGCAAGCGGCCATCGACCGCCTCCTGTCCACCACCCTCGAAGTCTTCGGCCTGCCGGCCCGGGCGCCCTGGCACGAAGACGTGCGTTTCTTCGTCGGTGTCATCGCCGACTGCGCCGCGCTGGTGCAGTCGGTGGACCTGGGCGACCGCGCGGAACCTGCACCGGTGTACCAGCCATGAACACGGACCTCGATTTCACATCGCCCGCGGTAGCGTCGGCGCAGGCCATCGCGGGCGCCGTCTCGCGCGGCGAGTGGAGCGCACGTGCGGTGGTGGAGGCCAGCCTGCATCGTATCGAGGCGCTGAACCCCGTCGTGAACGCCTTCACCGACGTCACCGCCGAACGCGCCCTGCAGGCGGCCGACGCGGTGGACCGCCGCCGTGCCGCCGGTGAACGGCTGGGCGCGCTGGCAGGGGTTCCGTTCGCGGCCAAGAACCTGTTCGACATCCGCGGCATCCCCACCCGCGCGGGCTCGAAGATCAACCGCGAATTGGCGCCGGCCGCCGGCGATGCCTTCCTGATCGCCCAGCTGGAGCGGCAGGACGCCATCCTGCTCGGCGGCCTGAACATGGGCGAATACGCCTGCGACTTCACCGGCGAGAACGCGCACGACGGCCCCTCGCGCAACCCGCATGCCACCGAGCGCATGACCGGCGGCTCCTCCGGCGGCTCGGGCGCCGCGGTGGCGGCCGGCATGGTGCCGGTCGCCCTGGGGTCCGACACCAATGGCTCGATCCGCGTGCCTTCGTCCCTGTGCGGCATCTTCGGCCTGAAGCCCACCTACGGGCGCCTGTCGCGCGGCGGCAGCTTCCCCTTCGTGTCTTCCTTCGACCACCTCGGGCCCTTCGCCCGTTCGGTGGCCGACCTGGCCGCGGTGTACGACGCGATGCAGGGTCAGGATCCGCTCGATCCCATGCAGAGCGCGCGACCGGCCGCACCCACGCTGGCGGCGCTGGAAGCCGGCACCGCCGGCCTGCGCATCGCGGTGGCCGGCGGCTATTTCCGCCGCAAGGGCCTGCCCGAGGCATTCGAGGCGGTCGATACGGTGGCGAAGGCGCTGGGCGTCGGCCGGGTGCTGGACATCCCCCACGCCGACGTGGCGCGGGCCGCGGCCGTCGTCATCACCTCGGCCGAGGGCGCGGCGGTCCATGCCCGGCGGCTGCGCCAGCGCATCGAGGACTTCGATCCCGCCGTGCGCAACCGCCTGGTCAGCGGCCTGGCCACGCCCGCCGCCTGGGTCGAATCCGCCCAGCGCTTTCGCCGGTATTTCCGCGAGGAGATGCTGAAGCTCTTCGAGTCGGTGGATGTGCTGATCGCCCCGGCCACGCCCTGCCGCGCACCGCTGATCGGCCAGAAGACCATGGTGCTGGACGGCGAGACCCTGCCGGTGCGGCCCAACCTGGGCCTCTACACCCAGCCGATCTCGTTCATCGGGTTGCCCGTCGTGGCGGTGCCGGTGCGGGACGGCGCGGCCCAGCCGATCGGCGTGCAGATCATCGCGCCGCCCTGGCGCGAGGACCTGGCGCTGCGGGTGGCCCATGCGCTGGAGCGGCAGGGCGTGGCCGCCTGCCGCCCGGCGGCGCTGCAGCAATGACAGGAAGGAATGAACATGATCGTGAATGACCCCCGGGTGCTGGCCGAGGTGCAGGAAGCCTTCGGCCGCTACGAAACCGCGCTGATGGCCAACGACCTGGCCGGGATGGACGCCTGCTTCTGGCACGACGACAAGACCATCCGCTACGGCATCGCCGAGATCCTGCACGGCATCGGCGAGATCCGCGCCTACCGCCAGGGCCGTTCGCCCGCCGGCCTGCACCGGGTGCTGAGCCGCACGGTGATCACCACCTTCGGCAGCGACTGCGCCACGGCCAGCACCCTGTTCGAGCGCGAGGCGCAGGCCGGGATGATCGGCCGCCAGCAGCAGACCTGGGTGCGCCTGGAGGCGGGCTGGCGCATCGTCGCGGCGCATGTGAGTGTGGTGCCCGTCCCGGCCGCCGCCGGGGCCGCGGTGTAAGGCCATGGCGATGTCTGCCATCGTGGACCCGGCCCGCGAGGACCGCCGCCTGCCCGTCACCGTGCTGAGCGGCTTCCTGGGCGCGGGCAAGACCACCCTGCTCAACCACCTGCTGGGCACCCCGCACGGCATGCGCATCGCGGTCGTGGTGAACGACATGAGCGCGATCAACATCGACGCCCACCGGCTGCAGGACCGGGCCGCCGTCTCCCGCACCGATTACGCCCTGGTCGAGATGAGCAACGGCTGCATCTGCTGCACGCTGCGCGAGGACCTGCTCGGCGAGGTCGCCAGGCTGGCCGCCGCCGGCCGTTTCGACTACCTGCTGATCGAGTCCACCGGCATCGGCGAGCCGCTGCCGGTGGCCGAGACCTTCACCTTCATGGACGAACGCGGTCAGGTGCTGTCGGACGTGGCGCGGCTGGACACCATGGCGACCGTGGTGGATGGCGCGAACTTCATGGCGCAGTTCACGGCACCGTCCTCGGACCAGCCCGGGCTGCAGGCCCTGCTGGTCAACCAGGTGGAATTCGCCGACGTGATCGTCGTCAGCAAGAGCGACCTGATCTCGCCGCAGCAGCAGGGCACGCTGCAGGGCGTGCTGCGTGGCCTGAACAGCCGGGCGCGGATCGTGCTGGCCTCCGGCGGCGCGGTCGCCCCGGAATTGCTGCTGAACACCCACGCATTCGACATCGAGCAGGCCAGCGCCGCGCCGGGCTGGCTGGCCACCCTGCGGGGCGAGGAGCACTCCGAACAGGACGCCTACGGCATCTCCTCCTTTGTCTACAGCTCACGCATTCCCTTCCATCCGCAACGCTTTGCCCGCTTCCTGGCCGAGCACGGCAGCGATAAGGCATTGCTGCGCGCCAAGGGGTATCTGTGGCTGGCGCATCGCGTCACCGAGATGGGCGTGCTGGCCAAGGCCGGCGCGGCGCCCATGGCCTATGAATGGTCCGGGGCCTGGTGGCGTTTCCTCGACGAACGCAGCTGGCCGCCGGACGAGGCGCAGCGCGCTTTCATCCGCAGCCGCTGGTCCGAGGAGGTGGGCGACTGCCGCCAGGAGCTGGTGTTCATCGGCCAGCGGCTGGACCGGCAGGCCATCACCGCGGCGCTGGACGCCTGCCGGCTCAGCGACGACGAGATCCTGCAGGGGGCCGACGCCTGGGCCGCCTACGCCCCGCAAGAAGCGGATTCAACAGACACAACGGTGAAAGGAAAAGCAGATGCACTTCAATAACGAGAAGGAAAGAACGCTGGCGCTGCGCGACGCGCTGATCGCCAAGGGCATGCACACCCAGGCGGAAGTCGATGCCATGGAAGAGGGCTTCGAAACCTGGACGCCCGCCAACGGCGCCGCCGTGGTGGCCCGGGCCTGGTGCGATCCGGACTTCAAGCAGCGCCTGCTGGCCGATGCCCTTGGCACCGCCAACGAAGTGGTGCAGCCCGTGCCCTTCGGCGGCTGGGACGCCCTGGCCCTGGAGAACACCGACAAGGTGCACAACGTGCTGGTCTGCACGCTGTGCTCCTGCACCATCAAGTCGCTGATCGGCCAGCCGCCGCACTGGTACAAGAGCCTGGCCTACCGCGCCCGCCTGGTGCGCGAGCCCCGCGCGGTGCTGGGCGAGTTCGGCCTGACGCTGGCGCCCGAGGTGGAGATCAAGGTGTGGGACATCACCGCCGAAACCGGCTACATGGTGATCCCCGTCCGACCCGCGGGCACCGAGGGCTGGAGCGAGGCCGAACTGGCCTCCATCGTCACCAAGAAAAGCCTCATCGGCGTGGAGCAGCCCGATGTGCGCCTGGTCAGGCGCGACGGCCAGGCCGCCACATCGGACGTGGAGGTGCAGCATGCCTGATACCCACGACCTCGGCGGCATCGCCGGCTTCGGTGCCATCCCCCACCTGGAAAAGGACTACGAATACAACGAGCGCTGGGAATGGACCCTGATGGCGGTGCTGCGCCTGGGCGCGCAGAAGGGCTGGTACCGCACCGATGCCTACCGCCACGCGCTGGAGCGGCTGCCGCGCGACTTCTATCTGAGCAAGTCCTACTACGACCGGATGCTCAGCGGCATCACCAATGCCTACCTGGAAGCCGGCATCGTCACCGCCGGGGAGATCGAGCAGCATCTGGAGCCGCACATCCGCATCCCGATCTCCACGCCCCGGGGCCCCGGCCATGCGGGCGCGGAGCGGCCGGAACTGGTGCGTTTCCAGGCCGGCGACCGGGTCACCGTGCGCTCACCGCTGCCGGACGGCCATGTGCGCGCCCCCGCCTATGTGCGCGGCAAGACCGGCACCGTCGTCGATCGCGGCCGGCATGCGCTGCCCTTTCCCGGGCGGGTGGGCCACCGCGAGCCGGGTGCGGCCGAGTTCACCTACCGCGTCGAGTTCGAGCGCCGCGAACTGTGGGCCGACGCGCTCGATGCGGGCACGGTGATCGTCGACCTGTCCGACAGCTACCTGAACCCGGAGGCCTGAACCATGGACACCGCTCACAAGACCGGCACGGCCGGCGCAGCCTACGAAATGGACCGCCGGGTCAAGCTCATCGAGGAGCCCGACCACCGCCTGACCCAGATCAGCATGAGCGGCGACCAGCGCAGCCCCTGGCATGTGCATACCGAGGTCGAGGACCTCTTCTACATCACCGAGGGGGTGCTGCGGATCCGCATGCACAACCCTCCAGAGACCCGCGAAATACGAGCGGGCGAGTCTTTCTCCATCCAGGCAGGCCGTCCGCACTTCATCGAGGTGGCGGACAAGAAGACGGTGTCGTTCCTGCTGATCCAGGGCCTTGGTCGCTGCGACTTCAAGGTGCTGGATCCGCAGGAGCCGCCGACATGTGAAGGCAACTAGTCAGGACGCGAAATGAAAGCGCTTATGTTCCAACGTTTCCTGGTGGCCGCGGCGGCCGCCCTTTCCATCCTCGCACCGCAGGCGGGCCATGCCGGGGCCTTCCCCGAGCGGCCGATCAGGATCGTGGTGCCGTATCCGGCCGGCGGGTCTTCCGACGTGCTGATCCGGGTCATGGCGCCGGTGCTGCAGGGCAGGTGGGGCGTGCCGGTGGTGGTCGAGAACCGCGTCGGTGCCAGCACCATCATCGGCGTCAATGCGGTGGCCAAGGCCGCGCCGGACGGCTACACCCTGGGCGTGGTGACCAACGCCTTTGCCGTCAACCCGAGCCTGCGCGACAACCTGCCCTACGACACCCTCAAGGACTTCGCGCCGCTGACCCAGCTGACCTTCACGCCCAACGTGCTGGTGGCCCAGCCGGGCGCGTCCTTCAAGACCCTGCGCGGGCTGCAGGAGCTGGCCAGGTCGGGCAAGCGGGAGCTTTCCTCGGGCTCGATCGGCAACGGGACCGCCGCGCATCTGGCGCTGGAAAAACTCAAGGCGCTGTCGGGCATGAACATTCTTCATGTGCCCTATCCGGGATCGGCGCCGGGCGTGGTGGCGGTCATGGGAGGGCAGACCGACCTGCTGATGGCGCCCCTGCCGGATGTGCTGCCCTATGTGCGCAGCGGCAAGATCGTGGCGCTGGGGGTGGGCAGCGCATCGCGCGTGCCGCAGCTGCCGGAGGTCGCGACCTTCATCGAATCGGGCTTCACCGGTTTCGAGTCGGGCGCCTGGTTCGGCATGGTGGGGCCTGCCGGTCTCGATCCGCAGATCGCCCAGAAGTTGAGCGCCGACCTGGCCAGCGCCCTGGCGGATCCGGCCGTGCACGACAAGATCGCCGCACTCGGGCTGACGCCCACCAGCTCCACGCCGGAAGCGTTCAGGAAACTCATCGCCGCGGAGGTCAAGAGCAGCGGCGAGATCGTGCGCCGCGCCGGCATCCGGGTCGATTGATCGATTCCCGGCCCGGCTTCGGCCCGCCGGGTCCCGCGGGCGGCCGCGGGACTCAGTGCGAATACGCGAAATCCGCGGTCAGCGGAAACATGCTCGGCAGCTGCTGCGCCCGCTCCTCCAGGCAGCCCGCGAACTTGCGCAGGGCCGTGCCCTCGTAGGACTGCCGGCGGCGGATGAAGAAGGTCGGCGCCCGCGCGATGTTCACGTCCACCTGGTGGGCGATCACCTGGTCGGCGACGGCGCTGCGTTCCACCACCGAGCGCGGCAGCAGGGTCACACCCACGTCCGCGGCCACGCAGCCCAGGATGCCGTCGAAGGAGCCGAACTCGAAACGCTTGAAGGCGGGTTTGCCCAGCTGCACCATCAACTGCTCCAGCTTCTGGCGGTAGGAGCAGCCGGTGCGGAACATCAGGGCGCTGATCGGCAGGGCGTGGGCGCGCAGCGATGCCAGGTCCTGCCAGCGGCGCGAGCTCACCAGCACCAGCTCTTCCTCGAAGGCGCGCACGGCGCTCAGATCGGGATGGTCGATCGGGCCGGCGACGAAGGCGCCATCGACCTTGTTGTCCAGCACGCTCTGCATCAGGTCCGCGGTGGGGCCCGTCTGCACCACCAGGTTCACGGCGGGGCACAGGTCGTGGAAGGCGGCGAAGACGGGCGGCAGGCGGGTCGCCACCGTGGTCTCCATGGTGCCGATGGTGAGCGTGCCCTGCGCCTCGCCGTCGTCGCGCGCCATGGCGGTGGCTTCCTGCAGCAGGGCCACGGCCCGGGCCGCGTAGGGCAGCAGCCGCATGCCGGCGCTGGTCAGCACCACGCCGCGGCTGTGGCGTTCGAACAGGCGCACGCCCACCTCGTCCTCCAGGGCCTTGATCCGGTTGGTCACGTTGGACTGCACCGTGTGCAGCTCCCGGGCGGCCCGGGTGATGCCCTCGCATCGCGCCACGGCGGCGAAGGTGGTCAGGTCGGCTACTTCCACGGCGATCTCCTTGGGGGATGGGCAATACGAAATTGCCACGGAATTCGAGATGCACCAAGCGTGCCAGTCGTGGGTGCCATGGGCACAGGGTAATTGCCCCTGGTTTGGGGAGTTTTGCGTCTGGTCTGGTGCGTTTTACGGCCAAAGAAGTGCATCCGAAACCGATCTTCAAACCGGATGACTGGCATCCATATAAATCGTTTCTGGCGATCCATCCGGCTTCATAGCATGCGCTCCTCACACCTGCGGACCGCCCCATGCTCACCACCCGATTCACCGAACGCTTCGACCTGGCCTACCCGATCGCCCTGGCCCCCATGGACCCCGCATCCGGCGGCGCTCTGGCCGCGGCGGTCTCCCATGCCGGAGGGCTGGGCCTGCTCGGCGGCGGCTACGGCAACCACGAGATGCTGGAGCGCGAGTTCTCGCTCGCCGGCCGGGCCGCCATCGGCTGCGGCTTCATCACCTGGTCGATGGCGCGCGACACCTCCCTGCTCGACCGCGCCCTGGCCCACAGGCCGCGCGCCCTGATGCTGTCCTTCTCCGACCCCGCGCCCCATGCCCGCAAGGTCACCGATGCCGGCGTGCCGCTGATCTGCCAGGTGCAGACGCTGGAACATGTGCAGCGGGCGATCGACGTCGGCGCGACCGTGGTCGTGGCCCAGGGCACCGAGGCCGGCGGCCACGGCTTCGACCGGCAGGCCACCATGACCTTCACGCCGGAAGTCGCCGACTATCTCGCGGCCCGCTCGCCCTCGACCCTGCTGCTGAGCGCCGGCGGCATCGCCGACGGCCGGGGCCTGGCCGCCGCGCTGATGCTGGGCGCCGACGGCGTGCTGATGGGCACCCGCTTCTGGGCGACCCGCGAAGCCCTGATCCATCCCAACGCCAAGGCCCTGGTGGTGAAAGCCCGGGGGGCGCAGACCCTGCGCACCTCCGTCTACGACATCGCCCGCGGCCGCCGCTGGCCCGCCGAATACACCGGGCGCCTGCTGGTCAACGACTTCATCCGCCAGTGGCACGGCAAGGAGGAGGCGCTGGCGGCGGTGCAGCCCGAGGAGCAGGCCAGGGTGGAGCAGGCCTACGACGGCGGCGACTGCGACTGCGCCAACGTCACCGTCGGCCAGGCCGTGGGGCTGATCCACGACATCCCTTCGGCGGGCGAGGTGGTGTCGGCCGTGGCGCGGCAGGCCAGCGCCTTGCTGCACCGCGAGCCTGTCGCCGCCTGAGGCCTCGGCCGATCCGCCATCCATCCCCCACATCCCCCACATCCCCCACATCCCCGATACCCCCGGAGCTTCCATGCCAAACACCCCTGATGCACTCGACGACGAAAAGACGGGCCTGGGCCTGCTGCTCACCGCCCTCCAGGTCCTCGTCTATTTCTCCTTCATCGCCTTCTGCTGCTTCCACAGGCCGTCGGCGCCGCCGCAGGGCGTGCCCGCCGTCTTCTATTTCGGCCTCGCCGTCATCGCCAGCGGCGTGGCGATGACCGTCGTCTATGTCCTGGCCACCAACCGAAAAGAGAGCGCCAAATGAAAAAGATCCTTTGCCTGTCGCTCGCCTTCCTGGCGGCCGGCGCCTGGGCGCAGGGCCAGCCGGCGCGGCAGGCCAGCGCCACCTCGCTGTCGCTGTTCGCGGTGGTGATCGCCATCACGCTCGGCATCACCTGGTGGGCGGCGCGCCGCACCAGCTCCACCAGCGACTTCTATGCGGCCGGCGGCGGCATCACCGGCTTCCAGAATGGCCTGGCGATCACCGGCGACGCGCTGTCGGCCGGCGCCTTCCTCGGCCTCACCGCCCTGGTCTTCGGCGCCGGCTTCGACGGCCTGTACTACGCCATCGGCTACACCACCGGCCTGCCCATCGTGGTCTTCCTGATGGCCGGCAAGCTGCGCAAGCTCGGCAAGTACACCTTCACCGACGTGGTCTGCGCCAGGCTGCCGGGCAATGGCGTGCGGGTGTTCTCGGCTTGCGCCTCGCTCACCATCGTCTGCTTCTACCTGATCGCGCAGATGGTCGGCGCGGGGCAGCTGGTGCAGCTGCTCTTCGGCATCGACTACAGCCTGGCCATCACCCTGGTGGGCGCGCTGATGATCCTGTACGTGGTCTTCGGCGGCATGCTGGCCACCACCTGGGTGCAGATCGTGAAGGCGGTGCTGATGCTCTGCGTCGGTGTCGTCATGGCCCTGCTGGTGCTCGGCCGCTTCGGCTTCGATTTCGGCGCGCTGCTGGCGCAGGCGGTGCAGGTGCATCCGCGCGGCATCGACATCCTGGGCTCGGGCACGATGGCCAAGGATCCCTGGTCGGCCTTCTCCCTGGGGCTGGCGCTCATGTTCGGCACCGCCGGCCTGCCGCATGTGCTGATGCGCTTCTTCACCGTGAAGGACGCCCGTGCGGCGCGCAGCTCGGTGATGTGGGCGGCGATCTTCATGAACGGCTTCTATGCGCTGATCTTCGTCATCGGCTTCGGCGCGCTCGCGCTGGTGCGTTCCAACCCGGCCTATCTCGACGCCAGGGGCGCGCTGATTGGCGGCGGCAACACGGCGGCGCTGCATCTCTCGCACCTGCTGGGCGGCGACGTGATGTTCGGCGTGGTGTCGGCGGTGGCCTTCGCCACCATCCTGGCGGTGGTCGCGGGGCTGACGCTGTCGGGCGCCTCGGCCATCAGCCACGACATCTACGGCGCGATCTTCAAGCGCCGCAACGCCTCGGAGGCCGAGGAGTTCCGCATCGTGCGTATCGCCACCGTGGTGCTGGGCGCGCTGGCGGTGGTGCTGGGCATCGCCTTCAAGAGCCAGAACGTGGCCTACATGATCAGCCTGGCGTTCTCCATCGCCTGCTCCTCGACCTTCCCGGTGCTGCTGCTGGCGATCTGCTGGAAGAAGCTGACGGCCTTCGGCGCCATCCTGGGCGGCACGGTCGGCATCCTGGGATCGCTGGTGCTGACGGTGATGGGCCCCTCGGTCTGGGTGAAGGTGCTGGGCCATGCGGCGCCGCTGGTCAGCCTGGACCCGCCGGCGCTCATCACCGTGCCCCTGGCCTTCGCGGCCTGCTGGATCGGCAGCCTGCTCAGCGCCGGGGTGGTCGCCCACCGGCCGGCGCAAGCCACTGCCTAGCAGATTGCGCCGCTGCCCGTGCGCGCCGGTACCGACAAGCCGGGCGTGTTACTGCGGCAAGCAAGAGTCGGCTAGTGGTTAACCCTTGGTTTCCATTAAGCTGGTGGATGGACCCGCCATGCGTGGGTCGTCTTCCACGGGCACATCCGTGCCTTCCTCTTGCTCCAGCCCGGGCCGGTTCCCGGGCTGCACCGTCCCAGGTCGCCCATGTCCACCACGCCTCCCGCGCGTTCCCACACCCGTCTTTGCCTGGCCCTCGCCCTGGCCGCGATCGCGGCGCTTGCCGGATGCGACAGCAAGAAGGCCGCCGCGCCGGCCGCCCAGGTACCGGAGGTGGGTGTCATCACCGTCGCCACCAGCGCGGTTCCCGTGATCAGCGAGCTGCCCGGCCGCACCAGCGCCTACCAGGTGGCCCAGGTGCGCGCGCGGGTCGATGGCATCGTGCTCAGCCGCGACTTCACCGAAGGCGCCAACGTCAAGGCCGGCCAGCGGCTCTACAAGATCGATCCGGCGCCCTACATCGCCACCCTCAACAGCGCCAAGGCCACGCTGGCGCGCGCCCAGGCCAACCTGGTGGCGCAGAACGCCCAGGTGGAACGCTACAAGGTGCTGGTGGCCGGCAACGCGGTCAGCAAGCAGAATTACGACAACGCCCTGGCCACCCAGGGCCAGGCCGCGGCCGACGTGGCCGCCGGCCAGGCCGCGGTGGCCACGGCGCAGATCAACCTGGGCTATACCGACGTGGTCGCGCCGATCAGCGGCCGCATCGGCCTGTCGCAGGTCACGCCCGGCGCCTATGTTCAGGCCAGCGGCGCCACCCTGCTGGCCACGGTGCAGCAGCTCGATCCGATGTACGTGGACCTGACGCAGTCCAGCGTCGACGGCCTGCAGCTGCGCACCGACATCCGCGAAGGCCGGCTGCAGACCAGCGGCGCCAATGCCGCGCAGATCGCACTCACGCTGGAGAACGGCGCCCGCTACGAAGCCGCCGGCAAGCTGCAGTTCTCCGACGTCAGCGTGGACCAGGGCACCGGCTCCGTCACGGTGCGCGCGGTGTTCCCCAACAAGAACAACATCCTGCTGCCCGGCATGTTCGTGCGTGCCCGCCTGGAGCAGGGCGTCAACAACAACGCCATGCTGATTCCCCAGGTTGGCGTGACGCACGACCAGAGCGGCCGCCCGGTCGCGCTGGTGGTGGGCGGCGACGGCAAGGTCAACCAGGTGGTGCTGACCACCTCGGGCACCCGCGGCGCCGACTGGATCGTCACCGACGGCGTCAAGCCGGGTGACCAGGTGGTGGTGCAGGGCACCGACAAGGTCCGCTCCGGCGCCCAGGCCAAGGCCGTGCCCGCCAAGCTGCCCCCGGCCGCGGGCGCGCCCGCCGCAGCCGCCGCGCCCGCGGCCCCGGCCCCCGCCAAAACCGGTTCGGGCTCCTGAGCCGGCCCCACATGAAGAGCGAGTTCCTGCTACATGGCTAATTTCTTCATCGATCGCCCCATCTTCGCGTGGGTCATCGCGATCATCCTGATGCTGACCGGCGTGGGGGCGATCTACACCCTGCCGGTCTCCCAATACCCGACCATCGCGCCGCCCGCCGTGTCGATCCGCGCGAACTACGCGGGCGCCTCGGCCAGCACGGTCGAGAACACGGTCACCCAGGTGATCGAGCAGCAGATGAGCGGCCTCGACCACCTGCTCTACCTCTCCTCCAACAGCGACGACTCCGGCGCCGCCACCATCACCCTGACCTTCGCCGCCGGCACCAACCCCGACATCGCGCAGGTGCAGGTGCAGAACAAGCTGCAGCTGGCCACCCCGCTGCTGCCGACGGCGGTGCAGCAGGCCGGCATCTCGGTGACCAAGTCCAGCTCCAGCTTCCTGATGGTGATGGCCTTCGTCTCCGAAGACGGCAAGATGGACCGCTACGCCCTGGCCAACTACATCGCCTCGAAGATCCAGGACCCGGTCAGCCGCCTCGACGGCGTGGGCACCGTCACCCTGTTCGGCTCGCAGTACGCGATGCGCATCTGGCTCGACGCGGCCAAGCTCAACAACTACAAGCTCAACGCCACCGACGTCACCGCCGCCATCACCGCGCAGAACGTGCAGGTGGCCGGCGGCTCGCTGGGCGGCACGCCGCCGGTGCCGGGCCAGATGCTGCAGGCCACCATCACCGAGGCCACGCTGCTGCGCACGCCCGAGGAGTTCGGCAACATCCTGCTGAAGGTCAACACCGACGGCTCGCAGGTGCGCATCAAGGACGTGGCGCGCATCGGCCTGGGCGGCGAGAACTACAACATCACCACCCAGTACAACGGCATGCCGGCCGCCGGCCTGGGCATCCAGCTGGCCACCGGCGCCAACGCGCTCAACACCGCCGACGTGGTGCGCAAGCGCGTGGCCGAGCTGCAGCCCTTCTTCCCGCCGGGCATGACGGTGAAGTACCCCTACGACACCACGCCCTTCGTCACGCAATCGATCGAGGAAGTGGTCAAGACACTTATCGAAGGCGTGGTGCTGGTGTTCCTGGTTATGTATCTCTTCCTGCAGAACATCCGCGCCACCCTGATCCCCACGATCGCCGTGCCGGTGGTGCTGCTGGGCACCTTCGCCGCCATGTCGGTGGCGGGCTTCTCGATCAACACCCTGTCGATGTTCGGCCTGGTGCTGGCCATCGGCCTGCTGGTGGACGATGCCATCGTGGTGGTGGAGAACGTCGAGCGGGTGATGGCCGAGGAGGGCCTGGGCCCGCGCGACGCCACCCGCAAGGCCATGGGCCAGATCACCGGCGCGCTGGTGGGCGTGGCCCTGGTGCTGTCTGCGGTGTTCGTGCCGGTGGCCTTCTCGGGCGGCTCGGTGGGCGCCATCTACCGCCAGTTCTCGCTGACCATCGTAGTGGCCATGATCCTGTCGGTGCTGACCGCGCTGATCCTGACGCCGGCGCTCTGCGCCACGCTGCTCAAGCCGGTCGAGAAAGGCCACGAGAAGAAGACCGGCTTCTTCGGCTGGTTCAACCGCGTGTTCGACCGCAGCCAGAACAGGTATCACAGCGGCGTGCAGGGCGTGATCAAGCGCTCGGGCCGCTGGCTGATCCTGTACGCGCTGCTGCTGGTGGTGGTGGGCTTCATGTTCACGAAGATCCCCAAGTCCTTCCTGCCGGACGAGGACCAGGGCACCATGTTCGTGATCGTGCAGACCCCGGCCGGCTCCACCCAGGAACGCACCGCCCATGCCCTGAAGGACGTCAGCGCCTATCTGCATGACGACGAGGGCGCGCTGGTCGAATCGACCTTCGAGATCAACGGCTTCAGCTTCGCCGGCCGCGGCCAGAACTCGGGCCTGGTCTTCGTGCGCCTGAAGGGCTATGAAGACCGGCAGGGCGCCGACCAGAAACTGCAGGCCCTGGCCAAGCGCCTGAACATGCATTTCGGCAGCTACAAGGACGCGCTGGTGATCGGCGTCAACCCGCCGTCGATCCCCGAACTGGGCACCGCCTCCGGCTTCGACCTGGAGCTGGTCGACCGCGCCGGCCTCGGCCACGAGGCGCTGATCGCCGCGCGCAACCAGCTGCTCGGCATGGCGGCGCAGGACCCGGCGCTGGCGCAGGTGCGGCCCAACGGCCTGAACGACACGCCCAAGTTCCAGGTCGTCATCGACCGCGAGAAGGCGCAGGCCCTGGGCCTGACCGCCGCCGGCATCGACCAGGCCTTCGCGGTGGCATGGGGCTCCTCGTACGTCAACAACTTCCTCGATACCGACAACCGCATCAAGAAGGTCTACGTGCAGGGCGATTCCAAGTGGCGCATGAACCCGGAGAACCTCAACGACTGGTACCTGCGCAACAGCGCCGGCGCCATGGTGCCCTTCAGCGCCTTCGGCAGCGGCAAGTGGACCTACGGCTCGCCCAAGCTGGAACGCTACAACGGCGTCTCGGCCGTCGAACTCCAGGGCGCGGCCGCGCCCGGCAAGTCGACCGGCGATGCCATGGCCGCGATGGAAGCCCTGGTCGCCAAGCTGCCCGCGGGCATCAGCTACGAATGGACCGGGCTGTCCTTCCAGGAACGCCAGTCCGGCTCGCAGGCGCCCTTCCTCTACGGCGTGTCGATCCTGGTGGTGTTCCTGTGCCTGGCCGCGCTCTACGAGAGCTGGGCGATCCCGGTCTCGGTGATCATGGTGGTGCCCCTGGGCATCCTGGGCGCGCTGGCCGCGACCCTGGTGCGCGGGCTGGAGAACGACGTGTTCTTCCAGGTCGGCCTGCTGACCACCGTCGGCCTGGCGGCGAAGAACGCCATCCTGATCGTGGAGTTCGCCCGCGAGCTGGAGGCCCAGGGCATGGGTGTGGTGGAGGCCGCCGTCGAGGCGGCACGCCTGCGCCTGCGCCCCATCCTGATGACCTCGCTGGCCTTCATCCTGGGCGTGCTGCCGCTGGCCATCAGCAACGGCGCCGGCTCGGGCAGCCAGCATGCGATCGGCACCGGCGTGATCGGCGGCATGCTGACGGCGACCTTCCTGGCCATCTTCATGATCCCGATGTTCTTCGTGGTGATCAGCAAGCTGGCCGGCCAGACCAAACCCAAGGAGCATCCGCACGACGACAAGCCGCCGCCGGACGCCCATGCGCCGCAGGCCGCAGGAGCCCACTGAGATGCGAACCGTCTTCCCCAAGAGCCTGATGGCTTCGGCGGCACTGCTCGCCCTGCTGGCCGGCTGCAGCCTGCAGCCGGTGTACCAACGCCCGGCCGCGCCGGTGGGCGCGGCCTTCCCCGCGGGTGCTGTGTACGAGCGCCAGCCCGGCGCCGCCTCGCCCGAGGGCCAGGCGCGTTCGGCGGACGGCCGCGCCGCCGCCGACATCGGCTGGCGCGACTTCTTCGCCGACCCGCGCCTGCAGGCCATCGTCGGCCTGGCGCTGCAGAACAACCGCGACCTGCGGGTGTCCATGCTCAACGTCGAGGCCGCGCGGGCCCAGTACCAGATCACCCGCGCCTCGCTGCTGCCCACGGTGGACGGCACCGCCTCGGCCACCCGCCAGCGCACGCCGACCAACCTGTCCTCCTCGGGCCGCAACTACAGCACCGTGTATTCGGTGGGCGCTTCCGTGTCCTGGGAGATCGACTTCTTCGGCCGCGTGGGCAGCCTGCGCGACCAGGCCCTGGCGCAGTACCTCTCGCTGGCCGAGACCCGCAAGGCCGCCGAGATCGCGCTGGTCTCCCAGGTGGCGGTGCAGTACCTCACCATGCTGGGCGACGAGGACCAGCTCGCCGTCACCCGGGCCACGCTGAAGAACGCGCAGGAATCCCTGCGCATCAACCAGCTGAGCTACGACAACGGCGTGGCCACCGAACTCGACCTGCAGCAGGCGCAAGGCATCTTCGAGCAGGCCTCGGCCAGCCTGGAGGCTTACAGCCGCGCCCGCGCGCAGGACGAGAACGCCCTGGTGCTGCTGGTGGGCCAGCAACTGCCGGCCGACCTGCCGGCGGGCCTGCCGCTGGTAGGCCAGCAGCTGCTGACCGACATCCCGGCCGGCCTGCCCTCCGAACTGCTGCAGCGCCGCCCCGACATCGCTGCGGCCGAGCAGGCGCTGCGGGCCGCCAACGCCAACATCGGCGCGGCGCGCGCGGCTTTCTTCCCCAGCGTTTCGCTGACCGGGGATTTCGGCACGCTCTCGCCCACCACCGGCGGCCTGTTCCGCGGCGCCCAGCGCTCGTGGAGCTTCGCGCCGCAGATCTCGGTGCCCATCTTCAGCGGCGGCGCCCTCGCGGCCAACCTGGAGCTGGCCCAGGTGCAGAAACGCATCGAGATCGCCGACTACGAACGCAGCATCCAGACGGCCTTCCGCGAAGTGTCCGACGGCCTGGCCGCGCGCGGCACCTACGACCGGCAAATCCAGTCGCTGCAGCGCTACGAGGCCAGCCAGCGGCGCCGGCTGGAGCTGTCGGACATGCGCTACAAGAACGGCGTGGACGACTACCTGTCGGTGCTGCAGGCGCAGACCGACCTGTTCGGCGCGCAGCAGAGTCTGGTGTCGGCCCGGCTGGCGCGGGCGGCCAACCTGGTCACGCTGTACAAGGCGCTGGGCGGAGGATGGATCGCGAATTCGGGCGAGCCGCCGCGCGATGCGGCTGCCGCGGATCCTGTACTGTCCAGCGCTGCACCGAAACTGAAACCGACCACGGAATCCCGATGAGCATCCAAAGACTGACCCGCGACGCCGCCCTGGCCCTTCCCCTGCAGGCGCTCGACAGCGTCAACGGCGCCCCGCGCAGCGCCACCGAACTCCAGCTGCCCGGCCGCGAGAAGGCCGAATTCGGCATCTGGGAATCCGAGCCCGGCCGCTTCCAGCGCACGGTGGAAGAGGGCGAGATCATGGTGATCCTGTCCGGCTACGCCGTCTTCACCGGCACCGACGGCCAGCGCACCGAGATGGCCGAGGGCGACACGCTGATGTTCCCGCCGATGACCAAGGGCGAGTGGGTGGTCGAGAAGAAGCTGCGCAAGCTCTACGTGCTGCTCTGAGCCTCTTGCGTCCGCCGGGCCGAAGCCATCGGCCGGCGGGCGCCCGACGCCCGGCTACTTGAAGATGACGGTCTTGTGGCCGTTCTGCAGCACCCGGTGCTCGCTGTGCCACTTCACGGCGCGGGCCAGCACCTGGCTCTCGGTGTCGCGGCCCTGGGCGGTGAAGTCTTCCACCGTCTTGCTGTGGTCCACCCGGGCCACGTCCTGTTCGATGATCGGGCCTTCGTCGAGGTCGGCCGTCACGTAGTGGGCGGTGGCGCCGATCAGCTTCACGCCCCGGTCGTGCGCCTGGTAGTAGGGCTTGGCGCCCTTGAAGCTCGGCAGGAAGCTGTGGTGGATGTTGATCGCCCGGCCGTCGAGCTTGCGGCACAGGTCGTCCGACAGCACCTGCATGTAGCGCGCCAGCACCACCAGCTCGGCGCCCTCGGCCTGGATGATCTCGAACTGCTTGGCTTCGGCCTGCGGCTTGGTCGCGGCCGTCACCGGGATGTGGTGGAAGGGCACGTTGTAGCTGGCCGCCAGCTGGTAGAAATCGCGGTGGTTGCTGACGATGGCGCGGATGTCCAGCGCCAGCAGGCCGCTCTTCCAGCGGAACAGCAGGTCGTTGAGGCAGTGGCCCTCCTTGCTCACCATGATGACCGTCTTCATCGGCTCGTCCTGGCGGTGCAGGCTCCAGGCCATCGGATGCTGGGCGGCGAAACCGCCCAGGGCCTCGCGCAGGGCCGGCGTGTCGAGTTCGCAGCGGAACTGCATGCGCATGAAGAAGAGGCCGGTGGCGTGGTCGTTGTACTGGGCCGCCTCTTCGATGTTGGCGCCGCGCTCGAACAGGAAACCGGAGACGGCGTGGACGATGCCCGGACGGTCGGGGCAGGACAGCGTGAGGATGTAGGCGTGCGTCATAGGGCGGCGATTGTCGCAGGGCAGGCCTAAACTTCCGGCGCGTGGTGGCGAGAACTCTCGGAACAGCACGGGATTTGACGAATCCCGAACTTCAACCGAGCCGCGAAACCACCCATGACCGACCTGGCGGAATCCACACCCTGTCTGCTGCAGCAGACCGAACTGCAGGCCCAGCGAGAGAGCCTGCGCCAGGCCATCGTGCGCGACGCACTGCGCCTGGGCCCCACGCTCACCTTCGACCTCAAGCGGGTGCTGACCCAGGCCGGCCTCTGCCACACCGCCGGCCGGCTGCTGTGGCAGGCCATCCGGCACCTGCAGCCCCGGCTGCTGATCGGCCCCGGCTTCGGCGGCCTGCCCCTGGCCTATGCGGTCGCCCACCATGCGCTGGAAGCCGACGGCGTGGACCTGGCCCTGTGGCTGGTGCGGGACAAACGCAAGACCTACTACTCCCAGCGCTGGATCGAGGGGCCGGAGCTGCCCGCCGACGTGCGGGCGGTCGTCATCGACGACTTCCTGGGCGCCGGCTCGGTGCTCGACCTGGTCGAGCAGGCCATGGCCGACGAGAAACGCCAGGCCCGGCTGTGCGGCCTGGGTGTGCTGCTCGACAACTGGACCCCGCTGGGCTCGCGCCAGATCGGCCTGCGGCTGTTCCCGGTGCTGTCGGTCTTCCGGCGCCACGACCTGGGCCTGAGCCGCGACTGCTTCGACGCCCGCCCGCCCGACATGCAGGGCGCGGCACCGCCCTTCGTGCGCCGCATGGCCTGGTGGCGCTTCGCCTTCAACGGGCATACCCGCCATCCCTTCAAGTCCTCGCCCGCCGTCGCCGACGACTCGGTGTTCGCGGTGGACGACGGCGGCACGGCCTGGCGTTTCGACGGCGCCAGCGGCGAGGCGCTCTGGCGCACCCCGCCCGCCGGCGTCCACTACAAGGGCGTGGTGCAGCGCCTGCAGCATGTGGACGGCAGCATCGTCTACGGCAGCTACGACGGCACCCTGACACGGCTGTGCGCGCGCAGCGGTGCCATCGTCTGGCGGCTGCGGGTGGATTCGAGTGTGCATGCCACATCCTGGGTCGATGCTGCTTCGGGCCGGCTGTTCATCAACACCGAGCAGTCGAACCGGGGCGAGCCGTGCGGCCATCTGCAGGCCCTGGACTGGGCCTGCGGCCGGCCGCTGTGGCGCCGCCCGCAGGCTTTCTGGCCGCCGGGCTCACCGGTGTTCGACCGGCAGGCTGCGGCGGTGCTGGCCACCGCCAACGACGGCTTGCTGGTCTGTGTGGACGCGGCCAGCGGTGAACTGCGCTGGTCGGTGCAGACCCAGGGGCTGGTGCGCGGGCAGCCGGTGGTCACGCCGGACCGGCGGGTGGCCGTCGCGACCGAGGACGGCCATCTGCAGGCCTTCGACCTCGCCACCGGCGCCTTGCTGGCATCCCGGCCTTACGGGCCCGGGCTGCGGCACCAGGTGCTGCTGTCCTCGGCGTCATGCCTCTACGCCTTCGACGCCCGGTCCCATCTGCTGGCCTTGCGGCATGGCGACCTGGCGCTGCAGTGGCTGTCGCGCCTGCGCAGCCCCGGCGCGGTCGGCCCGCTGCGCTGGGGGCGGTACCTGCTGGTGCTGTCCGAAGAAGGGCACCTGGCCGTCTTCGACGAGAGCCGCGGCCTGAAGTTGTGGGAAGGCGCGATCAAGGGACAGTACCGCCAGCTGCCCGCGTTGGGCACGGTGGCGGGCCGCCCGGTGCTGGCCTGCGCGAGCGAGGCCTCGGGCCTGCTGCTCTACGAAATCGATGCTTTTTACGGAGATTCGCCCGATGCCTGAGCTTGCCGAAACCGCCGCCCGCTGGTTCATCGTGTCCCAGGTGAAGTCCAACCGCGTCGTGTACTTCACGGACGACCCGGACTACCAGCCGCCGATGGAAGGCAACTGGTACTTCGTCTCGGTCTTCCAGGGCGATCTGCCCGAGGCCATGACCTTGCGCAACTGCTGGAGCTGGCGCTTCAATGGCGACAGCTTCCAGGATGCGCAGGAGCCCCCTGTGCCCGAGCCGCAGCAGGCACTGCTGGCCGCCAACCGCTCGGCCTTGCGCTACCTGCTGCGCGAGAAGATCAACCGCTGGCGCACCCCCACGGCCGCCAACTGCTACCTGGGCGAAATGCTGTGGGCCGACAAGCTGGAGGAGGCTCGCCGTCATGCAGCGGCGGCCGGGGAAGGGCGCTTCGTGCTGCTGCAGAGCCTGGCCGCCGCGCGCGGGATCGGCCTGGCCGAGGCGGCGGAGCTGATCCTGGCGGCATCCGCCCGGCGCGAGGCGGTCCTGCACGAGAGCGAGGCGGTACGCGAGCGTTTTGCCCATGCCATCGAGCAGGCCGACTCGCAGGAAGCCTTGATGGCCCTGCGCCAGGACTTGATGGACATGGTGCATCCCCACGACGCCCCGCGGACCGCCATGACCATCAACCCGATGACGCCCCAGGAATGGACCCGGCCGCTCGCGCCGCAGCAGCTGCTGCAGGAGGTGCAGCGCCTGCGCACCCAGCTGCGGCTGGCCATCGACCAGCTGCGCCGGCAGGGCAGTGTGGGCTGCCTCTTCGACGAGACGCTGGCTGCCGCCCGCCTGCATGCCGCGCTGGAGCTGCTGGCGGGCAGGGCGCCTTCCGGAAGCATGGAGCACCGGGCCCTGGCGCAGTTCGCCGCCGCACGCGATCTGCCGCTGCAGGAAGCGGCCCGGCTGGTGAAGGCCCAAGCCGAGCAGATGCAGGAACTGCTGCTGTCGACCGAGGCGCGACGCGACGAGATCGATGCGGCCATCGGCCGCATGGTCAACCTGCGTGATCTCCAGGCGGTACAGAAAGCGATCGCCGCGATCGCCGTGCTCGCTTCGCCTGCCGCGTCATGACACCGGCTGCGGCGCTGGAATGTCGTCCAGCGAACGGCCGGCCGGCGCCCGCAGGCCCTCAGGGTGCAGCAGGTCGAAGATGAGGTGGACCCGTGGCGAAGACGAATCGTTGAAGGCCGCATGCACCTGGCGGTTGTCGAACCACCAGCATTCGCCTTCGCGCATCACGACTTCCTCACCGCCGCACACCATGCGGCTGCCCTCCGTGCTCTGCAGCACCAGGTGGTAGCGGCCCCGGCGGGCGTAGTAGGAGCCGCCATCCCGGTGCGGATAGACCTGCCCGCCGGGCGGCAGCCGGGCCAGCAGCGCCCGGCCCGGTTCACCTTGCAGGGCCGTGGCCGCGTCGTGCAGCCAGGCCGTCAGCAGGGGGAAACGCATTGCCGTCGGTGTTGCGCGAGACTCCTGCACATCCGCCAGCAACATCCCCGGGCCGGGATCGACGCCACAGCGCAGGAAGATCGACTCTGTCTCGCGCTGGCAGGCCAGGGTGCGCTGCCGGATGGTGTTGATGGCCCAGGCCTCGGGCTGCGACAGGACCTCGGTGCGCAAGGCCTGGCATGCCCGCGCTGCTTGGCCGAGGAGTGCGAAGTTTTTCATGCGCTATCGCCGCCGCCGCCGTTGTTGTTCCACTGGTCGTCTTTATCTCCGCTACCGCCGCCTGACCCGCCGCTGCCTCCAATTACTTCATCCATCGATTCGCAGTCCGGGACTTGTACGTAACCCATGGAATACGGTAGATCCCACAGTTCATCGTTGTCCATCGTCGGGTAGTGGGCCTCGGAGGCCGGGTACATCTCGGGGTTCATGCTCATGCTCCTTCAGTTGATCGACTCGTGTTGCGGCTGCGGGTTGAGCAGCCGGGCCTGTGACTCGGTACCGGGCACCATGGCGGCCAGCATGGGTCCGTAGACCAGGGGATGCACAGCCGGATTGCTGTTCATCTCCAGGAACCAGATGCGCCCGTCCTGCTCCCGCACCGCATCGACGGTGTAGACCGTCAGTGGACGGATCGGAGCAGGAATCAGGGTGTCGAAAAAGTGGCCGGCCTGTTGCAGCAGCCCGTCGCCAAACCAGGGTTCGCGCGCCAGCGACACGAGCTTGTAGTCACGTCCGAGGAGAAAGGGCGAGCCATAGCGGAAGTCCGCCGCTTGTCGCTCGCCCTCGGGCAATACCGTGTCGATCGTCCGGCCGGCCAGGGCGAACAGCTCCAGGCTGCGTTGCGTCATGGCGGTGCATTCGTCCGCGGCGATGCGGACCGACAGGCCCAGGCGCTCTGCCATCAACTGCCCCAGCGTGCTGCGCCCATCACCGACGATGGTGGGCGTGGCTTCCCGCTCCACCGCCACCGCCTGGGTGTTGAGGTACCAGATCTTCAAGGACTCGCCTCGCACGAATTTCTCGTAGAACTGACCCGGCTGCAGCGGCTGTTCAGCCACCGATGCGAAAGCCCAGGGCCCGCCGATGCCTCGCCCGAACGAAGACGCCGTGCTCTTGACCAGGCAGGGCGAGGGCGCATCGCCGGCCTCCTGCGACCAGCGCGGCGTGGGCAGCCCGGCCTTGTGCACCTCGGCCTTGAACAAAAGCTTGTCCGAAGCCGCGGGCCAGCGTTTGTTGCGATAGGGCAGCCAGCCGGCGAAGGCCACGGTCTGCTCGTCCGGCGCGGCGCGGTACTGCGCCACGCCATCGGCCTCGGCATGGAATTGCGGATGCAGGGCCCAGTGCACGGCACCCCGGCGCACCAGCGCGCGCACCGAGTCGCCGGTCACCAGGAACTCGCCGCCCAGCGCCTGCATGGCCGCACGCATCGCCAGGACGTGATGCAGGAAATTGTTTCTGACGAAGCGCAAAAAAAGTCCCCCTTGCTTGCGGCCAGGCCGCTTCGACGCGCGATCGCACAAGCGCGATGAACACCTCGGTCTGCTGGAGTTGTCGCCTTCCGCCAGGCTTTGTTTAGGCCTGCAAAAAAATTTTCCGCAGCCCTAAACCTTGCGCCGCCGATCCAGATAACTCCCGCAGATGCCCAGGTCAGTCTGACGCGGGCCATGGGCCTGCATGGGCCAAGGAGCACAAGCAAGATGGTGGCGATCGTCAGCGGCAACAGCCTGGGTCTCAATCTCACATCCGCGGCCCAACTCGGCGATGCCGGCGTGCTGGGCAATGCCGCGCTCGGCCAGGCGCGGGAGGCGGCTTATCTCAACGTGGCCAACGGCAATCTCGTCCTGCAGGACCAGGACGGCCTGCTGCAGGGCCGGGGCGACAGCGACATCGCCAACCCGCGCACCTACAACTCGCAGGGCCAGTACGGCGGCGGCGCCTGGCAGGTCGGCGGCTACAAGACCCTGACCGTCAGCGGCCTCACGGCGCTGCGCACCGACAGCGACGGCGCCACCGCCGCCTATGCCTGGAACAGCGTTTCGCGCAGCTACGTGGAGACCGATGCCCACGGCGGCGCGCTCGACGAGGTGAAGATCGCCTCTGACGGCTCCCTGCTCTGGACCGACGGCAGCACCGGCCGCACCGAGCGCTACCAGGGCGGCGGCGCCGGCCTGCTGCTGCAGCAGACCGACACGGCGGGCAACACCACCAGCTTCGCCTACGACACCAGCGGCCACCTGAGCAGCGTCACCGACGCCAGCGGGGAAAGCATCCGCTACACCTACACCTCCATCGCCGGAACCCTGCGGCTGGCCTCGGCCACCTGTGTGCTATCCGGCGGCGCCACGGCCCGCGGCGTGCAATACGGCTACGACACACTCGCCCGCCTGGTGGACGTGGCCCTCACCGTCGGTGTCGGTGTGCAGTACCACACCCGCTACAGCTACGACGGCGCCAGCCAGCGGGTGGCCGGCATCCGGCAGAGCGATAGCAGCGCGCTCGGCTTCGGCTATGTGCTGGCCGGCGGCAGCTACCGCATCGCCAGCATCACCTCCAGCATCGACGGCGCCGCACGCACCACACGGATCGACTACGACCTCGCCCGGCGCGTCACCACCGTCACCGAGCCCAACGGCGTGGCCAGCAGCTACGCCTGCGACAGCCAGGGCCGGCTGGTGCAGATCAACACCGGTGTCACCGCCTCCCGGCCCGCCGGCGGCACGCAGGTGGCCTATGCCTACAACGCGCTCGGCGAAGTCTCCCGCATCACCGACGGCATGGGCCGCCAGACCGTCCTGCAATACGACGCCAGGGGCAATCTCACCAGCCAGGTCGATGCTCTCGGCGACACCCTGCAGCGCAGCTACAACACGCAGAACCAGCTGCTGACCGAGACCCGCTCCGGCGCGGGCCAGGCGCTGTCCACCGAGCGGCGGGTGTACGCGGCGGCCCAGGGTACCCAGCTGCGCTTCACCATCGATGCCGACGGCGCCGTCACCGAATACCGCTGGAACGGCAGCGGCCTGCTGGCCTCCACCGTCGTCTATGCCGGTGCCCCTTACGCCATCGCCGCGCTGGCGCAGACCGCCTCGCCCAGCGAAGCCCAACTGCAGTCCTGGGCCGCGCTGCAGGACCTGAGCACCACCCAGCGCCGGGACTTCAGCTACGACTTCCGCGGCCAGCTGCAGGCCAGCGTCCGCTACGGCCAGGTCGATGCCTACGGTGTCGGCGATGCGTCCACCGCATCCATCACCCACTACGTGCGCGATGCCCACGGCCAGCTGCTGCAGACCTTGTCTCCCGATGGCGCCGGCATGGAGGTCTATACCTACGACGGCCTCGGCCGCGTGCTCTCCAGCAGCCAACGTTCGGCCGACGGCTTGCAGGACATCACCACCCTGGTCCAGTACGACGACGCCCACGGCCGGGTGCTCACGCAGTACGCCAGCGGCCTGCAGTCCATCGCCAGTTACGACGGCTCGGGCCGGTTGATTGATCTGCAGCAGCTCGCGGCCGGCGACCTCTTGCCCGGCGGCGACACCACCCACCACCACTACGACGCCGAAGGCCGCCTGCTCAGCACCACCAGCGCCGCCGGCACGGTGAGCTACCTCTACGACGACAGCGGCAACCGCATCGCCAGGATCGACGCGGCCGGTGGTTTGACCGAGTTCAGCTACGACCGCAGCGGCCAGTTGGTCCACAGCATCGGGTATGCCAGGCCCGTGGATGCGCAGGGCCTGCAGTTGCTGCGCGAGCAGGCGGACGCCCAGCCCGGCAATACCCTCCTCGCGCAGATCCGCCCCGATCCCGAGCCCTCGGACAGCAGCACCTGGCACCTCTACGACGCGGCCGGCCGGCTGGCCTGGCAGGTCGATGGCCTGGGCTACGTCACCGAGACGGTCTACGACAGCGCATCGCGCATCACCGATGTGCGCCGGCTGGCCACGCCCATCGACACCCACCGCCTGGGCGACGGCATCGGGGTGGTGCTGGCGCCGGTGCTGGGCCTGCGGTCGAGCAGCACCACCTTCAGCGATGCGGTCAGCGGCAGCGGGCCGACCGCCGTCCACACGCTGACCGCGCAGGTGACCGTCTCGGACGGCAGCGCTGCGCAGGGGAGCGTGAGTTTCTTCGGCGGCAACGCGGGCGACACCCTGTTGGGCACCGCTGCCCTGATCGACGGAGTGGCCCGCTTCACCGCCACCGGCCTGGCCGCGCACCAGGAACTGCTGAGTGCGGTCTACAGCGGCGCTGCCGACACCCTGGGCAGCACGGCAGAGCCCCTGCTCGAAGAGATCCAGCCGACGGGCGCCGCGCCCCTGCTCGACACCCACGTCACGCTGGCCGTGCGCAGCCTGGGCATGGGCGCGCCGATCGAACTGAGCGCCACCCTCGACGACCCGCAGGCCGGCGGCCAGATCGTGTTCTACAGCGACGACGTGCCCGTGGCCTGGACGGACGTGGTCGATGGCCAGGCCCGCGTCACCGTCGGCACCCTGACCGCGGGCAGCCACCGGCTGCAGGCCGTCTACCAGGGTGATGACCAGCACTACGGCTGCACCTCCACCGAGTGGGTGCAAAGCATCGGCGCCACGGCCACCACCGCGACCAGCACGACCACCACCCTGCAGGTGCACCGGGATCCCCTCGCCACGGGCGCCAAGGTCGTGCTGACAGCGGCCGTCACCGGCAACATCAGTGGCGGTGGTGGTGGTGGCACCGTCAGCTTCTACAACGGCACCCGCCTGCTCGGCAGCGCCCGGCTCGTTGCCGGCATCGCCAGCCTGAGCTTGCCCGACCTGCCCCCGGGCACCGACACCCTTACCGCGGCCTACGGCGGCGACAGCCTCAACCTGGCCAGCCGTTCGGACCAGGTCGCGCTGGTGGTGCCCACACCGTCGCAGCTGAGCCTGTCGCTGTCCTCTCCCGAGCCCACCCTGGGCAGCGCGCTGGTGCTGACGGCCACGCTGGGCATGTTCGGGGCCGGCACGCCGCAGCCCACCGGCAGCGTCACGTTCTTCAACGGCGCCACGCTGCTGGGCAGCGCCGAGATGCACGGGGGCATCGCCCGGCTGCCCCTCTCCACGCTGCCGGTCGGCAACGCCGCGCTGCGTGCGGTGTACGGCGGGGATGCCGTCACCGACGCCGCTGCCTCGGCCGTGGTCACCACCGCCGTGCGCGCGGCACCCACCGGCACCCGGCTGGCCGTGACCCTGTCGGCGGATGGCTCCGCGCTGGATCTGCAGGCGAGCGTGGCCGCATCCCTTGGCGATATCGATGCGACCGGCGGACTGCCGGGCGGCACGGTGAGTTTCTACAGCGGCGGTGTGCTGCTCGGCCAGGTCGCGGCCGTCGATGCTGCGGCCCGCCTGCAGGTGGCCCGGTCGGCGGTGACCAGCGATCTGCTCACCGCCGTCTATGCCGGCGATGCGCTGCATGCCGCCAGCACTTCGGCTGTTGCCAGTGCCAGTGCGGCACTGATGCCGACCCGCCTGAGCCTGGTGTCGTCAACGGCCAGTACCGCACAAGGCAATGCCGTGACCTTCACGGCCACGGTGGCAGAGGCAGGTAGTCCAAGTAGCGCGGCACCCGGCGGCACCGTCACCTTTCTCAACGGCAGCACCGTGCTCGGCACGGCCGTCCTCAGCCAGGGTAAAGCCAGCCTGACCGTGACCGGCCTGCTGGCGGGCAGCCAGAACATCACCGCAAGCTACGGCGGTGACCCGCTGCATGCCGGCAGCGTGGCGGCTGCCTTGCCCCAGGCCATCACCGCAGCACCCACCACAACGGTACTCTCGCTCGGCAGCAACAACGTCGTGGCCGGCACACCGCTGGTGCTCACCGCCCAGATCGGCCAGCCGGCAACGCCCGGCGCCCTGCCGCCCACCGGCACGGCGAACTTCTACGTCGGCAGCCGCCTGCTGGGCAGCGCGAGTGTGGTCAACGGCGTGGCGGCCTTGACCGTGAGCAGCCTGCCCGCCGGCAGCAGCTCCCTCAGCGTGCGCTACGAAGGCGATGCCAACCATGCCCCCAGCGTATCGGCCGCCACGACCGCCACCCTCGTGGCCACCACCAGCGCCACCCTGTTCGCATCGGCCACCACCGCGCCGCGCAGCGCCACCGTGAGTTTTACCGTCCGGGTGGACGGTGCCGTCAACGGCGGCCTGGTGACCTTTTTCAACGGCAGCACGGTGCTGGGCACGGCGTCTGTCTCGGGCGGCGTGGCGAGCCTGTCGACCCGGCTGCTGCCCGCAGGTGTCAACAGCATCGGCGCCACTTATGCGGACACCACCGGTGCCGCGACCTGCGTCAGCGCGCGGGTCAATGTGAACATCACCCTGGCCGGCGGCATTAGCCCCAAGCCGCCCAGCCCGCCGGCGACGGCCTTGGCGCTGGCCTTGTCCACGACCGGCACCGCCCGGGGCACGCCGGTGCAACTCAGCGCGACCGTCTCGGGCGGCACGGCGGGGCAAGTGCCGGGAGGCAGCGTGTCCTTCTTCGCGGGCGCCACCTTGCTGGGCAGTGCGGTGGTGGTCAAGGGTGTGGCCAGGCTGTCGGTCAGCACGCTGGGCTTGGGCACCAGCGCGATCCAGGCGGTGTATTCGGGTGACGGCTACTCCGCCACCAGCACCTCGGCCGTCGCCAACGAGACCGTGTCGCTGGCGACCCCCACCGTGGCGCTGCGGGCCTCGGCCACGCAACTCATCCAGGGCACACCCGTCACCCTGCTGGCCCAGGTGAGCAGCGCGACCGGCGCGGTGGGCCCGGCCAGCGGCAAGGTGACCTTCTACGACGGCAGCACGGTGCTGGGCACGGTCAACCTGATCGATGGGCTGGCCAGTTTGACCACCAGCAGCCTGCCGGCCGGCAGCTCGCGCATCGTCGCGCGCTACCTGGGGGATGCCAACCACAGCAGCGCCGATGCGCCGGTGTTCTCGTTGGCCATCAGCCCGGCGCCGGTGAGCAGCCGGACCAGCCTGTCGGCCTCCAGCACCGCCGCCCGTGCAGGGGCGCCGGTGGTGCTCACGGCCACGATCACCGGCACGGCACCGCAGGGCACTGTGAGCTTCTTCAACGGTACTCAACTGCTGGGCAGCGCCAGCGTGAACAGCGGCACGGCGCGCCTGACGGTGTCCGATCTGCCGGTGGGGCTGGACACGCTGCGAGCGGTGTATTGCGGCGATGGGGTCAACGCGGCCAGCAGTTCGTCGGCGCTCACCGAGACCGTCCAGGCCGCCGTCAGCACGGTCCGCCTGGACACCGCCTGGTCGGGCGCCGATCTGGTCCTGACCGCCCGGGTGTCCTCGGCCACCGCATCGGCGGCCACCAGCGGCAGCGTCACCTTCTACCGCAATGGCCGGGCCATCGGCACTGCCAGCCTCAACCAGGGCGTGGCGAGCCTCACGCTGCGCGCCGAAGCGGCCAGCGCCGATCTCTTCACGGCCTCTTATGCCGGGGACGCCCTGAACCTCTCCAGCGCCTCCATCGCCGCAGCCGAGCCCGCGGTGGCCGCACCGCTGATGACCCTCTCCAGCACCGCCTCGGTGGCGCTGGACGGCAGCATCGAGATCCAGCTCACGCCAGAAGCCGGCGGCAGCGTCACCCTGCTGCGCGACGGCGTTGCGCTCCAGACCGCGCCGGTGCTGCACGGCCAGGCCCGCTTCGATGCCAGCCTGCTGCCTGTGGGCACCACCAAAGGCCTGGTGCTCAGCTACACCGGCGCCGGCGGCCTGGCCTGCAGCAGCCTGACGTTCAGCCAGACGGTGACCCCGGCCACCAGCAGCGTGGCCCTGCGCCTGGTGGCCAGCGACTACACCCCGCAAGGCGCGGTGTATCAGCTCCGCGCCCAGGTCCACGGCAGCGAGCCGGGCGGGCTGGTGCGCTTCTACCGGGGCGACACGCTTCTGGGCAGCGCCACCGTGGTCGATGGCATCGCGGCGATCAGCCTGCGCGAGCTGCCGCTTGGCACCTTGTCCTTCAGCGCCGCCTACACCGGAGATGCCCGCAACACCGCGAGCACCTCCGCTGCGCTGTCGCGACAGATCGAGGCGCTGCCCGGCACCGTCACGCTCAAGACCTCCAGCACGGCGCTGGCTCAAGGCTCGGCCCTCACGTTGACGGCCCATGTGGGCGGTACGACCCCTACCGGCCTGGTCACCTTCCTCTGCGGCCAGGTGGTGCTCGGCACGGCCACGGTCGATGCGTCCGGCAACGCGGTGCTGGCGGTTCCGGCGCTCAGCCTGCCGGCCGGCCGCGAGGAGATCTTCGCCATCTACAGCGGCGACGAACACCACGTAGAGGCGCGCTCCGCCCCGGTCACCGAGCAGCTCTCCACCGGCGTTTTCGCCGTGCAGGCTCTGCGCAGCGCCGCCGACGAGGTCACCAGCCAGATCCTCACCGCGGCCGGCCACCTGGCGGCCAGCGTGGACGCCGAGGGCTATCTCACCGAATACCGCTACAACGCGGCGGGCCAGCTGGTGCAGACCATCGCTTATGCCAACCGCATCCCCGGCGCCACCGACCCGCAGGCCAGAACGCAGGCCATCACCCAGGCCGTGGCCCAGGCCCGCGCCGCCCACTCGGTCCAGAACCTGCTGCCCGCGGCCTCCGACCAGGACATCCGCAGCTTCACCTACTACGACGCCAGCGGGCGTGTCATCGGCCAGATCGACGGCGAGGGCTATCTCACCGAGACCGTCTACGACACCAACGGCCACATCGCGCGCAGCATCCGCTACGCCCGTGCGGTCACCACGAAGCCCACCCCGTCGGCCACCCTCGCCGCCCTGCGCCCCGCCTCCGACCCGCAGGACCACATCCAGTCCAACCGCTACGACACCCTCGGCCGCCTGGCCTCCCAGGTCAACGCCGAAGGCACGCTCACCCGCTACACCTACGACGCAGCCGGCCGGCTCGTGCAGACCAGCGTCGCCGCCAACACCGAGGACCAGGCCAGCACCACCGCCCGCTATGACGCCCGCGGCCGGCTCGTCGCCGAACTCGACGCCGCCGGCACCGCCCGGCTCACCGGCAACCTGACCCAGGCGCAGATCGAGGCGATCTGGCAGGCCCAGGCCGTGCACCACCGCTACGACGCCGCCGGCCGCCGCACCAGCAGCACCGACGCGCTGGGCCATCGAACCTTCTTCTTCTACGACGAGGCCGGCCGCCTGCGTCTGACGCTCGACGCCGCGGGCGATGTGACCGAACAGCGCTACGACGCCCTGGGCCGCACCGTCGCCACCATCGCCTACGGCCAGCGGCTGGACGCCGCCACCCTCGCCAGCCTCGACCCCCAGGCCGGCGGCGTGCTCAGCGACACGGTCAACGCCTCCGTGATCGCCGCCCTGAAGGCCCTGCAGGCTCGCGACGCCGCCACCGCCAGCACCGCCACGACCACCGTCGCCTACGACGCCGACGGGCGAGCCCGCCGCAGCACCGATGCGCTGGGCAACGTGACCACGCTCCGCTACGACGCCTTTGGCAACCTCGTCTCCCGCCAGTTGACGGACGCCACCGGCACCGTGGCCGCGGCCAGCACAAGCAGCTTCGACCACCGCAACCAGCAGACGAGCAGCACGACCCAGGCGCTGAAGCCAGACCAGTCAATCGCCACCCAGTCCGCCACCTACGACGCCTTCGGCCGCCTCGTCTCCCGCACCGACACGCTAGGCCGCACCACCACCGCCCGCTACGACCGCGACGGCCGCGTCGTGCAAGCCTTCGATCCCGCCACCGGCGCCGCCACCAGCACCTACGACGCCTTCGACCAGATCCTCACCCGCACCGACGCCCTGGGCCAGTTGACCACCTGGCGCTACGACCTGGCCGCACGCAGCAGCACCCTCACCACCCCCGAGGGCCTCACGGTCAAGACCGTGCACACCCGCCGCGGCCAGACCCGCTCCATCACCGACGGCCTGGGCAACACCACCAGCTACCAATACGACGGCGAAGGCCGCCTGCTCTCGACGAGCACACCGCTGAGCTTCCAATCCCAGCGCTACGACACGACCGGCAACCTGGTCGAGAGCACCGACGCCGCCGGCAGCACCGTCGCCTACCGCTACGACCCCGCCCACCGCCTGCTCGAACGGGTGGTCGACCCGCAAGGCCTGGCGCTCACCACCCGCTACACCTACAACGGCCGCGGCGAAGTCCTCACCACCACCGACCCCGACGGCACCGTCACCGCCACCGGCCACGACCTGGCCGGCCACACCGTCAGCGAGACACGCGACCCCGGCGGTCTCGCGCTGACCACCCGCTACCAATCCGACCCGCTCGGCCAGGTGCTGTCGGTCACCGATGCACGCGGCAGCGTCACCCGCTACACCTACGACCACCAGGGCCGGCGTGTCTCCATGGTGGTCGATGCCGAGGGCCTGGCGCTGACCACCCGCTACGACTACGACGACAGCGGCAACCTCGCGGTCACCGACCCGGCCGGCGGGCGCAGCCTCACGGTCTATGACGCGGGCGGACACCTGGCCTATACCGTCTCGGCCGAGGGGCGGGTGGAACAGCATGTCTACGACGCGGCCGGCCGCGAGGTGCGCACCATCCACTACCTCGAGGCCCTGAGCCCGCAGAGCCTGGCGGGCCCCGTCACCAGTGAAGCCCTGCAGCGCCTGCTGGCCGACCGGCAGGACACCGCCCAGCAGACCAGCGACCACCGCGTCTACGACCACGACAACCGCCTGCGCTACCGCATCGATGCCGCCGGCGGCGTGACCGAACTGCGCTACGACGCCAACGGCCAAGTGGTGCAGCAGACCCGCTACGCCACCCGCATCGACCTGGCCCAGTGGACCCCCGGCACCCCACCTGCCGTCCAGCCCGACCCCGGCCAGGACCAGACCACCCGCACCGTCCACGACGAACTCGGCCGTGCGATCTACACGCTCTCCAGCGCCGGCGACGGCAGCCTGGCCAGCGTGGTGGGCCGCAGCTACGACCAGACCGGCCGCGTGATCGCCAGCACCGCCTATGCGGGCTTCATCCCGAGCAGCACCCAGGCCACGGCCACCGGCGTGGCCGCCGCCATCGCCACCCTGCGTCAACCCGGCGTCGATGCCGCCTCCCGCAACATCTACGACGCCGCCGGCCGCCTGGCCTGGACCGTGGACGGCCTGGGCGGCGTCACCCAATACCGCTACGACGCCAACGGTAATGTGCTGAACCAGCGCGAGTACGCCCAGCCCCTCGGCGACGGCCAGTCGCCCACGGAAGTACGGCCCTCGGCCGCGGACCGCCTCACCCTCCACGCCTACGACGCCGCCAACCGCCTCGTCGTCACCGTCGATGCGGCCGGCGACGTCACCCGCAACACCTACGACAACAACGGCAACCTGAGCAGCCAGCGGGTCTACGCACAGGCCGCCAGCGCACCGCTGGCCAGACCCGACGCCACCGCCCTGGAGCTGGCCGCAGAAGTCGACCCCAGCGCCGCCGACCGCCTGACCCACTTCGCCTACGACGCAGACAACCGCCGCATCTACACCGTCGATGCCGAAGGCGCCGTCATCCGCACCGAGTACCTCGACGGCGGCCGCACGCAGCGCATCACCGCTTACGCCAACCGCCTCGACCCCATGGCGCTGCCCGATGCGGTATCGGCCCCGCAGATCCAGAGCCTGCTGCACCCCGATGCGGCACAGGACCGCAGCACCTCGCGCCGCTACGACGCCGACGGCCTGCTGACCGAAGAACGCGACGGCGAGAACGGCCTCACCACCCACCGCTACGACACCCTCGGCCGCCTCACCCAACTGAGCACCGGCAGCACCGACGGCACCCAGCGCCACGACCAGATCTTTGTCTACGACGCCGCCGGCTACGTCATCGAAGAACGCCAGTCCGGGCAAGAAAGCCAATACCACGACCGCAACGCCCTGGGCCAGACCACCCGCGACCACAGCGAACACAGCGCCACCACCGACTACCGCCACGACGCCGCCGGCCAGCTCATCGTGTCCGAGGCGCACGACAGCGCCAACACCGCCATCCGCACCCGCATCAGCTACGACGCCCTGGGCCGCGTCCTCACCCGCACCGAGGCCGCCGACTCCGCCCAGAGCCGCACCACCGGCTACCGCTACGACGCCCTCGGCCACCAGGTCCAGACCCTGTTCCCCACCATCACCGGCGACACGACGATCGAAGTCGTTCTTGAGGACGGCAGCCCCGGGCGGATCCAGGGCGCATCCAGCACCGTCGCCTACAACCGCTTCGGCGAGGCCATCACCAACACCGACACCGCCGGCAATGTGAGCGCCAAGGCCTACGACAGCCTGGGCCGTGTGCGCTTCGACATCGATGCCCTGGGCTACGTCAGCGCCTACAGCTACGACACCTTCGGCAACGTGGCGGGCCTCACGCGCTACGCCAACGGCATCGGCATCGGCGATGGAAGACGCGACGCAACAGCCGTCAGCGCCGCCCTGCAGCACTCGGGCGCCGACCGCACCATCACCACGCAGTACGACCGCAACGGCCGGGCAGTGCAGACCACCCAGCCGCAGGCCTGGGCCAGCACGGGTCTTCCCGGCGTCATCGGCAGCCTGCAAAGCGCCGTCACCCGCACCAGCTACAACGCCTTCGGCGAAGCCGTCCTCACCAGCGCCTTGCTCGATGGCCCCAGCCAGCGCTGGGCCACGACCCGAGCCTTCTTCGACCATGCTGCGCGCCAGACCGCCTCCATCGATGCCATGGGCTACGCCACGGCCACCGCCTACGACAGCTTCGGCAACGTGGTGCGGGTCACCGAATACGCCAGCTTCGGCGCCTCCCAGGATGCCCAGGGCCGCTTCCTGCCGCCCGTCTCCAGCGTGGACGACCGCAGCACCGTCTTCACCTACGACGTCGCCCACCACCTCATCGGCCAGACCCGCCTGGCCGCGCAGATCCACGAAGACGGCAGCCGCTCCGACCTCGCCACCCGCTACACCTATGACCTGCTCGGCCGCCAGACCTCCGTCGCCGACCCGCTCGACCAGGTCACCTTCACCTACTACGACGCCTTCGGCTACATCCGCGCCACCGCCGGCCCCGCCACCGTCGTCAACGGCCGCGCCTTCATCCCCCTCACCGAATACACCCGCGACAGCCTCGGCCAGGTCATCCGCCAGATCGAATACGCCGCCGGCGCCGAACAAGCCGACCTGCAGGGCTACCAGCGCCACGCCCCCGCCACCGGCGCGGACCCAGCCTACTTCGCCTTTCCGCAAACCGCCAACACCTTCGGATCGAGCTTCGACGGCTCCATCGTCGACCACGAGACCCACTACACCTACGACCGCCTGGGCCACCTCACCGACCTCACCACCCCCGACGGCCAGCACCAGTACCGCGCCTACGACACCCGCGGCCAGCTCATACTGCAGTGGCAGAACGACGCTGGCCTGCTGCGCTACACCGAATACCGCTACGACGCCCTCGGCCGCCAGACCGCCGTCATCACCCCGAGTTCGGCCAGCACCATCGGCGGCGCACCGGGCCGCCAGCTCACCGGCCTGCTCTGGAACGCCTTCGGCGAACTCACCGCCCGCGGCACCTGGGCCGAGGGCAGTGCGGCGTCCTTCAGCGAGTTCTTCCAGTACGACAACGCCGGCCACCTCTGGCGCAGCAACGCGGGCGACGGCCAGACCACGGTGATGCTGTACGACCTGCTGGGCCGCCAGACCGCGCAGATCACCAGCGCCGGCAGCCTCGACCTGCTGCGCTCCTTCGGCGATGCGGGAAGCGTCGACGCCCAGGGCCACAACGGCCTGCGCCGCACCGACTTCGAACTCGACGCCCTCGGCCGCGCCCTCGTCCAGCGTGAAGCCGCCCGCGCCAACCCCCAGCACACCGAGACCTACCGCCCCACCACCTTCAGAACCTTCGACCGCTGGGGCAACACCCTCAGCCAGAGCGACCCGCGCGACGCCCGCATCCTCACCCGCTTCGCCTACAACGCCGCCAACCAGCTCGTCCGCCAGGTCCAGCCCGACGCCGACGGCAACATCTCCGCGGCCAGCCCCCTCACCATCCTCGTCTACGACGCGCTGGGCCGGCAGGTCGCGCTCAACGACGCCAACGGCCACATCAGCCGCCAGGTCTGGGATGCCACGAACCACCTGCTGGCCGAAGTACACGCCGACGGCGGCGTCGTCCAGCACAGCTACGACGCCTTCGGCGACGAGACCCGCACCCAGGACGCCGAGAACTTCGTCACCCTCAGCGACTACGACCGCATGGGCCGGCTCACCTACCGCGAACATGTCGGCGACGGCCGCTTCCAGGTCGTCGTCGACGGTGCCGGCGCCCCCCAGCTCCAGCAGACCGGCAACAGCAGCTGGCAGCTCTTCGCCTACGACGCGGCCGGCCACCGCACGCTGCAGGTCGACGGCGAAGGCGCCCTCACCCAGTACCGCTACGACGCCCGCGGCAACCTCGCCGCCACCATCGACGCCGACGGTTTTACGACCCGCAACGCCTACGACCTGCACGACCGCCTCGCCGCCACCCAGGACCCCAACGGCGCCATCGCCACCTGGGCCTATGACGACTTCGGCCAGCTGCAGAGCCACACCGACATCGGCGGCGCCGGCTACTGGTTCCTGTACGACAGCGCAAGAGAACTCATCGCCCAGGGCAGCAGCCGCGGCGAGTCCATCGCCTACACCTACGACGCCGCCGGCCAGCTCGTGCGCATCGACGACGCTGGCACCGACCGCCACACCTACTACGAATACGACAGCGCCGGCCGCCACACCTACGAACAGGTGATGCAGGGCGGCGGCGGCTACCAGGGCCAGGCACTCGCCTACGACAGCCTGGGCCGGCTGTCGCGCGTGAGCAGCTTCGACGGCGTGAACATCGCCATGGCCTACGACGCCGTCGGCAACAAGATCTTCCAGTCCACCGGCTACCCCGGCGGCGGCCAGGCCGCCTGGTTCGCCTACGACGCCATGAACCGGCAGATCCTCTCGGACGGCGCAGTCGACGGCAACGCGCAGAACCTGGCCAACATCACCGTCAACCGCGGCCACATCCTGGCCTACGACCACAACGGCAACCGCATCCAGGACACCTCCTGGGGCCAGCGGGTGGTGGCGCAGTACGCCCAGCATGTGGACGAGTCCGGCACCCCGGTGGGCCCGGTCGGCTTTACCGGCTACCAGGCCTACGCGGGCCCCGTCACCCATTACTACGGCTACGACAGCGCCAACCGCCTGTCGGGCGTGGCGGTCGAGGCCTATGCCGATGTGTTCACCACCCTCGACGAGTCCGGCCGGGCGATCTCCGTCAGCGGCATCGAACCGATCCCGCTGGGCCGTTCGCAGGCCGTCTTCATCGACAGGCGCTACTACGACAACGCCGGCCGCCTGGCGCAGAGCGGCCCCGGCGGCACCGTGCCGGCCGCCTACCTCGCCGCCCTGGCCATCGCCAACCCCGGCACCGTCGGCACCAGCACCCTGCAGAACCGCTACGACCCCGCCGGCCGTCTGGAGTGGCAGCGCACCGTCGACGAGACCAGGCCCATCCCCGACGCCGCGCGCACCCGCGACACCTGGTTCGTGCACGCCGTCGACATCACCGAGCAGGTCCTCACCGGCCACGACGAGTCCGGCGTGCCGACCTACCAGACGGTCACCCGCACCGACAGCAGCACCGGCTACGACCCCGCCGGCAACCTGATCTACAGCCGCAGCGTGCAGGTCATCCCGGACGAGGGCACCATCGTCACCGACACCGTCACCGGCCTGGAGCGGGCCGAGGGCTACCGGCAGGCCTTCCAGCACACCTTCAGCCGCAACGCGAACTCCGGCAACCACCAGGAGGCGCGGGTCAGCCAGTACTACGACGCCGACGGGTTCCTGAGCAGCATCACCGACAGCAGCAGTGCGCAGGGCAACCGGCAGATCTACACCGATGCCAATGGCGTGGTTCTGCTCAACGTGCAGAACGGCACGTACCTGCGCCAGTTGGTGGTCAACGGCGAGGTTCTCGGGGTGTATGGCGCAGGCGTCGACCCGCACAACCCGAGCGCGGGCAACGGCAACCTGAACTTCGTCTCGCAAGCCGACTTCAACCTTGGCTACAAACCGGTCACGGCAAGCTATCCCGAAACCAGCACCGGGCAGTACACGGTCCGCGGCGGCGACACCCTCCGAAGCATCGCCCAGTCGGCCTACGGAGATGCCGACCTCTGGTACCAGATCGCCCTGGCCAACGGGCTGGAGGGCGACAGCGATCTAAGGATCGGCGCCAGCCTCACCATCCCGACGCAGATCGCCGGCACGCACAACAGCGCCGGCACCTTCAGTCCCTACGACCCGAGCCGTGTGGTGGGCTCGACGAGTCCGGTGAACCTGCCGATCCCGCTGGGCAACCACCCGAGCGGTGGTGGTGGGTGCGGGGGTGTGGGCAAGATCATCACGGTGGTGGTCGCCGTGGTGGCGACGTACATCACCGTGGGTGCCACCGCGGAATACCTGGCGTTCACGCTGGAAACGGGCTTTGCCGCCACAGCCGCAGCCAGCGCCGCCATCGCAGCTGCAGCCGGCTCGATTGCGAGCCAAGTGGTTGGCAATCTCACCGGGGTACAGGACGGCTTCAGCTGGCAGGCCGTCGCGCTCAGCGCGATCAGTGCCGGGGTGGGGCAGAGCGTAGCCGAGCTGATACCGGCCGCGGGCGGGCCGATCACGACGGCGATGGCCCGGCAAGCCGCGGCCAGCATGCTGATCCAGGGCGCCGCAGTAGCCCTGGGTGCGCAGAAGAGCTTCAGCTGGACCCAGGTGGCCGCATCTGCTGCGGGGGCTGGCGTTGGCGCGGGACTCAACTCAGCCATGAGCAACAACCCAATGACCGACTTCGATTGGGTCAATCGTTCGTTGTCGGCTACGGCTGCGTCGGCCACCACGGCTGTGATGCACGGTGGCAGGGTATCGATTACGCAAGTTGCGGTGGATGCGTTTGGAAATGTGCTGGCTAATGGGTTGGCCGAAGTCAACACCCAGAGTTCCAAAAGTATTGCTCGCGGTGACTCTTTAAGCGCGCTCTTGGTGTTGAACGACAACTTCAGCGGAGAGGACACTACCGGTAATTTTTCAGTGGTCAACGATCGTTTTTCCGGACTGAAATCTGGGATAACACATGACGTTATTGATTCGCCCAACGTGACCGGCAGCGAGGCGTTTGACTTTATGTATGATTCTCGCAACGGCAGCGATATCGCCAGCGACAATTACAACGGCAGTCGTCGCACAGCCTTCGTGGGTATGGGGCAGGGGCCACTCGCTGCGTTGGCGGAAATAGGGCTTGACCAAGCGCAGCGGCTTGCAGCATACGGGTATTTGCTGAGTACTGGGCAGGTTCAACTCAGCCATAAAGGCGTGTCGATGGTGCAGCCGGGTCAAGAACTCCATATTGATCTTGACAACGCGAACGAAACGAATTTGGCTATGGCCGCAATTGTCCAGGAAAATACTGCTAGAGCAGCAAGGTCAACTATTTTCGATTTCGAACCGGTTTCTTACTCTAACTCCCAGTTTCCATCCTTAAATAATTTCAATAATATTGATCCGCTATTGAGTACCGGTCACAGTGTCCATGCAGGCGTCACTCAGAATTCCAACGACAAGACAGAAAGCCAAAGCATTCACCAGAAATTAATGGAGGAACGCTACGGGTGGATATTTGACGGAGGCAGCTTTTATGTGCCCGATCGTTTGTCGCTGAATGCTGCTGCAACCCATTTTATGCAGGGGAACGGCGAGTTGGTTAAAGTTCGTGGCGACACGGTAAACTTGAACTATATAGAGCCAGAAAAAATTGACGCCGTCCTACAGGCTCAAATTAATACACGTGGCAAACCACAAACGTCACTAACAGCGTCTTGGGGTGGAGGCATGCGCGGCGCCGCCTTGGAAGATCGTTATGTTTACGGTAGTGTTACAGCGAATCCAGACGGCAAGGGCGGGTTGCTTCTCCGCGACAACTACGATTTTGAAAGCCATAGTCAATCAGGGGAGTTTTTGCGTAATGTTGCGACTGCTGGCGGAGACATGATGAATCGATTTATTGGCGGAAAATTTGGCAACGGCAGTCCGCTGAATTTTTTCACTCGGGGGACGCCATTTAAAATTGAGTTCATAGGCTCGACGCCAAAACCAGGAAAATAACGGCAATGATTAAAAAAGAAATGTTAATTAAATGTATTTGTTGGGCATGGCGATTGATTGTTGTGATGCCTGTTTTGCTTGTTGTGATGGCTTTTGTCTGGTATTTGCTAGCAGCTTATGATCGCCAAGGTCTAAATCGAAAGGTAGCCCATGCGCGCGCAACGAATTTAATGATCAATCTATGTAAGGATAATTGCGAAAAATTAGGGATTCAACCTGTTGATTTGAAAGAGCGTGCCAGCCCCTCCGGCATGCTGACAGACTACGAGCTAGCATTAAAAGCTGAAGATTTACAAAAAAAATACATGTTCAGCTGGCTATCGAAAAATGGAGTCGAACTAAATATTATGGTCTGGGATAACGGGTTGTACGTTGACTCCCAATATTCGTGGGATGTGTCCGCCCAACATTAGGATCAAAGACTCCTGAATCTTGACCCGCTTCGCCGACACCCAGCTCGCCCAGCAAATCCAGCCCGACACCAACGGCCGTACCAGCCGCCCAGGTGTGGAATGCCGGCGATCACGTCCTCACCGAGATCCACGCCGACGGCGACACCGTCGAACACCGCTACGACGCCTTCGGCGACGAGACCCGCACCCAGGACGCCGAGAACTTCGTCACCCTCAGCGACTACGACCGCGGCACCAGCACCGCCGACAACATCTACGACCCCGCCGGCCGCCTGCTGTGGCAGCGCACTGTCGATGAAACCAAGGCCAGGAACGACGCCTTGCGTGTCCGCGACACCGCCTTCTCCCACGGCATAGACACCACCGAGCAGGTCCTCACCGGCCACGACGAGTCCGGCGTGCCGACCTACCAGACGGTCACCCGCACCGACAGCAGCACCGGCTACGACCCCGCCGGCAACCTGATCTACAGCCGCAGCGTGCAGGTCATCCCGGACGAGGGCACCATCGTCACCGACACCGTCACCGGCCTGGAGCGGGCCGAGGGCTACCGGCAGGCCTTCCAGCACACCTTCAGCCGCAACGCGAACTCCGGCAACCACCAGGAAGCGCGGGTCAGCCAGTACTACGACGCCGACGGCTTCCTCGCCAGCATCAACGACAGCAGCAGTGCGCAGGGCAACCGGCAGATCTACACCGATGCCAATGGCGTGGTCCTGCTCAACGTGCAGAACGGCACCTACCTGCGCCAGTTGGTGGTCAATGGCGAGGTCCTCGGGGTGTATGGCGCAGGCGTCGATCCGCACAACCCGAGCGCGGGCAACGGCAACCTGAACTTCGTCTCGCAAGCCGACTTCAACCTTGGCTACAAGCCGGTCACGGCGAGTTACCCGGAGGCCAGCACCGTGCAGTACACGGTCCGCGGCGGCGACACCCTCCGAAGCATCGCCCAGGCGGCCTACGGCGATGCCGACCTCTGGTACCAGATCGCCCTGGCCAACGGGCTGGAAGGCGACAGCGATCTCAGGATTGGCGCCAGCCTCACCATCCCGACCCAGATCGCGGGCACGCACAACAGCGCCGGCACCTTCAGTCCCTACGACCCGAGCCGTGTGGTGGGCTCGACGAGTCCGGTGAACCTGCCGATCCCGCTGGGCAACCACCCGAGCGGTGGTGGTGGGTGCGGGGGTGTGGGCAGGATCATCACGGTGGTGGTCGCCGTGGTGGCGACGGTGTATCTGGGACCTATTGCAGGCAACCTGATTGGTCAGGTGGTCGGCAACATCACCGGCGTGCAGCATGGAATCAGCTGGAACAGCGTCGCCATTGCAGACATCACAGCAGGAATAGGCGCGCAGTTCACGCAGGGCGCGGGTGCTGTCATCAACACGGGCAGCACTGCTGCCGATGCCTTCATCGCGCAAGCAGCGACCAATACTATCGCGCAGGGCATCTCCGTAGCGCTGGGACTGCAGAAAGACTTCAGCTGGATGCAGGTCGCGGCATCCGCTGCAGGTGCCGCCGTGGGGGCCGGCGTGAACTCGGCCTTGCACTACAACGCATCGACCAGCTTTGACTGGATCAAGAGTTCCTTGTCTGCAACGGCCGCGTCCGCCACAACGGCTGTGATGCATGGCGGCAGGGTGTCGATCACGCAAGTCGCTGTGGATGCGTTTGGGAATGTGCTGGGTAGCCGCCTGGCGGCCACTGCGAGTAGCGGCTCGGACATGAGCCCGTACAGCCTGGCGAGCGCATCCGATGCATCGGGCCAGGGCATGGGTCTGATGCCTGGCGCGGGCGGATTGGGTTTGGGTGATGTCAATAGCGGCGTGGCTGGCAGCGGCACGGGACTCAATGGGTCTGACGTACAGGATGACCTGTATGTAGCCCGCAATGGGCTGGGCATCGTGAGCAATGTGCAGATATCCACTGCTGGGGACGACGCATCTGCAGCCATCAATGACGGCCGAAGCATGTTTGCGGAGGTCCGGAGCGCGATATCCACTCCGGTTGCAATGGGCAGCGCTGTCGGCACACCGCTGCCGAGCAGCCCGTATCACTGGGTTTCTGCATCGATTGGCTCAGATGGGCAGACGGTTGCCGCGCACTGGTCAGACGATGGCAGTAATCCGGCATTCTTGGCCGGGATGATCCCCACTTCTGGGTATCCTGCCGCTCCGCCGCCAACCCCAAGGCTGACGGGTGTGCTTGGGGCCGCGGCAGACTGGCTGGACTACTCAGAGCCGGGCAAGGCGTTGCAAGGAATCATGCCTGGCGAGTCCTTCGTGGCGGGCGGAGCCAAGGCCACCATGTTGTTCCTGGCTGGGCACATCGGTGTTGGCGACGTTGGCAAGGCTGCGCAGGTCGCCGACAATTTGCTGAGAATTGGAAACTCCGAAAAAATAGGCGCGTTTTACAACGTGTCCTCGGAAGGCTTGCGTGGAGAAGTTCCGCTGATGCTAGAACAGCGGGCGCAAATCCAAAGTTATCTATCCAAATTCAATATGGACGATGTAACCGTTAGATGGGTTGATGACCGAAATTTGAATACGGCTTATGGAAACATCTTCGGCGAGCGAATACTTAATATCGGTTCAGACGTTGTTCCGGGGAATCTAGCCGTGGGAACCTTGACAGCAAATTCACGTGTCAGCATCAACGCTACCTTGGCACACGAATTGGTGGGGCACATGGAAGCCGGAATGGCGGGATATACGCAGGACCTTTTGTATTTAGAAGAAGCGCAAGCCAGTATTCGCGCCGCTCGCTTTGGTCCGGACCTTACTTCGACTGAAAGGTTTACCCTCTTGCGGGATGCTATTACCCGGCTGCAGAGTGTGCCCGGCGGCCCCGTGAAAATTAGGGATGTCAAGGCCTCACTCTACATTCAGCATCGTTAAGGAAGTAAATTATGGAACTTATGATCGTGAAGGATGTGATGCTCGCTAAAAGTGGTCAAACCATTCTTACAGGGCCTTTGTTATTAAAAACGTTCTCGCGGCGGAGTGAGATCGAACGCTTCTTCGGATCGAGTGTGAAGGTGTCAAGCATCAGCGGCGAGCATGCGCCCGTGCCGGTACTGGGTTTTTCGATAAGTCAAGCAATGTCCGGAACTTGGCAGGTTAGCTTGGCAATTGCTTACCCGGGGGGAATTCATGAAATATCTCTCAACAGTTTGGTTGTTAATGATGAGGCGATTCAGAGCGAAAAAACAGCTTAAAAAACAAACTCATTGAAAACACGTGTGTGCTTGCAGTCCTGCCGAACTGGCATTCGAGTGCCAGCCAATCTGCGTAGTTTTTGGAGTTCCATATCGGCGGCTCCAAAACTCTCCTATTCAGTGCGATCGCGGTGGAAAAGTCTGTACTTGAAAGAACGGCTGCGCTCATTGCCAAGAGCAACCTTAGCCCACGGGTCGCTGGCGTCTGCGTAGCGTGGGAAGAAGCCTCGGCCAAGTTGGTAGTTTGATACTTTATCGACGGGAAAGTGCATGAAGACGAAAAAGAATTTTGTGAGTTAGCCGTAGCTGAACTGATAGCGGAGTTCCCTGAAATACGCGTTGCTGATACAGAGTGCCTTATATATCCCCAAGGCGGTCTATCCATATTCGACGGGGTTGTTTTTCAACGCGCATGATTTGCGCACGAAAATATGAGTAAAGTTGGCGGGGTCTAAAAGACGAACGCCCTCGTCAAGCCGTTGGGAATCTCATCGTTGCACAGGACCATCAGCGTGGGCGTCAGCGCCGAGGTCGGCACGCCATTCCGATTAGCATCGGCTCGACCCTCGGCGCCGCAGCGCTCCACCAAGCTGTGAGTCTGGATGGTGGAGTGCGGCGCTTTGATGCTGACCCTGATATGGTTAATTCCTGGTAGAGCCTGTTTCAACACGAATTTGTCCAAGACCACCTTTACTTTTCACAGCACGAACGCTTCGAGGTAAAGTTCGAATCGATCTTTCAGACCAACTATAGAACTGCTTGCGACGCTGCAATCCGGTCGGGCAGGACTTCGATATTGGAGTAATCATGACCTTCTATGTAAAGCTCGAAAAGCAGGTTGAAAATGAAGTGTCTGCTGTATATCCGTTTTGGTCAATGGTGGGGAGTGTTGGCTCCTTAGAGGTTAGCAAAAACTCTGGCGAGATTACGCTGCTAAAGCCGGTGTTGAATGACAACCATGGGCGCCTATTCATTCGTGCCGCCGCCAAGCTCAAACGCGAATGGCAAGAGGGTCTATTCCCCGAAATTATAGAGTGGGCATCCTGAGTCGGCTTGATGATCGGCCCACCTATCTTGAAAGAGGTTTCGCGTCCAAGTGAATTCGAGCTAGCTTGTCCTGATAACGTCATCGATTGGGTGGCGGAAAGCAGCTTTTTGTAGCCGTGAAGGGGTATCGATTACCTAAGCCATGCCGGGAAGTTGGCAGGTGAGCTTGGCCGTCAACCATCGACAAGACCCGAAGCGACAATCGACGCATTTGGCTTTAAAAAGCAGGTTCCCACGCTGCGCAAATCGGAGGTCATCGGACAATGACTGAATTGAAGCAAGACCCGACGCCCTATGTCGCAATGAAGAATGCAGGGGCGTCCGCCGAAGATGTGTTCGTTAAGGCACTGGTAGATGGCTACAAGAACTTCGAGTGCATCGCCCTAGTTTGTGGAGTGTTCGACCTGTCGCTTCACGAGGCTAGAAACATTGCGCACAAACTACACCAGGCGAGTCAGGGCGCATAGCTGCACGAGCAGCCCACGGCGCGGCCAGCAGCGGCATGGGGCTCAATGGATTTGACGTGCAGGATGACCTGTATGTAGCCCGTAATGAGCAGGGCATCGTGAGCAATGTCCAGATCTCCACTGCTGGGGACTGCGTCTTAAGCCATCCATGACGGCCGAAGCATGTTTGCCGAGGTTCGGAGCGCTACATCCACTCCGGTTGCGTTGGGAAGCGCTGTCGGCATATCGCTGCCGAGCAGCCCGTATCACTGGGTTTCTGCATCGATTGGTTCAGATGGGCAGACGGTTGCCGCGCACTGGTCAGACGGTGGCAGTAATCCGGCATTCTTGGCCGGGATGATCCCCACTTCTGGGTATCCTGCCGCTCCGCCGCCAACCCCAAAGCTGACGGGTGTGCTTGGGGCCCCGGCAGACTGGCTGGACTACTCAGAGCCGGGCAAGGCGTTGCAAGGAATCATGCCTGGCGAGTCCTTCGTTGCGGGCGGAGCCAAGGCCACCATGTTGTTCCTGGCTGGGCACATCGGTGTTGGCGACGTTGGCAAGGCTGCGCAGGTTGCTGACGATATTTTGAGAGTTGGCAAGACCGGCCTGAACCCTGCCTCCGATTTGACGCTTGGTCTTCGCACCCTTGACCCCGCTGCGGTCAGCTTCACTCAAAGTTCGGTTTCATTCGCCAAGGCGGGCGCGGAATACAACTTGGACACCCTGGTAAAAAACATGTCGACGGAAGGCTGGATCGGAAAGCCCATTGACGTTGTGGCGATGCCGGACGGCACGCTCGCGTCCATTGACAACACGCGTGTTCTTGCAGCCCGCCGAGCTGGCATTGACGTGGAAGCCAATGTGCGCGGTTTTGATGAAGCAATCACCGATCCGGCGAGACAGCTATCGCTGATCGAAAGGGGGCAACGTTCCAAATACATGGGGTGACGCGGCACTCCTGCGCATCAACAAGCCCATTCAGAACGCGACGTTTCCTGGAATGAACCCTGGGTGGTCTGTACGATTTCCCTATGGGTCTATCTATGACCCGGTCGTGAAGTATTGAGGAGGAAGATGATGGCCAAGTTTGAACTTTACGCAGCCGAACAATTGCCCCAAGGGTTTGAATTTCCCGCCGAGATCAAAGATTTCGCCGCTACTGGGAAGCATCCTGACTTGGGGCCTTGGTGGTTCATTGATGCGAATTCCAGGGCTGGCAAGCTTGCCTATTCAGCTAGACAACATGATGGGCGGAACCTGATTCCGTTTGCCAAGGTCGATGACGGCCGTGGGGATGTGGCCTGTTTTGATGGTGATGACCTCTCTGGTGACCCAAAGGTGTTAATGCTTGTGCTCGATGACTCGGGACGAAGCTATTCCTTCACGAACTTCTCGCAGTGGAAAGCAGCTGCCCTGAAGGACGCCGCGAACTGAATGGCGCAGAAATTTTGGAGGTGCCGCCGGCTCGATTGCCAGCCAGCTTTCAAAAGTGCAGCCATGAGCAGAGATTGAGGGCCACTTCGATGGCCTGTTTTTTGCGGGATGCATCCTCAGCCCTGCGCAGGTGCAATGCCAAAGTGAATCGCGCAGATTTCCCTACTTCATGGTGTGGAGCAACGCGCTTTCATAGCTGCTGCCTTCGCTGTTTGCCGAAGGCGCGTTTCAAGAGTTGAGGCCTGTTCAAACCCCTGAGGGATTCATACCGCAGGCGATGGCCAACAGGCGCGATATGACGGAGCCAAGCGTCATGTCTGCCCTTCCTCGGAATCGTCGGACGAGGAGTCGTCATGACGGCGATTCGTCTGCTGCCCCATCACCCTCCGCGCCAACTCCCGCAAACGCACCGGATCCCGCATCTCCCCCGACAGCACCGCCTGGGCATACAGCGCCGACGGTCCCTGCGGGTCCAGCCCCTGGGCCAGCCGGATGCTGGCCTGCGCCTCGGTCACCTTGCCCTGCAGCGCCTGCGCGGCGGCCAGCCCGCCGTGGCTTTCGGCGAAGTTGCGGTCCAGCGAAATCGCCGCCGCGAAGGCTGCTTCGGCGGCCGGCAGGCGGCCCTGCGCGATCTCGGTCCATGCCAGGGCGAGCCGGGTGCCGATGTGCTGCGGCATCAGGGCGACGGCGCGGGTCAGGGCCTGGTGGGCCAGGTCCAGGCGGCCGGCCAGCATATGGGCCAGGCCGGTGGCGGACCAGCTCCGGCCGTCCTGGTCATGGCGCTGCGTGGCCGGCAGCAGCATCTGCAGGGCGGCGTCGGGCTGTTCCTGCTCGACCAGCAAGGTGCCCTGGGCGACGCAGGCTTCCCACTGGGTCGGGTCGCGGGCCAGCGCGCGTGATGCCAGCTCGCCGGCCACCTCGAACTTCTCCAGGTCCAGCGCCAGCAGGCTGGCGGCGCCCAGGGCGTCGGCGGTCCAGCAGGATGGGTCGGCCTTGCCGATGGCCTGCCAGGCCTCGTCGAGCCGGTGCAGCTGGTGCAGGGCGCGCAGCTGCAGCGAGAAGGCCTGCGGCAGGCTGCCGCTGCTGCCGGGGCGCAGCGCGGCGATGCGCTCCAGTGCGCCGGCATGGTCGCCCAGCGCATGGTGGGTGTAGGCCAGGTGGTAGCTGAGGGTGGTGGTGTCCTGGCTGCCCTGGCTGTTCTGGCCGTGGGCCGGTGCATCGGTGACCAGGGCTTGCAGCAGGCTTCGTGCGTCCTCCCAGTCGCCTTGCTGCATGGCGAGCAAGGCGGTGTTGTGGCGCCAGGCCGGGTCGGCGGCGCAGCGCGGGCGGGACCATTCGATCTGCTCGCGGGCCAGCGTGGCATTGCCCTCGGCCAGGGCGGCGTGGAAGACCTCCTTGCGCAGGGCCTGGTTGTCCGGGTCGGTGACGAGGAAGCGGCAGAGCAGGGCCAGCCGGGCGGCCGGGGATGGAGCGGCGGATGGTGCGGGGGATGGGCTGGGGAATGCAGTGTGGGTGTTCATGGATGGCTTTCTTCATGCGCCCAGCAGCAGGCGCAGTTTGCGCAGGGCCTGTTCATGCAGCTGGCTGATGCGGCCCTTGGTGAGGGCCAGGGAGCGGGCGATGGATTCGAATGGAAGGCCTTGCAGGTAGTGCAGCCGGATCACGCTTTGCTCGCGCTGCGTGAGCTGGCCGAGCAGGTCCAGCACACGCTGGCGTTCCTGCTTGAAGCACAGCGCCCGGTAGCCGCCGTCGGGTATGCCGGCGGTGTCGTCCTGGTACATGCCGGTGCCGTCCAGCATGAATCCCAGCATCAGGCCGACGGCGACTTCGGCCATGTCCTCCATCAGCGCCGGTCCGTCGTGGAGTTTGCCGGCTGGAAGGGCGGCCTTGGCGGCGGCGATGCGTTCGGCGACGAGGCGGCGTTTGAGCGCGAGCTGCTCCTGCTGCTCGCTGATGTGTTCCAGGCCGTCGTGGATGGTGCCCTGCATGCGCCGGTGGGCGTAGGTGCGGAACTGGGCGCCGCGGGTGGGGTCGTAGCGGTCCACCGCCTCGATCAGGCCCAGGGTGGCCAGCTGCAGGTATTCGGCGAATTCGATCCCGTGGTAGCCGTGCCGGCAGAAGAGGCCGGTGGCGATGACCCGGGCGTAGGGCAGGTGCAGCATGATGATTCTTTCGCGCGCCTCGGCGTCCTGCTGTTCGATGTGGCGGCGCCAGAGTCCGGCTTCGATGTCGCGTTGCAGCTGGCGTTGCTGGGCGGCGGTTTCCTCGGCGCTGCTGAGGCTCTGCCGAGCCGCGGCCGGGCCGAGTTCGGGTGCGCCGTAGGGCGCTGTCACCAGGGCGCTGACCATGGCCGTGCCGCATTCAGTGGAACGAGCCGACCAGGGCCTTCAGCAGCAGGCCCCAGCCGTCCATCAGGATGAACATCAGGATCTTCAGCGGCAGGCTGATGGTGGCCGGCGGCATCATCATCATGCCCAGCGCCATGAGGATGCTGGCGACGATCAGGTCGATCAGCAGGAAGGGCAGGAACACTACGAAGCCGATCTGGAAGGCGGCGCGCAGCTCCGACAGCATGAAGGCGGGGATCAGCTGCAGGTTGCCGATGTCGTCCGGGCTGCGGGGCTGCGGCGCCTTGGAGAGTTCCACCATCAGCGCCAGGTCCTGCTCGCGGGTCTGGCGGAACATGAAGTCGCGCAGCGGCGCGCTGCCGCGTTCGTAGGCCTGCTCCACCGTCTGCCTGCCGTTCATGAAGGGGGTGAAGGCGTCCTGGTTGAGCTTCTGCAGCACCGGGGACATGGTGAACAGCGTGAGGAACAGGGCCAGGCCCAGCAGCACGGTGTTGGGCGGCGTCTCCTGCATGCCCAGCGCATGGCGCAGCATCGAGAGAACGATGATGGTGCGCAGGAAGGAGGTGACGCAGACCAGCAGCGCCGGCAGCACGGCCAGCAGGGTCAGGCCGAGCACGATGCGCAGGGCCTGGGTGGTTTCGCCGCTGGCCAGGCCGCCGTGGGGGAAGGCCGATGCGGCCGTGGCGGCGCGGGCGCCGCAGCAGGCGAGTGCCGCCAGTGCCGTCAGGGCGCCGATGGCTGCGGCGCGATGGGCGAGGGCTGGGCGCTTCATGGCTTGGCCGGCTCCGGGCTGTCGGGTGGGCTGTCGGGCAGGGCATCCGGCGCGGAGGCGGGCGCGGGCTGGCGGTCCAGCACGGCGATGCCGGCATCGGTGCAGCCCAGCAGCAGCTGGCGGCCGCGCCATTCCACCAGGTGCAGGCTGGCGCGCGGCGTGAGGCGTCTGGAGGAACGGACGCTGAACTCCGGCGCGGCGAGCACCGGCGCGAACAGGCGGCGCAGTGTGCCGCCGTGCGTCGTCTGCGCCCTGGCCGCGGGCGGCGCCTTGCGTTGGCGCAGCCAGTGCCGCTGCAGCGCGACGGCTGCGATCAGCACCAGCACCAGCAGCACCGCGGCGGCGATGGTGGGTGTGCCCTCGGGCTCCTCGCGGCGCACTGGGATGGAGGAGGGCAGCGGTTCGGCGCTGCCGGTGGATGCGCTGGGCATGTGGGTCTGCTCCTGGCGGATGGATGGCCGGTGCTCAGACCGCCAGCGGCCGGGGCAGCTCGGTGATGCGCACGCCGAAGCAGTCGTCCACCGCCACCAGCACGCCGCGCGCGACCAGCTGGCCTTCGAGCAGGACATCGACCGGCTCTTCGATCGGCTGGTCCATGCGCAGCACCTGCTGCTCGCGCGCGGTGATCAGCTCGCCGATGGAGATGGCGACCGTGCCCAGCTGCACCGTGAGCTGGGTGCGCACGCCGTGCAGCGGGTTGGCGGGCTGGGCCGCGCCGTGCGCCAGTCCGGGGAAGGCGGGGCGGGCGTCGGTTTCGGGCTGGTGGTCGATTTCGGTGAAGGCCAGGGGCTGCACCAGATGCGGCGTGTCGGGATGGGTGTCTTCGGAGTGCATGGTCTTGTTTTGCGAAAGAGGCGGGGAGCGGATCGGCGCCGGGGTTCAGGCCGGCGGCGCGGCGCCCAGGATTTCCACCGCCCGGTGGCCGCGCAGGCGGCCGAGGAAGGCCTGGCCGACGGCGGCCGCGCCGTGCGGGGTGCAGGGGCGGCCCTGCATCAGCAGCTGCACCGGGGTTTCCAGGGAATGCGTGCTGCGCAGCACGTCGCCGGGCTGCAGTGCGCTCAGGGCGCCGATGGCGATTTCCAGCGGCTGCAGCGCCACCTGCAGCTGCAGCGCCGCGCCGCCGGCCGCCTGCAGCACGGGCTGCGGCGCGGGCTGCCGGGGGCGATGCCCGGCTGCGGGCGCGGGCAGGCCACGCATGTCCAGCAGCAGCATCAGGCGGCCGCCCAGCCAGTCGGCGGACAGCACGGCCGCACCCGACCAGGGCCGCAGGGCTTCGGCCGGTGTGCGGAAGCCGGCGAGCCCCGGCACCGCAGCCTGCAATCCGGCGAGGGCGGCGCACAGGGCGTCCCAGGCCTGGTGCAGCAGCCCATGGGCGATCGAGTCCTGGGGCGCGCGGACGGCGGCCAGGCCGGGGCTGTCCGGCAAGGTCATGAGCCGCGCCTGCAGCCGCTCCAGCGGGTCGGCCGTGCGGCCGTCGTGGTCCTGCAGGCACCACCAGAAGCCTTGCTGCGCCTGCCACGCGCACAGGGCCCGGGCCGGGTGGTGGAAGCCGGCATCCGCGCCCGTCTCGCAGCGCACGCCGCTCGCCGCGGGTGCGCCCGCGGGCAGCCAGTCCGCCGACCATGCAGCCGTCGCGTCGAGGAAACCCCCGGCCAATGCCGCACGATCGGCGCCGCGCAGGCAGGCCAGCGTGGCGGGCCCATGCTCCGAAGGCGCTGGCATCACGCGCCCATCATCCCGAACAGCGAGCCGATCATCTCGCCGGCGGTGGAGACGATCTGGGAGCAGGCCTGGTAGCCGCGCTGCATGATCACCAGGTTGCTGAACTCCTGCGACAGGTCGACGTTGGACATCTCCACCGCGCCCGACTGCACGCTGCCGAAGCCGCCGCCGCCGGCCACGCCCAGCCGCCAGTGCGAGCCCGGCCGGGCGCCGTATTCGTTGTTGCCCAGGGCCTCGATGTCATCGACCGAATCGAAGGTGGCCACGGCCAGCTGGCGGCCCTTGACCGTCTGTCCGTTCGAATACACCAGCTGCAGCACGCCGGCGCTGTCGAAGCTCTCGCCCACCAGGGTGCCCGCGCCGTGGCCGTCCTGGCCGGACACGGCCACTGTGGAGCTGGTGCCGGTGTTGTTGGAGCTGACGCCGCTGGAGAAGTCCAGCGTGAGCGCCATGGCGCTGGCGCCCGCGGGCGAGTAGGCGTAGGCCAGCCGGGTGGTGCCGCTGGGCAGGCCGTCGGTGAAGCTCAGGGTGGCGGTGCCGACGGTGTTGCCGCCCTCGCTGAGGGTGGCCGTCCAGCTGCCGGGGCTGCCGGTCTGGGGCGCCAGGGCCAGGCTGAGGGTGTGGGTGCTACCGGCGCTGTCGATCACCTCGATGGCGGACACGCTGGCGCCGGTGCTGGTGGACAGCAGGTTGCCGGCGAAGGTGACGTTGGCGGTGGCCTGCGCCGGGCTGGCGCGCAGCGTGGCCAGCGATACCTCGCCCAGCACACCGCTGGCATCGAAGGCCATGACCTTCTCGCCGCTGCCGTTGACCAGGCTGCCGCTGTCGTCGAAACGGAACTGGCCATCGCGGGTGTAGCGCAGCTGGCCGGCGGCGTCGCGCACCACGAAGAAGCCCTGGCCGTCGACCGCCAGGTCCAGGCTGTTGCCGGTGCTCTGCAGCTCGCCGGCGCTCAGCTGCAGCCGGGTGCCGACGGTGCGCAGGCCCAGGCCGGCAGTGCTGGCGGTGCTGCCGCCGGCGGCAGCAGTGCCATGGGGCGCGAGCATGTCGGCGAAGACGGTGGTCGAACTCCGAAAGCCTGGGGTGTTGAGGTTGGCCGTGTTGTGGGAGATGGTGCGCAGGCCCTGCTCGTAGCCGCGCAGCCCGGTCTGGGCGACGAAGATGGAATCGATCACGGTTGGGTCCTCATGGCACGGCGGTGGTCACGGTGGTGATGCGGGACAGGGCCACGTCCCGCAAGGTGCCGGCGTCGGTGGCGATCGACAGCAGCGGCGCGCTGCCCGCCATGTCGATGCCCTGCACCGTGCCGGTGGCCGTGCCTTCGGCGGTGGTGACGGTGACGGTGCGGCCCAGCAGGCCGACCGACTGCTGCGCCGCCTGGTTGGCCAGCAGGCTCTGCACATTGGTGTTGACCTGCTGGGTCTGCTCCAGGGTGGTGAACTGGGCGATCTGCGCCATGAACTCCTGGTTGTCCATGGGCTTGAGCGGATCCTGATAGGTGAGCTGGGTCATCAGCACCTGCAGGAAGTCCTGCAGGCTGATGGCCGAATTGGCGTGGCTGCTGCTCACGGCCGCGGTGTTGATGCTCATGGGGTCTCCCTGGGGATGAGGGGCGGGTGGGAAGAAAACTCGGGAATGGCGCCGTGCATGGCATGCGCCGGCCGGACGGGGCGGCCGTTGCACATCAGGGACAGCAGCTGCTGGCCGTGAAGCCGCAGCCAGGGGCCGATGGCGGCCTGCACCGAAGGGAGCGAGGGCAGGGCCCGGGCGTCTGCGCCCAGCCAGATGCGGACGCCTTGTGCGGTCCAGTGGGCCGACAGGCGCAGGGGCTCCGGGGTGCCGGTCGGCGGATCGAAGCGGCGGGCGGTGGCGGGGGGCTCGGCCGCTGCTTCGTCGGTGTCCGGCACCGGCGTGCGGGCGATGGCTTGGAGGGCAGTGGGCGAGGTTGGCGCGGGTGGGGCTGCGCACGGGGCGGCGTCCGGCGGGAGGCCGGGCTGAGGCGCGATGGCGGCGTCCACGGATGGGCTTGGCGGCTGCCCTGGCAGGGCTGTGGGTGGCCGGGTTTCGAGTAATGCCTGAGCCGGCATGGGCGCTGGCGGCTGCGCTGGCACGCGCACGGGTGCTGCCGTGCCGGTGGCGGCGGGCGTCTCGCTCATGCGGCGGCTCCACCCGGTGTCTTCGGGGGCGTCGCCAGAGGTCCGGGTGGCCGGGGCATGGACAGGGCCGTCGTGGTCCGGAGCGGCGCTGGAGGGGCGCCCGGTGGCGGCCGCTCCTGGCGCCGCGTCTCGCGACGGCGGGGCGCGGTCGGCCGGTCGGGTGACGGCATGCGTCGATGCCGCTGCCTGCATGGCGGGCGGGGGCGCGGGCGGCAGGCCGCTCCGCATCCGCGTTGGCTGCGGCGGCGGCGCGGCAGGCCCGGGCCGTGGCGGGGCCGGAAAGGGCGCGGCCGCACTGGCGACCGAGGTGGCGAGCCAGCCGGCGTGGTCCTCCCTGCGGGCGCGCTCGAACATGCGGTGCCAGGCCTGCTCGTCATGGGCGCTCAGGCGGCCGATGGGACCGCTCGCGAGCCGACGGGCCTGCGCGCTCGCGGCCTGTGGACCGGCGTCCGGCAGGAGCGGCAGCGTGTTCACGCCGGGTCTTCCTCGTCCGGCAGGCACAGGCGGGCGAGCCAGTCCTGGTCGGACTGCCGGGCCTCGCCTTGCAGGGCGTTGATCAGGAACTCGGCCAGGGCTTCGGCGCGGTGCGCATCCAGCACATCGGCCTTCTGCTGATGGCGCAGGCAGTCGACCAGCACCTGCTTGATCTGCTGGCGCAGCGCGGCGGCCTGGGTCTGCCGCTGGCTGGACTGCTCACGCTCCTGGTCGAACCACTGGCGGGCCTGGAGCTGGCGCGCGGGATCGATCGGCTGGCCGGCGGCCGGCGTCAGCACCGCCTGCTGCGCGGCGGCTTCCTGCTGCGCCGCCCGCTGGTCCGCTTCGAGGCGCTCGAGTTCGGCGCGCAGCTGCGCCAGGCGCGACTGCAGCGTGTTGAGCTCCGCTGCGGTGCAGCCTTGCAGCAGCTCCAGTGCGTAGCGGAAACCGCGGATTTCACCGCTCTTGGGAATGGTGTGGTTCATGCTGTTGCTCCTTGTGGGATGGGGGTGGGGGTGGGGCTCCAGGCGGCGTGCCAGTCCTGGAGCCCTTGCATCGCCTGCGCGCGCGGCATGCCGCCTTCGGTTTGGCGCAGCCATTCGCGCAGGGGTGCTTCGTGGGCCAGGGCGTGATCGAGCTCGGGATTGCTGCCTCTTTCATAGAGGCCGAGCTCCACGGCCTGGCGGTTGCGTTCCAGCAGGGCCAGCACCCGGACGGCGTGCTGCAGCAGGGCGCGTTCATGCGGCCCGACGATGTCGCCCAGCACCCGGCTGGCGCTCTGCAGCACATCGACCGCGGGGTACTGGCCGCGCTGCGCCAGCTGGCGCGACAGCACGATGTGGCCGTCGAGCACGGCGCGCAGCGTGTCCGAGATCGGCTCGTTGAAATCGTCGCCTTCCACCAGCACGGTGAACAGCGCGGTGATGCTGCCGCCCGATGGCGCGGTGCCGCAGCGCTCGCACAGGGCGGGCAGCTCGGCGAAGACCGAGGGGGTGTAGCCGCGTGCGGTGGGCGGCTCGCCGGCGGCCAGGCCCACCTCCCGCCGCGCCATGGCCAGGCGGGTGACCGAGTCCATGGTCAGCACCACATGGCGGCCCAGGGCGCGGAAATGCTCGGCGATGGCCACGGCGGCATGCGCCGCGCGGATGCGCGCCAGCGCCGGCTGGTCGGCCGATGCCACCACCACCACCGAACGCGCCAGGCCTTCGGGGCCGAGTTGCCGGTCGATGAATTCGCGCACCTCGCGGCCACGCTCGCCGATCAGCGCGATCACGTTCACATCGGCCTGCACATGGCGGGCGATCATGCCGAGCAGGGTGCTCTTGCCGACACCGGAGCCGGCGAAGATGCCGACCCGCTGGCCGCGGCCCAGGGTGAGCAGGCCGTCGATGGCGCGCACGCCGGTCTCCAGCACGCTGGCGATGCGCGGGCGCTGCATCGGGTTCTGCGGCGCGGCGTGCAGCGGCACCAGGCGGTCGGTGCGCGGCGCCGCAAGGCCGTCGAGCGGCGCGCCGAAGGCATCGATCACCCGGCCGAGCAAGCCATCGCCCACCCGCACGCCGCCGCTGGCGCCGAGCGCCTGCACGGTGCAGCCCGGCGCCAGGCCCTGCACCGCACCGAAGGGCATCAGCGTGACCAGGCCGGCGCGCACGCCGACGACCTCGGCCAGGGTGGCGGCGCCGTCCCCGGCGTGCGCGCCCGCGCATGGCGGGCCGGCCGTGTCCCGCCCGTCCGGCCAGGGGGAGCCCAGGGGCCATATCGCGCAGAGTTCACCGACGGCGCAGGCCGGTCCTTCGGCCTCGATGGCCAGGCCGCGCAGGGTGCGTACCGTGCCGAACTGGCGCAGCAGGGCGGGCGGGGTGAGCCGTGTGCAGCGGTTGCCGGCCCAGCGGCGCAGGCGGTTTTCAGGCAGGGATGTGGTCATGCGGTGGCGTTCCGTCGGGTGCGGGTTGAGGGGGGTGGTGGTCGGCCTGGCGCAGCAGCTGCGAGAGGGCGGCGAGCTGGGTTTCCAGGCGCGCGTCCACGGTGCCGGCGGCGCTGCGGATCAGGCAGCCGCCGAGGGCCACACGCGCATCGGCCCGCCAGGCGATGGCGGCGCTGCCGCGGTCCTGCAGCCAGGCTTGCAGTTCCGGGTCGGCGGCCAGGGCTTCGTGGTCCTGTGGATGCACGAAGACCGTGACGGCGGTGTTCTCGCGGTCCTGCTGCGCCCAGGTCCGCAGGGCCTGGCGCACGGCGGCCGGGGCGCCGGCGGCGGCGAGTTTGTCGCCCAGCAGCACGCAGACGGCCTGCTGGACCAGGGCGGCCATCGTTTCCTCCAGGCCGAGCAGGCAGTGTTCGCGGGCTTCGGCCAGGGCCTGGGGCAGGGCTTGCAGCAGGGTCTGCAGGCGGGTCTTGTGTTGTTCGCAGCTCTGCTGTGCCGCTTGCAGGGCCTGCCCTGCCTGGCGGGCTTGCTGTTCGCCCTGGGCGCGGGCCTCGGCCAGGCCCTGCCGCAGGCCTTCGGCATGGCCGGCGCGGACCGCTTGTTCGCGGGCTTGTTCAAACAAGGCATGGTGGTGTTCGGACGGCGGGGCGGTCCTCGGATGGGACGCTGCATGCAGGGGCGGCGCGGTCTCGCGTGCGGCGGCCGTGCGGATGGCGCGGGCCGCGGCCGGTGTCATCAGCAGGCGTGCTTCGCCGCGCGGCGCGTGTGTTTTCACGACGGTGGGGGAGCGGCGGTTCATGCGTGCTCCCTGCGGCTGACGCTGCGCCGGCCGGCTGGCCACCAGCGGCGCGGACGGGCGGGGGCCGGGGCAAGCTCCGTTTCCCGTCCAATGCGCAGCACCGCCTGGGCCAGGGTGTCGATGAGGGACCGGGCCAGGGCCGGCGGCAGCGGCGCGGGCATGGGGTGGCGGGACAGCCAGGCCCTGGCGGCGGCGCCGGCCGCGCTGCAGGTGGCCAGCTGCGCCAGCAATGCATCGCGCCACGGCCAGGGATGCAGCGACAGCAGATGCACCAGCAGCATGGCGGGCTCGCGCCGCAGCAGCCGCACCAGGGTGGCGGTGTCCGCCGCCTGGAGCACGGCGCGGCTGTCCTGGGGCGGGCTGGCCGAGCTGTCGGTGATGGCGGGCCGGTCCAGCACGGCCTGGAGCAGGGACGGGTCGCGCGCCAGCCGCAGCTGCCGCAACTCTTGCAGCAGTGCCTGCAGCCGGGTCTGTTGTGGGGTGTCCAGCCGGGCCAGCAGCCAGCGGCGGTCCGCATCGCCGGCCGCGTGCAGCAGCAGCGCGGCGCGGCGTTCGGCCACCGCAACCGCTTCGACTGCGCGGGCGAAGCTGCCGTCCTGCATCACGGCGCCCCCTCTGCATGGGCCGAAGCCGTGCCGGGCGCCGGGCCCTGTCGCAGCCAGCCGCGCAGCTGTTCGAGCGCGGCCTGGCGCTGCTCGGGTGTCATGGCGGCTGGTTCGGCGGGCTGCGCTTGCGGCCGCCGCAGCCCCAGCCAGAGCAGCAGGGCGGCGATCAGCGCGATGGCGGCCACGAGCAGGCGCAGGCCGTAGGGCGGCAGGGCCGGGTCCCGCCGCGGTGGCGCCGCGGCCTCGGCGACCGGGGCCGATATCGGTCCGGTCGCCGGGGCGGCGGCCGGCGCTTCGGCGGCGAAGGCGGCCAGGGTCTGCACCACCACCGTGTCGCCGCGTTCGGTGTTGGCGCCCGTGCTGGCGGCCACGATCTGGCGCAGATGCCCGGCCTGTACCTCGGTCAGCGGCTGGCGCACCACCACGGCCACCTGCAGGCGGCGGATGGAGCCGGGCTGGCGCACCACCTGTTCCACGCGGCGGCCCACGGCGTATTCCACTTCGCGCTGCGAACTGCCGCCACTGGCGGCGGGATCGGAGCCGGCGGCGGCCAGGGGCGGCGCGGTGTCGCGGCTGGTCTCGCGTTCGCGCAGCACCACGCCGGTGGCGGCGCCGCCGGGCCTGGCGGGCGCGCCGATGATCTCCTCGGTGCTGCTCTGGATGCGGTCCAGGTCCAGGCTCACGTCCACGCTGGCCAGCGCCTGGCCCGCGCCCAGCGCATGCTCCAGCACGGCGGTGGCCTTGCGGGCGAGATAGGCCTCGGTTTCCTTCTGCAGGTCGAGCCGGCCGCCGCCGCTTTCGGTGTCGCCCTCGCCCGGCGAACGGGTGAGCGCCACGCCGGCCTGGTCCACCAGGGTGACGTCGGCGGTGGCGATGCCCGGCACCGCGGCCGCCACCAGGCGCTGGATGCCGGCGATCTGCTGCGGCCGCAGCGCGGCGCCGTTGCGCAGGGTCAGGGTGACCGATGCCTTGGCTTTGCTGGCGGCCTGCTTGAACAGGCCCTGCTCCGGCAGCGCCAGCAGCACCCGCGCGTCGCGCACCTCCGCCAGCGACAGGATGGTGCGGGTGAGTTCACCCTGCAGCGCCCGCTGGTAGTTGATCTTCTGGGTGAACTCGGTCATGCCGATGTCGCCGCCGTTGAAGAGTTCGAAGCCGACCGCGCCGTGCAGCGGCAGCTCGCGGCCCATCAGCTTCATGCGGGTGCGCAGCACGTCCTGCGCTTCGACCAGGAGGGTGCCGCCGCCCTGCTCGCCGGGCTCCAGCCGGTAGGGGAGCTTCTGGCGGTCGAGTTCGGCGGCCATGGCGGACATGTCCTGGGCCGTCAGGTCGGCGAACAGCACCTGGTAGTCCGGCCGCAGCAGCCAGGCGCCCAGGGCGGTGGCGCCGGCCAGGATGAGCACGGTGCCGACCCACAGGCCGGTCCAGGCCCGGGGGCCGAGCTGGCGTGCGACGGATTGACGCAGACGATCGATCATTTTCTTGAGACGCTTCGGCGGTGCCCGCGGGGCACGAAGGAAAGAAGGGGCGGCGACAGTGGCAGGGGCGTCGGCGGCTCAGACCTGCATCTTCATGACCTCCTGGTAGGCCTCCAGCACCCGGTTGCGCACCTGCATGAAGAGCTGGAAGGACAGCCGGGTCTCCTCCAGCTTCGCCATGGTTCGGTGCAGGCTGCCCGCCTGGCCGCTGGCCAGGGACTGCAGCTCCGCGGCGGAGGCGGCCAGGTCCTGGTCGACCGACGCGATGCCCTGGGCCACCAGGGCGCCGAAGCCGGTGCCGCCGGGGCTGGCGGCGGTCGCGGCCGTCCATGCGGGCATCGCGGCCGGGGCAAGCTGCGCGACTGGCGCAACTTCCGCGATCGCCTGGAGCGCGTCGATGCTCATGCCGAGCCTCCGATCTCCAGGGCCTTGAGCGCCAGCACCTTGGCGGTGTTCATGGCCACCACATTGGCCTCGTAGGCGCGCAGGGCGTCCATCATGGTGAGCATTTCGCGGGCGGTGTCCGTGCCCGGATAGCTGACGAAACCCTGGGCGTCGGCGAACGGGTTGGCGGGTTCATGGACACGCCGGGGCGCGGTGCCGGCCGGCAGCACGGCGGCTTGCGGCAAGGGGAATGCGGACTGCATCGACGGCCACTCGTCCAGCCCGTCGGCGATCCGGCTGGCGAAGCCCGGCTGCGGTGCCGGCGCCACGCTGCGTGCCGACACCTGCAGCGGCTCGAAGCGGCTGCCGTCGGGCATCTGGATGGTGTGCAGGTTGGCGAGGTTCAGGGTCGCGACCTCGATGCGGGTGCGCTCCAGGTCCATGCCGGCGGCGCTGATGGCGAAGGTTTGGGAATAGGGCATGAAGAGGTCTCCGGCTTCACTTCCTGCCGTCGCCGACGGCGGTGGAAAGCAGCGCGTAGTGATGGGACAGCGCCTTGACCAGGGCCTGGTAGTGCACGGCGTTCTGCGCCAGGGCGGCGGCCTCGCGGTCGAGCTGGACCGGGACAGCGCCGGCCAGGCCTGCGATGCCTGCGGGTAGGGCCGGCACCAGGCGCGGGGCGATGCCGGCAAGGTCGGCCGCGCCGGTGTCGCGCCCGGCCTGCAGGCCGTTGCCGAGCTGGTCCTCGAAGCTCACGGCCAGCGGGCGGTAGCCCGGCGTGCCGGCGTTGGCGATGTTGGCGGCGATGGCCTGCTGGCGCAGTTCGGCGGCGTCCAGGGCCAGGACCGCGAGGCGGGTGTCCAGGCTTGCGATGGCTTCGTTCATGGATCGTTTCAGCGGTTCGGGAAAAGGGGCCGGACAGTGCTACTGCACGATCAGGTCGGCATGCAGGGCACCCGCGGCCTTGATGGCGCGCAGGATGGAAATCACGTCGCGGGTGTTGGTCTTGAGCCGGGCCAGCGACTGCACCAGGTCGGCCACGGTGCTGCTGCCGGGCGGCAGGAATGCGCCGCCGGCTTGTTCGTTGACATCGACGGTGGAATTGGCGACGAGGGCGGTGCGCCCGCCGGCGGCCGCGCCCCAGGCCGCGCCCGGCTGCGACACGCTGTTGACGGTGGCGATGGAAATCCGCAGATCCCCCTGCGACACGGCCACCGGGGAGATGCGCACCTCGCCGCCGGCCACCACCGTGCCGGTGCGTTCGTTGATGACCACCCGGGCATGGCCGTCGGGCTCGACCAGCAGGCCTTCGATGCGGGCGATGAAGCCGACGGGCTGGGCGCGCTGGTCGGCCGGCACCTCGATGTCGATGGCCTCGGCGTCGCGCGCCCGTGCGCTGCCCAGGCCGGGCTGGGCATTGATGGCCGAGGCGATGCGGGCGGCGGTGGTGTAGTCGGGGTTGGCCAGCACGAAGGTCAGCCGGCCGTCTTCTGCCAGCACTGCGGACTGCAGGCCCTTCTCCACCTTGGCGCCGCCGGGGACCGAGCCGACGGTGGGATGGTTCTTCTGCACCACGTTGCCGTTGGCGTCGTAGCGGTAGCCGCCCACCGACAGCGGCCCTTCCGCCAGCGCATAGGTGTGGCCGTCGGCCGCCTTGAGCGGGGCCAGCAGCAGGCTGCCGCCCAGCAGGCTGCGGGCATCGCCGGCCGAGGTGACGGTGATGTCCAGCGTGTCGCCCTCGCGGCTGAAGGGCGGCAGGCTGGCGGCGATCATCACCACCGCCACGTTGCGGCTCTGGATCTGCGCGGCGGGAATCGCGAGATTGAACTGCGAGAACACATTGGCCAGCGCCTGCCGGGTGGCGGCGTTGCCGGGCGAGTCGCCGGTGCCGGCCAAGCCGGTGACGATGCCCCAGCCGACCAGGGCGTTGTCGCGCCACCCCTGGAGCTTGCCGAGGTCCTTCACACGGGTGGCGCCGGCCGCGGGTGCGGCCAGGGCCGTGCAGGCGATCAGGCAGGACAGGACGGCGAGTGCCAGGCCTGGCAGCAGGCGCGGTGGATGACGGCGGGTGGCGGGGGTGAAGGGGGAGACGGTGGTGCCCATGGTCCGCCTCACAGTCCGAGCCAGTCCAGCGCCGCGCGCCACCAGGACCGGCGCTGGCGTTCGCTCAGATCGCCCTCGCCCAGGTAGTCGATGCGGGCGTCGGCCAGGCGGGTGGACAGCACCACGTTGTCGCCGGAGATGTCCTGCGGCCGCACCCGGCCGGTGAGGTCGACCATGCGGTGTTCCTGGTTGACGGTGAGCTGCTGGCGCCCCGAAACCGTCAGGTCGCCGTTGGGCAGCACCTCGCGCACGCTGACACTCAGCGTGGCCAGCAGCTTGCTCGCGCGCTGGGTGGAGCCGCCGCCGGCGAAATTGCCGCCCTGGGCTATGCTGCCGCCGCGCTGGCGGCCGGAGACGACCGAGGCGATGCCCAGGTTCAGGCCGTTGTTGCGCTCGGTGCTGGTGTCGGTGCTGCTGGAGGCGGAGGACTGCTCGTAGACCTGCACTGTCAACAGGTCGCCGACACGCCATGCCTTGTGGTCGCCTGCCAGCGCGCGGTAGCCGTCTTCGCGGAACAGGCTTTCCGCCCAGGCGCCGCCGGGCTGGCAGGCCATGGCGGCCAGCAGCAGGGCGGCTGCGGTGCGCTGCTGTTTCATTCGGCCAGCTCCACGGCGCCGGGGCCGGTCACGCGGGCCTTGAGGGAGGTCGCGGCGCCGGGCAGGCGCACCCGCACGGCCTGGCCGGGGGCTGCGTCGTCCAGCACTTCCGCGCGGCTTTCCAGCGCGACCGGGCCCTGGCCGGTCAGCAGCCGGACGAAGCTGCCCTGGCGGACGGCCGGCACGGCTTCGACGTCCGACTGGGTGAGGGGGCGGCCGGCGGCCACGGGCCTGCGCAGGCGCAGCGCTGCGGTGTCCGGCCGCAGGGCCGCGGGCAGGGGGGCCGACATGCGGCCGGACCACTCCACTTCATGCACGGCTGCCTGGCCGGCGGCGGCGGGATCAGGCGCCAGTTCTTCGCCCGCGCCCAGGTCGCGGGCAGCCAGCAGGCCGGTGCCGTAGAGATGCACATCGAAGACCACCGGCACCAGGCGCAGGAAACGTTCGTCGGCCCACAGTTCCACCCAGACGGTGCGCCGGGTGGGCATGCCGGCCGCCCTGTTGCCGCCCTGTGCGGCCAGGGGCAGGCTGAGGGGCAGCTCGGTC